>JBJXFQ010000093.1:0-11162 GCA_046155605.1 Phycisphaerales bacterium
CCCAGCGGCTCTTCCAACCGGCGTTCACGCTGGAGGACCTCAAGGACCTCCGCGTGTCCGTGGTCCCCCGGACCACGGGCATCTCTGCGGCGAGCCGCGAGAGCAGCACGTTCGAGTGCGTCCTGGACGTCGGTGTGCAGAAGAAGTTGCCGGCCGAGGATGACGTTGCCGAGATCGATGGACTCTTGGACCTCGTCGAGGAGATCGCAGATCACGTTCGTCTCAAACGTCTGCCCGATGCAACGGACGCGGCGTGGGTCAGCATCGCGCACGAGCCCGTGGTGTCAACCGAGTCGCTCGAGCAGCACCGTGTGTTCACCAGCGTCTTGAGCGTCACGTACCGAGTTCGGAGGTAGGCCGTGCGGAATGTCGTCATCATGAAGGTCGATATGGACAGCGGCGACAAGCCGCTGTCGACGGCCAAGCTCGTGGCCACGTTCACGCTCATGGCGGCGAGCACGAACTCGCAGGCGGCGACGCTCTCAGATGGCAAGGGCAATGAGGCACTGCTGCCGCCGGGGGTGCAGTGCTACTTCGAGCGGGTGAACCTGGCGGACCTCTTGGTTCGCAGCAAAGCAGGCGAGGTTGTGTTTGTGGTCGGCCATAGCGCCGAGTGACAAGGCTGTTGAACAGGGAGTCAGACGATGGCGATCAAACTCGGCATGGAAGCAAAGTTGCTCTTCAAGGTTGGCGGCCAGGCCGGCGGCGGCGCATGGACAGCCCTGGGCAACACGCGCGATGTGACGCTCAACCTCGAAGCGGGCGAGGCCGATGTGACAACCCGCGCCAATGCGGGCTGGCGTGCGACTGTGGCCACGCTCAAAGAAGCGAGCGTGGAGTTCGAGATGGTCTGGGATACCGCCGACGCCGGGTTCACCGCCATCAAGAACGCGTTCTTCGGGAACGACCCGATCGGGTTCCAGGTCCTCGATGCGACCGGCGGCCAGGGACTGCAGGCCGATTTCTCCATCACCAACTTCAGCCGCAGCGAAGCGCTCGAGGAGGCCATCAGCGTCTCCGTCACCGCCAAGGTCACCTACTCGGCGACGGCACCCTCGTGGATCGGCAGCTGATCGGGGTTCAACAGCCGTTCAACAGATTGTCCAGCGGTGCAACAGGGAAGGACTCAACCGGAGGTCGGAATGCGGACGTTCAAGGACAACGCGGGCAGGCAGTGGTCGGTCGAAATCAACGTGGCAGCGCTCAAGCGCGTCCGCGGGCTCACCGGCACGGACCTGATGCAGGTCATCGAAGGCACGTTGATCGAGAAGTTGATCCGCGATCCCGTGCTCCTTTGTGACGTGGTCTACGCGATCTGCAAGCCCGAAGCGGACACTCGCACGCCGCCGGTCTCCGATGAGGAGTTCGGCAAGGCAATGGCGGGCGACGCCATCGAAGCAGCGACCACAGCGGTGCTGGAGGAACTCGTGAGTTTCTGCCCGAGCCCGAGGGACCGGGCCAACCTCGGGCGGGTGCTCCAGGCCACGACGAAAGTGATGGAGCGAGCCCGCGACCTGGTGAAGAGAAAGCTGGACAGCGGGGAACTGGATCGTCTCGCCGACCGACTGCTGGCGACTGCTGGCGGCTCGTCTGGCAGTGCGCCGGAATCCTCGGCATCGACCCCGGACTCCTGACCCTGCGTGAGCTTGTGGCGATGCTCGACGGCAAGCAGCGCCACGACTGGAGCCTTGCCAGCAGCATCATGGCGGTCATCGCCAACACCAACCGCGACCCCAAGCGATCCCGTCCCATCAAGCCCAGCGACTTCGACCCATTCGCCAAGCCGTCCCGCGCCGCACCCGTGAAGGTCGACGTGTCGGTTCTCAAAGACGTGTTCATCGACAGGCGAACCCCTCGGATTCCGCCTGTCGCTCCGGAGGATTCAGAATGACGACCCGCCATTACGTGTACATCGCCGCTCTCGCACTACTCGCGCTCGTCCTGGCGTCGTGCGCCGGGTTCGATCTTGGCGATCTTGTCAAGGTCAAGACGCCCAACACCATCCAGCAGACCACCGGCCTGCCCTCGACCATGAGCCTCAACGAGGCCGAGGTCGAATACCAGAACTGGTTCGGTCAGACGCAGACGACCGGTGCTCAGTGGAAGAGCAACATCGAGAAGGCCGGCGAGATCCGAGGGCTGCTCGGCCAGCTCACGCTCTCGGCCCTTGACAGCGTCGGTCCCACTGTGGCGGGTCTGCCCGTGCTCGGCCCGGCGCTCCCGGCGCTCACGGGCATCGTGGGCCTGTTCATCGGATCGGGTCGACTCCGCAAGGAGAAGGAAGCCTCGTTCAACAAGGGCATGCAGCGTGTCCGCGAGATCACGGCGGTTGGGGGGGTCACGCCAGGCAACGGCGGCGGTCAGGGTGGGAGCAGCGGCGCGTGATCACCATGCGGATCAAGGACATGTTCTTCGACCGCGCGGCGATCATCCGCGCGGTCGATGGAGCCAAGCGGAAGGTGCTCTCCAAGGCCGGCGCGTTCATCCGAACGGCGGCGAAGACCAGCATCCGCAAGCGGAAGAAGTCCGCACCTCCGGGATCGCCGCCGCACTCGCACGAAGGGAGCCTGCGGCGGCTGATCCTCTTCGGGTACGACAAGGCGAACGACTCGGTAGTCGTTGGCCCGGTGGGATTCAAGAAGAGCACCGCGCCCAACGTTCTGGAGTACGGCGGGGAGACCGTCGTGCTCTCGCGGCGTGGAGGACGGCTGACATCGCGGAAGGTGAAGATCGCGCCACGGCCGTACATGGCCCCGGCGTTGGAAAGGGAGCGGCCCAAGTTGCCGCTCTTGTGGCGGAACAGCATTCGGAAAGGAGGCTCCTGAAATGAACACATCAATGGCTATCGAAGTCGTTGTACCGGGCCTTCACGGCGGTCGCCACATACACCTCCAGCAGGCACTGGCATACGGGATGCGTCTCCTCCACGAAGCGGAGGTCCATTCGGCGAATGCGATCCTTAGCCAGCGTGAACGCAGCCTCGAATGGTGCGTCGGTCAGCAGATTTGCTCGAGACCCCTCTGCTCTGTACGTCGCATCGAGTTTTCCCGTCGTCTCCCGCGCGAGCAGAAACGCAAACGACGCCTGATTGTGCCCCGAGCTCGGACGAACGTGCTCTTGCAGGCGCTCTCGGATGCGGCGGGACCGTCCCACATAGATGGAGACATCGCCTTCAGACAGCCAGTAAATGCCACTCCTGGGCATAGCTCCGACGGGCGGCAGTGTGGCGATGGTGACAGGCTGCATCTCCATCAGTCGCTCAAGCGACGGAGGCAGCTTCTCGATCATGGCGGCAAAGTCAGCATGGATCACGAAGCAAGCGTATCGGGGAGCGTGCACTAATGGCGGACACGCGTGGCATTCGAGCCGGACGAGCTTTCATTGAACTGGGTGTCAGCGACCAGCTGTCAGCTGGTCTGAAGGCGGCCCAGAAGAAGCTCGAGGCCTTCGGCGCGGGGCTGCGGTCCATCGGCACCAAGATGGCGGGCATCGGCGTGGCGGCGGTCACGGCGCTCCTTGGCACGGTGAAGGCCTTCTCCGACTCGGGCGATGCGCTCGACAAGATGAGCCAGCGCACCGGCGTCAGCGTGGAGGCGCTGTCGGAACTTGGGTACGCCGCAGACCTCTCCGGCACCGACATGGAGACGCTGGAGAACGGCCTGCGTGTCATGCAGAAGTCACTCGTCGAGGCCGCGAAGGGTTCGCAAGGCGCGAACGAGGCCCTCGGATTGCTCGGCCTCACCGTGGCCGATCTGGCGAAGTTGTCGCCGGACGAGCAGTTCAAGTTGCTGGCCGACCGCATCTCAAAGGTGCAAGACCCGGCCCTTCGGGCATCGCTGGCGATGGAGCTCTTTGGCAAGGCGGGGACGAAGTTGCTGCCGCTCATGGCCGACGGGGCGGCGGGTATCAACGAGATGCAGGAGCAGGCCCGCAAGCTCGGGCTCACGGTCAGCACTGAAACCGCTCGCGACGCGGCCGAACTCAACGACGCGCTGGGCACGCTCTGGAAGGTCCTCAAGCAGGGCGTGTTCACCATCGGCGGGGCGCTCGCGCCCACGATCAAGGAGCTGACCGAGCGGATCACGCGGGTAGTCGTCAGCGCCACTGCCTGGATCAAGGAGAACAAGGGTCTCGTCGTGTGGGCGCTCAAGGTCGCGGCTGCCGTCGCCGTCGCGGGTGTCGCCATCATCGGCCTGGGGTACATCATCTCGGGGATCGGCGCAGCGCTGGGCCTCGTGGCCGGGATCATCGGCGGCATCGGGACCGCGTTCGGCCTGATTGGGGCTGCTATTGGCGCGATCCTCTCCCCCGTCGGCCTGATCATCGCGGCGATCGTGGCGCTGGGCGGCGTGCTCGTGGTCGC
Organism: Phycisphaerales bacterium; assembly: GCA_046155605.1. GTDB lineage: Bacteria > Planctomycetota > Phycisphaerae > Phycisphaerales > UBA1924 > JAEUIZ01. The sequence continues at coordinate 4,364 of JBJXFQ010000093.1, forward strand.
CACGGGCGTCGGTGGCGAGGCCCTCACCTGGCTCGGCGAACAGTTCACGGCGCTGCGGGAGTGGGTCTCCAAGGTCGTCGGCGGAATCGCCGATGCGCTCGCCGCCGGAGACATCGCCCTCGCGGCCGAGATCCTGTGGCTCTCGCTCAAGGTGATTTGGCAGCAGGGCGTCGCGGCGCTGAACAAGGCGTGGCTCGGGGCGAAAGAGTTCTTCGTCTCAACCGCGTACTCGATGTGGTACGGAGCGCTGGCGGCGGCGGAGATCGTGTTCCACGCCCTCGAGGTCGGCTGGATCGAGACGGTTGCGTTCCTCTCCAAGACCTGGACCAACTTCGCCACCAGCTTCCAGATGATCTGGGAAGAAGCATCGTCGTGGGTCGCCAAACGGATGCTGGAGATTCAAGGGCTGTTCGATTCCGGCCTTGATGTGGACGCCGCCAAGAAGGCCGTGGATCAGCAACTGGAATCGCGGCTCGTTGAACTGGAGAACGCGGCGCAGCAGACCGTGGCCGCACGCGAGCAGGCACGCGAGGCGCAGCGCAAGGACGCGGCCGCGATGCACGAGGCCACGCTCGCGGGCATCGGACAGGACTTTGAAGATGCACAGAAGGCGCTCAAAGACAAGACCGAGGCTGGACTCGCAGAATCACAGGCCCCCCTCGATGCGGCCAAGAAGAAGCTCGCCGATGCCATCGAACTGGCACGCCAGAAGCGCGAAGCAGCGGACGCGGAGAAGGGGCCACGGCGAACCCCGCAGGATTTGATGGCGGAGTTCGAGGACCGGCTCTCGGGCCTCGGCGATGCCATCGGCAAGGGGATCAGCGTGACCGGCACCTTCAACGCTGCTGGCGTGGCGGGTCTCGGGGGCGGCGACGCGGCCGAGCGGACAGCTCGCGCGAGCGAGCAGACTGCGAAGAACACCAAGCGTCTCGTGGACGCTGTGGGTACGGGCGGACTGGCGTTCACCTAAATGGAGTGATTGGTGCCGATCGAGGTGCGTGAAAAGTTCGATTCGCGGCGGCTCACCAAGGGGCAGAACCCCTCGGCGGAGTTGTCGTTCATCGTCCTCGGCACCGACGACGCCATCGCCGCCCGCGATGCGCTGGAGGATGAATCTGACGAGACGTTCGCGGGGCTGCCCCGCCAGAGCCTGTCGATCGAGCCCCTCGGCCCCGAACTCTGGGACGGCACGGTGCGATACGGGCAGAGCCAGGGCAGCGCCCAGGCTGGGACCGAGGCCGTCTTCTCGTTCGACACCGGCGGCGGCACGCAGCACATCACGCAGTCGCTGGACACGGTGCATCGGTATCCAGCGCCGGGCGTTGGCGCTGCACCAGACTTCAAGGGCGCGATCGGCGTCAGCGCCGATGGTGTCGAAGGCGTGGACATCACCGTCCCCGTATTCAACTTCACCGAGACGCACTACAAGCCCGACGACGAGATGACCCAGTCGTATCGGGCCGTGCTCTTCGAGCTCACCGGCAAGGTGAACAGCGACTCGTTCAAGGGATTTCAGCCCGGTGAGGTGCTGTTCCTCGGCGCGTCGGGATCCAAGCGTGTGCAGCTCGGCGAAGAAGCAGATTGGGAGATCACGTACCGGTTCGCCGGGAGCCCAAACGTCTCGGGCCTCTCCATCGGTCCCATCAACGGCATCGCCAAGAAGGGATGGGAATACCTGTGGGTGCGCTACGCCGACCAGGAGGACACGGCGGCGAGAGCAATCGTGAAGCGACCCATCGCGGCGTATATCGAGCGCGTGTACGAAGACGGCGGCTTTGCCGCACTGGACCTCGAGTGACCCCCCACATGGGCGACGGCCTCCGCAAAGTCCGGCCTGGCGATCCGCTCCGCGTCCCCGCGCGGGCGTATAACGCTTTCGTCGATGCGGCGCTCGACCTCAAGCGTCGGCAGCAGGATCGCTTCTCCGGCGAACTCCGCGACGGGGCGCGGCAGCACGGCGTCGTGCCGGTGCGGAATGACACCGGATCGGACCTCGAACGCTACCACGTCATGGCCATCGATGGCCCGCTCTTCCCACCCGGGGATGAGGGACCGGAGAAGACCTTCCAGAACCGCATGGCCCTCAAGGGCATCGAGCCCGATGAGGAGACGCCGCCGGGCCGCTTCGTCGTGGCCCGCGAGCCGATCATCGCCGGGGAGATGGGCCTGTGCGTCATCCACGGCGTCACGCCCGCCCGCCTCTACGTCGAGGAGGAGGAGCACGCATTCGCCGACATCAAGGCCGGCGAGCGCGTGCTCGTCTCAGGCGGGTCCGGCGGCACAGCGATCCTCTGGAAGGAAGACGGCGTTGGCGAGAAGTGGGCCGTGGTGGACATCGGCCGCCCACGCTCGGACAAGATCGTGGCCATCCTCGGGGACGCGACCGAGATCCAAGGCGAGCGGTTCCGTTGGCGCTACCCGTGGGATGAAGCTGCCCTTGACGGCGACCCAGGGAGCGAGACCTTTGGCCGCTACATCAAGGTCGAGAACGGCCTGTCGTCTGATGGCGATCCCGACAAGTACGCGATCAACCGCTTCGAAAGCCACCACAGCGATGTGCCCGAGCAAGACCCGGAGGGAACGGATGGCTTCGGAGCGCTCAAGTCGCTGTTCATCCCCGGGCAACTTGAGAACCCCGGCGGCGATCAGGGGTACTGCCCGCGGAAGGCCGCGATCCCGATCTTGCGGCCCATCCTGAAGGGTGTGGCCGTGCAAATGACCGCAGAGCGCGACACCCGCGGGGGCACCGTGTGGTGCTTCCAGGCTCTCAATGGAATCGAGTTGGTGGAGTTCGACGTTCCCGTGTGGCTCTATGTCTGAAACGAAAACGAACATCCCGGTTGATCTGGAAGCACGCCGCGAGCACGAGCGCGGCAAGTACGTCGCGCTCGCCGGCACGCGCTACGGCTCCAGCAATCACGGCCAGCACGCCTACGCCATCGTCCAGGCGTTCAAGCCCCGGTTCGTGGTGGACTTTGGCTGTGGCCGCAACCTCTTTATACAGCACCTGCGGCGGCTGGGGATCGACGGGCTGGGCGTGGACTTCGCGTTCCCCGAGGCGGACATCGTGGCGCCCATGCACCGCGTGCCGGTGTCGGCGGGCATTGCAGATGTCGTGACCTCGTTCGACGCCCTCGAACACCTGCTCCCCGAGGAAGTGGATGAGGTGCTCGACGAGATGCGGCGGATCGCTGTCCGTGAAGGACGGTTCGTGTTCTCGATCTGCACGCGCGAGAGCAAGACGAAGGTCAACGGCGAGGGGCTGCACCCGACGGTGCGGTCCCGAGCGTGGTGGTTGGAGCGTATTGGTCGGGTCGGCAAGGTGGGCCAGGGACGTGGCGCGCTCAAGTACATCACAGGGACGTTCAACCATGCGTGAGAACAGTGGCGACATCGCGGCATTGCAGGCGGGGCTCAAACAACGCAAGCCCGCGCGCTCGGGCGTGCGGCTCTACACCGCCGACTTCGATTCCATGTCCCTGTGCGACTTCTACCGGGGGCGTTCGGCATTCCTGATGCTCTCGGGACCGTCGCTCAACCAGATTGATTTGACGCAGCTCAATCGGCGTGGCATTGTCACGATGGCAGTGAACAACGCGTGGACTCTTCACCGCCCGACACTTTGGACGTGCGTGGATGATCCCGGCCGGTTCATCGACACCGGCTGGAAGGACCCAGGCATCCTCAAGATCGTGCCCGTCTCGCACTTCGACAAGCGCCTGCGGGTCCAGAATCCCGACGGCTCATTCCGCGCCAGCGCGTTCAAGGTCCGACAGATGCCCGGCGTGCTGTTCTATCGCCGCAGCGACCACTTCGACCACAGCCGGTTCTTGAAGTCCGACACCATCAACTGGGGTCAGGACGGCGAGCACACCGATTCGCTGGGGATCAAGGGCAAGCGGAGCGTCATGCTCGCGGCGCTGCACATGCTCCACTACCTGGGCTTCCGCACCGTGTATCTGCTGGGCTGCGACTTCAAGATGGCTAGCGATCGCAAGTACGCGTTCAGTGAAGATCGCACAAAGGAAGCGATCCGGCACAACAACATCCTTTACGAGTCGCTCCAGAAGCGATTCGAGGCGCTCAAGCCACACTTCGACCAGCACGGCTTCAAGGTCATCAACTGCTCGCCCGGCAGTGAGCTCAGTGTGTTCGAGCGGATGGAGTTCGCTGACGCCATCGCGGCGGCCGGCGCGGAGTGCGGTAAGGAAGTCAACACCGCCGGGTGGTATCAGGCCAAAGAGGAGGCGAAGAAGTGAGCGACGAACCACGCCGGTACTTCCTCTATATCCCAGTCTGGGCATCGACCACCGGCGGCGGTGGCGGCGGTTCCGGCAGTTCCTCATCCGAGGGATCGTCGTCGAGCAGCAGTTCGTCGACCTCGTCGAGCTCCTCGTCATCGAGCAGTGGCTCGTCCTCCTCGAGTTCCAGCGGCTCCTCGTCCTCCGGCTCATCGTCGAGCGGCTCATCCAGCAGTGGGTCCGGTTCCTCCAGCGGTTCGGGTTCATCCTCGGGGTCGGGTAGCAGCGGCGCAAGTTCGTCGGGCGGCGGCGGGTCCAGCGGCATGTCGAGCGGGGCGTCCTCGGGAGCATCCTCCGGAGCATCGTCGGGCGGCTCGTCCGGGGGCAGCAGCGGCGGAGGCTCCTCAGGCGGAGGTGGTTCTTCCGGCGGTGGGGGTTCGTCTGGCGGTGGTGGCGGTTCGTCGGGTGGAGGCGGGTCCGGGGGCGGTGGATCGGGAGGCGGTGGCTCCGGCGGTGGCGGTGGCGGCTCGGGCGGCGGAGGCGGCGGCGGGGGAGGAGGCGGAAGCGGTGGTGGCGGAGGTGGAGGCGGCGGATCAAACTGCCTGCTGTTCGGCACGCTCATCCGCCTTGGCGACGGCCGCCTCACGCCCATCGAGAACCTCAAGCCCGGCGACCGGATCGCCTCGATCCAGGTGCCCGGGCTGGAGACGGACGTGCCTTACAAGGCGCAGTACCAGTGGCTCTCGCACTGGGGCATGCGCGGCACGAAGCCGACGGTGGCCCGCGTGCGGAGCGTGAAACTGGGCGAGCACCACGGGTTCGTGGTCATCAACCGCCGGATCAAGGCGACGCCCGAGCACCCGTTCCTCGTGCGCCGCGGCGACGAGTGGGGCTTTGTGTCGGCGGAGTTTATCAAGAAGGGCGACTACCTGATCGGCGAGCGCCTGGCAGAGGAGCTCGTGCAATCGGTCGATCGCGTGGATGCGCCGACACGCACGGTGTCCATCTATGTGCCCGGCACCAACGTCTACTCGGCCGAGGGGGTGTGGACGCACAACGACCTCCCCGCTGAAGAAGCGACGAGCGGCGTAAACGAAGCCTCCGCGACATCGGCGACAAGTGCGTCCGGCTCGGCAAGCGCGTCGGCCTCCGGATCGGGGTCGACGAGCGGCTCCTCCACCGGCTCTTCGAGCAGCGGATCGGGGAGCAAGTCGAGCGGGTCATCTTTCTCGTCGTCCAGCAGTGGCTCGGGCAGCGTGTCCGGTTCAAGCACAAGCGGATCGGGGGGGACGGGTACATACTCGATCTAACCAGTCATGTGTCCTACCCACACGAGAGTCACTGAACCGCGTAGACGGACGACGCGTTGACCACAACGGTCTTCCCGTCCGCCGACGCAACCTTTCCGACCACCACGATCTCCGAGAGCTCCTTGAGACCGCGCCGTCCCTTCATGTCAGTGCGGAGGATCTGGCCCTTGGCGTCCACCACCTGCACTGTTACGGAGTTCGCGAGGATGTCCTGCTTGGTCTCGCAGCAGTAGTCCCAGGGCTTGGAGCATTTGTCGTCGGGGTTTTCGTTGCAGGCCTTGAGCCCTTTGCCCATCAGCGTAAGGACGGCGCGGCCCGCGACGAAAGGCTCCTTGCTGCCGCCGATGCGGCCGCGAAGCACGACCTCGTCACCGGCCTTGAGCGTTCCGGCCTTACGGACCTCGGACACGTCTTTGGCGCTGTCGGGCTGCTTCTCGACAAAGAACCCGCTCGGCAATGGGGCCTTGGACACGTGCAGGGAAGTCGCGGTGAGCACGAGCGCGTCGGTGCCGTTGGCAGTCTCGACCTTGCCGGTCACGAAGACCTCCGCGCCCGGCTTGAGCCCGTGCTGGTCGCTCAATCCGGCGCGGAGCGGCTTTCCGTTCGCATCCGTGACCTGTACGGTCGCCTTCGACGCCGCGGGAATGTCGCCGCTCGCGTCAGGCAGTTTGTCCGCAGCAGGCACGATGCCCTTTCGGACGCTCTCATCAACAAGTGTGAACGTCGCCGTGTCCTTGCCGAAGGCGTCCTTCGACATTGCCACGGTGCCGCGCACCGTGATCATCTGGCCCACCTTGGCCGACTTCATCGCGGCGGTGATCTCCAGCGCGTTCGCCGGCAGTTCCGACTTGAGCATCGTCTTCACGTCCGCCACGCTCTTGACCTGCGCCATCGCCGCCGGGGGCGTCAGCACGCCCATGCCCGCCGCGCCCGCGATCAACATCGCGGCCACCGTCATCGCCTTGATCGAACCGTTCGTGTTCATCTTCATCGCTTTCATATCAAAACTCCTTGCAAAGGTCGTTGGACATTACCCGCCCCGCGACACACGCCGCGGCGGCGCACACGTTTGCCATCACACCGCCTTGAGCGCGACGGGGATCGTCGGCCTTAGGCAACGAATCGCCGGGGGCAACGCGCCCACGACGCCCAGGACCAGGCCCGTCAGCAGCCCCAGCCCGATCACTGTTTCGTCGATCAACAGCCCGAACGCCCCCATCGAGAACCGCACCGCCAGCCCGTCGAGCA
>JBJXFQ010000095.1:0-15922 GCA_046155605.1 Phycisphaerales bacterium
AGGCGTCGATGGACATGGCGGTGGCGACCAGCGCGGCCTCGAAAAGTACGTTGGTATCGTGGCAGAGGAGCGCGGCACGGGCCGCCATGAGGTGCGTGCCGTTGATGAGCGCGAGGCCTTCTTTGGCCTCGAGCGTGAGCGGCGCGAGATTCGCATCGCGGAGCGCCCTCGCGCCGGGGACGCGCCGGCCGGCGCGGGTGAATGCTTCGCCTTCGCCGATGAGGACGAGGGCGATGTGGGCGAGCGGCGCGAGGTCGCCCGAGGCACCGACGGACCCGACTTCGGGGACGACGGGCGTGATGCCGGCGTTGAGCAAATCGCAGATCCGCGTCGCGACGACGGGGCGCACGCCGGAGTTGCCGCGGGCCAGGGACGCGGCGAGGAGGAGCATGGTCGCGCGAACGACTTCGCCGGGCAGTGGGGGCCCGATGCCGGCGGCGTGGGAGCGGACGAGGTTGCGCTGCAGGTCGCGGAGATCGGCGGCGGGAACGCGAGTCTGGGAGAGGGACCCGAAGCCGGTGTTGATGCCGTAGTGCGCCTCCCCGTCACTGGTGGCGGCGTCGACGACCCCGCGCGACGCGGCCATGCGACGGAGGGCAGCAGGGGCAGTCGAGACGTGAGAGTGGGAGCGGGCAGCGAACACAACGTGCTCGATGGAGAGCGGGCCGCCGAGGCGTGTGGGTCGGGGTGGCATGGGATCGAGTGTAACGGGGCGGGCGAGCCGCGCGTCAGCCGTTGGGCATGGCCTCGCCCACTCGGAGGCTCATGCCCATGCTGTGGAAGATGCGGTCGCGGGCGCGGAGGTAGTCGGGCGAGTCCAGGTCGCGCGGACGGGGCAGGTCGATGCGGACCTCCGCCATGATCGTGGCTGGACGACGGCTCATGATGAGGATGCGGTCGGCGAGTTGGACGGCCTCCTCGATGTCGTGCGTGACGAAGAGGATCGTCTTGCGTTCCCGTTGCCAGATGCGGATGAGGTCGGCGCGCATCTTCATGCGCGTGATGAAGTCCAGAGCGCCGAATGGCTCGTCCATGTAGATGATGTGGGGATCGGCGGCGAGGGCGCGCGCGATCTCCACCCGTTGCCGCATGCCGCCGGAGAGTTGCCGCGGGTAAGCGTCCTCGAAGCCGACAAGCCCGACCATGTCGAGGTAGTGCGCGACGATCCGGGCACGTTCGGCGCGGGCGACGCGAGAGAGCCCGAACTCGACGTTCTGGCGAACGGTGAGCCAGGGGAAGACGCCGTTCTCCTGGAAAACGAAGATGCGTCGCGGGTCTGGCCCGGCGAGTGACTGGCCCTCGATCTCGACACGCCCGCGCGTGCCCCGCATGAAGCCCGCGATGATGTTCAGCAGTGTCGATTTGCCGCAGCCTGAAGGCCCGACGATGCAGACGAACTCGCCGGGGGAGACGGAAAGGTCGATGCGCTCCAACACATGGACCTGATCGCCGCGCTGCTTGCCGGGGAACGACATCCAGACATCATGCACGGCGATCGCCGGCCGTGACAGTTCGGGCTTGGGCTCTCTCATGGTGTCGGCGAGCCGAGACGTGCGAGTCGTTGTCATGCGGAGGCATATCCCCACCGGACCTCGTCGAAGCGTTCGAGACGGCGAATCAACAGATCAAGCCCAAGGCCAATGAGCCCGATCATCACCATCCCCGCGACGACGAGGTCGTAGCGCTTGCCGGCGTTGCGCGCGTCGATGATAAGGTAGCCAAGGCCCGAGTTGACGGCGATCATCTCCGCGGCGACGACCACGAGCCACGCGATGCCCAGAGCGATCCGAAGGCCCGTCAGCATCTGCGGAAGCGTCGCGGGAATGATGACGCGACGAAAGAGTTGCGGCCGCGACAGCCCGAAGTTGCGTGCGGCCCGCACATAGACGGGCTGGATGTTCGCTACCGCCGCGCACGCCGAAACGGTGATCGGAAAGACGCTCGCGAGGAAGATCAGAAAGATCGGTGCCGCGTCCGAGACGCCGAACCAGAGGATCGCCAGCGGAATCCACGCGATCGGCGAGATCGGCCGCAGCACCTGGATCAGCGGATTGACGGCGATAAACGCCCATCGGAACCACCCCAGAAAGAGGCCGAGCGGGATCCCCACAAGCACCGCGAGCATGAACCCCCATGTCACGCGAAAGAGCGACGCGACGATGTACTTCGCCAGCAGCCCTCGCTCGATCAACTCAGCAATGCCCTGTGCCACCTGAATCGGCCTCGGAAACAGGTCCGAGCCGCTCAGCCGCACGCCGACATCCCAGAGCGACAGCAGCACCGCCACGACGCCGATCGGCAGCGCCACTCTGGGTACCCAGGTCGCGCTCCTCCGCTCCAGGCGTGTTGGTTCCTCCCTCACTTTGGCGCTTCCCACTCATACGGCTTCACAACCGAATCATCTGGAACAAACGAAGGATCGCAATAGTCCTCGAACCGCGCCGTGCCGGCCAGAATCCCGCTCGCCTTGCCCAACGCCTCGATCTCCTCAAAGTCCGGCCTTCGCAGCGACAGGTTCGTGTATTTCACGCGGTCCGGCGGCTTCGACAGCACGAACGTCAACAGCCGCGGGTTCTGGTTGTAGTAGTTCTTGCTCACGAACTCCGCCGCCTGCATGCGATGGTCCATCGTCTGGTCGAGCCACTTCCCGCTCTTGGCGATTCCGTCCACCAGACGCTGAATCGTCGGGCGATCGTGCTCGATCATGTCCTCGCGAACCGCCAGCACGCACGAGATGAACCCGGGCCACACGTCCTTCGTCAGCCAGAGAATCCGGCCGTAACCGTCCAGTTCCGTCTGCCCCATGAACGGCTCGCCCGATGAAATAGCATCGACGGCACGCGCGTACAGCGCCGCGGGCATGTCCGGCGGCGGCATCTCGACGAGTTGGATGTCATCGAAGGTCAGCCCCGCCTGCTTGAGGGAGCGATACACCAGAAGCCGCTGGTTGGAGAACCGATTGGGCACCGCCACCTTCTTCCCGCAAAGGTCGCTGACCTGATAGATGCCCGATTCCTTGTGAACCATGAGCGCCGACCCGTCCCTGTGGCCCAGGTACACGATCTTGATCGGCACGCCCTCCTCGCGCAACTTCATCGCCATCGGTGCCAGGATGAACGTCGCCGGGGTGTACCCCGCAAGAAACGCCTCCTTCAGTTCCGGCCAGCCGCTGAAACGAACGGGCTCAAAGAAACTGCCGCTCTCCGAGTTCTTGTTGATGAAGTCCGTCACCGGGCACGTCAGGTGGCATGTCACCGGCAGAAAGCCGACACGCAACTTCTTCACCCCCTCCGGCGTCACGCTCGAATCGCTGCGAAACCACCGCGTGTTGAGCCACGCGTGCATCGAAGTGACAACCACGGACCAGGCGGCGAGCGTGCAGAAAACAGTTCGGCGAAATGGCATCATCTGGATCATAACGGCATGGCCGTCGCTGTCACTCGCTCGTAGCAACCCGCTGTCACCACTCCGGCCGATCCACGATGAGCAAAGCGCACCGTGACATATGGACTGGCCCTGCTTCGCAACGTCCGATAATCCATGTTATGAAACCGTGACGCTTGAAAATGGCTTGATTCAAGGCACTTTCGCGCGGTTTCGTCGTCACGTCCGAGAGAAACGCCGCTTGGTGGCCCATCCTTGACGGATTGGACAGCGGCGGCTAGAACGTCCGACAGATGAAGTGTTGGAGCGGGCTCGTATCCCGCCCCAACGGTTGGCGCACCGAATCAGGCGATGCGACCGTGAACAGGATATCGACCATCAAGAGCATAAGGCAAGACCCTCAGGCGGGTTCGTTTGCCACTCGGTCGAACCCGAACACGAACGCTCCGGGAGCGGTAGCGCCCAGCGAGTTCGGGGGAGCAATCCTCCGGACTCGTTTCGGACGCTGACCCGGCTCTCTCGTTGCCGCGGGCGCGGCAGGGGAAAGCATGGGCTGGGCGGCTCCGGTTGGAGCGCGTCGTGCCAAACGTGAAGGTTCGGGAGTTGAAGAAAGCTCCGGCGGGATTCAACGCCGTGGCTGTCGTCTCTTTTGACTACAACCCTTCTGAGTTTGATGGCGTGGTGAAGATCACCCGCGGCTACAAGGTCAAGGGCAAGGATGGTGCGGAAGAGTGGCGTGACGCGCCGGTTGCCGACATCCTCGCGTCCGGCGTCCGCGTCCACCGTGCTGCCGTGCGTGCTCGCAAGGGCGAGGGGAAGCCCGTCTACTTCGTCTCTCCCGACGGCATCAACGTGCCCCGCGACGTGCTCACAGAGGTGGTGCGAGTGATCGAGCCGGGGCTCGCCAAGCTCGGCGAGGTGAAGTACACCGACGACAATGGCAACGCCGTGGTGCCCCCCGCCATCGACGACGACATTCCGTTCTAATGAACGCTTCACACACAATCCCGAATGAGGATTTGACCGAGCGTGACGCGCTCAAATCCTTGTTCTCTAAACTCTGCCCCGCGTGCGGCGGGCACAAGCAAAGCCGCAAGTCTCTTTGTTCATTGTGTTATCACGATCTCCCCCCGACGCGACGCTACAACCTGTATAAGCGTGTCGGAGAGGGATACTTAGAAGCATTGCAAATCGCGTTGGGGTGTCTCAAAGTGATATTGCATGTTCACATTCCAAATGGAGATAGCCCATGCCGTTCCGAATCCTCGAATGCCCCGGAAGCACCAACCCTGTTTACATCAACCCCCGAGAAGTCGTGAGCTTCGAGAACGTCCACGATTCCAAGGTGCTCCGCGTCAACCTCACCAACGGCAACGTGATCGACCTTCAGGGCGTGGACGCTGCCGACTTTGCCACCGACATTGAGGATTCACTGTGCTGCGAGTGCGGCGAGAGCGCGGACGACGCGCCGACTGCCGACGTGGTTCCCGAAGGCAAACCCTGATTTTCTCTCCTCAACCCGCCCCGCGTCGGCTCTGACGGACCTAGCCGACGCGGGGCATTCGTAGTCCTCCTTTCGCTCGCCCGTTCCTTGTGGGGACGGGCGGGTTTTCACGCTCACGGAAGGGCTTCCCATGCGGTTGATGAATGCGCGGACCACGGCGGGGTTGAGGGCGGCGAGTGGCGCGGACGGGGAGGGGGTGAACCTCAGTATCACACCCCCCCAGAATCCCACTCTTCGCCTCCTCCCGCTTGACGCGCCCCGAGAGGTTCCCCGTTCCGTCGGGGGCGAGGACTGGCTAGAGGCGTCCCTGTATCTGCGATGGAACCCGATGGGGTGGGATGCCCTCTGCGATCAACTGGACGCGATCAAGCGGGACGCCGGAGAGCTTGGGGAGGGCTACGTTGTCGCCACCGGGCTTCCGGGGGGTGGCGAGTGGTACGTCAGGGATTCGGGGTATCGGCTCGGGCAGGGGAACCGTGGGCCGCTCATGCGCTGGAAACTGGAGCGCGACGGCATCGTGGTCGGGCTGATGAACCGACGCGATAACCACCCGACGATGCCGAACGCTCACGTTCGTATCACGGGGGACGTTCTGCTCGGTGACGGGGACTCCCGTCGTGTGTGGGACAAGGTGCTTTCGTGGCTCTCGGAGCTTGGTGCCGACGTGGTGTCCGCGAAGCTCTCCCGCGTCGATGCGGCGGTCGATTGCCCCGGCGAGGGTGTTGACGAGTTGGTGGCCGCGTTCCGAGAGGATCGGTATGCGACGCGGGCGAAGAAGCGTCAAGAGTGTGGGGATGAGTGCTGGCAGGTTGAGGGCGGGGATCGCTCGATTCGCGGCGTCGGGGCCGACGCGCTCCGTCGTGTGGCCGACGCGATGGACGATCGCAAGTGGTCGGTCCATAGCCGGGGCCGGGCCGTGACGGGGTTCTATGTCGGGGCCGAGCCGAAGCTCCGGGTCTATGACAAAGCCCTCGAATGCTGGGACTTGGCGACGCGGGCACACATGATCCAGCGGCGGTGGGGGGGCTCCGATCAAACGTCGGCGCTCCGCGCCGAGTTCCAGTTGCGGCGGGAATGGCTCAAAGAGCATGGCGTCGATACGGTCGAAGACTGGTTCAACAAACGGGCCGCGGTGCTTGCGTATCTGTGCGGGGAGTGGGTTCGGTTCCTCACCCGCGCTGACCGGCACACCGATCGCTCGGAAACGCTTCCGGCGTGGGCGGTGATCGCGGCCCGATTCCAAGAGTGGGCCAACGCGCCCCGCGTGGCCGACCTTGCGCCCATCGACAAGAGGGCCGTGAAGCCCATCGCGCTGGTCAAACAGGCGCGAGGGTGCTTCGAGCGGCTGGCGGCGATGGTGGGGGAGAGCATCGACGGGACGGATGACTTTCTGGGGTTCTCGGCGGGGTGGCTCCATCGGCTGATTGAGGGGGACGTAGACCTTCCCGCCCGTGTGCGTGCAAAGGCCGCGGGCGTGGCGTGATCCGCGAGAGGCGATGGGGGGCGTGGTCAATGCGACCCGCCCCCCCGCCCATTTTCAAGGGGACGACGTGAGCGACGACAAGACCAAGCCGCAGACGTTCGAGGAAGCCGTAGCCATAGCGCAAGAGGCGGAGACGGCTCGGCCTGGATGCGTGTCGTGGACGGTCCACAAGATGAACCCGACGACGCGGCGCGAGGAAGTTGTGCCGGGGCGGTTCGGCTCTCTCGACTTCGATGAACAAGCCTTCGCGTCGGCGTACCCGTCGGGCACCTATCGCCGTCGGCTGATGATCGCGGGTCGGAAGGGCTACCTGTTTATGACGGAGTTTCACGTCGCAGAGGTGATCGCTCGGGTGCCTGCCCCGGCTCCCGCGCCGCCCCCGCTTCCGCCGTCGCCCGCGGACGATCGGCTCGCCGCGTTGATGGCGTCGATGCAGCAACAGGCAGAGGAATACGGGCGCTCGATGCGGATGATCTTGGAACGGCTGGACCGGCCCGCGGCCCCGGTTCCTAACATGGGCGTCGGCGTGGCGGACGTGATCCAGCTTATATCGACCATGATCCCGGTTCTCAAACCGCCGACGACGCCGATCAGCGAGACCATCGCGGCCATCGCCCAACTCAAAGAGTTGGCCCCCAAGCTCGCCGGAGACGGTGGCGGTGGTGGCACGGACTGGGCTCCCATCGTGGGCTCGGTGGTGGAGGCGCTGGCGAACGCGAGGGCCGCGGCCCCGCCCGCTCCGGCTCCGCGTCCCGTGCGAACGGTGGAGGCCCGCACCGTCGTTCGTCACACGCCCGCTCCCCGCGTCCCGCCTCCGGCATCCCCTGCGCCCGCCCCCGAGATTCGGTTGGTGCCGGAAGCCGCGCCGCTGACGCCACCGACGCTGCCGGATGCGGTGGCGATGATCGTGGTGAACGCCGCTGCGATTGAGGACGCCGATCCCGACGTGTACGCGACGCTGATCGCGGACGCGCTGGAGGGGAGCGGGATCGACGTGGAGGCGTACTCAAAGCTCAACGAATCGGACATCGCGTCGGCGTTGGTGGCGTTGTCGCCGTCGCTGGCGAGTTGTCAGGGCTGGGTGTTGCGAATCGCGGGCTCGCTCCGAACGCTTTACACCACAGAGGAGGAGGTGCCGTCGTGAGTACCACCATTGCCCCCCACGAACTTCCCGCGGCGTTGGAGGCCGCGGAGCCGGGCAGTACGATTCTCGTGGGTCCTGGCGTTCTGGAGGGGCTTGGATGCAAACGCCACGTCAAAGGTGTAACCGTCATCGGTACGCCCGAGACGGTCATCCGTGCGCCGCTCTCATGGAACGGCACTGACGGCTTGGTCCTTCGCGGACTTCGCTTTGAAGGCGAGTTCGCGGGCATGTCGTTTATGTCCGATCCCGACCAGCCCATCGGCAAAGTTGCGATCGAAGATTGCGAGTGGTATCGTGTGCCCAAGCCGATCGTGTGTCATGCGACGCCGGGAGGGGAGAGGCCACGCTACTTCGCTGTGCGACGGGCGAACATGATGTCGTGCTTCCGCGATGTCAACACGGCTGGCATTGCCGTATCGGCGGACGGGTGGCTGGTCGAAGATTCGGTGTTCTACAGCAGCGGGGGCGGGAATCAGTGCCACGGCATCTATTCATTCTTTCAGTCCGGTCCCGGCACCGTTCGTCGTTGTCTCGGGTCGCAACTGAACGTCGAAAACTTCGCCGATCTTCGCGGCGGGGGTACATTCGCTGAGTGTGTGACGCACCAGGTGTGTGGCGGGGCCGTGTCGTCGTCTGGTAATGTTGTTGTGATCGACAACGTAGATATCGAAGGCGGCGGTGTTCCGGGCGGCGACTCTAGCATTGCGTTCTCACTGACAGGCTCGCAAGGCTCAGCCGCCACCGTGTTTCGTAACATTGTGACGCTTCCCGTCCGCCGATCTACCGGGCTTGTCGTTCAAGGCGACCATTCCATTGCCCGCGTTACAGAGAACTGTTTTGACGATGCCGGAGGTCCAGAGGGTAGGGCCATCAAGTGCAACGACAGCTTTGACGGACGGCTGGAGCTTACGCATAATCGTATCAGGCAAGCGAGCGGTCCGGCCATGATCCTCGATCGCAGCATCAAGACGCACGTCGTTGCCAACGTCTTCGACGCCACGCACGGGGAGGTGGTGCGGACGGTCATGCCGCTCGCGGATTTCAGCCGGTTCCTTGGTGGCGGCAACATCCTCGATCAACGGCTGTCGCCGCTCGACATCCGGCCCGCAACGTGGGGTGGCACTTTGATGCGGGACTGGTCCGGCTACCTTGCGTGGGCGATGGGAGTGGCGGCGAGATGAGGGGGGCCGTGCGATCCACCAACAGTGCTCCACGCGATGCCGATGCGCTCGCGGACTATCTGTTGATGCTGCCGTACTCCGATCTTGTGGCGTGCTGGCCCGCGGTGGTGTTCGACGCGCTCGTGACCGGGGCCGAACCGAAATCCCTGCTTCGTGCGCTCGTGGTGGTGAGGTCTCGGATGGTCCCAACCAAGGCGCTCCGCAAGGGCTCGGCGGCGGTGGAAGTGGTGGCCGCGGCGATGAAGCTCGCCCCGCGGCAGTTCGATTCGGTTCGGATACTCGACATCCAGCGATTGACGGGGCAACGTAACGCGAGGGTGATCTGTGATACGCTGGCCGGATCGGGGCTGTTCTACATTCGTACCGTGGTGGTTGAAAACAAGGAATGTTACGTCGCGGTGCGACTCTCGGAAGGAGTTGACGATGCAAGGCACGATGCTGGCGGTTCAGGGTCCACCATCGGGGAGCGGGGAGCAGCGGATCGTGGCGAAGTTGCCGCCGGGGGATGCGGGGACGGACGCGACGGTGGCCGCGATGATCGCCGTGGCGAGGGAGGCGAAGTCGGCGCGGCTGGTGCAACAACTGGCCCGCTTTCTCACGGGCACGGCGGTTCGTGACGAGTGGGACAACCTGTTCGAGTGGTGCCGTCAACACATCACGTTCCAGCGTGATCCGACGAAAGTCGAGCTGATCCGCCACCCCGATCGGATCATCGCGGCGGTCCTTGCCGGGGAAGGGCGGCGGCGTGCGCTCGCCGATTGCGACGACATGGCGACGCTCGGGGCGTCGGTGCTCTTGGCGCTTGGGCATCGCCCGGTGATCGTGGTGATGGGGCGGCGGGCCAACCGGCCCTATGAACACGTATACTTCGGGGCGGTGAAGTCCGATGGCACCTGCTACCCGATGGACCCGCAAGAGGTGCAGGAGCCGGGCTTGGAGATTCCGGCCATTCGGCGCAGGGTCTACGGCGTTATTTAGTACGTCGTGGCGGTGTCCCGTCGATGCGATTGGCATGGCGCATCGCATCGTGTTCGTGGCGTGGCTGGTGTTGTGGGCTTTCGTGCTGTCCGTCGGGATCGTCGGATGCGTCACGCCCGCCCAGCGCGGCCATGTGCTTGCGGCTGTCGAATCGCAGCGTGCGGCGCTGGACGCGGGCAAGGCCAAGGCCGAGGCCGCGGTGCTGGCGGCTCAAGCCGCGAACGACGTGGAAGCCTTGGCCAAGGCCAACGCCGATTTGCGGCTTGTCGAACGGCTCCGGGCCGCGCTGGATCGCGGTGAAACCACGTTCTCAGCGGTGGTTCTCCCGGACGGATCGGTCGATTTCGAGGCCGCGGGCACGGCGGTCGGGGCGCTGATCGGCAAGGGGAACGACTTTCGCGGCGGGCTGATCGGGGCCGCGATCATGGCAATTCTGGCGGTGGCGAAGGTGCGGACCACAAGTGCTGCGCTCGCGTCCACCATCCAGGGCATCGACGCGGTGTCCTCAGCCGATCCGACGCTCAACGCCGCGCTCAATGCCAAGTGGTCCATCGTGGAGGCTCGCTTGACTCCCGCGGCTCGTGCCGCGTGGGACAAGCACTCTTCGACATGACCGGCTCAAACGCTCAATATGTGCGGCTCGCCGCCGTGGATTGGCTCCGCTTCACCGCGGCGCTCGTGGTGAACACGGGGGCGATCATCGTGGCCGGGCTCCTCTATGTCGAGGGCATCCGGCGTGAGGTTGAGCGTGCCACCACGAGCATCGTTGGGATGGACCGGCGGCTCGGCGAGCAGACCGGAGAAATCCGCCGTCAGGCCGACGAGATCAGCGGCATGAATCGCTCCATCGGCAATATCGAAGGCCGACTCTCTCAGAGGGGGCAGTAATGAGCATTGGGTACATTGATCCGCTCACGATGATCCCTCCTCAGGCGCTCGCGGCGGTTGAGGAGTTGGAGGGTCTGGCCGGGCTCGGCGCTGCCGAAGAGGTGCTCGGCAACGTCAGCGAGGAAGCCTTGTACGGGCTCGGCGAGGTTGCCGCCTATGGCGGCTACCGCAACGCGCTGGCGGCGGTGGGCGACGAAATGGAGCTTCGCGGGCTGGGCTCGCTGGGGAAGAAGAAGAAGAAGAAGGGTTTCGGGAAGTTTTTCAAGGGGCTGGCCAAGACCGTGGTGCCGATGGTGTCCAACTACTTCGTGCCCGGCTCCGGCGGTGCCGTTTCGAGCATGTTTGGGGGCAAGAAGAAGGGTGGTGGCGGTGGTGAGGCGGCTCCGGTGCAAATGGTGGCGATGCCCGCTGGTCCGGCGGCGGCGGCGGGCGGCGGCGGGCTCAGTCTCAATAGTCCCGTGGTGCTGATTGGCGGCGCGGCGTTGCTCGCCGTCGTGTTGATGCGAAAGTAAGATGGTCCCGATCGACGTACAACCCGTGCTCGGCGTGCAAGGCGGCGGCGCTGTCGTCGTTGTCGGGCCTTCGCGTCGTCGCGTGCGGCTGTCGTCGTCCGAGTATGACGCGGCACAGAAGCTCCGCGAGCTTCCGAAGTGGGGCGCGGACATCAACAGGTATGACAACGCGCTCAATCGAATCCCGCCCGCGAAGCGCGGCAGCGCGTACCACCGTGCCCGGAGCATGGTCGATCGGCTCGCCGTCCAGTACAACACCGTCGCCGGGCTGATCCGTCAGGGGCACGCGGCGGCGGCTGATGCGGGGTGGCTGGATGCTTCGGCGTCGCCGCTCGACGGGCTGGCCAAAACGATCGCCTACGCGGTGCTCGGCGTGGTGTGTGCCGCGATCGCCGCGATTGTGGCGCTCCTGCTCATTCCGACGTATCCGATCATCGCGGGCGTGGTGTTCATCATCGCTTTTGTGGGAAGCACGGCGGCGTTGGTGGCGAGCGCGTTGGCGGAGTCCTCGGGCTCAATCGGCCCCGCCGGCGTTCCGACGGGCGGTATCTCGCTCATCGTCCGCGAAACCACGTCGCTCGTGACGTGGGTTATCGGTGGCGTGGCGCTCTGGTACGGATTCAAGGTGTGGAGGTCTCGCCGTGGCTAAGAAGCGTCGTCGTCGCCGCATGACCGCGGCCCAACGGAAGTTCTTTGGTCCGCGTCGGCGTCGTCGCCGTGCCGCGGCCCCGGTCTCAACTCGCCGCCGTCGGCGTCGCTCCACTCATTCGGGAGGTTCCCCCGTGGCTCGTAAACGTCGTCGTCGCACTGTCAGGGTCGGTCGTCGGTCGCGTCGCCGCGGTGGTGGCGGGCTTCGGATGGGGCGCGGCTTCGTCCCGGCGGGCACACTCACGGCGCTGGCCGGTGCTACCGGCGGCTTCCTCGTCCCGAATCTCGCCATCGACCGGCTCTCGTTCCTCCCCGTCGCGCTGCGCTCGGGCTATGGGCGCATCGCGGCCAAGGCCGGGCTTGGCATCGCTCTTGGCATTCTGGCCCGCAAGTTCGCGGGAAAGAACATCGCTGCGGGCGTGCTCATCGGCGGACTCCTCTCCCCCGCGTTGGACGTGGTGAACATGTTCTTGGCGAAGAGCGGCGGTATGGCCGGGCTCGGCGAGGACATGGAGGGACTGGGCGCGGACGAGATGGAGGGGCTGGGCGAGGGCGAGATGGATGGGCTGGGCGCGGACTCCATGATAGAAGGGCTCGGCGAGTCCGCGGCTCCCCAGCTTGGACAGGGAATCGACCCAGGCGGCGGTATCGAGGGATACCCCCAGGCGGATGAACTGCAAGGGCTCGGGGGGTACCCGTTGCCCGATGAAGTCTGCTGATCGACCGACCATAACACGCCGCGATTGAAGCGGTGAACACAAAGGACCAGTCTCATGTCACGCATTCAGGCTCGCCCGCTCATTCGGCAGATTGACCGGCCCGCCCCCCGTCGGAAACTCAATCTCCCGCAATTCACGATGGCCCAGCTGCGGGCCACGAACAAGCTCGACGAGGGCACGGCTCAAATCGTCTCCGAACTGATGACGGGACGGCAGCGGGCGTGGTACCCGTCCCACTTCGTCGGGGATGTCGAGTACATCCACCGTGCGACGTATGCTGCCGCGGGCTCGTCTCAGTTCGTGTTCTTCAACTCGCCTCAGCGGTTGGTGGGCGACTCCTCCAACACGTTCGTGACCGACCTTCCCGGCAATGGTGCCGGGCTTCCGTCGGGACACTGTTTCTTCTTCGACGGCATCAGCTTCGCGCTGAACACCGGCGTGGACTACAACGGCACCACCGACTTGGACGGTTCGACCATCCAGCAAACCCCGGCGGAGGCGTACCCCGGCACCACGGAGGCCGCGGCGAAAACGGCGGAAGAGATTCGCCGAATCTTCGCGGCTCCGGCACGCTGCGACGTGATCGTCAACGGCTACGTCATCGACCACTTTGTCGGTTTGTGGCGGGCTCCTCAGGGTGGCGGCTTGCATATGAACATGGCGATGGCTGGCACGACGGCCGCAACACATGTTTTGTTCGCGGCCAACATCACAAACGGGATGCCGAACTACGGCGTTCGTCGTCGCGTCCGCCCCCAACTCATCCTCCCCAACTCGCCCATCACGGTCGAGCTCAACTTCCCCGTGGTCCGCCCGCTGACCTGTGCGGGCGTCCTCGAATGCCGCTTGCACGGCCAGATCGTCAAGCCCCGCGGCCAGAACTAGCTTTCGTCCTCATCCCCGAGTCTCCCGGCTCGGGTGGTGGATTTCTCTCGGAGTTGACCATGCCCCCAGCCAAGACGTTCACCCAGCCCGCCGCGGTCGCCAGCTTCCGGTTCACCACCGCGATTGCAGCGGGAGGGTCGGACAGCAAGACCTACAAGAACGACACGGGTTCATGGCTCAAAATCTTCTGCATCAACGGGGACGTGCGCGTCAGCGCGGCGGGCAATGCCGCCATCCCCGCGTACAAGGATGCCGCGCCGCTCGCAGCGTCGAATGACCGGATGGCCCGCGCCCACTTCCGGCTGAAGATCGAGTCGAGCTCGGGCACGCCGTGGACCATCCATTCTCAGGGTGCGCTCTTCAACAGCCTCGTCGGCACTGCCGACAACCCGTTCTATCTGCCCCAGCCCTTCGCCATCGCTCCGGGCGAGGAGGTTTCTGTCACGCTCTTCAACGATTCGGGCACGTCGGCCCTTGGACAGGTGGACTTCGTATGCCAGCGCAGCAGCGGCCCCAATTGATCCATCCGAACCGGAAGCTCGCGGCGGCGGGGCTCACGGTCCAACCATCGCGGCTCGCCGAGCCTCCGGCATCGGCACGCGAACAAGGATCGTGGCCGAAGCTCCTCAACATCCTCCCGCCCCAGCGGGTCATCTCGTGCTTTGAGCATGAGATCGTGATCCCGGCGTCCACCGACTTCGGGCCGTCGGCGACGCCGCTCTCGGCGTGGTGGGGCATCGAGTCGATCAACGTCCCCGACGAAACCGGCGAGCAGTTGGCGTGGGCCGGGTATGACCTCGAGCTTTTGCCCACCGACTCGCAGGGGAGCGCCAACACGCCCACCGGCGGTGCGGCGTCCTCGACAGGCTGGGGAGCCACCAACGGGCTCGGCGCGGCAATCGTGATCGGCGTGAATCTGCCCATCACCCGCAAGACGTGGAGCTTTGCCCCCGCCTATGTGCCGGGCTTGGAGGGAGCCGCGGCGGGGCTTGACCTTTCAAGCCCCAAGAGCGGCCCCGAGTACCACGCATGGACCTTCCCGACCGGGAAGTACAGCGACACCACGCCCAACAAGCTCTATCTCCCCAAGAGCTTCCTCCCGAGCGTGGTGCCGTTGCCCAACGGCGCACGGCTGGACGTGGCGCTCGTGGTGCGGCGGTCGCAGCTTGGCACGGTCTCCGGCGGACGCTACACGTCGGGCGTCGTGAAGTACATTCTGGGCTCGATGCAGATCCGGCTCCACCTCCTCCGCTCGCGTCAGGTGTACTACACCAAGTAGCGGGGGGACGCATGGTCAGTCCTACCGATCCGTTCATGGCGAAGTGGATTGCCGCCGTGACCCATCATTTGCGGCGAGTCTCCCAGCCCGTGAAGGGCGGGGTGTTTCGCGGCGTCGATCCCAGCACGTCGCCGCCGGGAAAGCCGGGCGGCGGTGGCGGTGGGCCGACCCCGCCGGCACCGACATTCGGGCACGCGCTGCCGACCGCTCCGGGGGGTCCGATGCCGACCATCGGGCCGTCCATCAACACGACGTTCTTTGCGCCCGTCCCACCGTCGGCCACGGCGTGGGCCGCGTATGCGGCGCTCGCGTCCGCGGGCTCCATCACAAATCCACCCCCGGAGCCGGTCTACTTCACGTCAGACACGGACGGGCCGGGTGCAACATTCACGGATTCTTTCAACAATCGGTGTGTTGACTTCTATTGGGCATCGTGGCTTGGAACGTGGTTAGAAGCAGGGCATATTATGTCTGCTTCAGGTGCCGGATACCTCGCGTACTTGTCTCAGAGTTACACCGACTGCATTGTAGAGGCGACAGCCAGCGGCGATGACTGGAATGGCGGCGTCTTTGCCCGCGGCTCACGCGACGCGCTGGGCCGTTTCTCGGGCTATGTCGCCTACTCGCTGGAGGGCACGGTCAGCATTTCCCGCATCGACATCGACGTGGAAACCCCGCTCGTATCGGAGGTGCCCGCGAGCGTGTCCAGCGGCGACGCGCTGGGCATCGACGTGGATGGGACGACGATCCGTGTGACGGTGAACGGCAGCGCTCAGGGGACTGCAATCGACGCGACCTACGCGAGCGGGCTTGCCGGGCTCTACTCCCGCAACGGCGGCGGGTACTACGCCGTGTCGATCACGGCCCAATGATTCACGGCAGCGGACGCCACCCTTGGAAGTTCGGAACCGGGTCGAACTGCATGTAGTCGGCGCTGCCGTCGGACCACACTCGCACGGCCCCTTGCGTGTAGCTCGGCACGTTGTTGGCCGTGGTGAAGGGCACGGTGCCAAGCGATACGCCGATACACCACGGGCGGGTGCCGCCTGGCGGCTGGGCTGTCGCCGTTGACACGAGCGACGCGATGAGGTTGGCGGCCAGGAGGGCCGCGGTGACAGCCAGCAACGCCGACGTGGTGCGCTTCATGGAACAATCTCCGGTGTCCGCGCCCATGCGGACGCGGGGAGTGTACCGAATCCACGATCGGCGCTTGCGGGCGCTAAGCCTGGCACGCCCGTTGCCTCTCGCGGGTAGGGGGGGTGGGGCTGGGGGCGGGGGGGAGGGGTCGTCCCCCCCGCCCCCCAGCAACCCGCCGAG
>JBJXFQ010000102.1:0-55810 GCA_046155605.1 Phycisphaerales bacterium
CGTAGCCCAATTGCATGGTCGCATAGAGGCGATCGCGGAGATAGACGGCGTAGAGTTGCGTGACGATGCCGTCGCCGTCGAGTTTGCCAACGCCCGTGAGCGTCGTCACGTCGACTTCCGTGTCGCCGACGCCGCCGCCTACGCCGCCAACGCCGCCGCCGACGCCGCCGACGCCGCCACGAGGGGGGGCGCCGACGCCGCCCGCGAGAAGATCATCCTCGCCATGCGCGCGGACTTCGAGGTTCTCCTGCGGCTGGCGAAGCAGGAGAAGTGGACCGGCGAATCGCCCGCCGATCCCGACCGCCTCGGCCCGCTCTGGCCCCTCGGCAAACCGGACGGATGGCCCGAGGGCGACACGGCCGCCCCGCCGGTTCTACGCATCGACATCACCGTGCCCCCGGGCATGACGCCCGAGCAGAGCAAGGAGTTCAACCTCCGAGTCGCCAAGTTCTACGCGGCCCTCAGCGGCCTCGACGCGGCGATGGGCGGCCATGGCCTCCGCATCCTCGACGAGGGCTCGTGCGAGATCGTCCCCGCCACGGACGAGATGCCCGTAAGAACGTCCGGCCCGTCGCGGCTGGTCGGGACGGGGGCCTAACCCATGGCAAAGAAGGACCCGAAGCGCCGGCCCCGCAAGCCCACGAAGGCCCAGAGCAAGGCGAATCCTCGCGCTGCGAAGAAGCCTCGCGCCGCGAAGCCGAAGAAGCCCTCGCCGCCGCGCCGCAAGCCATCCGCATCCCCGCCGGGCGAGCCGACCGCACCGCAGGAAGTGGTGTCGCACGTCCTCGGGCCGGTGGAGAAGCCGGGCGAAACGCTCGACGCCGACGAGGCGCGCCGCCGCCTGGAGGCCGGGAAGATCGAGGCGATCGAGATCGCCAAGCAGATCGGGCTCGACGTGACCGGGCAGGTGCTCTACACGCCCCACGAACCGCCGACGCCGCGCGCGGCGGAGATCAAGCAGGTCGCGGGGCCGCTGATGGACGAGGCCGCGGCGGGGTTTCGGTACATCTCGGCCAACGTGAAGATCACGGCCCCGGACGGGAGCGCGATCGAGATCGGCAAGCGACAGTTCGAAGCCCGCATCGGCGTTCGCGGCGCGCTTGAGGGGCTCGCCAAGGTCGCCGCCGCGCCGTTCCAGTGGGCGATGGGACTCACCATGAAGATTGGCAAGTGGGTCCGAGTGAAGGCCACAGGCAAGGGCAAGCAGGAGTAGCAGCGAAGGCTCCATTCCCGCCTCGCACCCTCCCTTCCCTCCGCGTTCCTCCGCTCCCCCCTCCCCTCCGCGTCCTCCGCGTCCTCTGCGTACTCCGTAGCGTCGATCGGCAGCGCTGAGAAGAAACCCGCTCTAGAGTTGCACGCACGGAGGCGGGGGTGGCAGGGAGACGCCGATGTTGATTCGATCGATCGGGAAGGCGATTCGGGGGCGGGCGACGCCGCTGCAGTTGGGGATGGCGTGCGTGCTGGGGTCGGTGCTGGGGTTTGTCCCGGGGTTCTGGGCAGGGCCCGGGCTGGTGGTGGCGCTCTTCATGCTCGTGGCGATCCTCAACGCGAACCTGGCGGTCTTCGCGCTGACGGCAGGCCTGGCGAAGTTGGCGGCGCTCGCCCTCATGCCCCTCTCCTTCCGCGTCGGCGTCGAGATCCTCGAAGGCCCCGCCCAGCCCTTCCTCAAAAAAGCCATCAACGCTCCCGGCTCCGCCCTCCTCGGCCTCGAGCACTACTCCACCACCGGCGGCCTCGCCGTCGGCCTCGCCATCGGCCTCGTCTGGGCCGCCTTCGTCATCATCGTCGTCGGACGATTCCGCCGCATCATGTCCGGCCTCGAAGACGGCTCCGAACGCTTCAACCGCTTCGCCACCAAGGGCTGGGTCAAGGCGCTCTCCTGGCTCCTCATCGGCCCGGGCAAGGGCAAGGCCAAGTACGCCGACCTCATCAACCGCCGCTTCGGCAACCCCATCCGCCCCATCGGCGTCGTCTTCGCTCTTCTCCTCGCCGCCTTCTGCTACATCGCCCTCCAGTTCTTCGGCGACCAACTCGTCACCTCCGCCCTCCGCCGCGGACTCGAAGAGGCCAACGGTGCCACCGTTGACCTCCGCAAATCAGCACTCGACCTCCGCGCCGGCCGTCTCACCGTCACCGGCCTCGCCCTCGCCGATCCCGCCAAACTCGATTCCGACCTCTTCCGTGCCGAGGAACTCACCGCCGACGTGAGCGGCCGCGACCTCCTCCGCAAACGCCTCACCATCGACCGCGTCGTCTCCGATTCCTCGTCCACCGGCCTCAAACGCGCGATCCCGGGTCGCCTGCTCCGCCCGGCTCCCGCGCCGCCTCCGAAAGCCCCCGACGACAAGACCCTCGACGACTACCTCAAGGACGCCAAGGTCTGGAAGGACCGCCTCGCCCAGGCCAAGCGCTGGCTCGACGAGTTCAACCGCCGCCGCTCCCCCTCCACCGACCCCGCGGGCCAGCCGGGCCAGCCCCAGGAAACCCTGCGCCAGCGGCTCGCCCGCGAGGCCCGCGAAAAGGGCTGGAGCAAGGTCGTCGCCACCCACCTCATCGACGGCTCGCCCACGCTCCTCGTCAAGGTCATCGACATCAACGGCCTCAAGACCGACCCGTTGCCAGGCCAGAGCGCCCCCGCCTCCATCAACGTCCACGTTGAGAATCTCTCGACCCAACCCTGGCTCGTATCTGGCCAGCCCCGCATCACCGTCAAGTCCGCCGACAACGCGCTCGACTTCGACGCCGCGCTCGCGGGTGCTTCCGCCGCCGGTGGCGACAGCCGAATCCGCCTCGACTATCGCGGCCTCCCCGCCGACCTCATCGGCGCCGCCCTCAATTTCCAGGGCAATCAACCCATCAAGGGCGGCACCATTGACGCCTCCATCTCCGGCTCCCTCGCCGACACCGGCGCGATCAACCTCCCGCTCTCCGTCATCATCCGCGACACCATCGTCTCGCTCGTCGGTGCCGGCTCCGCGCCCGTCAAGGAACTCTCATTCCCCATCGGCCTCCGCGGCCGCCTCGACGACCCGCGCATCGACTTCGACCCCAAGGCCTTTGCCGACGCCCTCGCCAAGGCCGGAGCGAACGAACTCGCCTCCCGCGCCCGTGGCGAGGCCGAGAAGGCCGTCGGCAAAGCCACCGACAAAGCAACCAAAGTCCTCGAAGAAAAAGTCGGCGACAAACTCAAAGAAGGCCTCGGCAACTTCCTCCCCGGCAAAGACAAGCCGAAAGACAAACCGGCCACTCCGCCCGCCCCCGCTCAACCCGCGCCACAGCCTCCACCCAAAGAGCAGCCCAAGACCCCCGCACCAAAGAAGTAGCACCCCGCTCACTTCCTCGCGGCACTCTGCCACTTCACCACTTTGCCACTTCACCACTCTTTAGCAATTTAGCCCTTTAGCCCCCGCCTACGCCCACACCTTCTGCGCCGCCAGCGTCCCGCGAAACACCGACTCCAGCCGCTGCTCGTGCGCCCGTTCATGGTCGATCGTCACCGGAATGATCAGGCTGAACATCGACCCCCGCCCCACGTCGCTCACCAGTTGCACCTCGCCCTGCAAGATCGCCGCCAACTCCTTGCTGATCGCGAGGCCCAGCCCCGTCCCCGCGTGCTCGCGCGTGTGCCCCGCATCCAGTTGCGTGAACTTGCTGAAGAGCCGCGGCTGGTCCTCCGCCGCGATCCCCGGCCCCGTGTCAATCACGCTGATCCGCACCCGGTCCGACGCCCGCTCCCCGCCCCGCGCCGGCAGCGACTCCACCCGCAGCGTCACACGCCCGCCGCCGCCTCCTCCGCCCCGCCCGGCCTCCGCCTTTGGAGTGAACTTCACCGCATTGCTCAGGAAGTTGAACACGATCTGCTGCAGTTTCTTCGCGTCCGTCTCCACCACCGGGATCGCACCCTCCGCCTCGAACTTCAACTCCAACCCCTTCTTCTCCGCCTGCGGCGCGATCAGCCCCAGAATCCCCTGGCACGCCTCGACGATGTTGATCGGTGCCGCGTCCAGCGGCGACTTCCCCGCCTCGATCCGCGCCATCTCCAGCAGACTGTTGATCATCTCCAACAGCCCGCGACCCGCCGTCAGCATGTTCTCCAGATACCGCAGCCGTTTCCCCAGCCGCGACGAATCGTCCCCCGCGTCCAACTCCCCTTGCGCCTGATCCCGCATTAGTTCCGCAAATCCGATGATCGAGTTCAGCGGCGTCCGCAACTCGTGGCTGATGTTCGCCAGAAACTCCCCCTTCAGCCGCGCCGCCTCATAGAGCGCCGTGTTCGACTCCGCCAGCTCGTTGAGTTTTACGTCCAGCGCGCTGTTGATCGACCGCAACTGGTCCTGCGCCCGCGCCAACTCCCCAAGCATCGCGTTGAACGTCCCCGACAACTCCTCAAACTCGTCGCCCGTCTGAATCTGCGAGCGGATCGTCAGGTCCCCCTCGCGCACCCGCTCCGCCGTCTCTTTCAGTTCCCGCACCGGGCTCAGGATCACCTGGTGCGTGATGAGATAAAACACCAGCACCGCCAACCCCAGCACGAACAGCCCCGCGCTCAGCAGGTACGCCGTGTTGGTCGCCAACAGCCACGCCGGCTCGAACGGCCTCCGCAGCAGCACCACCACCGACTCGATCGCGCCCGGCTTGCCATCCGCGCCGCCCACCCCCCGGATCGCCCGCGCGTATTTGTACTCGCGCTCCAGCCCGTGCCACCGCGCGTCCACATACTCCGACCGCGCCGGGTCCCGCTCCATCGCCCGCAGCGCCCGCGCCAGAAACGTGTCCGTCGCGCCCCGCGTCTTCGCCGCCTCGCGACCGATCCGCTCCGCCGTCACGCCCGCCCGCTCGCTGATCGACCCCGGCCCGGCCGTCGCCTCCAGCCGCAGCCACACATCCGTCAACTGCCGCGACACCTCGTGCTGCCCCTCGTCCACCAGCGCCGTCATCCGAAACCACGGCACCGACAACGCCGTCAGCACGATCAGCACCACCGCCCCGCCAAAGAGCAAAAGACACTTGTTCGCCAGCGAAATCCCACGCCACATGCACGGAGTCTACGACCCCGGCAAACAGGGAACGCGGCTCGGCCCGCCGCCCCGACCCGCCTTCTACCATTGCCCAATGCCCCCGCGCACCGTCTATCTCGAGACCTTCGGCTGCCAGATGAACGAACTCGATTCCGAGCTCGTCGCCGGCCAGCTCCGCGCCCTGGGCTATTCCTTCGCAGCCGACCCCGACGCTGCCGACGTCGTCCTCTACAACACCTGCTCCGTCCGCGAGCACGCCGAACAGAAAGTCTGGTCACGCCTCGGCGAACTCGCCCTTCGCAAACGCCTCGAGCCCGCGCTCGTCGTCGGCGTCCTCGGCTGCCTCGCCGAACGCGACGGCACCGACCTCGCCAAACGAATGCCCGTCGTTGACATCCTCTGCGGCCCCGGCGAGCTCGACAAACTCCCCGCACTCCTCGACAACGCCGTCCGCACGCGCGAATCGCTCCTCTCCGACCGTGCCACTGAGTTCGGCACTGCGAAGTCGGTGTCTTCTCGCAGCGCTTCCCCCCTCGTCTCCGCCGCGCAGTTCGCCCTCCAGGGCAACGCCTCACGCCGTTCCGCCACCCTCGCCGCCGCACAGGACAACCTCGAACTCCTCGACCTCTCCCGCGCCGTCTCCCCCACCGACCACAACGGCTCCGCCTACGTCCGAATCACCCGCGGCTGCAACAAGTTCTGCACCTACTGCGTCGTCCCCTTCACACGCGGCGCCGAGATCCACCGTCCGCCCGACCACATCATCGACGAGTGCAAACGCCTCGCCGACGCCGGCATCATCGAGGTCACACTCCTGGGCCAGACCGTCAACCACTACCGCTTCGAGCACGGTGCCGCCGTCTCCCTCAGCGGCATCACCCAGCCCCAAAAAGGCCGCTCCTACTCCGGCGGCCACTCGCGCGACCCCTTCGCCGGCGACCACACCACTACCTTCGCCGACCTCCTCGCCCGCATCCACGACGAAGTCCCCGCCATCCAGCGCCTCCGCTTCGTCACCAGTTACCCGCGCGACTTCGGCGACGACGTCCTCGAAGCCATCCGCGACCACCCGCGCATCTGCCGCTATCTTCACGTCCCCGCTCAATCGGGCTCCGATCGCATCCTGAAACTCATGAACCGCGGTTACACCGCCTCCGAATACCTCGATTTCCTCGACCGCGCCCGCGCCCACCTCCACCAGCCCGCGATCGGCCGCCCCCTCATGGTCTCCGGCGATTTCATCGTCGGCTTCCCCACCGAGACCGACGACGACTTTGCTGCCACGCTCCACCTCCTCCACCTCGCCCGCTACAAGAGCGCGTTCATCTTCAAATACAGCCCCCGCCCCGGCACCACCGCCTTCGACAACCTCCCCGACGACGTCCCCGAGCCCGTCAAGCGTCGCCGCAACAACGACCTCCTCGCCGCGCAATCCGCCATCAGCGACGAGATCGCCCGCGCCCACGTCGGCACCACCGCCAGCGTCATGGTCGAAGGCCTCAGCCGTCGCGAACTCAAACGCGCCGGCAAAACGAAATCCGAGATCCGTCGCGCCGAGTCCGTGACCCTCACGATCTCAGGCCGCGACCCCGCCCCAACCTCGGACGACTCCTGCGGCAGTGGCTGCCACACGCACGCGGACGAGGCCACGACCGCCTCCGCCGCGCCGGTCCAACTCACCGCCCGCACCGACGGCGACCTCATCGTCCTCTTCGACGCGCCGCCAGGCCGCGCACCCGACGACCTCATCGGCCGCATCGTCACCGTCCGCATCACTTCAGCCGATCGCCTGAGCCTCCACGCCACCCTCATCGACCCCTGAGCCGCCATCCCACGGGTGGCACTGTCGCCCCGCCTGCGCGGACGCACGCGCGCTCACCGGCCGCCAACCCTCCCCCCGCTTCCTCGCTTGCCTTTGCTCTTCTCTTCTCAACGTCCTCTGCGACTCTGCGGTGAGATCTTCCTCCTCGCCTACATCAACCCCCCCGAATCCTGCACCCCCAGCGTCTTATAAATCTCTCGCGTCGCCGTCGAGCGATTCAGCGTATAAAAGTGAATCCCCTGCACGCGATGGTCCAGCAAGTCTCGGCACTGCTCCGTCGCCCAATGCACCCCCACCCGCCGCACCGACTCCTCGTTCCCCGCCGCGCGGTTCAGCGCCCGGATCAACGGTGCCGGAAACCGCGCCCCCAGCGCCAACTCCGCCATCCGCTCCATCCCGCTCATCGACGTCACCGGCATGATCCCCGCGATGATCGGCACCTTGATCCCCGCCAGCGCACACCGCTCCCGAAAGTCATAAAAGTCCCGATTGTCGAAGAACAACTGCGTCACGATCGCGTCCGCGCCCTCGTCAACCTTCGCCTTCAATCGCTCCAGTTCCACCAGCCGGTTCGGCGTCCCCGGGTGCCCCTCCGGATACCCCGCCACCGCCACGCCGAATCCGCGCCGATCCGGGTGGCCGCCGCGCTCGTTGAACTTCTTGATGAATCGCACGAGTTCAGCCGCATACCGGAAGTCCCGATGCGGATCGCCGTTGGTGCTTTCGCCCGCCGCCGCGTTCGCCGACCCCTTGGGCGCGTCACCCCGCAGCGCCATGATGTTCGAGATCCCCGCCGCCGCGTACCGCCCCAGAATCTCCTCGATGTCCCGCTCGCTGTGCAACACCGTTGTCAAGTGCGGCACGGGGTCGAGCGTCGTCTCAGACTTGAGCCGCACCACTAGGTCGTGCGTCAGGTCCCGCGTCGATCCCCCGGCCCCATACGTCGCCGACACAAACGTCGGCTTGAGCGCCTGCAGTTCGGAGATCGACTGGAACAGCGTCTGCGCCGCCTGCGGGCTCTTGGGCGGGAAAAACTCGAACGAGAAACTCGCCGGATTCGTCTTGAAAATGTCCTGAAGATGCATGACGCTTGATCCGGCCCCGCCGCCACTCCACACACCGCAATCTGGAGCATAGCCGCCACTCACCGAGGTCTCAGGCCGTGCTGTCAAAGAGCCAGATTCCGTCATCCGCGATAATCGCGTACGCATGGCGAGCCAGCGATGGCTCAATGCCGGCAAGTGCCGCGGTCAGAACCTCCGCTTGCGTCGAAGGGCGACCGTCTCGCTGCCTCATCAGCACCACGCCCGTCGACTGGCCGCACGCCGCATGGATCGCGCCAAAGTCGGCATCCTGCGTCACGATCACTCGTCCTTCGCGCGAACCAAACTGATAGATCGTCGCATCACTCGCCCGGGCCAGCCCAACGCTCTCGACATGTACCGCGTCGTGCCCCGCCTCACGAAGATCACGCGCCACTCGCCACGACAGCGAGTTGTCGATCAAGAGCCGCATCTCACGACCCCGTCGGCCGCAGCGGCATCACCTTCATGTCGCTCAGGCTCGCCGCATAACGCAGCGCCTCCACCACGTCCGCATGCTCCAACTCCGGATGCGCCTCCACGATCTCCGAAAAACTCATGCCCGACGCCACCATGCGAACGATCGTCGCCACAGGCATCCGAAGCCCGCGAATGCACGCCCGTCCACCCATTTTGTCCGGCTCTACCGTAACTCGCGGCCATTCCATGCTCCAAGTGTACCGCGCCCCGTCTACCACCGAAGCCCCCAACCTCGCGATACGCTTGGGCATCCTCAGGAAAACGCCATGATCCGCCACCTCCTCGCCGCCGTCCTCTTCCTCGCTCCCCTTTGCCACGCCCAGCCCCTCCCCACCATCGCCGAGTCCAGCGGCTACTCCGTCACCGCCTCCCACGACGACATCCAGTCCTTCCTCTCCACCCTCACCAAACGCTCCCCGCGCGTCCGAATGTCCGAGATCGGTGCCTCCGAGCAACGCCGCCCCATCTTCCTCGCCCTCCTTGCCAATCCGCCCGTCGCCACTCCCGAAGACGCCGCCAAGTCCGGCAAACTCGTCGTCGTCCTCCTCGGCGGCATCCACCCAGGCGAGTGCGACGGCAAAGAGGCCCTCCTCGCACTCCTCCGCGACCTCGCCCTCGCCGATCCACCGCCTCCCATCCTCGATTCCCTCGTCCTCGCCTTCGTCCCCAACTACAACCCCGACGGCAACGCCAAGCTCGGCAACCACCGCCCAGGCCAAGCCGGCCCGGACCAGACCGGCGTCCGCGAGAACGCCACCGGCCTCGACCTCAACCGCGACTTCGTCAAGGTCGAAGCCCCAGAGACCCGCGCCCTCCTCCGACTCATCAACCGCGCCGATGTCGCCGCGCTCATCGACACCCACACCACCAACGGCTCCCACCACCGCTACGCCCTCACCTTCGACGGCCCGCGACACCCACTCACCAACCCCGCCATCGCCACCCTCAATCGCTCCATCCTCACCGACGCCGCCACCGCCGCCTCAAAGGCCACGCAACTCGACTTCTTCTGGTACGGCAACTTCGAGGCCGACCACACACGCTGGGAGACCTACCCCGCCGAGCCCCGCTACGGCGTGCAGTACATGGGCCTCCGCAATCGCCTCGCCTTCCTCACCGAGTCCTACTCCTACGCACCCTACAAACAGCGCGTTGAATCTCAGGCCGCCTTCGTGCGCGCGCTCCTTGATCTCCTCGCCTCCCGAGCCGCCGACGTGCGCACCGCCATCCGCGACGCCGATCGCGACGCCGAACGCGGCGAAAGTCCGGTCCCGCTCCGTGCGCGCGCCAAGGCCCACCCCGAACCCGCCGCCGTCAAGGGGTGGGTCGAAGAGCAGGTCAACGGCCGCGCCCGCGCCACCGACCAGCCCAAGGACTACGACTGCCAGGTCTTCATCGATACCGAGACCGTGCTCGCCGTCGATCGGCCCAAGGCCTACCTCCTGCCGCTGGGCGAGGCGATCGACGGGGACGCCTCCGGGCGCGCGCTGGGCGCCCTGCAGCGCCACGGCATCAAGGTCGATGAACTCCGCGAGGACATCGAACTCGACGCCGACGAATGGACCATCGCCGAGGTGAATCGCGCCGAGCGCCCGTTCCAGGGCCATCTGACCGCGGCCGTGCGCACGTCCGAGGCCGCGCCGATTCGCGTGGTGCGCCGCGTACACGCGGGCTCGCTGCTCGTCCGCACCGATCAGAAACTCGGCGGATTGGCAGCGTATTTGCTGGAGCCCGCTGCCGCCGACGGGCTGACCACGTGGAACTTTTTCGATCACGATCTCGTCGCTGGCCGCGCGTTCCCCGTGCTGCGCCTCGCCGAGGTTCCGACGATCCTCACGCTTCCCGCCGCGGCGCTGGACGAGCCGCGCGCCGAGCGAAAGAAACTGACCTTCGAGGAAGCGTACGAGTCGGATCGTGCGCCCAACTTCACCGGCTCGCCCGCCGGCGGGTTCACCTGGCTCAACGCCGCGCACCTGCTGCAATCGCGCGACGGCAAACTGGTTTCCGTCGAGGCGACCACCGGCCGATCGACCACGCTGCTCGATTCCTCGGCGATGACCGAGGCGCTCGCCAAGGTTCCGACCGTGGGCAAGCGTGCCGCCGACGGCCTGGCCCGCCGCGCGCTCGGTCGCCTTGATAAGTCCCGCGCCGTTGCCGTCGTCGAGCATCAGGGCGATCTGTATTCCGCGCGAACGGACGGCAGTGAGGCCCGCCGACTCACCGCCTCGCCCGCGCGAGAAGAGATGCCCACGCTCAGCCCCGACGGTCAGTTTGTCGCCTTCGTCCGTGATAACGACCTCTGGGTCGTCGATGTCGCCACGGCCACCGAGCGCGCCCTGACCACTGGTGGCCACGACAAACTCCGCCACGGCAAGAACGACTGGGTCTATTTCGAAGAGGTGTTCAATCGCTCGTGGCAGGCCTTCTGGTGGAGCCCCGATTCCTCCCGCATCGCCTACCTCACGATCGACAGTTCGCCGGTGCCCGCGTTCACGATCGCCAACGACGCGCGCTTCGAGCAGGACGTCGAGGTCTCGCCGTACCCCAAGCCGGGGCAGCCCAATCCCATCGCGTCGCTCTCGGTCGTCACTGTCGGCGGCAGCGAGCCGGCCAAGGTCGATCTCTCCGGCTACGACCCCGCCGGGACGCTCATCATGGGCGTGGGCTGGTGGCCCGATTCCGCCGGGGGGTATGCCCTCCTCGCCAACCGCACGCAGACCTGGATCGACGTTGCCCGTTTCGGGCCTGACGGCGGCACGCCCACCACGCTCTTCCGCGAGACGACCGAGGCCTGGGTCGATGCCACCACGCCCAAGTTCCTCGACGACGGCTCGTTCCTCTTCCTCAGCGAGCGCTCCGGCTTCCGCCACATCTACCACTACGCCAAGGACGGCAAACTGAAGCACCAACTCACCGACGGCGAGTGGGAGGTCCGCTCGATCTCGCTGGTTGACGAGAAAGCCGGCCGCGTGTTTTTCTCAGGCTGCAAGGACAGCCCGATCGCCGAGAACTTGTATCGCGTGGCGCTCGACGGCTCGGGTTTCACCCGCATTACCACCGGCCCGGGCACGCACCGCGCCGAGATCAGCCCTGACGGCGCGATGTACATCGACAGCAACTCGTCGGCGGGCAACCCGACGCGAGTCCACTTGCGGGCCGTCGATGGCGATGGCGTGCTGCGCACACTCGATACCAACCCCGTGCGCGACCTCGCCCGCTACGACCTCGGCAAGTTTGAAATGGTCACGATCCCGGTCGGCGATGATTTCGTGATGAACGGCAGCCTCGTCTTGCCGCCCGATTTCGACCCGACCAAGAAGTACCCGGTGTGGTTCATGACCTATGCCGGCCCGCAGTCGCCGACGGTCTTCGATTCGTGGAGCGGGCGCACCTGGGACCACGTGCTCGCCACGGCGGGCGTCGTCGTCTTTCGCGCCGATCCGCGGGCCGCGACGTGGCAGGGCGCGAAACATGCGTGGGCCTCGTACAAACAGTTCGGCGTGCGCGAGTTGGCCGATATCGAGGCCGCCATCAACTGGCTCGCCGAGAAGCCGTGGATCGACGCGGGCCGCGTGGGCATGTCGGGTCACAGTTTCGGGGGATTCATGACTTCGTTCGCGATGACCCACAGCGGGACGTTCGCGGCGGGCATCGCCGGTGCGCCGGTGACGGATTGGGCCGATTACGACTCGATCTACACCGAGCGGCTCATGCAGACGCCGCAGGAAAACCCCGACGGCTATCGCGCGACAAGCGTGACGCGGGCCGCCAAGGACCTTCGCGGGCGGCTACTGCTGATCCACGGCATGATCGACGACAACGTCCACCTCCAGAACACGACGCGGCTCGTCCGCGCCCTCCAGCAGGCCAATCGACCCTTCGAGATGATGCTCTATCCCGAATCACGCCACGGCATCGGCGGGCGACACTACCAGCGGTTGCAATACGACTTCATCAGGCGCACGGTCGGCGGACCCGAGCCAAGAACCGAGCCTTCGCCCGATGCGGCAAACGAGCGGGCCGCGCCCTAACGCCGCGGGGTTGTCACTTTCGCGGTGCGTTCGCAGCATTCGCGGGACCGTGTCCCCCGCCGGCCTGGACCGCCCCGGCCAGCACCACCCACTGCGCCCGATGCGTGCCCGCGCCGGCATCGAAGACACGGTACTCGCGCGCCAAGAGCCCCTTGCCGACGAACGCCTGATCGAGGTGCAGCCACGGCGTGCGTCTGGGCCAACTGCCGCTGCGCCCCCAGCCGGCCTCGTCAAAGGCGCTGCGCATCCCGCCCACGATCTGCTCGAGCGACCCCGACCCGCGCGGCGCGTTCATGTCCCCGATGATGAGATCGGGCGTCGGGAAGCCGCTCATCTCGCCACCGATGGAGTAGTTGCCCATCTCGTCGCGTCGCACCTCGCTCCCGCTCCATGCCGCGATTGCGCCCTCCGCCCGCCGCGCCGATTCCCACCGCGCCAGCCGCCAATCCGATGGCATGTCCATGACCCACACGACGATCGGTCGCCCGACCTCCGCCGTCGCATCAACCTCGAAATACAGCGCGCGGCCGGGATCGAATCGCGTGCCTGTCGCGCCCTCGGGCGACGGCACGCCCAGCCACGCCATCCCATAGCGGCGGATCGAGCGCCGCGACACGACGAGGATGCCGCTCTCTTGCACGAGCGCGCGCGGCTCGCCGAAGGCCTCGTAGACGCGGTTCCAGGGCACGCCCATGTGCGGATTGACGAACACGGCCAGGTCGGGCTTGGTGCGCTCGAGCGTCGCGATGACGGGCTCGAGTTTGTCCACGCCGCTGACGTTCCAGTTGAGGACGTGGAGGCCCGAACGGTCGGCACCCGTGCTCCCTGCCGAGAGCGCGTTCGGAAGCCGCCAGACGACGAGCGCCGCGTAGCCCCAGGCAAGCACGAGGCCGGCGAGCACGACGCGCCGCCGCCAGCGCCCCCACTTGGTGCCGCCCATCCACGCGAGGCCGACCGCAACGAGCCAGAGGACGGTCGCCGCGCCGAGCGCGACCTCCGTGGGCACCCAGAAAATGACCTGCGACCACGCGAACTGGTCGGTGAGCACGCGGCCGACGACCCACGCCGCCAGCACCAGCCCGCTCGCCACGGTACACGCCAGCGCCAGGATTCGCAGCATCAATCGCATGTGTGGTCGATCCTACCGAGCCGGCGGGCGCGCCGTCGTCTGCAACGCTTGGCGATGGCGGCGGCGATGCGGTTGTTGTCGCACGCGTCGGCCGAGGCGAACTTTCGCGTTCGTTCGCTCGTATCGATCGGCGCTTCCCGCGAGCGCTGTGCCTCCGTTTCCCGATAATCATGCCGGAGGCCCGACGCTGACCACTCCTGCCGCCATCACCCAGACCGCCACGGGCCCCACCGGCGTCGCCCGCCAGACCGCACGCGGATTCACCTGGCTCGCCATGCAGAGCATCGGCGAGAAGTTCGTCACCATCGGCGGGCAGTTCGTGCTGGCGCGGCTGCTCGCGCCGCAGGATTTCAAACTCGTCGCGCTCACCTACACCATCACCACCTTTGCCGCGCTGCTCCAGCAGGCGGGCCTGAGCCAGGTGCTCATCCAGCGCGCCCGCCGCTTCCACCTCTGGAGCACGCCCGCGTTCTGGATGTCGCTGGTGATCGGGATCGTCGCCGCCGGTGCCACCGTCGCCGCCGCGCCCCTCGCCGCTCGCTTCTATGCCGAGCCCGCGCTCGTCGGGCTGCTCCTCGTTGCGGCGATCCAACTCCCGATCAACGGCCTGATGACCGTGCCCGACGCCCGACTGCGCGCCGACATGCGCTTCCGCTTCCTCGCCACGCTCGGGCTCGCCGCAATCGCCTGCACCATGCTCCTCTCAGTCATCATGGCGGCGATGGGCTTCGGCGCGTTCAGTTTCATCATCCCGCCGGCGATCGTCGCGCTCCCCCGCGCCGCGGCCCTCTGGTGGTTTGTCCGGCCCGTCGTTCGTCGCCGGCCACGGCTCCGTGCGTGGCGATTCCTCCTCACCGACAGCACCTTCCTCCTGCTCGCGTCCATCGCGATGATGGCCACCTATCAGGGCGGGCAGGCGATCCTCGGGCGGATGTATCCGGCCCTCGCCGCCGCGGGAATCTACTACTTCGCCTGGAACCTCTCCGACCAGTCGCTGCGGCTGCTCGTCAATAACCTCGCTGGTGTGCTCTTCCCGGCGCTGGCCTCGCTGCGCGACCATCCCGAGCGCCAGGCCGCGGCGTTCCTTCGGGCCACCCGCGCTCTCGTCATCGTGGGCCTGCCGCTCTGCCTGCTCCAGGCCGTTGTCGCCGGGCCGCTGATCCGCGTCTTTTTCGGGCACAAATGGGACGAGGCGATTCCGGTTATGGCGGCCCTGTGCGTGGGCATGTCGGCGCGGCTGGTGCATGGTCCCTCCGAAAGCCTTCTCCAGGCCCGACGGCGCAGCGGCACGCTGCTCGTCGTCGGCGTTTGCTTTGCGACGGTCTTCCTCGGGTCTGTGTGGCTGGGCGCACACCTCGCCGGCCCGCTGCATGCCGCGACCGGTGCCGCCATCGCCGCCGGCATCTGCCTCGCGCTTCTTGGGCCGGTGATCCTTCGCGTGGCGCTCGAAAGCACGCCGAATGCCTGGTCGCAGATCGCGCGCGTCTATGCCGCCCCCACTGCCGCAGCGATCGGCGCTTTCGGCCCAACATACGCGCTCGTATCGTTCATGCCCACCACGCTGGTCGGCGACATCGCCTCGATCATCCTCGCCGGCGTTGTTTCATCGATCCTCTACACCGCGTTGATCCGCCTCATGCTGCCGGAGCAGTGGCGTGAATTGACGTCGGGCCTCTTTGCCGCCATCCGCTCGCGATTGAAGCGATGACGGGCGCTTCGTCGCTCACGCTTTCTTTCGCATCTCCCATACTCCGCAGCCGTAGACGCAGCCGAAACTCTTGTTCGCTGCCTCGCCGCGCCAATCGACGCCGACATGCAGTTCTCCCGCGTCGTCGATGTACGACATCCGCTCGATCTCGTAAAGTCGCTCGCCGCCCCCTCCGGTGCCGCCGCCCTCGGCCATTTCCACGACGAAGGGCACGGCAAAGACGCGGTGCGCGTCATACTCCACCCTTTGCGGCCCGATGGGCACCGATAAGTGCAGCACGCCGCCCGGCTCAAGCATCCGCCACAGGTTCCGCCAGCCCACTCGATAGCCCTCGGGTCGCACGGGGTCGCCGTAGCGTCCGAGCCCGAAATGTTCGAGCGTGTGCAGGCACGAGAGCGAGTCGGTGCAGCCGTCGAGGTCGGGCCGATCCTCCATGAGGTCTCGCTGGTGAAAGGTGATGTTGCGCGAACTGGTCCGCAGCGCGCGGATGTCGAAGACGTCGATCTGCCGGAAGGCCGCGACATGCGCGACGAACCCATCGACGCGTGAGCCGACATCCACGTGCCGCCGCGGCGAGAGTTCGAAGACCCGCTGCGCGACCAGCAAATCCTGGTGGAAGTAGTGCCCGGTGGCGACGCCGCTCTCCTCGAAGCGATCGGCGAGGCACGGATAGAGTTTGCCGAAGGGGAACTCAGAGCCCGCCGCACCGCCCGC
The DNA here is from genome assembly GCA_046155605.1 of Phycisphaerales bacterium. GTDB lineage: Bacteria > Planctomycetota > Phycisphaerae > Phycisphaerales > UBA1924 > JAEUIZ01. The sequence goes on from JBJXFQ010000102.1 coordinate 15,985, forward strand.
GGACTTCTGGCGATACTCGCGCCGATTCCGCACGAACGGCCCCACGCCGCGCAGCGCCCGCGCCGCTTTCCGCAGGTCCAGTCCGAACAGTGCTGCCGCGCTCCCCAGCCGTTTCAACATACGACGCTCCAGTAAAGGCGAGAGGGTAGCGATGCGAAGCGGAGGGCTCGTTTGATGGAAGCGGATCGCTCAGTTGATCGCGGCATCCACGCATCCCGCCGCGCCAACGACGCAACTGACGATGCCGTTGAGCGTGAAGAACGCCATGTCCAGCCCCGCCTCGCCCCGCCGCGCCAGCACGACGTGCTCCATCACCAGGAGCGCGCCCGCCAGCACGACCGCCCCGCCGAAGATGGGCCCCAGCGTCCCATCCGAGAGCCACGCGCCGACGAGGAACAGCAAGGCCATAGCGTGCAGCCCGCGGCTCACCAGGATCGCGCCCCGCGCACCAAGCCGAGCCGGAATGCTCCGCAGCCCCTCGCGCCGATCCACCTCGATGTCCTGCAGCGCGTAGATGATGTCAAAGCCCGCCACCCACGCCGCCACCATGAGCGCGAGCATCCACACCGACGGCACGCTCGGCGGCCACAGCGGCTCGATCACGCTCGACGGGTTCACCGCGATCGCCGCCGCCACGGGTGACGCCGCCAGCGCCACCCCCAGCACCACATGGCAGAGGGCCGTGAACCGCTTCGTGAGCGAATACAACGCGATCCACGCCAGCACCGGGAGCGACAGCAGCGCCGGCCAGCGATTGCCAAAGAACGCCCAGAAGAGCGATGTCGCGCCGACGAATGCAACCGCGGCGGCGAACGCGACGACCCATCCGCTCGCGGCGCTCACCCGCCCCGAAGCGAAGGCCCGCTTCGCCGTGCGCGGGTTGGCCGCGTCGATGTGGCGATCCACCAGCCGATTGACGAGCATGGCCCAGGTCCGCGCCGCGACCATGCACACCACGATGATCGCGAGTTGACCCACGAACCCCCAAACGCCGGGCCACGCCGACTTCCGCGCCAGAAACGCTCCGAGCAACGCGAACGGCAGGGCGAAGACGGAGTGTGCAAGTTTGATGTCGCGCGCCATCGCGCCAAGCCGCGACCACGCGGACTGCGCAGCCGGTGCGAGCGCACCCGTCGGACCAGCCACGCCGAGCATCCCCGCCCCCTGATCGCTCGGCATTATCGCGGCACCTCGCACTCAGCCGCGCCGAGCACGCGTCGCGTCTGCACATCCTGGATCACGATGGCGACGCCAAGCATCGACACCGATGCATCGGCCGGGATCGTGAGCGTCAGTTTCCCTTCGGCCCGGGCGGGCTCCGAGGCCATCGCGCGGACCACGCGGTCGTGCCGCAGCGTCTTGCCGGAGTTCTCGCCCGCCTTGACCTGCGTCGAGAGGCCGTCCTCGACCAGGAACGCCCACGCCACAGCACCCGAGGGCACCGTCGGAGCCGCATAGTCGATCGTCAGCGTCCGGGGCTTTGGCGGCGTCTCTTTCGCATCGGGCTCGAGCGTCGCCCTCGCCGTCACTTCCGTCGCCGCGACCGTTTGGCGCGCGACGCGGATCGCTCGATAGACCTTTTCCTCGTCCGATCCGATGCACTCCGTCGTGCCGTTAACCACGACCTGGGGCGTGTAGACGCTCTCCTTTCTCATGGCCGCGGCATAGTCGCGTTGCCGCTTCGTCGCATCGGCGCTTCCGAACCGATCGGGCCAGCCGAGGCGATCCCAATAGTCCACGTGAAACGTGAGCAGGATCACGCCCGTCCCGCGCTTTCGCTCTGCCGCGTTGATCTTTGACATCAGTTCATCCGCGGGCGGGCAACTGCTGCACCCCTCCGATGTGAACAACTCAACCACCGCGATGCCTTTCGTCTCTTCGCCCGGCCGTGCCGGACCTTGGAGCGCGCTCACGCCCGGTTGCCCCATGGCCCGCAGACAGAGCCCCAGAACCAAGAGGCACGCGATGTACTTTCCGATCATCATGCTCCGCTCCCGACGGCCGAAACGCGCGACTCCTTCGCGGCTAGCGGCCCGTGTATTTGAGGCGCGCCGATCGTCAGCGGCATGGTCTTGCCGTACACGGCCCGAACTGCGGCCGCCTTGCGTTTCTTTCGCTTTTCGTTACGCTGCAACCCCCCGCCCGCCAGGGCGAATGGACTTGCCGAAACACCCCCACGATTCAACTGGAGGCTCTCATGTCCAAATCCGTCGCTCTCATCCTCGCCGCCGGACTTGCCGCCCCGCTCGCGTTCGCCGTGCCGCCCACCGAGTGCGCTACCACGATCAACAAGGAAGACCTGGCGGCCCTCAAAGCCATCGAAGCCTCGGGGCTCTATCGCTTCCGGCCCGCCTCGCCCGATGCCCCCATCGTCATCGGGCTTTCGTTCCACGTCATCCGTCGCACGGACGGCACAGGCGCGATCCCGCAGGCCCAACTCACGCAGGCCCTCATCGATGCCAACGTCCACTATGCCACTGCCGGCATCCAGTTCTGCCAGGTCGGTCAAAACCGTTTCATGAACTCGGATCAGTATTACACCATCGATAACACGAGCGAGGCCAATGCGCTCCGCCTCATCGATGTCGTCCCGGGCACCATCAACATCTACTTCGTCGGTTCCGCGCCCTTCTGCGGGATCTCGTCGTTCACCACCAGTTCCGTGCAGGGGATCGTCTGCCTCAACGCCTGCGTCGGCATCAACACCAACCCGCAGAACCACTCCACCTTCCCGCACGAAATCGGCCATTACTTCAACCTCTACCACACCCACGAGACCGCGTTCGGCACCGAATGCACCAACGGCTCCAACTGCTCCACCGCGGGCGATCTTGTCTGCGACACACCCGCCGACCCCAATGTCCTCGGCCTCATCAACGGCAGTTGTCAGTGGACGGGAGCGGCGACGCCACCCTGCGGCGGCAGCCCGGCTTATGTTCCGCCCGTGCGAAATATTATGTCCTACTCGAACAAAGAATGTCGCGATCACTTCACTCCGCAGCAGCAGTCGCGGGCTCTCGTCACGCTCCTTAACCTCCGCCCCGAACTCAGCCGGACCATCTGCGGGCCGCAGTGCGACGCCAACTGCGACGGCTCGACCATCGCGCCGATCCTCAACGTCAACGATTTCACCTGCTTCCTCAATCGCTTCGCCGCGGGCGACCTCCGCGCCAACTGCGACAACTCCACCACCCAGCCGCTGCTGAACATCAACGACTTCTCGTGCTTCCTCAACAAGTTCGCCGCCGGCTGCACCTGATCGCAGTCGGACGCACCAATCGATCAGAGTTTCGCACTCCCTCGGCGATTGACCCTCCCCCCGGTGCCGTCGGGCGAGGTGTCGCAAGCGGAGCGAGTGAAGGTAGGAAGTGCCTTCGGCCCACGCGCGGCAAATGCCCCGCGGTCTTCTACCTCCCGCTCCAAACGTTGTTCTTCTCATCCACGTCCGGCAGCGCGCCCTCCGGATCGACCTCCACCTTCACGATCCGCCGCCCGCCCGTCGAAACCGGTGCCGTCCACTCGTTCGTCGTCGCCCACACCTCGACCGGCAGGCGCAGCATCTCCGTCTTGCCGTCGTTGAACGTCAGCCGCACCTCGACGGGCATGACCAGTTCGCCGCGATTCCGCAGCGTCACCAGTCCCGTCTTTCCGTCATCCGCATAGCCCACGCCGACCGCCGCCTGATCGAGGTTGCCGGTCTCGGTGAACCATCCTCGCCAGAACCATGCCAGGTCCGCGCCCGCCGCGTCCTCCATGCATCGGAAAAAGTCCGCCGGCCGCGGCGACTTGAACGCCCATGCCGACACATACCGGCGGAACGCCCGATCGAACCGCTCCGGCCCGAGCACCTGCTCGCGCAGCAGCACCAGCGCCACCGCCGTCTTCTCATATTGCAAAAAGCCCACGCGCCCGCGCCAGATATGGTCCGCCCGCGTAGCCATCGGCTGCTGCTCACCTCGCATCGCCCCGCCGAGATACTGCTTCGCGTCGCCGCGGCGGTTGGGTTTCTCATCCGGAAACCTCGCGAGTTGCGCGTAGTAGTTGATGAACGTGTCGAACCCCTCGTCCATCCACGCGTGCCGGCGCTCGTCCGTGTTCACCACCATCGGGAACCAGTTGTGCCCGATCTCGTGCGTCGTCACGCCCCAGAGCCCGCGCTCATCCTTGCGCGCGCCGCAGAAGATGATCATCGGGTACTCCATCCCGCCCACGCGCCCGTTCACTTTCACCGCCGACGGATACGGATATCGAAACCACATGCGGTTGTAATGTTCGATCGAGAATCGCAGGAAGTCCGTCGACTTCTCGCCCCACAGCGGCATCGCCTCCTTCGGGAACGCCGACTGGCACATCGTCCCCTCCGGCCCCGACTCTCCCTCCGGGCCGGAATCCGCCAAGAACGCCGCGTCCCAGATGAACGCGGCCGACGACGCCCACGCGAACGTCCGCACATCCTTCGCCTTGTACACCCAGGTCAGCGGCCCGTCGCCCCCCGGCCTCGATTCTGCCTTCCCTACTTCTTCGGGCTTCACGATCTGCACCGCTGTCGCGCTCTTCTTCGCCGCCTCCCACCGCTCCCGCTGCGCCGCCGTCAGAACCTCCGCCTGATTCTGGAGCACCCCCGTCGCCACCACGATGTGACTCCGCGGCACCGTGAGTCTCACTTCAAAGTCACCGAAGTTCGTGTAGAACTCGCCCTGCCCGAGGTACGGCTGCGTGTTCCATCCGTGCGCGTCGTCATAGACCGCCACCGCCGGGAACCACTGCGCCAACTCGAACACCGGCCCCTGCTCGCAATCGTCGATCCCCATCCGATCCGCCCCGTACGGCGGGATCGCGAAACTCCACTCCACCTCGAACTCGAACCGGCCGCCCTTCGCCTCGATCGCGCGCGGCAGGTCCACGCGCGCCAGCGTGTCATAGATGCGGTACACAAGTTCACCACCATTCGCCGCTCTCAATGACTTCACCGTCACCCCGCCCTCGAACCCGTGATGCCCGAACCGCGTCCGCGGCTCGGACGAGAGCGCCCCGAGGCTCTCGCCGCGAAACAGGTTCTGCTCCAGATGCACCCACAGGTAGTCCAGCGCGTGCGGCGAGTTGTTGGTGTACGTCACCCGTCCCTTGCCCGTCAGCGTCCGCTTCTCCGCATCCAGCGTCGCCTCGATCACATAGTCCGCGCGCTGCTGCCAGTACCCGGGTCCGGGCATCCCCGACGCCAGCCGTTCATCGCTCGGCGTTGGCAGATCAAGCGGCGAGAAGATCGTCTCCATCGCGCGCGGGCCCGGACTTCTGAAATCCGCCGCTCGCGTCGCGCCCGCCTCGCGCACGTCCTCACCCGCCCTCGGCCCCGTCGCGCACCCGCCCAGCGAGAGCACGATTGCCGCCACCACTATCGCCGATGTTACCACGGCCGAGATCGCCGACGTTACGCATCGCTTCATCGTGAGCACTCCAAAGACATGGACAGCCGAGCATATCCGACCACGGCACCGCACACCGCGTCCGCTCACGCCGCCGGTTTCGTGCCTTCCGCTATCCGTTCCTCGTCGCCACTTCACACGCCGCCACTTGCCACTTCTTCCCTCCGTCCCCTTGTCCCTCTGTCCCTTTCTCTCTCTACCCTTCCCCGTGCGCTTCGACCAACCCCTTTGGCTGTGGCTTCTGGCGCTGATCCCGCCCCTCGCCCTCATCGGCTGGCGCTGGTTCGCCTCGATGGCTCCCGCGCGTCGCCTCTCCGCCATCGCCCTTCGTGCCGCCCTGATCCTGCTGCTCGCCCTGATGCTCGCCGGGCTCTCTTCCGTCCAGACATCGCGGCGATTCACGCTCATCGCCGTCGTCGATGCCTCCCAATCCGTCCGCCTCTTCGGCCGCGCCCCGCCCACCATCACCGGCACGCGCCCCGACGCCCTCGCCGCCACGCGCCGATGGATCGCAGACGCCGCTCGCCTCCGCGGCCCCGACGACGCGCTCGGCATTGTCCTCTTCGACGCCGCCGCCGCCGCGACGCTCCTTCCCACCGCCGGCCCGATTGACGATCCCTCGCTCGATGCCTCCTTCATCGAGGGCACCGACATCGCCTCCGCTCTCCGCCGCGCCGCGGGGCTCATCCCAGGCGATTCCTCGGGCCGAATCGTCCTTTTCTCTGACGGCATCGCCACCACCGGCGACGCGCTCGCCGCCACTGCCGAACTCGCCGGCCGCGGGCAAGGCGGCATCCCCATCGACACCATCGCCATCCCGCTCGATGCCTCCGGCGAGACCATCGTCGAATCCGTCGATGCCCCGCCTCGCGCCGCCGACGCCGCCACCGTTACCCTCCGCGTCACGATCCGCACGCCCGGCACCGCGCGCGGCGTCCTCCAACTCCTCCACGAATCCGAGACGATCGACATCAACGGCGACGCGCCCGGCAAGGGCCGCACGCTTGATCTCCCCGCGGGCCGGCACGTCGAACTCATCCAGGTCCCGCTTCCCGCTGGCCGCCTCCATCGTTTCGATGCCGTCTGGGAGCCGCAATCCGGCGACATCCGCACGCAGAACAACTCCGCCCGCGCCTTCACGCTCTCGCCCGGCAAGGGCTCCGTGCTCATCGTCGCTGCCGCCGGCGCGGGAACTCGTACCGAAGGCGGGCCGCTCGCGGCCGCGCTCCGCAGCGCCGGGCTGCAGGTCGCCGTCTCGCCGCCCGAGGCCATGCCCACCGACCTCCTCGGTCTCCAGGCCTATGACCTCGTCATCCTCGACAACATCCCCGCCGAAACCGTCGCCCCCGCCACGCGCTCCGCCCTCGTCGCCCACGTCCGTGACATGGGCGCGGGCCTCATCATGCTCGGCGGCCCGGACTCCTTCGGTGCCGGCGCGTGGAAGGGCACCGATCTCGAACCCATCCTCCCCGTGCGGCTCGATCTGCCCGAGCAACTCGTCCAGCCCGATGCCGCCATCGTCTTCGTTCTCGATAACTCCGGCTCCATGCGCCGGCCCGTCCTTGGCACCGCCTATTCCCAGCAGGAGATCGCCAACCAGTCCGCCGCCCTCGCCGTCAAGAGCCTCGACGCCCGCGACCTCATCGGCGTCATCGCGTTCAACTCCACCTTCTCCGTCGTCGTCCCACTCGCGCCCAACGCCGACCCCAAAGCCACCGCCAATCGCATCCTCCAGATCAATGCCGACGGCGGCACCGTCCTCGGCCCCGCCATCGAGAATGCCGCGCGACAACTCCGCGCCGCCAAGGCTGCCATCAAGCACATCATCGTCCTCACCGACGGCATCTCCACCGACGCCCCGAGAATCCCCGCGCTCGTTACCGCCCTCCGCGCCGACGGCATCACCCTCAGCGCCATCAGCGTCGGCGACCAGGCCGATGACTCTCTCCTCGCCGCCATCGCCTCCATCGGCGGCGGCAAGTTCTACGCCGTCGCCAATCCCAGCCTCCTCCCGCGGCTCTTCCTCAAGGCCGTCCGCATCGTCCGAAGCCCTCTGATCCGCCTCGGCCTGTTCCAGCCCGTGCTCACCTCCGCGCCCTCTCCGCTCACCGCCGGCATCGTCGCGCCCCCGCCGCTGTCGGGCTTTGTCCTCTCGCAGCCGCGCCCCGAGCCCACCATCACCATGGCCATGCTCACGCCCACGGGCGAGCCGCTCCTCGCACACTGGCCCGTCGGCCTGGGACAGGTCGCCGCCTTCACCTCCGATGTCCACGACTGGGCCGGCGCGTGGTTTGCCTGGGAGGGCTTCGAGCGCCTCTGGGTCCAGGCCGCTCGATCTCTTTCTCGCCCGGGCGCGACCTCGCCCTTTGAGATGACCGTCGATCCCGCCGATGGCTCGCTCCGCATCCGCGTTGAGGCACCCGCCGCGACCATGCAGGCCGGCTCGAGCGAGGGAACGGCAGGCCAACGTGGCGTCCGCGTCCCCGCCACCGTTTATGCGCCTGATGGCACCCCGACCGCCATCGAACTCGACCAGACCGCGCCGGGCGTCTTCGAGGCCACCATCCCCGCGCCCGCCACCGGCACCTACCTCGTCGCCGCCACTCCGCGCGCCGGCGGCCGGGCGCTCCCGCCCGTGCTCGGCGGCACCTCCTTGGCCGCGGGCGTCGAACTTGCTCGCCTCGCCACCGACAACGACCTCCTCGCCGCGATCGCGCAACGCTCCGGCGGCCGCTCGCTCGCTCTCGTTGCGCCGCCCGACCGCTCGCTCTTCGATCGCCGCGGCATCAAGCCTCCCGAATCCCGCTCGCCGCTCTGGCCCATCCTGCTTGTCTGGACCATCGCCGTGCTGCTCGCCGACATCGCCACCCGTCGCATCGCATGGGACCGCTTCGTCAGCCGTGAGTTTGGCGTGGACATGCGCGCGGCCGCCGAGGAACAGGTGCGCGAGCGCGGCATCGCCGCCGCCAAGACCGCCGCTCGCCTGCGCGAGGGGGGAGGCGGCGCGCCGCCCGTCGAGTCCGTGGACGATCGCTCCGCCGATGCCCGCGCGGCCGAGGTGGCCGGGCACGTCCAGCAGGAGCGGTGGCAGGCCAAACTCGACGCCATCCGTGCGGAGTCCGTGAAGCCCGCCAATCCCGTCGAGGGTGCCGGCGACACGCGCAACTCGGCGGGCGCTGCCGACGGCGATCTGGGTACCCCGCGCCGGGACGCTTCGGATCGACCCGCCGAAGGCCTCTTCGCCGCCAAGCGCCGCGCCCGCGCCAAGCTCGACGACCAGGGCGATGCCTAGTCCCCGTCGATTCTCTCTCATTCTTTCGTACCGCGATCCGTCGTGCCACCGACCGTGGCCCCGCACGGTCGGTGCGCTTGCGAACCCGCGACTCCGCCAGCTATGCCGTCTGCGCTCGCGCTCGCGCTGCTGCTTCCGCCGCCTCCCCAACCCGCCGCTGCAGCGCTTGCGTCACCGCCTCCGCCGCCTGCGCCATCGTCGGCGTGGCCTCGCCGCGCGCCAATGCCTCCAGGCTCGTCACCTGCCGCCCGGTGAGCCCGCACGGCACGATCAGGTTGAAATGGTCCAGATTCGGCGACACGTTCAGCGCCAGCCCATGCATGGACACCCATTTGCGCACACGCACGCCCATGGCGCAGATCTTGGCGATGGGCAAGGGTGGCCCGTCGGAGTGCGCGCGCGGATCGACCCAGACGCCGGTGCAGGCCGGGTCGCGCAGCGCGCGCACGCCGAGGGTCGCGAGCGCCTCAATGACGGCATCCTCGAGCATCCTTATATAGGCGTGCAGGCCGAGATTGAGCGCGTTGAGGTCCAGAATTGGATACACGACGAGTTGCCCCGGGCCGTGATAGGTGATGTCGCCGCCACGGTCGGTTTGGGCGAGGCTGACGCCGTGGCGCGAGAGGAGTTCCGGCGTGGCGAGGAGATGCCGCGTTGCGCCGAGACGGCGGGAGATGGTGATGACCGGATCGTGCTCGACGACGAGAAGGCGGCCGGGGTCGGGCTCGCTTTGCGCTCGCGCCGCGAGCACCTCATCAACGTGCCGGACCTGCACGTCGTAGGCGGGTTCGTAGGCGAGGCAACCGAGATCGATCACGCGCGGCGGGGGCACGACGAATCGTACACGCACGGGCGGGACAGGCGCGCCGCCAACGTAGAGACCGATCGCTTGCGCGATCGGCTCAATCGCGCCATCGGCTCGAGCGATCGGATCAAGCGATCGGCTCTAGTCACGAGCATCACTCCAGCATCTTCAACGCCACCGGAGGTCAACCGTCTCTCACGGCTGCTCGGGGACATTGGCGAGCGCTGGGCTGGTGCCACCCTCGCGGTTGGCCTGTGCGAAACAGGCGTTGGCTTCGTTGGTTCGCCCGAGTTCGCTGAGGATGAGCCCGCGGAGGAGGAGGGGATCGACGCTCTTGCCGCGGCGTTGGACGGCGAGGTCGGCGCTGGCGAGGGCGCTGGCGAGGTCGCCGGACTTCCGCTGCCAGAGCGCCTTGAGGGAATAGCCCTCGGGGCGCGACGGCGCGAGGCCGACAACGCGGCTGGCGGCCTGGCGGAGGCGGACGGTGTCGCGGAGGACGTAGCAGACGTTGCCGAGTTCGATCCAGGCGTCCACATCGCGCTGGCCGATGTCGCCCGAGGTCAGTTCGACGAGGATGGCCCGAGCCTCGACGGGGCGATCGATCTTGAGGAGGCATCGGGCGCGGAGGAGTTTCAGATCGCGGCGATCGGTGTTGCCCGCGAGGGTCTGGAGTTTGGCGAGGTTGCCGTCGGCGGCGGCGAAGCGTCCCGTGGCGAGTTGCGCCTGGACGAGGTTCTCGAGCACCGCGGCGTCGTCGGGCGCGAGCAGGCGCGCCTCGTTAAAGAGCGCGACCGCGCGCTCGCTGTCGCCGCGGATCATCGCGATGTGCCCAAGCGTCTGGCGGACGCCGGCGTTGTGCTCGAAGGTCGGCCCGCGCGAGGTCAGGAACTGCTCCGCGCCATCGAGATCGCCCTTGTCGATCATCATCTCGGCGGTGGCGATCGCGTATTGCGGGTTCGTCTGGTCCATGTCCGAAGCCTTGCGGTAGCGCTCGAGTGCCTTGTCGGTCTGGGTGAAGCGCTCGTGGACGAAGCCGAGGAAGTACTGCGCGTCGATGTTGGTCGGGTCGATGGCCTCGGCCTTCTGGAGCGAGGTGGCGGCCTGTTCGAGGTCGCCCCGCTCGATCATGATCCGCCCACGCAGCACCCAACTCTTGCAGACCGAGCCATTGATGGTGAGCGAGCGATCGACGGCCTTGAGCGCCTTGTCGAGGTCGCCGGCGTGGTAGGCCTGCTGGGCCTGGTCAAACTCGTTGGCGGCCTTGATCCCCGCGACGCGCTCCTGCGACTTGGCGAGGGCTTCGGACGTGTACTTGCCGTGGCCCGGCTGACAGCCCGAGGCGGCGAGACCGGCGAGGAGGACGAGGGCGGCGAGAGCGTTGCGCTTCATCACGGGGACTCCTGGGCGCATCCGAGAACTGTTTGGGTGATTGAACAAAGAAGCCCGGCGCGGGCCGGGCTGTGGTGGAACTTACTTCGAGTCGCGATCGGTGACGTTGGCGGTCGAGTCGGTGGGCGTGGAGAAGGAGCGGAAGGCGCCCCAGACGCCGCGGAAGGAGAAGAAGCCGGCGTTGGACGTGGTGGCGCTGCTCATGGTGCGCGTGCCCGCAAAGGTGACGGGAGGCGTGGTGGTGTTGGTCGAAACGGTGTCGGACGGGCCGGTGGAGGTGTTGCTGTTGAAGCCGTTGGAGGTCGAGTTGGTGCCGAGGCCGCCGGTGGAATCGAACTTCCCGGCGGCGGCACCGGTGTTCGAGCCGGTGGTCGAATCAAGTGACGAGCCCTGGTTGTTGAAGTCGGTGGAACCCTGGTTGTTGAAATCGCTGTTCATGCCGCCGGGCTCGTTGGTGTCGCCGATGAAATCGGGCTGGTCGTTCGATGGATCGTCGGCGTTGCCGAAGGCGGGATCGGGCGTGGAAGGCGTCGACGGAGTGATTGAAGTCGATGGAGTTTGGGTCGAGAAGTTTGACGTGATCGAAGCGCTCGCCGAGGAGTTGGAAGACGAGTCGATCGACGGGCTGGGCGTCGTCGCCGAGGCCTGTGGCGACTTGCTCTTGTCGGGCGCGGCGCTGGTCTTGGTGGTGCCGAGTTTTTTCTGGAGTTCGCCGGTCATGATCTCGTGCTGCGTGCTGCGAGTTGGCCAGTTGGACTTCTCGTTCATCAGGTGCTCGCGGAGCGAGATAGCATCGGGCTGGAACTTGTTGAGGCGGAGCGAGCGCTCGATCTTGTAGAGCGCCTCGTCGCGCTTGCCCTCGCGGGCGAGGTCGGTGGCCTGGACGAGCATCTGCTGCCCGCGCTTGTCGCGGCTCCACGGCAGCAGGCCCTCACGCGAGCCGGCGCGGACGCGCTCGACGGTGGCCTTGCCGCGCTCGGCCTGATCGATCACGACCTGATCGCTGACGATGGTGGGCGTGATCATGAAGATGATCTCGGAGCGCTCGGTCTTGTCGTCGTGACCGCGGAAGGCCGCGCCGATGATCGGGATATCACCCGCGAAGGGCACCTGGCGGCGGCTGGCAGTGGTGGCCTCGCGGAAGAGGCCGCCGAGCACGACGGTCTGCCCGTCGCGGACCATGACGTTAGTGGTCAGTTCGTTCGAGATCTCGTCGGGGATGGTGACGGCGGCACCGCCCGCATCGGTGACGTTGCGGATGACGGCCTCGGAGACCTTGGGCTTGAGTTCCATGCGGATCATGCCGTCGGTCGAGACGAAGGGCCGGAAGTAGAGTTGGGTGCCCGTGTCGAGGAACTCGACGGTCTGCGTTGTTGAGGTGTCGGTCGAGGTGCTGCTGAGGTAGCCGACCTTGCGGCCCACGAGGACGCGAGCGGGCTGACGGTTGAGCGTCAGGATGTTCGGACGCGAGATGATGGTGGTGTCGGAGACCTCGTCGAGGAGGCGGAGGAAGGCGGCGACGTCGTTCTGGACCACGCCGAGTTTGAGGGTGGCGGGCCCGGACGTGTTGCCGGGGTTGGAGACGATGGCGCTGCCCTTGCCGTCGGCGGGGAGGGGGACGCCGCCGGAGCCGGACGAACCGCCGCCGCCGCCGCCACCACCACCACCGCCGCCGCCCGAGCCGCCGCTGGACCCGCCGTTGCCGGAGATCAGGCCGTCCACGGCCTTGAGCGGGCCGCCGATGTTGAGGAAGTCGATGAAATCAAGGTCGCCCAGGACGGCGAAATCAACACCAAAGGCGTTGGCCTCGTTGAGCGCGGTCTGAAGGATCGTGGCCTCGACGAGAACCTGCGAAGGTCGCGTGTCCATCTGGCCGACGACCTTCTCGATCTCGGCGAGATTCTCCTCGAAGTCGAAGACCATCATGGTGGCGTCGTGGGCGTAGTCGTCGGCGCCGGTGGGAGCGTTCTCGGAGATGCTGAACGCGCCCGTCTTGCCGTTGGTCTTGATCTGCCCGCCCTCGGAGAGGAGGGGCTTGACGAACTCGGCGGCATCGACGGCGTTCAGGTAGTTGAGTTTGAGCACCTTCCAGACGCGCTGGCGCTGCTGGTCGGCGATCTTGGTCAGTTCTTCGAGCGTGTAGACATAGATGAAGTTGCCACGCTCGAGGTAGCCGTAGCCGTTGACGTGGAGGATGGCGTCGAGCGCCTCGTAGAAGGTCGCGCCGTAGAGATTGGCGGTGACGGTGGCGGAGACGTTCTTGGACGTCAAGATGCTCTTCTGGCTCTGGATCGAGAGCATCTGGAGGACGTTGACGAGGTCCTCGTCGTTGACGTGGAGGTCGACGATCATGTTCTCATCGACGGAGACCTTCTCGCCGGTCTCGGGGCCGGCGCCCGACATCGGGTCGCGGAGGGCCTTGGGATCCTGCTTGGGCTGCGTGCCGGCCTGGACGATCGGCTTGCCGTTGCCTGCGGGGCGCTGCGGGGTGTTGGGGACGGCGGAGGGCTGGGGGACGGAGCCGGCAGGCGGCGCGCCGCCCGGCTGCTGGGCAAGGGTGGTGCCCGCGAGAAGCGAGATCGTGGCCGCGGTCAGGCAAGCCCCGGTGAAGAGTCGAGTGTTCGTGTGCCGCATCCTCATGCTCCTTGATTCCCATACGGGTGCCCGAGTCGGGCCCCGTGCCCCCCCGTGCCGTGGCGCTTCGAGCGCCGCAGGTATGTCGTCGCGTGGATGGGTGGACTTTGTGTGCCGGGCGATGCGCTCTGGGCGAGGGCGAACGCTGGGCCGGGTGTGCGGGTTGGGCGCGGAATGCGGCATGGGACCAAGGCCCATAAGCGGAAGAAGGGACAAGGGGACGGAGAGACAAGGGGACGAAGTGGAAGAGAATAAAGAAGGGGGAAAGCGACGAAGCGACGGAAGGGAAAGGGCTAGCCGCGGCGGGCTGTCGTGTTCGCAACGGCACCGACCGTGCCGGGCCACGGTCGGTGGGACGGCTCATCATGGCACGGCTGATCGTGGCGCGGACCTTCTTTGAAGGTCCGTGACGCCTGATCGAGAGGCCGTCGCGTCTCGTTTTGTTCAGTCACCAATGGGATGCGGCGTTGCGGCCGCGGGCGCTTCGACGGCGTGGCGGCGCGCGGGCTCGACGGCCTGACGACGCGCGGGCTCCACGCGCGGACGCGGTATCAGTTCGATCGGCGTCAGTTTCGGCACCGCGTACGCCGAACGCGGCACGCCCGTCACCAGTTTCAAGCGGCCCCAGATGAGAACGGCCAGCGCGCTCATCCCAAGGACGAGAACCGTGCCCAGTCGCGTGCGCAGAAAGCGGTTTCGCATGGTCATCTCATGGGCCGGCGGTTCGTTGGACGGTGGCGCGGCCTGTGTAGGCCTCGACGGTAAGAACAAAGGTGGACCCAAAGCCGCTGAGCGTGATCGTCCCGCCCGCGCTGGGCGTGCTGCTGCCCGGACCTGTCACCGGGCCGCCGAGTTCGTCAAAGACGAGGGTGTTGGTGCCGCCGAAGTCGGCCGCGGCGATGGTCCCGGTCAGGCCATTCGTGCCCTGCACAAGCCGCACCTCGCGGATGAGGTCGTTCACGGGATCGAGGACCGCGCCGTTGACCTCGATGATCTGGTACTTGTTGTTCGCGGTGTCAAAGACGATCGCCCGCCCGCGCTGCGTTGCCAGCGCGTCCGACTGCGCCGCGTTGATATCGGCCACGATCGCTCGCACCGCGGACTGGATCTTCAACGCGTCCGAGGAGCCGATCGAAGGGATCACGACCGCGCTGGCGATGCCCAGCAGCGTGACGACGATCAGCACCTCGATCAGCGTGTAAGCCTTGCGATGCGCGCCGCGGACCATGCGTTCCCCTCTCCCTCACCCCTCCAGCACACCACGGCATCCAACACGGCGCGGCCTGAAGTCACCATCCCGCCTCGATCACTTGCCCGCTTCCGGCTTCGCCTTGGCCTCGGGCGGGAGTTTCAGCGGCGGCATGTCCGTCACCTTGACCGACAGGCCCGACGCGAGTTTCGACTCCAGCCGCTCCATCTTCGCGTTGAGCGTGCGAAGTTCGGCGATGATGATCTTGCGCTGCTCCAGCGCGTTGGTCAGCCCGCCCTGGTCGGGGTCGCCCGGACCTTGGGCCGAGGCGCTGGCCGGGCCGCTGAGCGGGCCGGGCGTGAGTTGCCGCTCGACAAGCCCGACGCCCACCATGAGCGCGATGAGGGTGAGGACGGCGTTCTGATACCCGCGGGTGCGCGGCGCGGCATGGTCGGTGGTCAGCATGGACCCACGATCGGCGCGGCGCGAACGGCGGATGAGTCGGCTCGGGAAAAACATGCGGGGATCGCTCCGGTCGTGCCGTTACGCCGCGGCCAAAGCGCCGGGGCCTTCGCCGATAACGTCAGGGCTTGGGAAATGGCTTGTCGAGCGCGTCGAACGAGGCCGCCCAGAGATTCCCGGTCCCGTCATAAATCCAGCCGTAGGCGTTGGTATACCCCACGTCCGGCGTCGGGCGCACGATCACGATGTCGCGCACCGCCGGATCGACCCACAGGTTCAGCGGCGGCTCGCGTAGGTAGTCGCCGCCCACCGACGCCAACTGGCCCCACGCGGGCAGGCCCTGGCCCGCGACGATCTGCGGGAAGCGGCTGCCATTGCGCACGAAGTAGACGCCCAGCGCCTGGCGCGTCTTGACGAGTTGGTCATAGGTCGCGGTCGAGGTGGCCTGCTCGGTGGCGTTCGAGAACTGCGGAACGACCACCGCCGAGAGGATCCCCAGGATCACCACGACGATGAGGATCTCGACGAGCGTGAACGCGCGATGGTTGCGCATGATTCTCTCTCTCCTCGCCGATCGCCCGTGCGATCGGCTCCGACCCGCCCCCAACACCGCACCGACAAGGCCGGCCGACCCCCGCGAAGGGATCGGCGGCGTGATGAGTTCAGATCAGGACCGACTCAAGGAACGCCCGGGGTCGGACGCTTGGTCACTTCGTTGTACTCGACGGCGGTGAGGGTGCCGAGGGCGGCGTCCCACGCCCAACCATCACCAACCGCAGCGCCGGCGATGTCCACAACGTTCTGGCCGTTGTTCACCGGGTTGATGGCCGGTGCCTTGAGATAGCCGTTGTCGATGAAGGCACCCCACGTCGTGTGGGCGGGATTGCTCACCGAAGCCGCGTTGAACTGCGCGAGGGTCGGATACGCGTTGGTGCGGGCGCGGAACAACTCGATCTGGTTGTTGAGCGTGTCGAGTTGCGCCTGCACGTTACCCGCCTGGGCGTCCTGCGTGGCGTTCGTGAACTGCGGGACCACGATCGCGGCGAGGATGCCGAGGATGACGACGACGATCAGGATTTCGACGAGCGTAAAGGCCTTGCGAACGCGTCCATTCATGAGACTTTCTCCTTCAGCAGGCAACCACGGACGGCTCCCGCGGCACCCCACACACCGAGCGTCGGCTTTCGCACGGTGACGCGAACGTCGCGTCCCGTGGCCGCGCCCACCAAAGCAGGCTCCGGGGCTTTCGCGCCGAAGCGTGCCGTCGTCGGCCGGGCCCTCCCCTGTGCGCCCGGACGACGCCTGGCCCTTGGACCCGTGAGCGGGAAACGACTCGTCCCGCCTTCGGCCGTGGGCCACATGCTCGTGGTGTGTGCATCGGCAGCGGCGAGACGCGCGCTCAGCGATGGCGAGTGAGTCGTGGCGCGCGGCGTCGGGCTGTGCGGGATGGGACGAGCGCGGGAGAGTTGCGGGCCACGCCGGGCGGGCCGATAGCGAAAGGCGGACGCGGTTTGCGGGCGTTGGATGAGGCGGGTGTCATCGGTCAGCCGTGACGGGTGACCGATGCGGTCGCGAATGAGTTCTCGGCACTCGGCATCGTGCCACGGGCTGCCGGCCTTGCGGCTGCCCGTGCCTTCACGACCGCTTCCACGGGCATCGCTGCGCGAAGCCCGTGGCACGATCAACAGAGCCCGCTACTTCTGCCCGAGAATAAGCGGGACGATGTTGGTCTGCGGGAGATTGAGCGAGCCGACGACCGCGGCGGCGGCGGTGGCTTCCTTATCAGCCCCGGTCGAGGCCAGTTCGATGACGCGCTGCACCTGCCGCGGCTCGAGTTGGTTGCCGAAGCGCTTGGCGGAATCGGCGAGTTTGCCCAGGAGCGCGACCCGCTCGTCGCCGGTGGCCCCCAGCGCGCCATCGGCGAGCGCGACCTGCGCCCGCTTCTGGTTGATCCGCCCGAGAACCTCGGCGACGTCCAGCCGCGTCTCGCCCTTGGCGTCCGAGAGCGCGCTGATGAGCGGGAGGGCCGCATCACCCACGTCGAAGACGGTGTTGCCCGAGACGGCCAGATCGCGGAGGACGCCGAGCGAGCGGGTCGCGTAGACGCCTGCCTCGTCGTCAGTGATCGGACCACCCGAGGCGTTCTGCACGAGTTGGGACGCGGCCTCGGCGAGTTGCGCGTCGCTCAGACCCGTCGGACGCACGGCGACGGTCGCGTCACGGTCGTACTTGCGGGCGAGATCGATGTTGGCGGGGGGCGAGGTGAGCGCGAGGACGGGCGTGGCCACGAGTTTGGCGCTGCCGCGAACCTCGTTGATGAGCGCGACCGTCGGATCGCCATTGAGGTTGGAGACGATGAGATCGACGCCTGGGGCTTCGGCGATGGCACCGGCGAGTTCGGCGAGCGTGGCGGAGACGGGCATCACGGTGTAGCCGGCGCGCTCGAGCGTTCGCCGGTGGCCCTCGCCGATTTCCTTGTTCGTCGCGATAATCACGGCGAAGCGGACGCCGGCATCGCGGATCGCGCTGGCGAGGATCGGGACGACCCGCTCGGAGCCGGCAAAGCCCTGCTGCGGCTGGGCCTTGCCCAGCGCGAGGGCGGCTTCGTACTGCACGCGGCGGTTGGGATAGCCCAGCGAGTCGCGGAGCGGAGCCGTGCCGTTCTTGTCACTCCACAGAACCGTGCCGCCCGCCGTCTGATCGATGGCGGCGATGGCGCGGCGTGCGAGGGGCGTGTCACGCGACGTGATCGCGCGAGCGAGGACGGCCTGGCTCGGGCCGGCACCCGCGGTGACCGCCCAATACATCGCGTCGCGGCGCGTCTTGGGATATGCGGGGTTCTCATAGTCAGCGAGCGAATCGATCTCGCGGGAGAAGTTGGAGGCGAGCCAGAGGGAGAGGGCGGACTCGTTGCCCGCGGGCTGGAGGGCGAGCGAACGCTCGGCCGTGCGCATCGCCATCGCCTCGTGGAACACGGACGTGAAAATCGCAGTCGGCAGGAGCCCGATCTGGGGCTGGTAATCCCAGAGGAGTTGGTTCGGCTCGCCGGGGAAACTTGTCAGTTCGGCCCGCTCGCCGTAGTACGCCTCGGCAAGGTCACGATAGAGGTCGGAGGTTGAGCCGGTGCCCGCGCCGCCGATGCGGGTAAGGGCGCGGTCGCAGGCCGTGCGCACGCCGACGGCCTGCGTGGACATCAGGACATCATGAAGGTAAGGGACGGCAGTGCGGTAGGCGAGGAGTCCGAGAATATCGGCAACCATTTCCTGGGCCGCCGGCTCGAGTTTGGGCAGGGCCGCGCACAGTGGTGCGACGGCCTGTTGACCCATGTCCTGCATCAGGCGCTGGGCCTGGGCCTGGAGTTCGGGGTCGTTGCGATTGAGCAGGGCTTGGAGCAGTTGGGGCATGGCATACTCGCCGGCGGCGGCGAGGCGCTCGCGGGCGAGGATGCGCGCGCGCTGGACGCCCTTGAGCAGGCCGATGTTGCGCGTGATCTCGTCGGCGTTGCGGACGCGTTCGAGTTTGCCCTGGTCGTAGACCTTGAGCATGGAGGCGGCGGTGGCCTCGAGTTCGGGCTGCCGGAGGGCGAGGCCCATCGTGTCCTGGAAGCGCCCAAGTTCGCCGGAGGACTCGACGAGGTCGACGAAGTCTGTGGCGAGGAGATTTTTGGCGGTGAGTTGGCGTGCGATGCCGGCGGCGATGTCGTAACGGCGGATGCGGGTGTAGTGGATGAAATCACTCAGGAGGCGGACATTCTTGTCCCATTCGTCTTTGGCGGCCCCGGTACGGGGCTGAGCGGCGGCGGGTGCCGGCGATTGCGCCAAGGTTGGCGTGGTGGCGCAGAGCGCACACGCGAGAAGGATGCCCTGCACGCCGCGTCGAAGGATGGTTGGCGCCACGATCGTCTCCTGCACCGGGAATGGGATTGCTCGCCCGACCGAGTTCCGACCGGGACCACCGATACGCTGACCCGCCGCGTGCGGATGCAGCCTATCCCACTCGGGGGGTCCACTTTACTAGACCTGAGCCCGGAGTGTCAAACCGAAAGGGTTATTCCGGGTGTACAAGTGCGGACGCTTTGACCGAGTGATCGTCGAGCGCGCGTTGTCGTCCCAGAACTGGAAGTTGGAGCGCATCATCGGCCTGACCGTCAAGGACGACGGGCAATTCGTCGATTCATCCGCGCGGATCGCTTGACAGCCGATGATCGTCGCGACAGGCGATTGTTCGGATTCGGTTTGGACTCATGGACGAGGTGCCAATATGCCCATTGAGAAGGAAGTTTTGACGACCGGCGAAGTCGCGAAGATTTGCCAGGTCGCGCCGCGCACGGTGTCGAAGTGGTTCGACAGCGGAGCGCTGAAGGGCTATCGAATCCCCGGGTCGAAGGATCGTCGGATCCCGGTGGCCGAGTTGATCCGATTCATGCGAGCACACGGGATGCCGATGGAGGCGGTGAACACAGGCCGGACGCGGGTTCTGATCGTGGATGACGAGCAAGACGTGACGAGCACGCTGCGGAAGCACCTGTCGGAGGGGACGAACTACGACGTGCGGGTGTCGTCGAGTGCGTTCGAGGCGGGGATGGAATGCGAGCGGTTCAAGCCGCATGTGGTGCTGCTGGACATCCACCTGGGCGACGGCACGTCGGCCGACGCGCGAGCGGTGGCGAAACTGGTGCGCGACAACGACAACCTGCAGATGACGCGGATCATCGCGATGTCTGGGAAACTCACCGACGGACAGGCGCAGGG
This sequence comes from Phycisphaerales bacterium, assembly GCA_046155605.1. Taxonomy (GTDB): domain Bacteria; phylum Planctomycetota; class Phycisphaerae; order Phycisphaerales; family UBA1924; genus JAEUIZ01. The sequence continues at coordinate 35,930 of JBJXFQ010000102.1, forward strand.
GCTGCGGTCGCAGGGCTTCGACGGATTTCTGAAGAAGCCGTTCTCGGTGCGGCAGGTCGTGGACTCGGTGGAATCGGCGACGAACATCGTGAGCGACGGGCGGTAGGCGACGAGCGATGGAGAAGATGTTGTATCATGCCGCGGCTGATAGGAGCCGGGCATGCAGATCAACGAAGCGGTGATGTGGGGAGGCATCGGTGGGCTCATCATGAGCGCGCTTGAGGCAGTCGCGTTTCTCAAGAAGAACAAGTTTGACCTCCCGGGATTCAAGGTCACACAGTTTGTGGGCTACGCGCTGGTTCAGTCGTTGCTGATCGGGCTCGGCGCGCTGGCCGCGTATGCCCTGGCGGCGGGACAGCAACTTGACGGGGTGATGGCGGCGATCGCGGCCGGAATCGCCGCGCCAGAGATCTTTAAGAAGGCCGGCGGTGTGGCGGCGGGCTGAGCGTGGTGATACTGTTGCAGCAGGAGTTGTGCCATGATGCGGTCTAAGGGCGGGTTCTGGCAAGGCGTGGAGACGGCGATCACTGGCAAGATGAGCGTCGGCGCGCCCAAAGTCGGGTTCTCCCTTGTCGGCCTGGGCGCGCTGTTGCTCGCGCTTATCGCGCTGCTCCTCGCTACTTTCGGCTGATCTCTCGATGTTGGCGGCTGCGGTGCCGCGCTAGCCCAACTGCGCTCTTAACGATTCGGCGATGCTGACTTCCTGCAGCCGAATCGAGGCCTGATCGAGGTCGTTCTTGGCGCGATGGAGCGCCTCGGCATCGACGGCGCGCCAATCCTTCTCGGCGGCGTCCACCATCACGCGAAGGACGGCGATCCGCGAGCGAAGGTCCGCGGCGTAGGCCGGATCGAGGAGCGCTTCGTGCCTCGCGAGCCGCTCGCCGATCCATTTCAGGTCGAGTCGCGCATTGACGACGAGGTCGATGATGCGGTGGCGCGTCATGTCCTCGCGGGCGTGTTCGAGGCTCGCGGCCTCGATGCGGCCCACCTCGTCGCGCGTGAGCCCGTGGTTGGGCACGACTTGGAGCGAGGCGCGGCGGCCACTGCGTCGCTCGTGCGCTGTGACGATGAGGACGCCGTTGGCATCGATGAGGAACTCAACCTCGAGTTGCGGGATTCCGGCGGGCATGGGGGGCAGGCCGCGGAGGTGGAAGACGCCGAGGCTTCGGCAATCGGTGGCCATCTCGCGCTCGCCCTGCAGGACGTTGAGTTTGATCGAGGTCTGGCCATCGACGCTGGTCGAGAACATCTCGGTGGCGCGGGCGGGGATGGCGGCGTTGCGAAGGATGAGTTTGGCGAAGGCACCGCCGGCGGTCTCGATGCCCAGCGAGAGCGGGATGACATCGAGCAGGAGCGCGCCGGTGACCGCGCCCGAGAGCACGCCCGCCTGCACGGCGGCCCCGAGCGCGACAACCTGGTCCGGATCGAGCGCCGTGTATGGATCGAGGCCGAAGAACTCGGCGACACGCCGGCGGACGAGCGGCATGCGCGTCGAGCCGCCCACGAGGATCACGGCGTCGAGCGGTCGCTCGCCGAGTTGGCGACGGGCATCGGCGAGGGCCCGCGCGCAGCACGCGAGGGCACGATCGACCCAGGGCGAGGCGAGGCGCTCAAGTTCGGCGCGCGAGATTGCGCGGTCGAGCGCGATGCCGTGCGCGTTGATCGCGGCACGGGCGGTTTCGGCGTTGCTGAGGGCACACTTCACGCGCTCGGCCTCGAGTTTGAGGGCCTGCATCGCGGCGGGAGAGACTTCGCGGCCCGTCAGATCATTCAAGAACAGGCCCACGAGCAGGTGGTCCACGTCGTCGCCGCCGAGGTGTGTGTCGCCGGCGGTGGCGATGACCTGGAAGATGTCGCGGTCGCCCGGCGCGAGGCGGAGGATGGAAGCATCGAACGTGCCGCCGCCGAGATCGAAGATGGCGACGACGCGCTCACCGGCGTTGCGGGCGCTGGCGCGGCCAAGGCCGAAGCCGTACGCGAGCGCCGCGGCGGTGGGCTCGGCAACGATGCGGACGGCATCGAGCCCCGCGATTCGTGCGGCGTCGCGCGTCGCCTGACGCTGGGCGTCGTCGAAATAGGCGGGCACGGTGATGACGGCGCGCGTGACGGGCACGCCGAGCGCGGCAGAGGCCTGGTCGCGCAGGTGGCGGAGGATGGCGGCGGAGACCTCCTGCGGCGAGAGGATGACATCGCTCCCGGCTGGGCCGATGGGGAGCGCGACACGCGCGGTCGCGTGCTCACCCTCGACGACGCGATAGGAGAGGAATGGGAGATCGGCGGCGGCATCGGCGCGGCTTCGGCCCATGAGACGCTTGACGCTCGATACGGTGACGCCCGGGAAATCAGCGGCGCGGGCGCGGGCGTCATGCCCCACGACGGCGCGCGGACGACCCACCGCCCCCACCGCTGCCTGATCGGCGCTCGCAGGTTCGTATCGCACGACGCTCGGGAGCAGTGCGCGGCCGTGAGCATCAGGGATGACTCGCGGCCCGCGCTCGTCGCAGATCGCCACGAGGCTGTTGGTGGTGCCGAGGTCGATGCCGACGATGGGCGTCATTGTGTATCAACCCGCCACGATATTCACGAGTTTGCCTGGGACGACGATGACCTTGCGGATGGTCTTGCCCTCGATCAGTTCGCGGACGCGCGGCTCGGCGAGCGCGGCCTTCTCGACCGTCGCCTGGTCCGCGTCGGCCGCGACCGTGATGTGCCCGCGGACCTTGCCCATGATCTGCACGGCGATCTCGATGGTCGACTCGCGCAGCATCGCGGGGTCGTGCGCGGGCCACGGCTCGTGGGCGAGCGATTTGGCGTGGCCCAGTTTCGACCACAACTCCTCGGCGAGGTGCGGCGCGAAGGGCGCGAGCACGAGCACGAACCGCTCGGCCTGGTCGAGCGTCAGGCCGTCGGGGCCGGGCACTTTGATGAACTCCATCATCGCGGCGATCGCGGTGTTGAAGGAGAGCCGCTCGATATCAGGCCCGACCTTGGCGATCAGCCGGTGCAGGGCTTTTTCGACGGCGGAATCGGCGGTGGGCGCGTGCGGTCGCGGCGCGCCGCTCTGCTCGTCGACGATGAGCCTCCAAGCCTTTTGCAGGAAGCGGTAGCAGCCGACGATATCGCGCGGGTTCCAGGGCTTGCTCGCTTCGAGCGGGCCCATCGCCATCTCATAGAGCCGCATCGTGTCCGCGCCGAACTCGGCGATCACGTCATCGGGATTGATGACGTTCTTGAGCGTCTTAGACATCTTCGCGACGGTCTGCTCTCGCGGCTCCAGTTCGCGCTCAACGATTTGCTCAAGGGGAGTGCCAGGCGCGCCGGTCTCAAAGTAGAAGGACCCTCCGTGCTCACGCAGTCGCTTCAGATTGCCAGCATTAATCAGCAGGATGTCGTGCGACTTGACTTTCCAACCCACCCATTGGCCAACCGAATCGACGCGCATTCGCAGTGGCTTCAACAGCTTTTGGGGTTGCGGCCAGTTCGACCAATCAGGTTCGGGCATGTCCTCGGGATTCTCACAAACCATGAGGTGCACATGATCCGCGGGAACAAGCGACTTATCCGGCCGCTGGTACGCGAACGACGTGATCATGCCCTGATGGAAGAGTTTGGCCGCGGGCTCGGGGCAGGGCACGAGGCCGAGGTCGAAGAGCACCTTGTGCCAGAACCGCGCGTAGAGCAGATGGAGCACGGCGTGCTCGGAGCCGCCGATGTAAAGATCGATGCCCGTCGAGCCCATCCAATACGCGAGCGCTTCGGGCGACGCGAATTGGGCCGCATTCTTGGGGTCGCAGAAGCGGAGGTAATACCAGCACGAGCCGGCCCAGTTGGGCATCGTGTTGGCCTCGCGGCGCACGGGCGCTTCGGGCGCGAGGTCGGGCACGCCGGCAGCGCCAGCCGTCGTCGCGAGCCAGTCCGTCGCGGCCGCAAGCATCGGCGCGGGGTCGTCCGATTCCGGCGGACGGAACTCTTTCAGGTCCGGCAGCACAACAGGGAGCGCCGCATCGCCGACGGCATGGTGGTCGCCGTGCTCGTCGAAAACGACGGGGAACGGCTCGCCCCAGTAGCGCTGCCGCGAGAAGAGCCAGTCGCGCAACTTGAAGTTGACGCGACGGCGGCCGATGCCCGTGCGCTCGAGCCACGCGATGACGGCATCTTTGGCGTCGCGCGTCGAGAGCCCGTCGATCGAGAGTTCGCTCGACGCAGAGTTGACGGCGAAGCCTGTTCCGGCAAATGGCCCCGCGGCGCGATGGAACGCGGCTCGCGCGAATCGCTCGCGGAGTTGCTCGAACGACGAGAACCCGAGCGTCTCGATGGCATCAAGCCAGGTGACGCGCGTGACGCCGCGGCGCTGTCCGACTGAATCGGGCAACTCTTGCGCGCAGGTCGAGGGGTCGATCTGGCAGGTGGCGGGGTCAGGCTCGGAGGCGCGTCGCGAGGCGATGCGCGAGATCGCCGCGTCAAAGCCGGCGGGCTCGGTGGATTCTGACGTGACCAGGCCCAGGAAGTCGGCGAGGGCGACAATCCAGCGGTTTGCGGCACCCATCTCATCCGACGCGTGTCGCGCGAAGTGGCTCATCGCCAGGGCGCTCCGGGTGTAGACCACGTCGCGGGTGGGCAGGCCGAATCGCTCGGCGAATGCCGCGTCGCGCTCGTCGTGCGCCGGCACCGCCATGATCGCGCCGTGGCCATAGCCCATCAGCACATAGTCCGCGATCCAGACGGGAATCGGCTCGTTGGTCGCCGGATTGACGGCGTAAAGCCCCGAGAACACGCCGGTTTTCTCCTTTGCGTCGGCCATGCGGTCGACGTCGGCGCGAGCGCGGGCCGCCTGCACATAGCGACCGATCGCGTCGAGGTCGGCCCCGGTCGGCGCGGCGTCCGGGCCGTCGAGGATCTCGTCCACCAGCGGATGCTCGGGCGCGATGACCATGTACGTCGCGCCAAAGATGGTGTCGGGACGGGTCGTATAGACGCGGAGGGAGCGAGTCTCTTGGGTACCCCGCCCCTCCGCGGCGGTCTTCGCTCGGTCCATTCCTTCAGCATTCCCTGCTTCTTCGGAGCGCTCTTCTTCGATGCTCGGCGCACCTGGCGATGGTCCGATCGCGTCCGCGTGAACAAACGTCCAGCGGTAGCCCGCGGGATTTACAACCACGCCGGCTTCAACGGGATTCTTGAGCATGTACTCCACGAACCCGTTGAAGTAGTCGTTGGAGCGAATAATGTGGTCGAAGCACTCAGGATCCCAGACATGGCCCTGTCGCCGACGTTGCGTGTTGATCTGCGATGATGAGAATCGCTTGACGCTGGTCACCAGCTCGGCCAGCGTGTGGCCTCGGAACGGGCGCACGACCCAGTGGACGTGGTTCGACATCACGGTCGCGGCGTACACGCGGCAACGCTCGCCGTCAAAGTACTCAAGGGCCGAAAGGACGGTGTCGCGCTCCGCATGGTCGAGAGCCACGCCCTCGGTGGCCTTCCATGTCACGAAGTATGTGGCGTCGGGCATTGCGAGGTGCGGCAGCCTTCTTTGCGTGCGAATGAGATCGAGCGCTGGGCCGTGCGACTGCTCGGGGTATGGGTCTCGAGCCACAAACCCGACCGGACGCAATGGATGGCTCGCGTCGGAAGCAAGCAACGCGGCGACCTCGCGAAGCGCATTGCGCGGATGGTGCCCTTGAGCGGTAGAAAGGGCCGCCCCGGAGGGGCGGGGTACCCAAGAAGTGAGATCAAACTCGATCTCGGCCCCCTCGCTGCGCCCGATCCACTCGACCTGCATGGTGCGCGTGGATTCAGGCCAATCGAGGCTTGCGGCATCTTGCGCGAGCCGATCCGCGTAGGCCGTGATCCGCAGCATCCACTGCTTGAGGGATCGGCGATGCACGGGGTGGCCGCCGCGCTCGCTGCGACCGTCGATCACTTCCTCATTCGCGAGCACCGTGCCGAGTTTGGGGCACCAGTTGACGGTCTGCTCGCCGACATACGCGAGCCGCTGGTCGTCGATGAAGGCACGGCGTTCGCGTTGCGTCAGTTCATGCCACATCCGCACGCCGACGCGTTCGCCCAAGAGCGGCGTGGCGGTGTGGTCGGATTCGACAACTTCACCGCTGGGCGTGATGGCAAGCCCGCCGCGCTCCAGCGCCGCTTCGAGTTCGGCGATGGGCCTGGCGCGATCGGCGGCGGGATCGTACCATGAGTGGTAGAGTCGAAGGAAGATCCACTGTGTCCACTTGTAATAATCGGTGTCGATCGTAGCGAACTCGCGCGACCAGTCGTACGAGAAGCCGAATCGCTGGAGTTGTCTGCGGAAGGTCTCGATGGCCTGCCGCGTCGTCTTCGCGGGATGGACGCCCGTCTGCACGGCATACTGCTCGGCGGGCAGGCCGAAGGCGTCCCAGCCCATCGGATGCAGGACATTGAAGCCCTTCATGCGTTTGTAGCGGCAGATGATGTCCGTGGCGGTATAGCCCTCGGGATGGCCCACATGCAACCCCGCGCCGGAGGGGTATGGAAACATGTCTAGGCAGTAGAACTTTGGCTTGGTCGAGTCGAAGCCGGGCTGGCCTGGGTTTGACGTGACGAAGGTACGCTCGCGGTCCCAACGTGCCTGCCACTCCGTCTCGATTGTGCCCGCGCGGGCCGCGTCATAGCGGTGCGGGGTCGTGTCCGCGAGTTGCGGTGGTCGCTGGGGTTGCTGAGGTGCGGTCATGGTCTGGTTCCGTGAAGTCTGAAAATAAGAAAGGCCCCGCGTGCGGGGCCCTGTGTCGACAACGAGGGAGCGCGCGCGTCACCTGATGCGTGTGCCGGTAAGCAGCGAGCGAGGCACCTCGAACCTCATGAGTAAAGCGTAGGTCGCGCGGGGGCGCGTGTCGCGTGCCCGCCGGAGCCTCGGCGGCGCGACGATCGCGCTGCACCACGACAACGACAGCAAGGGATCTCACGTTCATCGGCGTATCCTCCCGCTCCCATGCCCCCGACCGTTGATCGCACGCGCCTTGCAGACCCTCGGACGATGTCGTTCGGCGCGCACCTCGAGGAACTTCGCCGGCGTCTCATCTACGCGCTCCTGAGCATCCTCCCGATCTTCCTCGTCACGATCGTCTTCGGCGACGATCTGCTGCGATTCCTGATCCACCCCGCGCAGGCCCAACTCCGCGCGGCCGGGCTGCCGTCCAGTTTTCAGGCCACCGGCCCGCTCGAAACCCTGGGCGCGTGGCTGAAGGTCTCGGCGGTGCTCACGATCGCCGCGGGCGTGCCCGCGATCCTGCTCCAACTCTGGCTGTTTGTCGCGCCGGGGCTTTATCCGCATGAGCAACGATTCGGGCGGATGCTCGCGCCGATGAGCCTGGTGCTCTCGGCGGTTGGTCTGGTCTTCCTCTATACGGTGATGCTGCCGGCGATGCTGGCGTTCCTGATTCAGTTTGGCGCGGCGCTGGGACACCCGGACCCGGGCAAGGCCGAGTTACCACCCGGGCTCGTGTTGCCGACGGTGCCGGTGCTCAGCGGCGATCCACCAAGCCCGCCGCCGGGCTCGATGTGGTTCAACAGCGTGTTGCAGGAGTTACGCATCGCGGTGCCGGACATGGGCGGGCATCGGGGCGGCGTGCGCGGCGTGCCGATGACAACCAGTTCGGCGATCGCTCAGCAATACCGCGTGAGCGAGTATGTCAACCTGGTGTTCACGATGGCGTTGGCGTTTGCCGTGGGCTTCCAGACGCCAGTGGTCATGCTGCTGCTGGGCTGGACGGGGATCGTCAACAAGTCGTTCCTCGCATCCCGTCGGCGGTACGCGGCACTGATCTGCGTCGTCGTCGCCGCGGTGCTGACGCCGAGCCCCGATCCTTTCTCGATGATGCTGCTGGCGGTGCCGCTGTATGGGCTTTTTGAACTGGGGCTGGTGCTGATGAAGTTCTTGCCGGCGGGGCGAGTGGCTGCGGGTCTTAGCGGGCGGGGGTCTGGCGCTGATGGTCCGCGCGAAGGTCCGGACGCGGGCGAGGACTGATGGGACTTCTCGCGCGAGTTCGTGAGTGGTTGGCCGGCGAGCCTGTGGGGCGCGAGGCGAGCGCGGAACCGGCCTGCGAAGCGGCGGGCTCGGCAGCGGGCCGGGGCGCAACCCCGACCGACGAAGCGATGATGGTCCTGGCGCTTGATCTGGCGCGTCAGGCCGCGGCGGTGGGTGAGGTGCCCGTGGGCGCGGTGGTCTACGAAACGGCCAAAGGCCGAGTCATCGGACAGGGACACAACCGCCGTGAGATCGACCGCGACCCCGCGGCACACGCGGAACTGCTGGCGATCCGCGCGGCGAGCGCGGCGCGCGGCGATTGGCGCCTCGCCGATTGCACGCTGGTCGTGACGCTCGAGCCGTGTCCGATGTGCGCAGGGCTGATCGTCAATGCGCGGGTCGGACGACTGGTCTTTGGGGCGAGCGATCCAAAGGCCGGCGCGACCGGAACGCTGATGCGGCTGACGGAAGACGCACGGCTCAATCATCGGGTCGTGCCGATCGGCGGGGTAATGGCGGAGGAGTCTGCCGCGGAGTTGCGCGCGTTTTTCAAGAGGCTGCGCGGATAGCGGAGCGAGACACGATCTGCGAGGCGAGACGATTTGAAAAACAACAAAGCCCCTCGTCGGGGCCTTGTCAGCGTGGTCCAGACTTTCGATTCCTGATTCAGCGGCGACGGCGGCGAGCCGCACCGGCCGCGAGGCCGAGGAGGGCGAGGCCCGCTGGAGCGGGGACGACGCCGCCCGAGACCTGCGTACTCACTCCGGAGAAGGTCGAGGTGAAGAAGTTGCCGGGGGAGCCGATGTAGAGTTGAACGATCGCACCCGTGTACGGCGGGGGATTCGGGAGGAAACTGAGGGGGAAGGCACCGCCGGAGGGGCCGTTGAAGAGCCCGTCGAGCGGGCCGTTATCGTTGAGGTTGACGTTGCTCAGGAGGCCGTTGAAGAAGACAGCGGGGCCGTTGGCGATGAACTGGCCGTTGACGGCACCGGTGATGGTGTCGCCGTCGGCGTCGGTGATGGTGATAAAGCCAGCACCGTTTGCGGTCGTGCCGAGGATGCCGGAGACCGTGAGCGTGACATTGACGAGGCCGTTGGCGAACCCAGGGTCATAGAGCGCGGTACCCGAGCCGGGGTTCTGAAGGCGGGTCACGTCGCCCGTGCTCTGAAGCACGCCGGCGTTGACGCCATCGGCCGTAAACCGCATCAAGCCCTGGTCATAGGCACCATTGAGTTCGGTGAAGCCGAAACTGAAGATGGATTGCTGCGCAGCCGCGCCCGAGGCAGCCACCGCAACTCCGACAACGCTTGTCAACACAAAGGACTTGCGCATGTGCTCTACTCCTCGCCACGACCTGAGTACGGCGACGGATCGCCGTGTCTAGGACTTCTCTCAGAACACAGGATACCGGGCTCAGGCTGGAACGCAAGGGCTGTTTTCGGAAAAGCAAGAAAAAACTCAAAAAAAACTGCGACCGTGCTTCAATGGCGGAAGATCCGGCAGAATTGTGCGATATTGGGGTGTCATAATCGGTTTTTGAACGGTATAGCGAAAGAGGCACGGTGGTCCTTTGCAGAGTCTGGCCGACGCAATCGATGGTGGAGGCGATTGATCGCGACAGTGAGGACGCCGTCGGCACGCGCAAAAAAAGCCCCGGACGGTGGTGGGGTCCGTCCGGGGCGAGGAGGTGCAGAGCCGCTTTCGCGGAGGCCCGGGGGGAGGCAATGGGCGACTCCGCACGGCCCTGCATTGGTGGGACCGAGGACTAACTACACCCCATGCTGGCTCCGCAGTTGTGACACTTGTAGCAGGTGCCGCTGCGGACGGTGATCGTCCCGCAGACGTCGCAGGCGGGGGCGTCGCCGACGCTCTCCATCGCGATCGACAGCGTCGAGGCCTCGACCGAGACGACCGTGGTCTGGAATGCTCGCTGCGCCGGCGTCGTGCCCTGGACGACGGGGTGCGAGGACGAGCCGTGATTCGATTCTGTGGGCCGAGGCACCCCGGCCTGGGACCTTGGGTCTGAATCCTTCCAAGACGAATCCTCCGTGAGTCGGGCGCGATCGACGCCGGTGACGTGCTGCCGCTGCTCGTGATGGTCGTGATCGGGGAGCCCGGCACCTCCGCCGCGGCGCGGGGCGTTGGCCTCGCGATAGCCGGGGATGAACTGCATGCCCATCCAGCGGAAGATGTAATCGACGAGGCTCTTGGCGAAGGGGATGTCGAGGTTCATCGTCATCCCGGCGGGCTCGAAACGCTGATGAGTGAACTTGGTGACGAGGCTCTGGATCGGAACGCCGTATTGCAGCGCGACGCTCGTGGCGGTGCCGAGTGAGTCCATGAGGCCGCCGATGGTCGAGCCTTCCTTGGCCATGGTGATGAAGAGTTCGCCGGGCTGGCCGTCGTCATAGAGGCCGACCGTGAGGTAGCCCTCATGGCCGGCGACGTTGAACTTGTGCGTGAGGGACTTGCGGGTGTCGGGGAGGCGGCGGCGCATCGGACGATGCACGATCTGAACGATCGGCTCGGGCTTGGCCTCAACCGTCACCACAACCGTCGGGACCGCAGCGATGGAACCGGCCGCGGGCCGGTCCACTTCCGCTTCCCCCAGTGCATCTTCCTCCTCGGCCTTCTCAGAATCGGCGTTGGACGAGAGCGGCTGGCTGAGTTTGCAGCCGTCGCGGTAGAGGGCGTTGGCCTTGAGGCCCAGTTCCCAACTCAGGCGATAGGCCGCGGCGATATCGGCGACGGTCGCATTGTTCGGCAGGTTGATCGTCTTGCTGATCGCTCCGGAGACGAAGGGCTGCGCGGCGGCCATCATGCGGATGTGGCCGGCGGGCTCGATGAATCGCTTGCCGATCTTGCCGCAGGTGTTCGCGCAATCAAAGACCGGCAGGTGCTCCGGCTTGAGATGAGGCGCGCCCTCGACGGTCTGTGTCCCGCAGATCATGGTGTTGAGGGCATCGACCTCGCGAGCACTCAGCCCGAGGCGCCGGAGCAGATTGAACGACTGATCGGCCTTGGCCGACGCCGGGTCGATCTTGAGCCGCGAGAGCAGGTCGTCGCCGAGCGTCCACACGCCGAAAGCGAACGCGAGTTCGAACACGGTGGGGAGCGAACGGGTGATGCGATCGAGGTCGGCGGGCGTGAAGCCGTGTGCTTGGAGCCAGAAAGAAAAAGACTGGCCCTCCGTGGCCTTTCGATCGCCCTTGGGCATCGGGACGTCCAAGTCCAGTCTTCCGAGCATGTACGTGAGGATGTCTTTCACCTGTGCCGCCGAATAGCCCATCGCCTGGAGCGCCGGCGCGACGGATTCGTTGGCGATCTTGAAGTAGCCGCCGCCGGCGAGTTTCTTGAACTTGACGAGCGCGAAGTCGGGCTCGACGCCGGTGGTGTCGCAGTCCATCAGCAGGCCGATCGTGCCCGTGGGCGCGATGACTGTGACCTGCGCGTTGCGGAAGCCGTGCCTGGCACCGAGGTCGAGCGCGTCGTCCCACGCCTTGACCGCATGATCGAGGAGCGTTGCCGCGTTCGAGACGCGAACCTTGCCGCCGCGGCAGCGGGCGTGGTCGATGGGCACGGGCCGGGTGTGCGGATTCAGGCCCTCCCACTCGCTGGCGTCGCGGGCGATGCCGTGGGCCGCTCGGCGGTGGTTGCGGATGACCCGCAGTATGTTGTCGCGGTCGTCGTCGAAGCCGGGGAACGCACCGAGTTGGGCCGCCATCAGCGCCGACATCCGGTACGAGCGACCCGTGAGGATCGACGTCAGGCAAGCGCACATCGCGCGGGCCTCGTCGCTGTCATACGGGATGCCCGCCTGCATCAGCATCGCGCCCAGGTTCGCGTAGCCCAGGCCCAGCGTGCGGTACTTGTAACTCAACTCGGCGATCTCGCGGCTCGGGAAGGCCGCCATCAGCACGCTGATCTCGAGCACCACCGTCCACAGATCGATCGCGTGCTCGAAGGAGGCCGCATCGAAGACGCGACGCTCGGCGTCGTAGAACTTCAGCACGTTGATCGACGCGAGGTTGCAGGCCGTGTTGTCGAGGAACATATATTCACTACACGGGTTGCTCGCGTTGATCCTCCCGGCGTTCGGGCAGGTGTGCCAGGCGTTGATCGTCGTATCGAACTGCACGCCCGGATCGGCGCAGCGCCACGCCGCAAAGCAGATGTCGTCCCAAAGGCTCTTGGCCTTGAAGGTGTGTGCGGCCTTGCCGCTGGTGCGCCAGGTCGTCATCCAATCGGCGTTGTTGTCGAGCGCATCAAAGAACGAATCGGGGATGCGGACGGAGTTGTTCGAGTTCTGCCCGCTGACGGTGAAATACGCCTCGCCGTTGAAGTCGTACGAGAGGTCGAGCCCGAGTCGCTCGGCGGTCTGCTTGAGTTCCGCGTTCGACTTCTTCAGCAGCCGCATCCCCTCGACCATCGCCTGGACCTTGATCTCTTCGCGGACCTTCCAGTTGATGAACGTTTGGATGTCGGGGTGGTCCATGTCGAGGCAGACCATCTTGGCAGCGCGGCGGGTGGTGCCGCCGGATTTGATGGCCGATGCCGCGCGGTCGCCGATGCGGAGCCAGGACATGAGGCCGCTGGACTTGCCTCCGCCGGAGAGTTGCTCGCCGTCCGCCCGCAGGCTGGAAAAGTTGGTCCCGGTGCCCGAGCCATACTTGAACAGGCGCGCCTCGCGGACCCAGAGGTCCATGATCCCGCCCTCGCCCACGAGGTCGTCCTTCACGGACTGGATGAAGCAGGCGTGCGGCTGCGGATGCGTGTAGGCGTCGTCGGCGAGCCGCGGCTGGCCGGTCTTCGCGTCGACGATCCAGTGTCCCTGGGCCGGGCCGTTGATGCCATAGGCCCAGTGGAGCCCGGTGTTGAACCACTGCGGGCTGTTGGGGGCGCACACCTGATGCACCATCATGTGGCAGAGTTCGTCATAGAACGCCTGGGCGTCAGCGGGTGAGTCGAAGTAGCCGTGCGTCTCGCCCCAGTGCCGCCAGCACCCGGCGAGGCGATGGATGACCTGCCTGGCGGACTTCTCGGGACCGGTCTTTTTGGTGGCACCGGTCTCCTGACCGGTGTTCTTGATGGAGCCGGCCTCCTGGCTGGTGGTTGAGCCGCTCGCACCGCTCTGGAGAGCGGTGCCACCAAGAGGCACCCCCGCCTTGCGGAAGTACTTGCTCACCATGATGTCCGTGGCGAGTTGGCTCCACGTCTCCGGCACCTCGGCGTCGTCCATCTGGAAGACGACGCTGCCATCGGGGTTGCTGATCTTGGACGACCGCTTGACCCATGTGACCGAGGCGAAGGGGTCGCGTCCTGCGACGGTGAATTTGCGGGTGATCTTCATGATGGTACCCAGCAGAAAGCTGCATCTTGATCTAATAACCAACACGCTCCGTTACGAACACCGCCGACAAACTTACAATACTGCCGCCAGCCCAGAGGCAACGCCTCCAAGCACCGCCACTACTGCGGGGTGTTCAAGCAACGCCTTGATCTTCGATTTGGCTTCCTTCTTGGAAGATTCCGATTCCGCGCTGCGATCCAAAAGCTGAATCAACTGACCAAGGCCTTCTTGCACACTCATGACGTTGCCATTGCCGATTTGGACATTAGAATTAGAAATGACAACTGGAGAATGGTTCTTGCTAGGCCAAGCCGGCACCCCAGCACTATTAGTCTTTTCAAGATCAAGCACCCAATTGTCGGGGATGCCGCTGATTCCGGTCTGAAACGCGGCCTCAACTATGCGATATCTCTCGGTTCTTCCGCCTGGAATATCCCTCTCGATTACATCACCTTCCGAAAAGCTCGCGTTTTCATCCATAACATAAACTTTTCTGCCTTGCACAGAGGCTCGAAAGGGGCCACGGCTTTGGCCGTCGGTATCGACCACGCGTACTCGATCTTTCATCATACTTTGAAATGACATCAATCCACCTTTGGCAGCGTCAGCCCGCCCTGGTCCTGGTACTTCCCCGCTTTGTCCGCGTAACTCTTCTCGCACACCTTGTCCGCCTTCAGGAAGATCAGTTGCGCGATGCCCTCGTTCGCATACACCCGCGCCGGTAGCGGCGTCGTGTTGCTGATTTCCAGCGTCACCTTGCCGCGCCATTCCGGCTCCAGCGGCGTCACGTTCACGATCAGCCCGCAGCGGGCATACGTGCTCTTGCCGACACAGATCGCCAGCACGTCGCGCGGAATCTCGACCGTCTCAACGGTCTCGCAGAGCGCGAAACTGTTGGGCGGAATCACGACGTGGTCGACGCCCAACTTCGCCGTATCGACCTCGACCATCAGGTCGTCGGTGAAGTGCTTGGGATCGACGACGGCGATGCCGCCCGACCGCGGCGTGGGGGTGAAAATCTTGAACCGCGTGCCGACGCGGATGTCGTAGCCGTAACTGGAGACGCCGAAACTGATCCGTCCCGGGCGCTTGATGTTTTCCTCAAACGGCCGGATCGTGATCCGCTCGCGAATCTGGCTGTCGCACAAGATCGCCATCCCTGCCCATGCCTCCTCGAACTCGTGTCCCCAACTCGTCGCTGCCCGCATACCGAACAATATCCTGTCAAATCGATATGCGACCAGCGGCCATTCGGCTTTCAACGCTCAACAAATCCCATGATGCGGCCGGTTCAATCCACCAACCAGACCCACTTTCGCCCATCGGCGAGATGCACAGCATACCACTACTAATCGTGGATGCAACCCCCCTTGCGCCCAAAATAAGGGGTACAGGTTGTGAAAAACCTGTCGCTTGACCGCAAGGCTTTGGAAATTGGCCGGTTAGGATCACGCAAATTCATCTTTCGCGCGCGAATCTGGGGTATCTGCTATGCACCAACATGTCGGATTTGGTGGAAAACTCCAGACACCGAGCAAGCCCTGAATGCGTAAGGATATGGTGCGGCAGGGCAATGCCGGCCCGCGCGAGCCACTATCCTGCGCTCCCCACGAGTCGGACGACCTTTCACCAGTTCTTCATGTTTGCTCGACTTGCCACCCGACTTCGCCCTGACCACCACCGAGGATTCCATGCACACGACCCGAAGATTGGCGCGGTTCTTCACCTTGGCGGCTCTGAGCGTGCTCTCGGCGTGCGCCGGCCCGCCGCCGCAGGCCAAGAAGGCACCGCCGGTCGTCCGCGATGTGCCCGATCTCTTGCGAGGAACGGTGGCGGCCGAGGGCTCGCTGAGCCGCGCTCAACCGATCATCGTCTCGGGCTACGGGCTGGTGGTGGGGCTGAACGGGACGGGCGGGGGCGACCTGCCGGAACGGATTTCGATGACGATGGAGCGGGAACTGGGCCTGCGCCAGGTGAGCAAGAACAACGATCTGCTGGCGGGAACGCCGCTCGAAGGCCTCTCGCCGCGCGAGGTGCTGCGGTCGCCGTATGTCGCGGTGGTGATGGTCTATGGGCTGGTGGCACCCGGCGCGCCCGAGGGCACGTCGTTCGATATCTACGTCAGCGCCGTCAACCGCACGCCTGAACTCTCGCTTGAAGGCGGGAAACTCTGGACCACCGACCTGCAGGTCGGCCCGCCGACGGCCTTTGGCGGGGAGCGGACGAAGAAACTCGCCGTCGCGGTCGGGCCGATCTTTGTCAATCCGTTTGTCGCGGGCGGAGTGGTGACACGGCACGAGGGCCGAGTGCTCGGCGGCGGACGCGTGACGAGCCCGCTGCCTCTGGAACTGATCCTCGACAACGAGTCCCACAGCCGATCGACATCGGTGACGCGGGCGATCAACGCGCGATTCTCGGGCAAGCCGGGATCGGAGCCGACGGCCCGGGGCCGCAGCGGGCGGATTATCGAGATCACGGTGCCGCCCGAGTACCGCGACTCGGCGTCGGAGTTCCTGAACCTCATCACGCATGTGCAGATCGACAGTTCGTCGCCGGAGGAGTATGCACGGCGATACATCCGCGGAATGAAGGAGCAGCCGTTCCTTGCCGACGACCTGGGATGGTGCCTGCAGGCGCTCCCTCGTCGCGCGGCGGTGCCGTTTCTTCGAGAGGTCTACGACTCGCCGGATCAATATGTGCAGATGGCGGCACTGCGGGCGGGCGCGGGGCTGAACGATCCGCTCGCGGCACCGCACCTGAAGCGGCTGGCGGCGAGCGGGCCGCCCGGAATCCGCGCGAACGCCATCACGCTGATGGGGCGCCTGGCCGCCGGCCCGACGATCGATCCGGCCCTCCGCGAGCAACTTGAGGCGTCGGAACTGACCGTGCGAGTGGCGGCATATGAGGCGCTGGCCGATCGTGCCGAGCGGATCGCCGCGCGTCGATGGCTCGAGCAACAGGAGCGCCTGCCCGCCGCGGTGCGCGTGAGCAACCCCGAAGCGGTGGTGAGCCGTCGCCCTGACCTCATGCTCTCGGGCGAGACGCCGCAGGGCGTTCGGCGTCGGATCATCGACGGCAAGTTCATCCTCGACGAGGTCGCGGGCGGGGAGCCGCTGATCTATGTCACGCAGCAGGGCCGTCCGCGCATCGTGCTGTTTGGCGGCGGCCTGTCGCTCGCCCGTCCGCTGACGTTCTCAGCCTGGGAGAACCGCCTGATGGTCGTCGCGGACTCGGCGTCCGATCAACCCCGCATCATGTATCGCCACGCGACGCGAGTGGACGACGATGGCGAGCGCATCCCCGGTCCGATGGTCACGGGCAGGAGCGAGCCCGACGTGGCATCGCTGATCGGCTTTCTCGCGCAGACCCCCACGCCCGATGATCCGCGCCCCGGGCTGGGCATGACCTATTCCGAGTTGGTCGGCGCGCTGCATGTGCTGCAGCAGGCCGGCGCGATCAAGGCAGCGTTCGCAATCGAGGAGGACGTGCTCCGCGCGCGCCTGCTGGCGGCGACGCAGGACTCGATGGCTGATGAGCGCCCCGAAACCACGGGCCAGGCACCGACGAGGATCCAGGTTTTCGACCCGGTTGAAGATGCGCCACCCAAGCCGACGGAACCGGTGCCGATGGTGGTCCCGCTGCCGCAGCCGCCGAAGAAGTAGGATTGCCGATGACGCGAGCGACCGAGGAATGGCGGATCGTCGAGCCGCTGTGCGCGGTCTTTCGTCGGCGATTGCGCGAAGAGGGGCTGAAATACACGCCGGAACGGGCGCGGATTCTCGACGCCATCGCCGGGATGAACGGGCTTTTCGAGGCCGAGCGAGTGCTCGAAAGGCTCAGCAGCGGCGGGCACCGCGTCTCGAAAGCGACGATCTATCGCACGATGCGACTCTTGCAGGACGCGGGGATCATCCAGCGCGTGCCGCTCGACCAGGACCAGGCGGTCTACCAGCTCGTGTACGGCGGAGAGGCGTCGGATTACCTGATCCGGCTCGACACGCGCGAGGTGGTGCCGATCGAGGTGCCGGAGCTTGAGGCGCTGCGCGAGCGGATTTGCCGGGAGCGGGGACTCGAGGCGCGGGGACACCGGTTTCAGGTGTATGCGGAGGGAAGGGATACGATCCTGCCCCATGGGTGACGACCAGATCCGAGACCCTGATGATCTCCTGGGAGAAGCGCTACGCCGGATGAACGAGCGACAGCAGGAATCGATCGTCTCAAAGGCCGCAGACGAAGCGCTTAGGCTTAGCGTGAAACGAAGCGAAGGTGCGCTTGATCAGGACATGGGAGCCTCAAAAATTGAAGCCACTTCGGAGGCTGCACGGCGACTGGCAGGGACCGGCACCGACTTCGAGGTCCGGACCGAACATCGTTCGCAACACGGTTCTGTTTATGTGACAGTTCGGAATGCACCACCGCCCTTCATCGCCCGCATCACACCGCGATTGAATCCCATCCCGCGACGGGTTGCAGTCGCGGTGATCGCTTTCGCCTCCTTGACGGGTTTGATCGCAGTTGCTGTGTGGACGTCGGACGGACGAAACACCGGCCAGGCGTCACCAGTAACACATCCATCTCTTGCAGTGAGCAACAGCGGAATTTCGGCGATCAAGTTTATTGACGGTGACACGCTCGTAGTTTCAGGTGTGGGTGGAGCAGGCACTGAGGAAAAGATTCGATTGCTGGCGATCGACACTCCCGAACGCGGACAACGCTGGTACGCGGAAGCTGGCACGGCGCTCAGCGAACTTGTGGCAAAGCGGTCCATTGCTCTGGAATACGAGACGCCAGGGAAGTTGGAACGCGACAAGTACGGGCGCGTGCTGGCATATTTGATCGTGGACGGTCAGAATGTGAACGTCGAGATGGTCCGACGAGGATGGACCGCTTACGTGACGAAGTACGACGATGATCGTTTTGCCAAGGACTTTGTCACGGCTGAGGAAGAAGCTCGCGCCGCTCACCGTGGAATTTGGTCGTCACGTTGACCGGGTTGCTGGTAGTCAAGCCAGATCGCCAGTCTCGCGAAGGCCACCAGGGGGACAAGCAGAAGACGGGCAGTCAGTCGTAGAACGGCCCGATCCTCGATCATCTGGGCGTAGGGCGGACTGTTGCGATAGTACCATGCGACGAACGCCCGCCCCGAAGGCCGCACACGCAAGTAAGTGTCTCGGAATTCTCGAAGTACAACCACCGCCGGATGGGACTCGTCGCCGTAGCAGGCAGTCGCGACGAAGCACCCTCCGACACGCTGCGAAAGCGACTGCCTCTTGCTCCGGACAGTCACTTGGACTGAGCCGTGCTCAGATCGATGCTCTGCCTTTACCTCAAACTCGGTCCCGGCGTTCACGAATCTGTTGGCGGCTTCGGCTGCGCTGTCTACTTTGCTCGACGCCATCTCATGATCAATTTTGCCCTCTTTTTGCTTTACTTGAAGGCGCAGAGCCTCGTCGGTCGCCTTACCGACGATCTCCTCCTGCTTCTGAGGCGACATGCGCCGGAGTGCCTCTCCGAGCAAGTCGTTGGGGTTCTGAATCGGAGCCAAGTCCCGTGTTGGCTGGTTGCCTTGCGGCCCTGAAAGTTGGCCGGACTTCTCGCCCTCTGGGGGAACTTGGCCGTTGCTCATCGCCGGACTCCTTGCAGCCAGGGGGACGGTCTGGCTTATGTGAATATACACGGTAGCGCCGGGCAGATTGACCGTCCGGGTGCCCCAAACCGACTTGTCCTTGTGCATTTGCGCGATCGCCAGTAGTTGACGCAGCTCTGTTTCAAGTGTTTGCACGGCGATCTCGCACTCGCGCTTGGTGATTTGGCCTAGCAGAGCTTGCGCCGCGACGCCATCATCCGCCGCGAGCCATTCAAGTCGCTCCGCGACAGCGGTCGGAATCTCCTGTTCTCCGACAGCTTCGATGGCACCCATGACAGCGTCGATCGCGGCATCAAGTCCGCCGGCGGGCGAGATCGTGACGTTCAGCGTCGTCTTCTGCCGGAACCTGGCCCAAAGCTTTTCGATCAGTTCGTACTTCTGATCGAAAGTCAGAAAAACCGGGACGATGCGCACCAAGCGGTCGCTGATTTCGCCGCCCATCTGGACTCTTCCGGAACGCCACTCCTCGAATGTCCTTTCGGCGTACTTGCGCTTTCCCGACCCGTGTTCCTTCTCGTAGCGGTTGAACACCAACTTCAGTGTGAGGCCATCCAACGCGAAAAACATGCGACGTACGTCGGCATCGATCCCTGAGTACACGCGCGAGACTTGACCACTACGCGAAGGCGTTCCGCTACCCCACCGCGAGGAGCGGTAACGCCTGCGTCGATATCCTCGACGGTAGTAGCCCATGAGACCGGTTTCCGAGGGCAAAATTGGCAGTTGTGATCCGTTGCGTGGCTCCCTATTATTGCCCCCCGCTCCATCCGCCCCGAGCGGGCCGGGTTATCGGGGGCGGGAGCGAGCCTCGCATGGCCCAGATCAACGTGCCGCTGCCCCAGCTCAGGAAGCTCGGCGAGACCAATCGCCGCGATCGCTGGT
>JBJXFQ010000108.1:0-9772 GCA_046155605.1 Phycisphaerales bacterium
CTCGGCGACGACACCTTCCGCCGCGGCGTCATCCTCTATATCAACCGCCACCGCCTCGGCGAGGTCGAGACCGATCAGTTCCGCTATTGCCTCGAAGAAGTCTCCGGCCAGAGCCTCGAACAGTTCTTTACTCAGTGGTGCTATCGCCCCGGCATGCCCGCGCTCGACATCACCTTCTCCTGGTCCTCCGAAAGCGACGCCGCCCCCGGCACGCTCTCCGTCCGCATCGACCAAACCCAGACCATCGACGCCGATAACCCCGCCTACGCCTTCGATCTGCCGATCCTCGTGCGGACGAGCGAGACAACGGCACAGACCTGGACCGTCCGCGTCGATTCGCGCACGCAATCCTTCGAACTCGCTTTGCCCACCAAGCCCCTCGACGCCGTCGTTGATCCCGACCTCACCGTCGCCGCCCCGGCCTCCATCGAAAAACCCTTCGCCGCCCTTCTTCTCCCCAGTGGCACAGGCGTCCCGCCTGTGCTGGGTGCTGTGCTGGGTGCCATCAGTCAATCGCTTCGATTGACTGATGCAGCAGCCACCACCGAGTCAGATGTGTTCTTAGGTATCCCGCCCCTCCGGGGCGGTCCAGACCTCGTGCCACGGCCTTCACTTTCGATGTCCGTGCCTCCTCTTCTCTCCAGCGGCACAGGCGTCCCGCTGCTCTATGGACATCCCCGCTTTCGGCCCGCAGGGCCGCAGGAATGTAGCCATGGGTGGAGCGGCGCTTCGCCGCGAAACCCGTGGAAGGCGGACTCAACCGGCCTCGCCCCGGCAGGGGCGAAGGAAACATACGAAGTATCTCTCTACAGCGACCTCCCGCCTGTTCCATCCCCTATCGCCTCAGCCCCACCCTTCGGAGCCAACCCATGAGCCTCCTCCTTCTCCTCCTCATCCTCGCACGCCCCGACGACCACTGCGGCCATGACCTCCGCAACGCCTCCGACACCCGCGCCCCCATTGGCTTCGATCCCGCCAGCGGCCGCGATCTCCGCGTCTTCCCGCCAAGCCCCGTCGTCGATTTCCTTCACATGAAACTGGCCATCGACATCTCCGACATGAACTCGCCGCGGCTCTCCGCCGTCCAGACCCTGTCCGTCCGCCCCATCGCCGCCCCCGTTGCCTCTCTCTCCCTCGACGCCCGCCTGCTCGAGATCGCATCAGTCAACTCCCCCGGTCGCGCTTGCCGCTTCTCCCACGACGGCCGCCGCCTCACCATCACCTTCGATCCGCCGCTCGCACCAAACCAGACTTCCACGATCACAACCAACTACACAGCCATCGATCCGCCCCAAGGCCTCACCTGGAATCCCGAATCCCCCCAGTGGCCCGGCCGCGCCGCACAACTCCATACCCAGGGCCAGCCCGAAACCAACTCCTACTGGTTCCCCTGCCACGATTTCCCCAACGAGCGCATGACCACCGAGATCATCGCCACCGTTCCCGCCGGTTTCCTTGTCAGCGCCAATGGCCGCGAGGCCGCGCCCCCGCGCCAGGGCGGCAACCGCTCCACCTTCCACTGGCTCCAGGACAAGCCCCACCCCGCCTACCTCGTCTCGCTCGTCGTCGGCAAGTTCGATGTCGTCAGCGTCGCCGCCGGCGCGCGCACGCCCATGCCCGTCTACGCGCCGCCCGGCCGCGCCGCCGACGCTCGCCGGACCTACGCCAACACCCCGCGAATGACCGCCCTCTTCGAGCGAGTCCTCGAGGAGCCCTATCCCTGGGACCGCTACGCCCAACTCGTCGTCTGGAACTTCGGCGCGGGCGGCATGGAGAACACCTCCGCCACCACCATGCACGACCATGCCGTCCTCGACCCCCGCGCCATGGCCGACGCCGACATGGACGGCCTGATCGCACACGAACTCGCCCACCAGTGGTTCGGCGACCTCATCACCTGCAAGTCCTGGGAGCACATCTGGCTCAACGAAGGCTTCGCCACCTACCTCACCAACCTCTGGTTCGAGGAGCGCGACGGCCGCGACGCCTACCTCGCCGGCATCCTCAGCGGCTTCGAAGGCCTCATCACCAACGACAAGCCCGATGCGCCCTACCAGACGCCGATGGTCAGCCCCATCTACACCGACCCGTGGGAGGTCTTCCGTCGGCCCGCCAATCCATATCCCAAAGGCTCGTCGATCCTCCACATGCTCCGCCGCAAACTCGGCGACCGCATCTTCTTCGCCGGCATCGCCGCGTATGTCAACCAGCACAAGCAGGGCTTGGCCGAGACCAACGACCTCCGGCGCGCGCTCGAAACCGCCTCGGGCGAGAACCTCGAACAGTTCTTCCGCCAGTGGTGCTTCCGCCCCGGCGTGCCGAGCCTCGACGTCGAAACGACCTATGACCGCGGCGCGCGCGCGCTGACCGTCATTGTCCGCCAGATGCAACCCATCGACGGCCCGAACCCGGCGTTCGAGTTCGATCTGCCGATCCATGTCGAGTTGCCCTTCGCCGATGGCGCGCGCCGCGGGTCGGTGGTGACAGGGGTCGTTTCCGTGCGCGGGCGGGAGTCCGTCGTCACGTTCCCGCTCGAAGCCGAGCCGGGGTTCGTGGCCGTCAATCCCGATCTCGACGTGCTCGCGGCGATCACGCTCAAGCAGCCGGAGGCGTGGCTGGCGGCGCAGGTCCGGCGCGGACCGACGGTGGCGGCGCGGGTCGCCGCCGCGCGCGCGCTGGCGGACCCGTCGCGCGCCGACGGCGGGGCGCTGCCAGCGGTGGCGCGCGACGAGCGGGTCCACGAGCGTGCGCGCGCCGAGTGCATCCGATCGATCGCGGCACGAGGCGACGCGACGGCCTTTCGTCCGCTGCTGGGCGAGGCCATCAAAGACCCGGACGTGCGCCTCGCGCTCGTCGAATCCGCTTCTGCTTTCGCCAAGAACGATGCGGTGGCCGCGGTGGATCGCCATGCCGCGAAAGAGTTTCTCGCGCGGCTGGCGGCGAGCGGCGTGGACGCGAGCGATCGCGTGCGCGCCGAGGCGGTTCGAGGGCTTGGGAGGCTTCGTGCGACCGAGCATCTGTCGCTCGTGCTCGCGGCCGCGGACGCGCCATCGCAGGGCGATCGCGTGCGTCAGGCCGCGCTCGAAGCGATGGGCGATCTCGATGTGGCCGACGGGCTGACCGTGGCGATCAAGTACGCGGCGCCGGGCACGCTGAATCGCACCCGAGCCGTCGCCGTCGGCGTGATCGCGCGGCTCGCGCACCACGATTCGGAGGCGGCGTTCAAGGCGCTGGTGTGGCTTCTCGACGACCGCGAGCGGCGGGCCTGGACCTCGGCCGGTGAAGCGCTGGCAAAGATCAAGGACGCGCGGGCCGTCGTCGAACTCGAGCGCGTCGCGGCAAGCAAGCGCGACCCGGCTGATCAGAAGCAACTGCGACGGTGGGCGCAGTCGCTCGCACAGTGAGACATGCCACGGATCATGCGTGCCACCGACCGTCGCCTTGGACGGTCGGTGCTCGTGCAAGGAACCCCTTCCGACCATTACACTTTTCTGGTGGGCTCGAAGGACTATCGAAAGCGATTGAAGCGTCGCGAGGAGCCAGAAGGCGTCCGCTTCGTGACGTTCTCCTGCGAGAGGCGCCTGCCGCTCCTGGGTAGTGCGGCGATTCGCGACGCGTTTGCGGAATCGCTCGTGAACGCTCGCCGACGCTTCGGCTTTCAGTTGTTCACATGGGTCGTGATGCCGGAGCACGTCCATCTTCTTATCCGACCACCGATCGGCACGCCACTCGATCGAGTGCTGCGCTCGCTCAAACTGTCGGTGGCGGAGCGCGTACTTGGCCGATGGAAGCGCCTCAACGCGCCGATTCTCGCGAAGCTCCAACGCGAGGGGGGAGGGTGTCGTTTCTGGCAGAAGGGCGGCGGATTCGATCGGAATGTGCGGAGCGAGGCCGAGTTCTCCCGGCATGTGCGGTACATCCATCACAACCCAGTCACACGCGGCCTCGTGCCTGAGCCGAAGGACTGGAAGTGGTCCGGTGTCAGGTGGTGGCAGGGCCTACGCGAGGGCGAAATCGAGTGCGATCCGCCGCCGGGGTTGGGATGGGAATCATGGCGGGGATACGAGTAGTGTGTCTTCGCACCGACCGTCCAAGGCGACGGTCGGTGGCACGGGTAGTGGTCCTGGGCGCGGGGATGAGAATCGACGAGGACCGTCCTCGTACGCAAGAGCATCGACCGCTCCAAGCAACGGTCGGTGGCACGATACGACGACTCATCTGCGCGACATGAACCGCTTCACGAACGCCCCATACTGCTCGGGCGTGTCGATTCCCGCGTGGGCGGGGCCGTGGCAGAGGGCGACCGCGATCGTGTGCCCGTGGTAGAGCGCGCGGAGTTGCTCGAGTTGCTCGGCCACCTCCGGCGGCGCGGGAGGCAGCGCGAGATAGACATCAAGGAACGGTCGGCGGTAGGCGTACAGCCCGATGTGGCGCAGCGGCGCGCTCGTTGGTTCAGGCGCTGCCGCGTGTGGCGCGGCGGCGTTGCGTGATCCAGCGTCGCGCTGGAACGGGATCAGCGAGCGGCTGAAGTACATCGCCGTGCCGTCGGCGCGGAGGACGACCTTGACGATGTTCGGATTCGTCGGATCGTCGGCGGCATCAAAGGGGACGGCCGCGGTGGCCATCGGCGCGGCGGAATCTCGCAACGACGCCACGGCCCGGTCGATGATCGACGCGTCAAGTTCCGGCTCGTCGCCTTGCACGTTTACCACGATCGAGTCGGCGGGCAGATCGAGCAACCGCGCGGCCTCGGCGAGACGGCTGGTCCCATTGGGGTGGTCGCGCCGCGTGAGGATCGCCTCAGCCCCGAAGGCTCGCACGGCCTCCAGCACGCTCGGCTCGTCGGTGGCGATGACGAGGCGAGAGAGCGATCGGGCCTTGGCAGCGGCGGCATGCACATGCCGGATCAACGGCCAGCCGGTGGCGTCGGCGAGCACCTTGTTCGGAAAGCGCGTGCTGGCGAGGCGGGCGGGGATGATGCCGATGACGTCGGGCATGGTGCAACCGGCATGGGAACAGGATGCCAGGTGTTTACCGATCGCTCGCGCGATCGGCTCATCGTTGGTCGTTTCTTCAAGCCCCGCCGCGTTTGAGTTCCGTGATGAGTTTCTTGATCGCGTCGCGCCGCGCGCGGATGTCGCGGTAGTTGATCTGCTGGATGGCGATGCCCGACGCGATCTTGTCGGCCTCTTCCGCGGCGGCGAGTTCGCGCTCGGCCTCGGCCTTGGCCTGCAACGCCGACATCAGCCCGTAGCGGATCTCCATCCCGGTCTCGTCGTTGGGCATCCGATGCACCTCGAGCGCCTGGCGATACGAATGCACGGCCTCGTCGATCCAACTCTGCGCTTGGAACGAGCGCCCGATGTAGAGGAGCGACTCGACGCGGCGCTTGGCTTCTTCCTGTGATTTCTGGAAGAGCGCGATCGCGTCGTCATACTGCCCGAGATCGAAGAGACGCTTGCCCAACTCGAACTTCCATGTGAGATCGGTCGGATATGCCTCGACGCGGAGTTTGTATTCCTCGGCCTCCATCGTCAGGAACTGCCGCTGCGCCTCGCGGTGCATCCGGCCGGCCTTCTCGTTCTCGGGCGCGGCCAGTGCGGTGGCCTTGTAATCAGCGAGTTTGCGAGCAGCCTGCCGGAGGCGGATGTCACCGTACATCTCGCGGAAGCGGAACTGCTTGCTTGACTCGTACGTTTTCTCGAGGAGTTTCTTGGCGAGCGACTCGTCTTCCGGTCGTCCTCGCTCGAGCAGACGCTTGACGTAAACGGTGATGACGGCAAGGTCTTCCGGTCGCTCGCGGTAACGGACCTCGGCCTCGCGCACCAGGCGATCGACCGTCTCGTCGGTCTTGACGATGCGCTCGGCGTCTTCGAGTTGCCGCTGCTTGTCGAGGTCGCGGACGTTCTGGCGGAAGCCGCCCGCCTGGCCCGAGTTCTCGTAGCCGCCCCTGGACATGGTGGCCTGTGCCGCGAGATTGCGGACGTCCGCGGCGAGTTTGGCGTCGCTGGGATCGAGCCGCACCGCGGCCTCGCCCGCCTGCACGGCCTTCTCATACGCGCCGACGGCGGTGAAGATCTCCATCAGTTTGATCAACAGTTCTTTCCGGGGCTTTTTTTCGCGCAGCACCGCGGCGAGGGCTCGCTCGCCGAGCCAATACGTCGGCTCGGGCATGTTCAACTTGCCGGCGGCTTCGGTGGCGCGGACCGCGGCGGCGGCATCGGCAGGCTCAAGGCCCCATTGAAGCAGCGACGCCGCATACTTGTCCACGTCGTTCCGGCCGGAGAAATCCTTGGTCAGGTCACGGACTTCTTTGCGATTCCCGCCTTCATTGAGGAAGGCCGCGCAGGATTTGAAGAAGCCCTCGAGCCCCGACATGCTGGTCGGCTCTTGGCGCAGGCCGCTCAGCCAGGATTGCATGGCATAGGCGTAGTTCGTGGCCTCATGGACGACGCGGGCGTTGGCGAACCACTTGGCGGCCTTGTCGGGCGCGGGCTTGAACGATTCGGACTTCTGGTCCTTGGCGTCTTGGCCGTTGGGCTTGGGTTCGTCGCCTTCTTCTTTCTTCTTGCCGAACAGTGCCAAGGTCTGAGCCCCTGTGAAACTGGGTCGATGCGGGCGGGATTGTAAGGCCGATGGGTTGCCCTGTGCGATACGATCGGTTCATGCCGGTTGATCCCTCCACGCTTCACATTCTCCGGTATCCCGAAGCGGCCCTGAGGCGCAAGGCAATGCCAGTCAAGGAACCGGCAGAGGTCGTCCGCGCCGTGGCGGCCCGGATGATCGAGTTGATGTTCGCGGCCGAGGGCATCGGGCTGGCGGCCCCGCAGGTCGGGCTTTCGTGGCGGATGTTCGTCGCGCATGTGCCGTCGAGCGAGACGAGGTCGCCCGAGACCGACCCGCCGACCGCGACCAAGGAGCCGGTGGTGTATGTGAATCCGGTGCTGTCGGTGCCGACGGGGCCGTTGGAGCCCTATGAGGAGGGCTGCCTCTCGCTTCCTGAGATCACGGGAGAGGTCTTGCGGCCGGCGGGGATCACGATTTCGGCGACGGACCCGGACGGGCGCGAGTTCACGCACACGGGGTGGGGGCTTCTCTCGCGGTGCTGGCAGCACGAGATGGACCATCTCGACGGCGTGCTGATCCTCGACCGCATGTCGCAAATGTCGCGGCTGAAAAATCGGTCGGCGATCCGGCGTCTGGAGCGCGGCGAGTAGTCCGGCATGCCGCGAATCATCGGATCTCGCCCATGTGTGCCATCTGATTCATGGAGAACGCGTGACGGGCATAGCCAAGGCGTGCTCCGCTGCTTGACACCCACGGCCGGTCGTGTTCAACTAGGCCTTGGTTGTGGCGCACCGTTCGAGGAGGCACCGATGGAATGGGAGTTCTCGGATCAGGCCGCGGAGGAGTTCAAGCGGGCCATGGGCTCGTCCCGCTCGCCAACCGCGAAGGCCTACGCGGCAATTCTCGATCGACTGGAGAAGCGGCCCGATGCCGAGGGGATCGTGCTCCGCCCGTCCGCGAGACAAACCGATCCGTTTCTGCAGCGAGTGATTGAGGCGATCGGGGACCTTCGGCTGCCATCGAAACAGCGTGCCCGAGTGTCATACCAGACGATCAAGGGACATCGGCGACCACCGCCTACTTTCGCTTTCGCGGTCCACGTGCCGAACTGGAGCCGCGACGCGCACCTGCTTTTGACGCTGGGACGGATTGGGAAGTTGTGACGGAACGATGTCGCATGAGCGCAGCCCCGAGCGACTCGCCGGATCGTGACCGGCCGACTCGTTTGGCAGCGATGTCCGCCACGGCCCGTTCCACCGAATCCGCCATCGAGGCGTCACAGGCCATGCCGCCCAGCAGGCCCGCGCGAAGGTCCTGGGTGCGTGTGGTTCTCCCCGAGAGCGCATCGGCCACGCCCGATTCGAGCGCTTCGGCAAAGGCGGGGTCCGAGATGATCGCGTTCAGATCGGCCAACTGCTGGGGTCGCAGCACGACGAACTCGTTCCCGTCGGGAAGTTGTACGAAGCCGTGGCGAGCGGGCGAGAGCAGCGACAAGAACCACTCCACGATCTCGCGTGCGGTGATGGTCTTGGTCAGCCGAAGAGAAGTCGCCATCTTGGTTCCCCTATCAGAGCGACGGGCTCGTGCTTGGACGGCTCGCCACCCGACATCGCCGCATTCCACCGCCACGCTCGCGAAGAATCACGCACTTCGCGGCCGAATATCCGAACGATCAGATGGGCGGATTCCTGATTGATCCGCCGATCTCTCAACACTGTCATTGCGCAGGACCCGCCCGTGTGACCAAGAAGCAGAAAGAATCTTCGAGCGAGTGGTCCGAAATCACCGCGAGACTGCAGCGTGCCGCGGGGCGGCTGCGGTGGATATCGACGGAGGACCGCGAGGATGTCGTTCAGGAAACGCTTTCTCGCCTGCTTCATTATCGCCACACTGCGCGTTCCGCCAAGGAAAGAGTTCGTATTGCGTTTGGAATCTTCCGCAACGTCGTTGCAGAACGTAGAAGAAACTCCTTGAGCGAATCCAAAGCGATGGCGCGGGCAGGGCAAGCGAGGTTGGCGTCGCCAGCAACGCCACGCCTCCGACGCCCTTTGGAGGAGTATGCAAAGTTGATCGCGGCGCTCGACGAAGGGCAGCGCACCATCTTGCGGCTGCGAATCGTGAACGATCTCGACTATCGCACAATTGCGGAGTTGCTCGGAATGACCGAAGAGGCCGTGCGGCAAGCGTACTCTCGTGCCGCGCTGCGCCTCTCCGCGCTGGCCGGAGTGCTTCGCAAGCCGGTTCGCGGACGCCGATGAGGCCGGGTCCGGAGACCGGGCGCGCTGAGTCGTCCTAGCCTCTGGGCACATGGACGTGGTCTACTTCGGTTCAGGCGAGTTTGGGCTGCCCACGTTGGCGCGGCTGGCGAGGGATCACCGCGTTCTCGCTATCGTGACACAGCCGGATCGGCCAGCGGGCCGCGGTGGCGTATCGACCCCGACGCCGATCGGTGCCTGGGCGGCGGAAAGCGGCATCGGGCCGATCCTCAAGCCGGAGAAGGTCAACGAGCCCGGCGTGGTGGCGGAACTTCGCGCGATCGGGGCGGCGGCGTGGGTCGTGATTGCGTTCGGGCAGAAACTCGGCAAGGCGCTCCTCGACGGGCAGTTCGCCATCAACCTCCACGCGTCGCTGTTGCCTCGGTGGCGCGGGGCGGCACCCATCAACGCGGCGGTCATCGCCGGTGACGCCCAGGTCGGCAACTCCGTCATCACGCTCGCCGATCGCATGGACGCGGGGCTGATCCTGGGTCAGACGCGGCGTCCGCTCGACCCCGGTGCGACCGCCGGCGAGGTTCACGATCTGCTCGCGCAGGACGGGCCGCAGTTGGTGAGCGAGTGCCTGGAGCGGCAGGCTCGGCGCTGGACGATGCAGGTCGTTGCGCAGCAGGAATCGCTGGTGACCCTCGCGCCCAAACTCTCTCGCGCGGATTCCTGGGTGGACTTTCAGCAACCGGCAACCGTCTGTCGACGGCGCGTGCATGGGCTCTCACCCTGGCCCGGCGTGACGGTGCGCGTCGAGGACATCGCGCTCAAACTCGCGCACGCCGACGTAGTGCGGGGGATCACGGCCGCGCCCGGTACGCTCGCGGATGTGGAGACGGGCGTGGTCGCTTGCGGCGGGGGCACGGGAATCCGGCTTCTGGATGTTCAGCCCGCGGGCGGGAAGCCGATGCAGTGGGCCGCGTTTCGCCGCGGCGGGGGGCGAC
>JBJXFQ010000113.1:0-30801 GCA_046155605.1 Phycisphaerales bacterium
CTCCCGCATCAGCGTCAGATAGGGCGGCACGAACTCCCATTCGTCATCCTTGACGTCCGTCGGATACGGCTTCCTTGCCATACCCTTCCATCGGACCTCCGACGACAAAGTCCATAACACCCTCTAGGAGAATGGGTACATCGAGAGTATCTACGGCAAGCGGCGCGAAGCACTCTCGATCGGCAAGATCTTTCGCACGCTGACGGAGGCGAACTTGTTGATCGAACGATCGAGTGATGACTACAACCTGATCAGATCACACTGCAGATTGGGATACCGGCCGCCCGCACTGGAAGCGATATGTGGGGGCGGTCAGACGTGTCGAACCACTTGTCGACGAGTCATCGCCAATGGCGAGATGTAGTCGAGCACACTCTCAAGACGTTGGGAACCCCGATGGGCATGGCAGTGCAGTTCACCACGCCTGTCACGCTTCGGCCGTGGAACCCGTAACTTTCTAATCCGTCGTGGGCGAAGAAGATCGCTAATGCGCCAACTGCGGCAGGAGCCGCTCGATCGTCTCCAGCGCGGCGTGCAGGTATTTCGGGCTGCTCTCCCCGCCGCCCGCGACCATGTTGACCGGCGCGATCGAGGCCATCAGCAGCCGGCGCAGGTTCGCGATCGCGCCGTAGTCGCCGTCGGTCGGCAGGCCAATTTCGCGGCGGTGGCGGGCAAGCGTCGAGACCACATGCAGTCCGAAGAGTTGGTCCATATGGCCCCAGAACTGGCGTTCGAGATAGACGGCGTCCTCGACCCAGTGGCCCGCATGCACGAGCGCGAGATCGATGAGCACGCACGGAGCACGCGCGACCGAGCCGTTGTCCGCTCGTCCCGCGCCGGCGTTCCTGCCTGCCGCGTCGGCGTTCGCGGTCGCGGCGATCGCCGCCTTCGCTCCCGCCGCGGCCATCCGGCGCATCGCGTTGCCGGGGTGCAGGTCACCATGGCACCACGAGTTGATCGGGCGCGCGTGCCACTTCGCCGTGAGCCGCGGCAGCACGCGCAGCACCTTCTTCACCGCATCGTTCCAGTGCTGGGCCTCCGGCAGCGCGGATTCGCGGGCCAGGTCGCGGGCCCGGTGGATCAGTTTGTCCCAGTCGAGCGGCGAGGGCGCGGCCGTGGGCGAGGCCACGCGCGCGGCCCGCGCCTGGAACGCCGCGGCAGCATGGAGCAGTTCGACCGCGGCGTCATGGCTCCATTCATGGTGCAGCGTGTGGCCGTCGAGTCGCTCGACGACCAGCCAAGCCAGGTCATAGCCCCCGAGGCGCTCGTCGCTGGCGAGTACGCGCGGCGTCGGGCAAAGCCGGTCGCCGCTGTCGCTAAGCGCCCGCGTCCAGCGATATTCCGTCGGCCCAACGGGCATCTTCACCATCACCGGCACCGGCCCTTCGTCGCAGTGCCAGGTGGCAAAGGCCGTGGCCGCGCCCCCGCGCTGCCAGGTCGATCGGAACCACGCCGCGTCGGTGAGACGACCCGCGCATTGGTGGACCAGCACCGGCCCCAGCGTGGCCGCCAGTTCTGATGTGTCAACAGCGTGCAAAGGGTCGTTCATGATCGCTGCGGCGCGCCCGGATCGGCCTTCCCGGCTTGGTCCATGCGCCCAAGCCTAGCCTCCAACAGCGCGATAACCGTCGGTGTGGCCAGGTCCTCGATGCGGTTCTCGGGCCTGACGCCCTCGGGCCACGGGAAATCGCGCCCCAGCACCGACCCGAGTTGCTTGCGACGGCTGGCGAACATCGTCTGGCAGAAATCCGCGAGCGCGCGCGCAAGCCCTGGTGTGAGCCGCGGCGTCAACACAGCCGCCGGCGCGCGCACGATCGCGACCATCGCGCTCGCCACCTCCGGCCTTGGCCAGAAGCACTCGGCGGGCAGGTCCGCGATCCGCTCGACCCGCGCCATCGCCTGCGCGACAATGCCCAGCGGCCCGCGCTCGGACGTGCCCGGCCCGGCGAGCAGCCGATCCGCCACCTCGCGCTGGATCGTGACATGCAGCGACGCGCACTGTGGGTGATCGATGAGCAGGGCGAGCATGACGCCCGACGCCGCACCATATGGAAGGTTGGCGACGAGGCGAAAAGGGCCGGGGCCAAGGGCCGCGAGCACCGGCTCGGCGAGGCGTGCCTTGCTCGCGAGGCAATCCCCTTCGATGAGTTCGAAGGAGGCCCGCGGATGGAGCGCCGAGACGCGCGGTCCGAGTTCGGACCGTAACAGTGCGGCAAGGCCTCGGTCGAGTTCGCACGCGACAACGCAGGCACCGCGTTCGAGGAGGCCTTCGGTCAGCGCGCCGGTGCCGGGGCCGATTTCGAGGACGCGATCGCCCGGCCCGATGCCCGAGGCCTCGATCAGCCGACGGATCAGGTTGTGGTCGATGAGGAAGTTCTGCCCGAGCGCCTTCCTCGGCGAGAGCCCGTGTGCCGCGAGCAGCCCGCGGATCTGCGTGAGCGTCTGCATTACCATTCCCCATCGAGGACACGGCGGATCGCGTGGGCGACGCCGTCGTCGTCGTGGCGAAGCGTCTCGCGCCTCGCCGCGGCCCGCACGCTGGGCACGGCGTTGCCCATCGCCACGCCCAAGCCGGCCTGCGTAATCATGGGCAGGTCATTCACCTCGTCGCCGATGGCGCAGATGCGCTCGTCGGGGATGCCGTCCTGATCGGCGAGCCAGCGGATGGCGCTCCATTTGCTGGCGCGGGCGTCGAAGATCTCGAGGATGTGCGGGCGCTCGTCCTCATTCTCGCCCCCAGCCTCGCCGGCATGACTGTGGATGACGCGCCCAAAGGCGTGCATGACGGCACGGCCCTGGACTTGGCGTTCCAGTTCGGCGGCGATCCTCGCAAGCCGGCCCGATGGCCCGCTGATGCCGAAGCGCACGGTGTGGTCAGGGTGCTCGTCCTGCTCGATGTGCTCGACAAAGCGGACGCGCACCTGCCAGCGCGCGAACCAGTCGTGCATGTCGGCCTCGAGTTCGTGGCGGCCCGTGCCATGAACCACGACATAGTCGAGCGAGGCGGGCTCGGGATCCTTGAGGATCAGCACCGGTCGCTCGTGGCCCAGAAGCGTACGTGCGGCCCGCGCCACGAGTTCCGGTTCGAGCGCGAAGCGATGGAGTGTGCGGCGCTTGCGCGGGCACGCGATGATCGAGCCTCCCGCCACCGCCACCGGCCCGTCCTGGCCGATGCGATCGAGCGTCTGCTCGCACTCCGGCAGCGCGCGGCCCGTGCAGATCACCACGCGAACCCCCGCGGCACGGGCATCATCCAGCGCCAGACGATTCGCCTCCGAGACCTCGCGCGACGAGTTCAGCAGCGTCCCGTCAAGGTCGATGGCGATCATGTCGTAGCGTGGGGGCATTCGCGATCACTTTAGGAATGTGCGCGATCCACCAGCCGAAGCCTCATCCAAAGACACCGGTCGGGAGACCGGTGCCACCAAAGCCGAAAGAACGTCGCCCTGGAGGTACGACCCTACTCAACATGTCGCCTCGGAGAGGCGACCTACCCAAGACCCCGCACGGGCACCAGTGCGATCGTGCAGACGGCATTGCCCAGCAGGTCCGGAATCCGCACCCGCGTGCGGATCGGCGCGGCGATCGGAAGTTCGCGGTCGAGCATCCGGTGGGCCAGCACGCCTAGGTCATGGTCCGCGGTCGGTTCGTCCGCCGTGAAGAGCACGACCACCACGCCGGCATGGACGATCAGCGGATCGCGCGCGAGTTTGGTGGCGTCGGCGATGGGGCCGCGGAGCAGTTCGGAGGCATACGTCTTGTTTGACGTGAGCACGCCCGCGGAGAGCCCGTGCTGCATGACGACTTTCACTTCGAGCCACAGCGCCTCGCTCGGCGATGCCGCCCCACCGCTTCCCTCGGCTGGCTGCGTTCTCAGCGCGACCTCCTCGAACAGCGTCCCCGCGAGTCTGGCGGCCTCACGATCTCGCACGACCGCATCCGCCAGCGTTCCCGGCCGCTCCGTCAACACGATGTCGCACCGTTCCCGCTCGTTGTGCCTTGGCAGCCTCCGCGGCGGGGTCGGATAGGGCTGCTCCTGATGGACACCAAACCCGGCCTCCGCAAAGCCCGCCGCCAGCAGCGGATGGAACCCGAGTTCGACGAGCGAATCCAACCCGCGGACGGCCTGTTCGCCGGCCGTGGCGTGCGCGCGGGCGGCGAGCGCCTCCGCCGCGATCTCGGCGATCGCCTCGTATGACCACATCGTCGCCAGCATAGGCTTTGGTATCATCGGCACCCGTCGGGCTTGCCCGGTTCGTAGCATTCTGGATCTCCCAAGCACTCTGGATTTCCCAAGGAACGGCAATGAGAACACTCCGCGATCGACTGGTCCGCGCCGGGCTTGCCCTGGCCGCCCTCGCCACCCTTGCCGCGCCCGCCTGCGGCCGCCAGCCCACCGAAACCATCAAGATCGGGCACTACGCCTCGCTGACGGGCTCGGAGGCAACGTTCGGGAAGTCGACGGACAACGGGATTCGCCTTGCGGTCGATGAGGTCAACGCCAAGGGCGGCGTCACGATCGCGGGCAAGGCCTACAAGATCGAGTTGGTCTCTGACGACACCGAGGGCAAGCCCGACAAGGCCGGCACCGTTGTCACCAAACTGATCACCAAGGACAAGGTCAAGGCCGTGCTGGGCGAGGTGGCATCGAGCGTGTCGCTACAAGGCGCGCCGGTCTGCCAAGCCTACGGCGTTCCGATGATCACGCCGAGTTCGACGAACTACACGGTGACGCAGAAGGGGAACATGATCTTCCGCGTTTGTTTCATCGATCCCTTCCAGGGGTTCGCGTGCGCAAAGTTCACGAAAGACGAGTTGAAACTGACGAAGGCGGCGATCCTCTTCGACCAGGCCGCGGCGTACTCGGTGGGCCTCAAGGACGAGTACATCAAGCACTTCAAGAGCATGGGCGGGACGATCGTGAGCGAGCAGGCCTATACGAAAGGCGCGACGGATTTCAACGCGCAACTCACCCGCATCCGCGAGACCAACCCGGAGGTGATCTTCATCCCCGGCTATTACAGCGACATCGCAAAGATCTCGATCCAGGCGCGGAAACTGGGGATGACCATGCCGCTGCTTGGCGGCGACGGGTGGGACTCGGAGGAACTGGCCAAGAACGCGGGGAGCGCGATCGAGGGCTGCTTCTATTCGAACCACTACGCCCCGGACCAGCCGACCGAGGCGATCCAGACGTTCGTGAGCAAGTATCAGCAGCGGTTCGGGGGCGTGCCGGACGGGCTGGCGGCGCTCGGGTATGACGCGGCGAACGTGCTCTTTGACGCGATGACGCGGGCCAAGAGCCACGGCGGCAAGGACCTCCGGGACGCGATCGCGGCGACCAAGGACTTCAAGGCCGTCACGGGGACCATCACGATCAACGCGCAGCGTGACGCGGTGAAGCCGGCGGTGATCGTGGAACACAAGGGCGGGAAGTGGGCCTTCCGGGCCGCCATCGAGCCGCAGCGATAAGCACGCCCGCCGCCTCACGCACCAGTTCGCGGCAAAGTCGTCCCTGATTCAACCCCGGCGAGGGAACGCCGTGAACAACCCAGTTCTCGCCGGGTCTTGCCCCAGGAGATTGGTGAAGAAATCAACCTGCTGCCTGCCGGGCTCGCCGGGGAATCCCACGTCGATCTTCTTGGACAGTACGAGTTCCTCATCTTCCGTCTGAGTGACGACCGTCGCTTGCACTCTGACCGGCCTGTCGACGAACGCCGTCGTCCGGACCTGAAACAGGTTGGCGAGCAGTTGAACAAAGTCCTCGATCAGCGGGTTAGACATGTTGAAGACATGCACCTGCCCATCGACGGGAAATGCCTTGCGAACGTCGTTGATCTTCACCGCCACGCCGTCGACCTCGATCTCTTGTGCAGCCAGAAGTTTCACGAGCGACTGCACAGCGACGTTGAGGAAGGGCCGACCCGAGAGCACGGCTCCGACATGCTCGACGAAGTCCGAGTTCTCGGTGTACACGATCTCGGAGTTGAAGTCCAGTTGCACGGCGCTGGAAGCGTGCGCAATGAGGTTCAGCGTCCTGACGCTCCCGACCGGTGCCAGTGAGAGCGTCTTGAGCACGCTGTCGAAGCCGTTCTTCAACGCCTGACGATCGCCCAACAGCAGGCTCCTGACCGCCGTGGAGTCGGGCAGGAAAATCCCCCTCGAGATGACCTCCTCCAACTCCGCGCCGAAGAGCGGCTGCGCCTCGGCTGTCTCGGACGCCTTGATCCCCAGCGATGTGGCACCGAAGAAATCCAACTCCTGGAGCGGGACGCCCTCGGGCGTCACCGTCGGCGTGGGGACCGGCGAATCGGGAGACAGGCCGATGAACGAGCGCAGTGCCGCGTCGTTCCCGATGATCCGATCCAGCGCGGAGTTGCCCGTCGAAGTCGGCGCGGCGATGACGCTCGGAGGACTGCCGGCGTTTGATTTCGCGCCCCCGCCGGTGGTGCTCGATCCGCCAGTGCCTGATGTGCTCCCGGTGCCGGACTTCCCGCCGGTCGAGCCCGAGGCCGCCTTTGCCGCATCGGCCGCCTTCTTCTTCGCGGCCTCCTCGGCGTTCACCACCGCGCCCGCCTCGGTGATGCTCTTGTCCTGGAGCGACTTCCCGAGTTTGGCCTTCTCCAGGTCCGCCGCGATCTTCTTGCGCTCCGTATCCGCGGTCAGCGCGGCCTTCAGGCTGTCGGTCGCCTGATTTCCCACCGCTGTAGCCCCCGCCGCCGACAGTTTCGCCGTCTCGGTGGCGAGTTTGATGGTGTCGGCCAACCCACTCATGTCGCGGAAGATGTTGCCGTTCTGGATCGCGGTGAACGCGGCCGCCAGCCCGGTCGGATCGGGCAGCGCCGGCGGCTGCTGGATGCTCACCAGCGGCGAACTGAACTGGCCCGGTGTCAGATTCTCTTCCGACTTGCGCGTCCCGGTCTGGATCGCGGCGATCTCGGTCGGCTGGATCGGGATCGGCGAATCCTGCCAGTTGAAGAATCGCGTCAGATCAAGTTTCTCGGCGCAGTTGAACCGCCCGAGCACCGCCTCCGCAAAGACGCCGCCGCTCGAGATTGGCACGATATCGACCTTGGCCTGCCCGATCGTCAACCCGCGGCTGGCCATGAACGCTCTCCACTCGGCGTCGTTGATCGGGTCGGTGTTGATCTTGAAGGCCAGCGCGTTGCCGACGATGCGCAGCGGGATCGGCTCGGCGACCTGCACCAGCGGCACGCTCTGGCCGTTGATCGTGACGCTGAAGGGCGAGAGCAGCCCGGCAAACACCGCGGCATCGAGGCTCCGGAAGATCTCCTGGCTGTAGTGCAGCCGGTTGTCGTTGAGATGCTGGACAAGGTTTACGTCCGCGCCCGCCGCTCGCACATCGATCAGCCGCGTCTCCGTTGCTCCCTTGGGAACCGTCACGGTCGGCAGTTCCAGCGGGAACAGGATCCCGTTGCGCGAGAGCGACAGCACGCCCGTCGCGGCGACATCGGCCGCCGGATCGCTCCCTTGGAGCGAGATACGATCGACCTCGGAGAACGCGATGCTCGAGGACAGGTCGGTGACCCGCGTGCCGTCTCGCAAGATAAAGACGAGCCTGATCGTTCGAACAGTGGTCTGCACGGCCCCCTCTTCGAGCCGCACATCAGAGGGCACGAAGAGCGACTGTGACCCGCGGCGGATCACGGGTGACTTGATGAACGCCGAAAGCCTCGACGCCGCGTGCTCCCAGAGGTTGTCCGCCACGTCATCGATCACGGGCGGGCGCGGAGGGCGCGGGGGCGTCGGCGGCGCTTCGGGCGGCTCGGGTGGCTCGATGGGACCGCCGGGACGAGTACCGCCCGTGCCGGTGCCTGCAGCCTCGGGTCGAATGCGGGCGAGCGCAACCCGCCGCGTCAGCACGCGTGTGCCGGCGAGAACCTCGCTGATGGACCCTCCGACGCCGGGAAACACGGCCCGCCGCTCGGGCACCAGTTCCAGCGTGTCGAAGTTCACCAGCGCATCGCGAATCTCCTCGGTGAGCGCGGCATCAATGAGCGCCCCGCGAAAGCGCCGAAGCAAGTCGGCGTTGCTGAAGTCCACAAACCGGAACGGCACGAACACCACGCGATCGCACCTCGAGAGCGAGGTCTCCGTGCGATAGACCTGCACGACCTCGTAATACTGCACCGTCAGCGCGTGCATGTGGTTGTAGTTCGTGATGACGCGGGTCGAGACGCTCTCATGCTCCGTCTGGCTCACCTCGCGAACCACCGAGGCGCGACGGGTCCGCGCCGAGTGCGCGTTCTGATGCGTCCGGTCGCTGACGTTCTGCAGCATCGACGCGCCGATCTCGCGGCTCCCGGCGCTCGTCGCGTAACTATCCGCCGATGTCTTCGTCTTCGAGATGCTCGCGCTCGCCCCGCCGCCGAACGGACCGATCGAAATCCCCGCCGACGCGCCGGCCTGTTTGGTCGTGGACGAACTCTCCGTATGCGAGAACCCCGACTGCGACTCGCGCGCCACCGCCTCCGTCACCTCGCTGATGCTCCGGTTTCGCGTCAGGTCATTGCTCAAGTCCTCCGTCTCGCCCAACTGCTCCGTCTGCCCCGCGTTCACCTTGCGGCTCCAATCGACGACCGCGATCCGCGTGCTCTCGCCCGCGGCCAGCGCCATGCTGTGCAGCAGGTGCCCGAGCGTCACGCCTTGCATGAACCACGATTGATTGAACGTCAGCAGCATCCCCAGCCCGAGCGTCGTGAACCCGAACCCCGCGTCAATGACCGGCGTGATGTCCACGGGCTTGAAATCCGGGCTACCCAGATCGATGAGCGGCGGCGCGTTCGCCGGCCGAAGGATCTGATCCAGCACCAGCGTCGAGTACTGCACTCGCTCCGTCGGGAACTCGCCCGATTTGGGGATCAGGTCCGCCGGGCTCTCCGGATCGAACGTCTCGAGTTGCTCGGGAAAGAACACGCGATTGAGAATCTCGCGTGCCGCGCGGAACGGCGGATAGACCGAGAGATCACGCACCGTCCGCACGCCAAAGGCCGACTCAATCGTCGCGGCGTCGTCGATATCCGCGAGGATCGCGATCGACTCGTTGCGCAGGTCCGTCATCGAGATCGTACCGGGCAGCCCGGGCTTGATCAGGTCGGAGACCGGCCGACCGAATCGATTCATCGCGTTGTTCGGGTTGTCCGCGGCATCTTCTATTTGCAACGCCGCGTTGAACGCGCGCGACATCGCCAGATCAAAGACATTTATCACGCCCAGCGACGCAAGCGACGCCAGCGCGGGAGCCGTGACGCCAAGGAGCCTGTCGGGCGGCAGGTTCAAGACCTCGGCCAGCGGCAGCAACTGAGCCTCCGCAACCAGAAGGTCGGACGGGTTGAAAGGACTTGGCATCTGTTCGACTCCCGTTCAGTTTACAGGGCGGGTCACGCGCGGATCGAGCGCGGCAGGATCACCTGCTCCCGTTCCGATCTCCCGGCCCACCGACTCGTGGCACCGTTGAAGGTATAAGCGGCAGCGACGCCCGCCAGCGGCCAGAATTCTCGCCGCCCGGAATCCGAGGCGGGCGAGGCTCTCGCGTTGCGGGCTGGGTCCATTCGCCAATGCCCCACCGGGGCTCTCCCATCGTGTCCCGCGAGGCCCTTGCCCGAGAGACGCCACATTCGGCCGGAGTTCGCCGACCCGGCTGCTCGGCTGGCAGTCGAGGCGGTCCACATTGACCCATCTGGCTTCTTCAAACACGCCGAACAAGCCCGAAGCGTCAAAGCACCGGCACGACATTTGCAGACAAGTTTGTCGTCTATCGGCATCGCCTCATCGCGGCGCTGTGCCCAAGGAACGGCGATTGGCCCAGGAGCGGCATGTGGAGCGTACTAGATCAGTTTGGTGCCTCTCACCGTCGGCATCAGCGGATTCTGCGCCGTATCGGTGTACGCGCGGGTTCCGTACGACCGCCACTTCGTGGATGCCCTGGTCCCGACCTACGCCCTGCGCGAAGTATCCCTCTACCCAATCAACGGCTTCGGCGTGGCCATCGGCACCACCGTCGGCATCACGCCCATCGGCTTTGCCTCCCTCGGTTTCACCTGGACCCTCGCCGGCGGGAGCGTCGCGATGCCGCTGAACTGGTTGGAGTTACCGATCGCAATGGCCTCCCCTGTTGATTGGCTCACAGAGGAGCCGCGGACTCAGTTGCGCGCGCCCGTGGCTCGCCGGCACGAGCGCGACCGTCAATGTGGACTCATCCGGCATAGGAGATCGCCATGGCACGCCTTCCGATCCTGCTCACCACCACCGCAGCGCTGATCTCGTTCGGGGGCTCATCGGCCCGGGCGCAATCGGTGGAGTTCTTGCCCGCCGCGGACAACACCATCTTCTCGGAGTCCGACTCCGTGAGTAACGGAGCCGGGCAGTACTTCTTCGCCGGGCGAACGAACCAGAACCCGCCCGCGGTGCGTCGCGGGCTCATCCGCTTCAACGTGGCGGGGGCCATCCCCGATGGCTCGACCGTGACGAGCGTCCAACTCACCCTGTACATGTCGCGATCGAAGCCTGGAACGGACCCGGTTTCGATCCACCGAGCGACCAGCGCCTGGGGTGAAGGCACTTCCGACACGGGGAGCGAAGAGGGCCAGGGCGCCCCGGCGACGCTCAACGATGCAACGTGGCGGTACCGCTTCTACAACCCGGCCAATCCGCCGGGCTCCACCTCCTGGATCGCCCTCGGGGGCGATTTCACTCCGACGGCCAGCGCCACCATCCCGGTCGGCAACGAGGGCTCGTACTCCTGGGGCTCGAACGCCGCGATGGTCGCCGACGCCCAGACGTGGGTGGACAGTCCCGCGGCCAACCACGGCTGGATCGTGATCGGCAACGAGTCTGCCAATCGAACCGCGACCCGGTTCGACTCCCGCGAGTTTGGCGAGGTCAGTAAGCGGCCGCGACTGGTCGTGAACTTCACCCCCCCGGCCTCGACCGGCGCGTGCTGCCTGGTCGGCGGGGCCTGCCAGATCCTGACCTCGGCGCAGTGTTCCTCCCAGGGCGGCGCGTACCAGGGCAACGGCACGATCTGCTCGCCCAACCCCTGCCCACAGCCCACGGGCGCCTGCTGTCTTTCGGGCGGCGCCTGCTCGGTGCTCACGTCGGCCCAGTGCGCCACACAGGGCGGCGTGTTCCAGGGAACTGGCACGGGCTGCTCCCCCAACCCCTGCCCGCAAACGACCGGCGCCTGCTGCTTCAATGACGCGTCGTGCGTCGTTCTGACGCCCGCCGGGTGCACGGGAATGGGCGGCGTCTACCGCGGCGACAATACCGCCTGCACCGCAGGCCTCTGCCCGCTGGTGCTCCTGCCGTTCGTGGACGCCCTGCCGATCCCCGCCGTCGCCCAGCCGACCTCCGGCAGCGTGGGCGGAGTAGCGACGTACACCATCCCGGTGCGCGAGTTCAACCACCCGATGCACCGCGACCTGCCACCCAGCCGCGTCTGGGGCTACGGCGGCACGTTCCCCGGGCCGACCATCGTCGCCGGACGCGACCTGCCCGTAACGGTCACCTGGATCAATGACCTCCGCGATGCGATGGGCAACCTGCGCACGCAGCACTACCTGCCGGTGGACCTCTGCATCCACGGCCCGAACATGTTCGGACCGACAGCACGCATCGTCACCCACCTCCACGGCGGCCACGTGCCCATGGCCTCGGACGGCTACCCGTACGACACGATCCTGCCGGGGCAGCAGACCCCGCCGATCGTCTACCCGAACAACCAGCCGCCGGGAACGCTCTGGTACCACGACCACGCCCTCGGCATCACGAGGCTCAACGTCTACATGGGTCTGGCCGGGTTCTATCTGCTGTTCGACCCATTCGAGCAGGGGCTCGGCCTGCCCTCGGGCCAGAACGAGATCGGCCTGGCCATCCAGGACCGCTCCTTCAACCCGGATGGCACGCTCAAGTATCCGGCGATGTGGGAGGACCACTTCTTCGGCGAGGTCATGATCGTGAACGGCAAGGTCTGGCCGTACCTGAACGTGCGACAGGGCAAGTACCGCTTCCGCCTGCTCAACGGATGCACGTCGCGGACGCTGACGCTGTCGCTCTCGAACGGCGCTACCTTCCACCAGATCGGGACGGACCTGGGGCTGCTGCCCGCGCCCGTACCGCTCACGAGCCTGACGCTCGGCGGGGGCGAGCGCGCGGATGTGGTGGTGGATTTTGCTCCCCACGCGCCCGGCACCGAGATCACCCTCACCAACAGCGCCCCGGCACCGTACCCGGGATCGCCGGCCGTGGGCGTGATCCCCAACGTGATGAAGTTCGTCGTCACGAGCCAGGGCGGGCACACCAACCCGCTCCCCGCGACGCTGCGGCCCGTGGCAGCCATCCCGGAGGCCCAGTCGTCCCTCGAGCGCACCTTCGAGCTGGCCAAGGGCAGCGACCCCTGCACGGGCTCGGCGTGGCTCATCAACGGCCTCCGGTTCGACAACCTCACCGAGTTCCCGCGCCTGGACACGACGGAGATCTGGTCGTTTATCAACCGCTCCGGCGTGATGCACCCAATGCACATGCACCTCGTGCAGTTCCTGGTGCTCGACCGGCAGGCATTTGACATCGTGGGTGGCCAGGTGACGCCCGTCGGACCGCGGATCCCCCCGCCTCCCGAGGAGGCGGGGTGGAAGGACACCGTCAAGGTCGGCCCGCAGGAGATCGTGCGCGTTATCACCCGCTTCGAGGACTACCTCGGGCTTTATCCCTACCACTGCCACATCCTCGAGCATGAGGATCACGAGATGATGCGGCAGTTCAAGACGACCTGCTACGCCAACTGCGACGGGTCGGACACGCCGCCCGTGCTCAACGTGAACGACTTCTCCTGCTTCCTGAACGCCTACGCCGCCGGGAACCCCTACGCCAACTGCGACGGCTCGTCGGCCCCGCCCGTGCTCAACATCAACGACTTCGTCTGCTTCCTGAACCGCTTCGCAGCGGGCTGCCCGTAGTGCGGCGTCAGGCGAAGATGGGGTACTTGTATCCGATGGTGGCATTCGAATTTTCAAGAGCGAGAGGATTGACACATGACATCGACGATGACTTTCAGGCGTTTCGCTCCAATGGTGGCACTGGCACTGGCTGGCTCGGCGATGGGCCAGGCGCAGTACTCGTGGCGCTACTACCGCCCCGGCAACACCGGCATCCAAGGCGATTACTGCGACGCGCTGTGGATCGGGCCGGACAACGATCCGTGGATCGGCGGGTACGACCCGGGATTCGAGGAAGGCGGCCTCGCGAAGTTCGTGCAGGCCGAAAACCGCTGGATCAACGTCTCGAACGTGGACTACCCCGAGATCGGGCACCCGGACAACACAGGCACGACCCGGGCGCGCGACATCACGCCCGACGCGCAGGGCAATCTGTGGATGGGCACGGGCCGCGGCGTCCTCCGATTCAATCCGAGCGTCGGCCCGTCGTCGCTGAAGCGCTGGGGTGCCGACAACTCGCCCTGGCCCGGTGGCTGGGTCACCAACATCGAGATCGCGCCCGACGGCACGGTGTGGGCCAGCGGGTATTCGACGGTGTGGGGCGGCGGTGGCCTCATGCGCTACAACCCGTCCACGAGCGCCTGGACCTATCTCGGTAGCGGGCGGGAGGAGATGCTGGCGATCCAGCCCAGGCCCGGCGGCGGGTACTACCTCTGGTCCGGCGATCGTTCCGGCTCGACTGCTCAGACCTCCCGCTACGACAGCACGACACAATCGTGGACGACGTTCCCTTCCACCAACGGGAATCCGCGCAATCTGCCGGGCAACAAGTGCGTGGATGCCGCAGGGAACATGTGGATCTACCGCGTCCTGCCCGACAACTTCAACGTCGTCCTGGACTGTCGCCGCCCCGACGGCTCGTGGGTCGGCGTGCCGGCACATCCGGGAGGCGGGGCCTCGGTCACGCGCGCCTTCGGGACCCTGCAGGCCCTCACCGACGGGGGCGGCCAGGTGTGGCGCTTCAACGGAACGTCATGGTCCGGGCTGGGTGATTGGGGCAACATCAACTGGACCTATGACCTTGGCATCGACAGCGCCGGCGCGGTCTGGGCCTGCGGCGTCGGCGGCGCGGCGAAGCGCAACCCGGCCACCGGAGTCTGGCAGCGATATCGGATCACCAACACCAGCCAGTTCGACTCCTTCAACAACGATCTCTCCTTGAACCAGGCGTCGGGCGAGGTCTGGGCGTGCGCCAACGCCGGGCCGGGCGCGGGAGGCATGACGCGCTTCGACGGCACGCGATGGATCGGGTACAACCAACTCACATATGGCCTCGGCTTCCCGTGGCCGTTCCCCACCGACAACTCCCAATCCGTCTACCAGCGTCCGAGCACCGGCGCGGTCGTCGTCAACCCCATGTTCAACGGCACGTCACAACTGACCGGCACGACATGGACAGCCCTGCCAGGCGGCTCGGGCAAGGTGATTCAGTACACCGAGGACTCCACCGGCCGCTTGTGGCAACTCGGGGAGTACTTCAATCTCTCGTACTGGACCGGCTCCGCCTGGACGAACGTCGGCATCGCCGCTTGGGGCTCGCAGTTGCGCGTCGATCCCGATCGGCCCGGCACAGTCTGGGCGCACGCGGGGTATGAGGTCGTCCGCACCGACGGCACA
Source organism: Phycisphaerales bacterium (assembly GCA_046155605.1). Lineage (GTDB taxonomy): Bacteria > Planctomycetota > Phycisphaerae > Phycisphaerales > UBA1924 > JAEUIZ01. The sequence goes on from JBJXFQ010000113.1 coordinate 14,631, forward strand.
TACCGCTTCTCGCGCACCATCGACGACTTCCCCGAACTCACGAGCCAGAGCGACACAATCTGGGGCATGGCCGTCGGGCGCAACGGAGTCGCGTGGCTTGGATGCAGCGTCTTCCTCGGGGCCGGAGGCTCGGGCGGGGGGCTGATCCGACTCGACGCCAGCACCGGTGCCTACACAATGATGAAGTACGAGTCAGGCTGGCCGCTGCCGGGCAAGTACGTCTCGCCGTGGGCTGTCACGCCCGATGGCCGCGTGTGGATGACCTACACGCCAGCGCACCAGTCGTTCGAGGGCGGTGGCCTGTGCTGGTACGATCCCGCGACCGGTGCCGTGGGCACGTTCCCCGGGCCGGTTCCGAGCGGCTCCCCGCAGTGGGGCGGCCTGCCGCACACGCAAATCTATGACGTCGAGACACGCCTCATTCCCGGCGGATACGAGTTGTGGATGAGTTGCCCCAGCCGCGGGATCGCGGTGCTGGCCGTGACTGGCACCGTGCCGTCGGCGTGCTACGCGAACTGCGACGCGAGCAGCACGACGCCGGTGCTGAACGTCAACGACTTCACATGCTTTCTGAACCGCTTCGCCGCAGGCGACTCGTACGCGAACTGCGACGGAAGCACCGTGCCGCCGCTGCTCAACGTCAACGACTTCACATGCTTCCTGAATCTGTTCGCAGGCGGATGTACTTGACGCGGCAGCCGGCGATGAGCCATGCGCCGCAGCATGAGCCCGAGTTCACGCTGATTACATGCCTTCCTGAAGCGCACACACGAATATTGCGTCCTACACTTCTGGCACGCACCGTAAGAGATGGGCGTCCGAAACGAATCTGAGTGCGCGCTCGGACCTCGGTGGCGTGAACGCGGACGCGCAGCCAATCCGCACGAAAGGAACACGCATGCTTCGCTGGGCATTGATCTTCTTTATTGTCGCCCTGGTCGCCGCAGTACTGGGCTTTGGAGGCATCGCGGGTGATGCCTCGTACATCGCCCGAGTCCTCTTCTTCATCTTCATCGTCGTCTTCCTTGTCAGCCTGCTCTACAGCCTCGCCACGGGCAAGCGGCCACCCTCACCGCTGTAGCATCCCCACCTGTGGACAGCAACTCTTGAAATAACAACCTATGAAGCCCAATCGCATCGTCGGCATCGTCTTGCTCGTCGTGGGCGTGGCGCTGCTCATCATCGGCATCAACGCCTCGGATTCGGTCGCCGATCAGGTGAGCAAGACCTTCTTGGGCCGATTCACCGAAACCACCACCTGGTACATCCTGGGTGGCCTGGGCGTGGGCGTCCCGGGTGTGCTGCTCACCATCGGCGGGATTCGCGGGAAGGACAGATAGGCCACCCCGGCGCTGCGTTGGATCATCCGATTCAGAACGTCTTTCGCAGCCGCGCGCTGGCGATGCCCAGTTGCTCGCGATACTTCGCAATCGTGCGCCGCGCGATCTCGATCCCGCGCTTCTGCAGCGCCTCGACCAGCGCCTCGTCCGAGAGCGGCTTGGCCTTGTCCTCGGCATCCACCACCTCACGAAGTGCCGCCCGCACCGCGTCGTAACTCATGTCCTGTCCGCTGTCGGTGGCCAGGCCGCCCGAGAAGAACCGCCGCAGTGGAACGACGCCGCGGGGCGTGAGAACGTGCTTCTCGGAAACAGCCCGTGAGACGGTGGCGACATGGATGCCCAGTTGCTCTGCGAGCAATGTCATCGGCAGCGGCTTGAGTGCCTGAGGGCCGTAATCAAAGAAGTCGCGCTGAGCCTCGACAACGGCATTGACGACGCGGAGGAGGGTCTGCTTGCGCTGGCCCACGGCGTCGATGAGCCACTGCGCGTTGCCGATGTTGGTGCGGAGGAAGTCACGGTCTTTCTTCGGCACTTGCCGATCGCGCGTCAGCGTGGCGTACTCGCGGTTGACGCGGAGGTTGGGCAGGCGTGAGTCATTGAGATAGGCGATGTAGCGATCCGAGTCCTCGTCATACTCGACGATGGCGTCGGGAATGATCGGCGTCGGGGGCTCGTCAACGAGTTGGCGTGCCGGGGCGAGGCTGATGCCTTTCATCGCCTCAAGGGCCGCGCGAATCTGCGGGATCGAGAGCCCGGTCTTCTCCGCGACCCTCGGCAGGCGATTCTGCGAGATGTCATCGAGGTGATTTTCAATGAGACGGCGGGCGGCGAGCAGCGGGCCGTCGTCCCCGCCGCGCGAGGCCATGTCGCGCCGGAGCGCGTCGAGTTGCAGCAGCAGGCACTCTCGCGTGTCGCGGGCCGCGAGCCCGGGCGGGTCGAGTACGGCCTGCAACTCCGTCAGCGCGCGCTCGAAGAGCGCCAGAAGCCGCGACGGATCACGCCCCGCCGACTCCGCCAGCGGCAGCGGTGCGCGATCGGCGATCGTGGCCAGCGGTGTGCGCACGTACCCGTCATCCTCCACAAACCCAAGCAGGAACCGTCCCGCCTCGCGAAGATCCTCTGGCACGTCCGCCATCGACCACTGGTGCTCGAGTTGCTCGTGCAGCGGCTCGCCCCGTGCTGGTGCCGCGGCCATGGCATCCTGCTTGGCGTCGCGCTCGCCGTTGTCGCGCCGCCTGCCGAGTTCCTCGCGCACACGCTCGCGTCGGCGGTCGATGCCGCTGAGGTCGGTGTCGCCCTCCTCGCCCTCTGGTTCGTGCTCGACCTGCTCCAGCGCGACATTGCTCTCGAGTTCCTGCTCGATGCGCTCCTCGAGTTCGGCGAGGGGCATCTGCAGAATCTCCATGGATTGGATCATCCGTGGCGCCAGCTTCATCTGCTGGCCGAGTTTCATGTGCTGGGAGGTGTCGAAACGCATGGAAACCGCTTACTCCATCGTCCGTCGGCCCTCGATCGCATCGGTCAGCACGGCGAGATTCGCGTGCTCCAACTGCCCGCCCGTCGGCAAGCCCCGTGCCAACCGCGTGACCCGCACGCCCAGCGCCGTCACCTTTTCCGCGAGATAGAGCGCCGTGCCGTCGCCTTCCAGGGTCGGATTGAGGCCCAGAATCACCTCGCGGATCACGCCCTCGCCGAGCCGGCTAAGCAAGGCCGCCGCCGTAAGGTCATCCGGCCCGACGCCTTCGAGCGGGCTGAGTCGGCCGAGCAAAACGTGGTAGACGCCGCGGAAGATCGCGGCCCGTTCGATGGCGAGGAGATCGCGCGGCTGCTCGACGACCAGCACGATCGAGCGATCTCGCCGCGGATCGACGCACACGGCACACTCCTGCGCCTCGGAGAGATTGAAGCAGGTACGGCAATGCCAGACCTTGCCCTTCGCGTCGCGGATCGCCCGCGCCAGCCGCTCGGCGTCCTCGGGCGTGCCCTTCAGGACGTGGAAGGCCATGCGTTCGGCGGAGCGCCGGCCGATCCCCGGCAGTTGCGACAACTCATCGATCAGCCGCTCAACGGGCGCGGGATAGCCAAGCCCCTCGCTCCGATGCACGGGTTTCGGCCCGCTACGACCCATGTCAATGATGGTACACCCTTACTTCCGACCCGCGTGCGTGGGGCAAACTCCTATCATTCGGGCGCATGGACTTCTCCCGTCGAAGACTCCGCTGGGTGGTCGTCGCGCTCGTGGTCGTTGCCGCGACCGTCATCGGAACCGCGCGCCGTGACCTCTGGCCCAAGCGTTTCGCGGAGGTTGACGCTGGCAAGATCTATCGCTCGGGCCAACTCACCCCCGAAGCGTTCCGCCGGGTCGTCGAACGCCACAAGATCAAGACGATCATCGACCTGGGCTCCCACGAACCGGGCACCCGTGGCGAGGCCCGCAATGCGCGCACGGCCGCGGCCCTGGGCGTCCGCCGCGTCGTGGGCAATCTGGAGGGCGACGGCACGGGAAACCCGAACTGGTACGTCGAGGCGCTCCGCGTGATGATGGATCCGGCGGCGCAGCCGGTGCTCGTCCACTGCGGTGCCGGGACCGAGCGCACGGGGCTGACCGTGGCGCTCTATGAAAGGGTCGCGCGCGGACAGCCGCTCGAGGAAGGCCTCCGCCACGCCTGCGCGCACGGGCACGACCCCTCTCGGAACCCGAAACTCGAGCGTGTGGCGCGGGAGTGGGGCGAGAAGATCGAGGCGGCTGTGCGGTCCGGCGGCTCGATTCCGGGGGTGCTGCCCGTGCCGCCGATGCGAGCGAGCCCATGACGGATGCGGCGCGCGCGCGCCGCGAGGCGCTGCTGGTGTTGGTGGCGGCGGCGCTGGTCTTTCTTCCGGGGCTGGGATGGTCGGGGCTGTCGAGCACGGAGGGCCATCGGGCGATCCCGGCGTGGGAGATGTTGTCGGCGAGGCACGAGGGAGGCGGCGGGCAGAGCGTTGGGGAGTCGTGGCTCGTGCCGACGATGTTCGGGCAGGCGTATCTGCGGAAGCCGCCGGGAATGCCGTGGGCGATCGCGGGCATGTCGGCGGTGTTCGGACAGACGGAGTTCGCCGCGCGGGCTGTTTCGGCGCTGAGCACCGCGCTGCTGGCGTTGGCGGTGATGGCGTTCGCGCGGCGGTGGTTTGGGGCGGAGAGGCGGCACGGCTTGGTCGCGGGGTTGGGCGTAGTGCTGACGCCGCTGCTCTGGGGCCCGGGGCGATCGGCGGAGATCGAGGCACTGAACAACCTGTGGAGCGCGACGGCAGCGCTGCTGGTAATTGACGCGGTGATGAGACCGGGGGGATGGTGGCGGGTGTGGGCCGCGGGCGGGGCCGTGCTGCTCGCGGGGTTGGCGAAGGGGCCGGCGGGGCTACCCGTGATCGCGTCGGCGGGAGTGGCGGCGTGCGTCGGAGCAAGGTCGTGGAGCGCGGTGCCGCGCTTGTGGCCCGTCGCGCTCGTGCCGACGGCGGGGCTGGGGCTGCTGGCGTGGTTGACGGCGGGCGCGCTGGGTGAGCGAACGCCGGTCACGCAGGAGATGTCGGAGTTTTTCTGGACGGGACGGGCACTGACGGCGGGCAACGTGCTGGGCGTTATCACGATGCCGCTGCTGGCGCTGCTGTCGGCGTTGCCCTCGTCGGCGGCGGTGCTGACCCCATGGATCGCGGAGGCGCGGGATCGGCGGCTGTGCGGCGTGGTGTGCGGCGCGTGTGTGCTGTCGTTGGTGTCGTTGGCGGTGATGGGCGTAGCGAACCCGCGGTACGGGATGCCGTCGTTGGTGCTGCTGCCCGTTTTGATTGGCCCGATGCTGTTCGGGGTCGCGGGGCGCGTGGTCGATGGGTGGCTGCCTTGGTGGCGCGTGTCCTCACATGTGGGTATGGCCGTCGCGGCGGCGGTGGCAATCCCCATGCAGGAACGTGACCGGGAGCGTCGGAGCGGTCGATCGGCGGGCGAGGCGCTGTCCGCGGCGCTGCCGGATGGTGCGGTGGTGCAAGCGGATTACCTGGTGGAAGCGCGGCCGGACGTGCTGTGGTACGCGCAGCGACGGGCGGCGCGAGACGAACGGCGACTGGAGATGCGGTGGACGCCGGGGTTGGGGCGGCACGGGGAGTTGGCGACCGGCGAGTATGCCTGCGTGCGCACGGACACGACGGAGGCGGCAGAGTTGAAAGAACGGATCGAAGTGGAGACGGTGGCGACGGGGACGATCCGGCAGTATCGGTATGAGGTGGTGAGGCGGGGGAGGTAGATGAGACGCTGAGCAAGTGGGCCGGTGCTGGGCGGTCCGGGGCGGGGACGCCGCGGCTCTCGGAGGAGTGCTCAGGGATCGCGCGTTGGCGGGATGCCAATGTCCTCGTTCCAGAGGTCGGGGCGCTCGCGGATGAAACGCTCCATGAGGGCGACGCATCGCGGGTCGTCGAGGACGCGGACCTCGATGCCCTCGGCGCGAAGCCAGTCCTCACGGCCCTGGAATGTCCGGTTCTCGCCGATGATGACGCGCGGGATGCGGTGCAGCACGGCGGTGCCGGAGCACATGGCGCAGGGGCTGAGCGTGGAGGCAAGGGTGAGGGTGTGCCAATCGCGGCGTCGGCCGGCGGCGCGAATGCAGGCGGTCTCGGCGTGAGCGGTGGGGTCGCCGGTCTGGACGCGGAGGTTGTGCCCGCGGGCGATGATGGTGCCGTCAGGTGCCATGAGTACCGCGCCGATGGGGATGCCGCCCTCAGCGAGGGACTTCTCGGCCTGTTGAAAGGCGGCATCGAGGGCGAGGTGGTCGAAGATGGTCGTTGTTGTCATATTCGATCTTTCCCAGCCCACACAAGGCAGGCGTAGGACTCTACATTCTTAGCGCAATCCGCACGATTGCGAACGCCCAGTGACGCCCAGTGACCTGGTTTTTTGCTAAGATCCTTGATCATTGGCTTCGCAAGGAGATCGGCGATGCTCGAAGTACCTATTCGGTTGCGTCGACTGTTACTCTGGCCGTGGCAGTGGGTTTTCGCCCTCGCGCTGGCCATGACGATCGCAAGCGCGTGGCGATCCGTCCAGGAGATTCCATCCGTTGCGAGAGAGGGAGGCTTGACTTTGACCGCCCTTTCTGCGCCGCTTCACGCACTGAACTCTCTGATGCTTGTTGCGAGGATTTACGTGGGGAATACCGGACTGTTCGCCCAACTGCGGAGGCGAGCGTGCTCGCGGGGAGACAACTGGTGGCTGATTTTGCACGGTCTGGTGTTGGCTGCGCTTCCGTTCCTGGCGGCGGACTCGACTGCTTATTTTGGAGGTGTTGGTACGCTGATGCTCTGCAATACAATCTGGCTGGAGCTCCGACGGTCACGATTGGTCGACCAGATGTGTTCTCCTCGTGCGCTGCGCATTCGGGCGCGGGAAAGGGTGAGGCCAGCATACGACGCGTTGACACTTTGGGTGCGGAACAACATCGTTCATATCGTGATCGGGCTCGCGGTGGTGGTGTACTTGCGAGACAACGAGTATCTGGTGCTGGCGCTTCAAGGCGTGTTGTTCTCGAACAATGTGATCGACTTGGGTGCCGTGTCGGAGCCCTACACCAAGGCCATGGCACAGTCGCCGGATTAGTGAAAGCACTGCTCGTTTGAATCTGCTAGGCTCGGGTCTCATGCTTGCCATCACGCACGAGTTCCCCAACGTGACGATCTTTGACCATCCGCTGATCCAGCACAAACTGGCGTACCTGCGGGACGAGACGACGAGCCATCGGCCGTTTCGGGCGCTGTTGTATCAGATCGCGGGTCTGATGGTGTACGAGGCGACGCGGGACTTCCCAACGCGCGAGGTCGAGGTTCGGACGCCGCTGGAGACGACGGTGGGTCGGCGGCTGGCGGGAAAGGTGACGGTGGTGCCGGTGTTGCGGGCGGGGCTGGGGATGGCCGAGGGCGTGCTGGAGATGATGCCCGAGGCGCGGGTGGGGCACCTGGGGATCTATCGGGACGAGCGGACGTTGCAGCCGATCGCGTATTTGAAGCGGTTGCCGAAGGATTTGACGGCGGGCCCGGTGCTGCTGGTCGATCCGATGCTGGCGACGGGCGGCTCCGCGGCGGCGGCGATCGCGATGCTGCGCGAGGCGGGCGTGACGGACTTGCGGATGCTGTGCGTCGTGGCGTCGCCGGAGGGGATTCGGCGGCTGACGACGCTGGACCCGAAGTTGATGATCTACGCGGCGGCGGTGGACCGGCAGTTGAACGAGAAGGGGTACATCATGCCGGGGCTGGGCGACGCGGGGGATCGGCTGTACGGGACGGGGTAAGCCGGGCAACTTGCGGTTGATGGGCAGGCGGCAGGCCATCGCGGCTTACCCGCTTTCATTGAACAAAACAGAGAGCCCGGCCATGTCGCGCGCTTGGTCAAGGGGGTGCGGAGAGATGGGTGGACCGGGCAGGATGTGGCGCGGAATTGTGACTTGCAGATGTGGCGCGCGGCCAGTAGATTGCGTTGTTGGGGGTGTCGGAGCGGCGTTCGCTCCGGCAAAGCACACATGGGAGCGCAGGAGTTGACGATGAAGAGCACGCAACGAGTGGGGCTGGTCGCTTTGATCCTGATGGCAGCGGGCGCGGCGACGGCGCAGGGGCAATGTTGGACGGACGCTGGGGCCTTCTGTTTTATCAGCAAGCCGGTGAGCATCAACTCGAACCCGCCGCTGTACCAGTTCCATGTGGTGCAGTTGAACGGGGGAAACAACACGGCGGGCGGGTTCGAGAACTTCGCGGTGGGCGGGACGGGCGTCTGGGGTCGCACGTTCAACAACACGGGCGTGAGTTACGCGGTGCGCGGGCAGGCGACCTCGAACCAGGGGTACGCGGGCTATTTCCAAGGCCGCGGGTTCTTTGGCAATCGCGTGGGGATCGGCGTGACGCAGCCGCTGGGGTTCATCGACATGGCGGCGGGAAACGACTCGAACGCGAACACGGTGCCCGCGATGGCGTTCACATACAAGACCGGCGGATTCCGGCACTTCCTGACGACGCGGCACAACGGCGGTGGGCTGCAGGGCAACGCGTTCGACTTCTGGACAAACAACTCGACCAGCGCCGTGGCGTCGGTGGCACCGGGCACGAACAACACACGCATCATGACGATCGACGGGACGGGGAACGTGGGCATTGGTGACCCGAACCCGGTGGCGAAACTCCACGTCCGCCGTGACAGCACCGGCATCGGCGGGCAGTTCAGGTCGTGGATGACCAACGGCATGTACATCGACGACGGTAGCGACGGCATGTATGTGGGCACGCAGTTGCTCGGAGGCGACACGCGCGAGGCGGTCGTGGCGTGGGGAGACGACACGGATGACAACCTGGTCTTTCGGTTCTCGCTCCCGGGGGCAGCGAGCGACCCGACGACCGAGGTGATGCGTCTGACCGGAACGGGGTTCGTGGGAGTCGGGACCGGCCCAAACTCGAGGTTCCATGTGAACAACAGCACGACATCGGAGCCCGCTCTTCGTGTGCAGGTCGAGGGGAGCAGCAAGTTGACGGTGGCGTCGAACGGGGGCGTGACGATCGGGACGTTCAACGACACGCCGAACGCGAACGGGCTGAACGTCACGGGCACCATCACCGCAGGCGCGAAGCCGTTCCGGATCGACCACCCGCTCGACCCGACGAACAAGTACCTGCAGCACTGCGCGATCGAGTCGACGGACATGATGAACCTGTACAACGGAAACGTTCGGACGGACGCCGCGGGGTACGCGACGATCACCATGCCGGACTGGTTCGAGGCGCTCAACCGCGACTTCCGCTACCAAGTGACGGTGATCGATCCGAGCGCCCCGGACGTGTGCTTCGCACGGGTGTCGCGGCAGATGCACGATCGCCAGTTTGTGATCAAGACGGTGCCGGGGAACCTGGAGGTGTCGTGGCAGGTGACAGGGATCCGGCAGGACGCGTTCGCCAACGCAAACCGGATTGAGGTGGAACTCGACAAGACGGGCCGGGAGAAGGGACGGTACCTGCACCCTGAAGCATTCGGCAAGCGAGCGGACCAGGGGATGATCGACCCGCCTGCCGCCGCCCCGCAGCCCGCGCCGGCGGCGACGAAGCGCACGCGGCGATAATCAGCAATCCCACGAGCATTGAGCGCGGGCGGGCCATGATGGCTCGCCCGTTTTTGTTAGTCGGGTTCAGGACTTCGGCACGGGAACGTGCTCGACGATGCGCAGGCCGAAGGCTTCGAGGCCGGGCAGCCCCCTGGCGTGGTTGGTGAGGAGGCGGAGGCTGCTGAGTCCCAGCGCGCGGAGGATCTGGCCCCCGACGCCGAAATCGCGCTGATGGGCGGGCGCGCCGGCGGGACTCTGGGGGTGGGTGAGGTCGGGATCGTCGCTGCCGGGATCGAAGCCGCCGCGGCGAATTTGGCGGAGGCGCTGCTCGAGGGCGGCGTGCTTGCCCGCGCCGGCATCGACTGAAACGCCCTCGGGCCGGAGGTAGATGATCGCGCCGCGGCCGGCGGCCTGGATCGCCCGCATCGAGGCGTGGAGCGTGTCGGCGGTGGGGCCTTCCGCCGAGGCGTCAAGATCGCCGAAGATGTCGCCGAGCAGGTTCTTGCGATGCATCCGCACGAGGGTTGGCTCCTTCACCTCGATCGGCTGGCCCTTGGCGTCGAGGTTACCCACGCCGCCGGCGGTCAACGCGATGTGCGGAAGCGGATCGACGAGCGACTCGAAAGCGAAGAGGTTGAACTCGCCGAAGCGGGTGCGGATGGGGGTCCCGGCGACGGGCGGCAGGCGTCGCACGAGCGATTCCCGCGCCAGGCGATGCTCGATGACCTGCGCGACCGTACACATCTTCAGCCCGTGCCGCTGGGCGAGCGGCACAAGGTCCGGCAGACGGGCCATCTCGCCGTCGTCGCGCATGATCTCGATGATGACGGCGGCGGGATAGAGCCCGGCGAGGCGGCAGAGATCGAGCGAGCCCTCGGTCTGGCCCGTGCGTACGAGCACGCCGCCGGTTCGCGAGCGGAGCGGGTTGATGTGGCCAGGGCGGACGAAATCCTCGGGGGTTGAGGCGGGCTCGATGGCGCGGCGGATGCAGGCGGCGCGTTCGCGGGCCGAGACACCGGTGGTGCAGCCGAAGCGCGGGTGGAGGTCGATGGAGATGGTGAAGGCGGTGCCGCGGGAGGTGTTGTTGACGGGGGCCTGGGGGTGGAGGTGGAGGCGGTCGCAGTCGTGCTCGGTGAGGGAGAGGCACATGTATCCGCGAGCGACCGAGAGCATGAAGGTGATGGCCTCGGGGGTGACGAACTGGGCGGGGAGAACGAGATCGCCCTCGTTCTCGCGGAGCTCGTCGTCGGTGAGGATGACCATCCGCCCGGCGCGGAGGTCGTCGAGGATTTCAGGGACGGTGGAGAACATGCGCGGCATTATTGCGGAGCCAATGCCGTGCCGCCGATCAGATGCAGAGGTAAGGGCGCATCACTCAGCCATGATCGTGTAGGTGAAGGAAGCGACGGACGGATTGTTGGTGACGCCGACGCACTGGAGGTTGGTCGGGGTGATCTCGTAGGTGACCTCCGAATCGAAGTCGAGGCTGGTCAGGGCGGTGATGGTGAGAGAGCGCCCGGAGAACGAGTACGAGAACTCGTTGCCGGGGATGGTGTGCCAAGAGCCGTCGTAATACCTGATCTGCACGGGGTAAGTGGTGCTGGGGGTTTGGCGGATCGGGCCGTAGAACCTGAGTTCGACCTGGCCGGGCGCGTTGAAGCCGCCGGAGATGGTGCCGCCGTTGACGGGGTCGCAGTCGGTGTCGTGGAGGTGGAAGGGTGCGAGGCCGACGGCACCGCCGCCGAGGGCGGAGGAGGTCTGGGAGTAGTATGGCGTGGAGCCGGACTGTTGGCCGCCAAGGATGATCGGGCTCGTGGTGCCGATCTTGATGTCCTTGTTCCACTGGTTGTTGGGTGACGTGTTGTCGGCGTTCATGATGATCTCGCCCTGCAGTCCGTTGGCCTCCTTGATCCAGAACTGGGCTCCCTGAGCCGACAGGCCGTTCTTGAGCGTGATGCGATGCCCAGACAGGAGGTTGCCGTTGATCGTGACGGGAGCGATGATGCTCGTCTCGATGGTGATGTCCGCGGCGATGTTGCCGCCGATGTTCAGGGCTGCCGTGCTCGCGCAGCAGATCTCGTCGGCGTTGAGTTGGCCGATCAGGTCGCCACCAACGTCGATGATCGAGCCGAGGATGCGACCGGCGATGAGGACGTTCTGGAGGTCTCCGCTCGCCGTGACGTTGCCCTCGAGGTTGCCGTCGGAGCCGTTGGCAGTGCCGGTTTCAATTTGCAGAATGGAGCCAGAGTCGGCATCGATTGAGCCACGGATGGCACCGGTCGCCTTGACTCGCCTGATGTCGCCGTTGAAACTGCGGATGCTGCCCGCCGCTGCATCGCCTGGTCCCGCAATGCCTCCGCAGTTGATTCCGAAGAACGCTGTGGAGTCGGACGACACCTGAGCGGTAACGGGCGCCTGGATGGAGCCGTCAACTTCAAATCGGTATAGGTGGCCGACCGCGACGCTGGCTGTCACGCCGCTGGTTGTCAGGTTGTGTGCGATGCGACCTTCGAGATGACAGTGATCGCGGAGGTTAGTGTCTGAGAAAGTAATTCCCTTCCAGTCATAGCACGCGACCGTTGAAAAGGGCGAATCTGCCCCGGTGAAGTTGGCCGGGCCGATCACGACATTGAAGTCGCCGGTTGAGTTATTGCTGACGCTTCCGCTGATCGTCACGCGTCCGATGTTGAAGTCGCTCGGGAGCGCCGGTGGTGAAACATTGACATAAATCTTGATCTGGGTCACGCAATCATCGATCCCGGTGATGGTGAAGTCGGTGGCGGCGTTGACGGTGTAACTCTGCGACGAGCCGCATCCGCCCCCGCTCGTGCGAGTGATGACGACCGTGACTTCGTTCGCGGCATACACCGGGCCAACGGCGGTGAGCACGCAAAGAGCAGCGAGACGCAGACTATTGGACAGCATGGCGATTTCTCCTGATGATGAGCACGATGACACTCGGAAGGACGGCGGCCAAGACGCTTGGCGGGGGGATCAGTGATGCGATGCGAAAGCCTATAGGAGACGCGGCACCGAACTGGCTTGTCGGATCGTAACCAGAATATCGTGTCACCCGATCGGCTGGCTCGGCCGTTCCACGCGCACCCGATCCACCGATGGCCCGTTCCCTCGGCTCCATCGGAAATAGCACCTCCTCGGTCCATTCCGAGGCCGCGCCCGCCGCGTCGATCAGGCCGTACGGGGTCAGCACGCCCGGATACGACCCCAGCGGGATCCAGCGTTGGGCCTCACCCGGCAGCGTGAACCCCGCATTGGCCTGGCCCTGTCCCGGCGGGCCGTAGATTAGCGGCGTATCCGACCCGTGCGGATAGAGCCACCAGCCGCCTTGCCCCGGACCGCTGTGGCTGGGGTCGTAGTGTGTCGCCTTCATCCACTCGTCGAGGCTCGGAATCCAGAACTTCGCTCCCGGGCTGCGCGTCCACTGGTCGTTGAACGTCGGCGGCGTCGTGGGGTTGACCGTGAAGGTTGAGGTGTCATACGCGCCGTTGGCCATGGCCGCGACGGTCGGAGCCTTCTCGTTGTGCAGCCAGTTGCAGTACTGGGCTGCCTCGCGCCAGCCAATACCCAGCACCGGCACCAGCGAAGCGTTGACGAGGCTCGCACGCAGCCGGTAGCGGATGCCTGGACCACTGTACGTCGGGTCGATCTCGCCGCCCCAACTCGAGGGTCGGCCGAAGAGGTCGAAGCCGCCCATCGTCGAGTAGGTATTGACAAACTCCATCCACTGGGCCGTGGTGGTTTCCATGCGCCCGATGCGGTACTCGTAGTTGACGCTGCCGCGGCCCTCGGTGAAACTGACGCCGTTGGGGTCGGGAAGGAAACTTGGCGCGTTGCCGGCATCGCCGATGGTGACGAAGTCGATGCCGTAACTGGGCGGCTGGGCGATCGCCGACGCGACGAGCAGCAAGACCTGGCAGGACGCCACGACGAACCAGCGGTGACGCATAGGCGAGTTCCTTTCAAGGCAATTCGGCAGTATACAGGCCGCGCTTGTGCAATCGGCCGATCGGCAACTGGTCCGCGAGGGAGTTTGCCGATACTCTGTGGCGACGTTGACCACGGATGGCCACGTCGGCCTCGGGCCGCTTCGCAACCCCTCCCCCCTTCGGAAAGCAAGGCCTTGCTCGACCGCTTGCTCGGACTCTTCTCGGTGGACATGGGCATCGACCTGGGCACATGCAACACGCTGGTTGCCGTGCGCGGGCAGGGGATCGTGCTGAACGAGCCGAGCGTGGTGGCGGTGCGCAAGGGTACCAACCAGGTCCTGATGACCCGCAACGGCCTGGCGGTCGGCTGGGTCGCGAAGGAGATGCTCGGCAAGACGCCCGGGGCGATCACGGCGATCCGCCCGCTCAAAGACGGCGTGATCTCCGACTTCGAGATCACCGAGGCGATGCTGGGCTACTTCATCCGCAAGGTGACCGGGCGGCACAAGTTCGTCGGGCCGCGGGTGGTGATTTCGATCCCGTCGGGGATCACGGCGGTCGAGAAGCGGGCGGTGTTCGACTCGGCGGAGCGGGCCGGGGCGCGGCGGACGTACTTGCTGGAGGAGCCGATCGCGGCGGCAATTGGCGCGGGGTTGCCGTTCGCCGAGCCGACGGCGTCGATGATCGTCGATATCGGCGGCGGGACGACGGAGGTGGCGATTATGTCGCTGGCGGACATCGCCACATGCGAAAGCGTGCGGGTGGCGGGCGACGACATGGACGAGTCGATCATCAACCACATGAAACGGACGTACAACCTGATGATCGGCGAGCAGACGGCCGAGCGGATCAAGATCGAGATCGGGTCGGCCGCGCCAACGGGCGAAGAGACGACGATGGACGTCCGCGGGCGCGACATGATCACGGGCCTGCCGCGAAAGACGGCGGTGTCGAGCGTGGAGATTCGCGAGGCGCTGCTGGAGCCGGTGACGGCAATCGCGGAGGCGGTGACGCGGACGCTCGAGCGGGCCGAGCCGGAACTGGCGGCGGACCTCGTGGAGAACGGGATCATGATGGCTGGCGGCGGGTCGCTCCTGCGCGGGATCACGCAGGTCATCAGCAAGGCCACGGGGCTGGACGTGAAACTGGCGGAGGATCCGCTGACGTGCGTGGCCCGCGGGACCGCGATCTATCTCGAGAACATCGAGGAGTGGAAGTCGACGCTCGAGAATGACATGACGTCGTCGTGAGCGGGGCGACGCGCGGACGCCGCCGCACGTCATGGCTGATCGCATACAGTTCGGAATGAGCACGCTCCGTGAAATCGAGGCTGCGGCTGACGCGCTCCCGCCAGCACAAAAGCAAGAGTTGCTCTTGTTTCTTGCCGCTCGTCTGCGGGCCGAGGCTGGTCAGCTTCCCGCGCCGCGGAAGTTCTCGCGTGAACGGATGAATGCCTGGATCGCCGAAGACGACGCGGACATGAAACGGGTTCGTGGCGGCAACGGCCAATGAGGATTTTCCTCGATTCGAGCGTGGTGTTGGCGGCCTTCGGCTCACACCGGGGAGCATCGCTCGCGATTTTCCGCGGTGCCTCCGAGAACAACTGGAGCCTGCTGACAAGTGCGTATGTGATCGAAGAAGTGCTCGCCAATCTTTCGGACCTCCACGAAACCGCGACGGTCGATTGGGCCAAGCTACGGCCCGAACTGCTGCTCGTCGACGATGTGTTGACGCTCGATCGCGCCGCGGTCTTTGAGCCCGCGAAGGACCGGCCGGTGCTGTTCACGGCGTTGGCTTGGGCCGAGGTATTGCTGACGCTCGACCGCTCCGACTTCGGCGCGATGATCGGCAGCACGTTCTACGGCCTATCGATCCTGACGCCGGGATGTTCCTCGAGGCTGAACGAGCGTCGGGTCGTCGTGCGGAAACCCGCTGACGTGCGTGGCGCGGGGGACGGCGATCTGTTTCGAAAGCATCAAGAAATGGAAGTCGACGATGGAGCCTGTACTGATTGGATATCTGCCGAAGCGGACGGAGAAGAGGCCGGCATGGCTCAACGCGCCAGCCGTTGAAGAGATCTGTAGCGCTTCGAACTGCTTTTCGACGTCTCCGGATTGCGAGCCATGGGATAAGGGTCGCAACGCCATGCGAGTCTTTGATTCGCCGGAGGCCGCATGGCGGGTTGTTCCGGATGGAGAGCAAGCGCAGTACGACCTTTACGGCTATCGAGTTCTCACAACCTTGTTCGGCGAAAATGATGCGCGAACGGCGTTGCACATCCCCGAGATGCAGGTCTCTCCGATGAGATCGTCGTGGGTGCGACTAGGGTGGGATGTCCCGGAATGGTATGACGGATTCTGCTGTTCGCCCCTCTCGTGCAATCACCTGGCGGAGATCCTGCTGACGAATCGGCATTGCCTAATCGATGAGGTCGAGGATGCGGAGCAGGTAGCGAAGAAGTTTCACGCGCTGAACGCGGAATCGGGGCCGTACCGCCCGGAACCGGGGCCGTACTGTCTGGTTGAGGTGTGGCGCGAGCGTGCCGAGCATCGATGAACTCTTGGCAACCGCGGTCGATGTGGCTGAAATCCCTACACTCAGTCAATGGGAGCAAAAATTCAACATTCACCGCTCGTTCTCATCATCCGCGACGGCTGGGGGCTCAACCCGAACCCCGAGCACGCGACGTTTGACGCGCCGCTCATCGCGCGGCAACGGGGGCTGACGCCGACGGCTGATAGGCTGGATCGTGAGTGGCCGCGGACGCTCATCAAGACGAGCGGGGAGGATG
>JBJXFQ010000114.1:0-59066 GCA_046155605.1 Phycisphaerales bacterium
CTCGGCCTACCTCACGCAGAACCCCGCCGCGGACCTGACGCAAGACGGCACGGTCAATGCTTGGGACGTAGCGACCTTTACCGAGGCCATCGCGTGCCAGTGCAACCCGCCGATCCCGCAGCCGTAGGCGGGCCGCCGCGATTGCGACCAAGCCGGAGCGCAACCCCGAGGCGGAGCAGCGGGGGACGTGGCGGCGCTATCATTGCACCAAGAGGCATCGGATTGACCACGACATCAACGAGCCAGCCCGCGACGAGCCAGACCGCGATGGTTCCGCGCCGCCGCAAGCGGAGGGTTGTGGATCGGCTGGATGCCTACATGAGCCGCTTGTCGTCGCGCAACAACTTCTGGCATCGCGTGTGCTCGCTGATCTGGATGCCGTACGCGTTCAAGAGCGGGATCCGCATCAAGCGGGTCGATCCGCAGACGTTCTCGGCGGTGCTGCCCTTTAGCCGGTTCAACCGCAACTGGTACAACGCGATGGCGGGCGCGGCGCTCCTGGCCAACAGCGAGGTAGCGGGCGGGATGTACGTCTTCTCGGCGTGCGGGGGCGACTACACGGTCGTGTGCAAGTCGCTGGAGTACAAGTTCCTTCGGCCGTGCCACGGGCCGGCGCTCTATCGCGTTCAGCCCAAGGAAGACCTCAAGGCGCTGATCGCGCAGGGCGACGAGTTCAATATCACCGTCGAACTGGATATCGTGCAAGGGATCGGGAAGCGCGGCGACAAGGAGCGGCGGGTGGGCAAGTGCGTCGCCACGTTCCACGCCACGCCCAAGGCCCACCAGCAGAAGAAGGGCCGGCGGATCCGTTGAGCCGCGGCGCGCCCGATGACGGGCCTCGTGTTGGGGCCGCTCGCGGCGATGCGGCGGGGGCGGTTGCTTCATGGGCCGCGTATCTGGCGTGCTCGTGGACGTGGTGCATCGGGATGTTTCTGCCGGTGCTGCTCGTGCGGGATTTCGGGCTCGCTGGGTTTGTGGCGTTCGCGGTGCCCAATGTCGTGGGCGCGGCGGCGATGGGCTGGGCGACCCGCGATGCCGAGGCGTCTGGGCGGATGCTGATTGAGCACGCGACGGCGACGCGGCTCTTCTCGATCGTCACGATCCTGTTTCACGGGTTCTTTCTCGCGTGGCTGGCGCGATCGTGGTGGGGGATCACCCTGCCGACGATCGGGGTGGGGCTCGCTGCATTTGCGGCGAGCGCGTTGCTGGGGTTGCGGACGCTGGGGCAGCAACGATGGATCGGGGTTTGCTTGTTCGTCGTGACGGTCGTTGCGGGGACGATTGCGGCGTCGCGCTGGGGATGGCCGGTACTCGCCGGGGGCATGTCGAGCGGCGGCGCGGCGTTGCCGAGGGAACACGCGGTCCCGTTGGCGGCGGTCTGCGTGCTGGGATTTGGGCTGTGCCCGTATCTTGATCTGACGTTTCATCGTGCGCGGCGTGAACTCTCACGCGGGGGCGCGAGGGCCGCATTTGGACTCGGTTTCGGCGTCGCGTTCCTCGCGATGATCCTGCTGACGCTGGCCTACAACCGCGTGTTTCTGGGCGATGACGGCCTGGGCGTCGCCCCGCGCGCGCTGCCGTGGCTCCTGTCGGCCCACATCGTTGTGCAAAGCGTCTTCACGGTGGGCGTTCATCTGCGTGAGTTGGGGCGGCACCCAGCGCCCGAGGGCATCTCGACGGGCGGATGTCTGGCCGCGTGCGCGATCTTTGTCCTGGCGCTTCTCGGGGCGATCGGATTGGGCATGGCGGTCGAACCCATGCAGAGCGCGGCCGACGCGACCCGGCTGGGCACAGGAGAGATCGCGTATCGCTGCTTTATGTCGGCCTATGGGCTGGCGTTCCCCGCGTATGTCTGGACGTGCATCGTGCCGCGCGGGAAGTGGGCGGTCGCGCCGCGGACGGCACGCGTGGCGTGGCTGGCCTCCGTGGTCGCGGCTTCGCCGTGCCTGGCGATGGGATTCCTGGCGCGCGAGACGTGGTGGCTCGTGCCGGGCGTGGGGATCGTGCTGGTCGCGCCGATCGTGGCGCGGCTTGTTTCAGGCGGACGGCGGTGAGGGGTGGACTCGCGCGAGCACGACGCGCGCGGCCTCACGGACCAACTCGGGCTCGGCGGGGTCGTCGGCGATCTCACGCAGCCGAGACGGAATCGCGTTGCCATCGGTGCCGCACCGACTTTGCAAGGCCGAAGTCGGAGGCACGGAAGAGGACGATTGTCGCACGAGTTGGTTGCCCAGCACGATCAGCGCGTTGCGCTTGAGCATCGCGAGCGTGGCTCGCTTCATGGCCGAGCCCGAGAGTTCGCGCGAGCGGTCGTCCGCGGTCCAGCCGAGCACGGCGAGCAGATCGAGCGAGTCGCGCCGCGTCGCGTAGTCGGGATGGATCTCGCCGACAGCCGGTCGATGCGGCGCGGCGGAGTTATGCGGGCAGACTTCCTGGCAGACGTCGCAGCCGAAGAGCCAGTCGCCGATCGGGTCGTGCAGCGCAGGCTCGATGGGCGCGCGGCGCTCGATCGTGAGATAGGAGATGCATCGGCGGGCATCGACGGAATAGGGCGTGATGGCATCGGTCGGGCAGGCATCGATGCAGCGGGTGCATGTGCCGCAGTGGTCGGCGACGGGCGCGGGGGGCGGGGCGGTGGCGAGCGAGGCGGTGGTGAGGACGCCCCCGAGGAAGAAGTACGAGCCGAGGCCGGGATGGATGATGAGGGAGTGCTTGCCGACCCATCCGATGCCGGCGCGGGCGGCCAACTCGCGCTCGAGCACCGGCGCGGTGTCGGTAAAGGCGCGGAAGTTCTCGCCGGGCATTGACTCGCGGAGCGTGTCGCAGAGCGTGCGCAGGCGGCGTTTGAGGGCGATGTGATAGTCGCGTCCGCGGGCGTACCGCGCGATGCGGCCGTGGAGCGGCGGCGGGTCGGCGTCGGCGCTGCCGCGCGCCGCGTAGAGGTCGGCGACGATGATCGCGGCGCGTGCGCCGGGAAGAACGCGCCCGGGATCGAGGCGGCTTTCGACGCCGCGGGCAAGGTACTCCATCGAGCCGTGCTTGCCCTGCGCGAGCCAGTCGTGGAGTTGAGCGGCAAAGGCACTCGGCGCGGCATCGGCGATCCCCGCGAGCGCGAAACCGAGGCGTTGGCAGACATCGAGCGCGAGGCGGGCGGACTCTTCGGGGCTCACGCGCGGGCCGGGTGCGGGCGTTGGGGCCGGGATTGCGCGAGCCAGCCGCCGATGCGCGCCGCGGCGTCGGGGAGGATGCTCGACGGCTCCGCGAGATCGGGAAGCCACGCACGATCCCACTCGTGGATGATCCAGCCGCCGTACTTGCGGTGCCCCAACTCGCGCACGAAGGCCTCGCAGCCGGTGACGCCGTCGCCCGGCACGCACATGCGGCGGTGCGAGTCCCGGTCCTTGACCTTGGCGACCCAGAGGCGATCGCCCAGGATATCGAGCGACGCGGCGGGATTCTCGCCCGCGTCAAAGGCGACCGCGGAGCAATAGGCCGCGCCCAGCAGCGGATCGGTCGCGGCGTCGAGCAGTTCGTTGAGTTGCGCCGCGGTGGCGAACGAGCCGCCGTTCTCGACCACGACGCGAACGCCGATGTTGCGGGCGGCGTCGGCGACAAGCGCGAGGCGCTCGGCGATCCGCGCGATGCACGCAGCGCGGCGCTCGCCCGCGAGGAGTTGAAACCCGAAGACGCGCACGAGCGGGCACTCGATTGCGGCGGCGAGGTCGATGGCCTCTTTGACCAGCCGCACAGGACGCTCGAAATCACCGATGAGGCGGCCGACCACGGGCGGGCGCACCGACTCATCGAGCGAGATCGAGGTGGCGAGGCACGCGGGCGTCAGGCCGTGATCCGCGAAGATTCGGCGGACCTTGTCGGCGGCCGTCAGGGCCGGATCGCAGGCGAACGCACGCGACCCGGAGCCGAACGTGCGAAGTTCGACGCCGTCGTAGCCCCAGCGGGCGGCGGAACGGACGACCGCGGTGAGCGTCCAATCAGGGGTGGCAACGGTGCTGAAAGCGAGTCGTGGCATGGAGGTGTTCTCGGGCTCAATGGTACTGGAGCCGACGCGGGCGTCAAACGGGAAGCGCCGGAGAGTGTCCAGGCCCTTCCCGGTCGTTCAGTCCATGCCCCGATCTGTCGCCAGTCGTTATGGGCGGGCCGAAGCACGCGACCGGAATAGCCGGACGCACGGCCCGCGCGAGATGGGCCGAGGGAGTGCCATGAGCGGGCGAGTATCCGATGGTTGTGGCGGAGGGAGAGGGAGAGGACCGATGCGTCGGCGCACGATGAGCATGGGACTGGTGGCGATGCTCGCTTTCTGGGCGGGCGGGTGCGGCTGGACGATGCGCGACGAGTTCTACTCGGCCCGCGCGGTCACGATTCCCGCCGCGGCCGGCGATGGCTCCCGGCTCGTGATGGCACCGGCGACGAGCGATCAGGCGCTCGCCGATGACTTGGACATCGCGCGGCGGTAGCACGCCGCGAGACACGGGCTCACGCGTCAGAGCGAAGGTAAGGCGCCGGGTGGGATCGCTCCCGCCGGCGCGGATTGAAGCAGCAGCCGCTCGATCGCGCGGTCCGAGTCTCGGCGGGACTCGGAGCGGGCACCGGGTTGCGTCATCGTCAGCACGCCATCGAATGCCACCAACGCGCGGCCGTCGGTCGATCGGAGCGCGCAGCCCCGATACCCAAGCGGGGGCGGGGCGACGGCCTTCGCTGGCGCGGCGGCGTCCCAGAGCGCCATCGCTCGGCTCACGAGCACCGGTGGCGCGGGCCACGAAGGATCCTCGCGCCCCGAGAAGATCAGCGCGACGACCCGCCACGAATCACTTGATCTTGGTGTGCCCATGCTTGGCGACCATGAAGGTCGTGAACTGGGTGTAGTTGCCTCGGTCGGCCGTGCGCGGGTCGCTGATGAGGGCGCCGGAGTTGTCGAGGTTGGTCGCCGCCGTCCCGCCCGGCTTGTGCGTCCAGCGACCGTTGAGGCCCTTGCGGTACCAGTGGAAGTCAACGCCCGGCCAGATCACGAGCGCGACGAGATGGCCCGACTTCGGGCACTTGTTGTTCGTGCTGGGCGAATCCTCAAGCGCGTCGGCCACGGCACCGGCCTTGACCTGCGCGCCCGTGATCGACGTGTACATCGCCGCGTTTGCCTTGCCCGGCTGAGCAAAGGTGTCGGTGCGATAGTTACACCCGTAGTTGTAGCAGTTGTTGTTCCACTGGCGCTGCCCGCCGTCGTTCCACCACGTCGGCTCATAGACCGGCGCGCACTTGCACACCACCTTGAGTGGAAAGAGTTTGATGGGCTTCCACAACTCGATCGCCTCGAACCGGCGACGCACCAGTTTCCGCAGCGACTCGGGCGTCAACTCGCGAACCTGAAACTTGCTCACGATCTCGGGACGGCCCAGGAAATCGGCCTCGATCGAGGGGTCGGCGATGCGGTGCGCGAGCCGCTCGCCGAAGACTCTGCCGCCGCCGATGTGAAACGTCCGCGGGAGGCCGCGTGCCCCCTTGCCCGCCTGCTCGACGATCAGCCCGCGATAGCCAAGGCCCGGCGCGAACGCGGCCTGCGACTTGGGCAGCGCCTTCTCCGGTGCCATGCGCCCCAGCAGTTCATCCGCCTCGCGGTCGGCGAGTTGGATCGTCGGATTCGGACGGCCGGAAAAGATGTCAAGCGTGATCTGGACGGGCATGGAGGTCTCCTTGCGGCGTGAGCGACACCCGGCGCGAGCCGACAAGGCCGGCGAGGGGCGAAGCCGATGCCCAGCGAGGGCAGCGTACAACATCGCCGTGAGTCATGCGACGAGCGTGGCAACTGACGCCGAAGATTTCGGCGCGCCGTCGGCCCCTTCCGACGCGCGATGGCATCGGAAGGGGAGGATGCGAGCGATGACGAGGCCGGCGATGGGTGGCGGCGATCAAGTGCCGCGGTCAAGAGCAGCCGGCAGCGAACTTATTGAGATAGCAGACGAAGTCGGCGACGTTCAGCGCCGGGGCCACCGTCGAGCCGTCGCAGTTGGCGTAGCAGCCGCCGGAGACAAAGAGGATGGCCCACGGATCGGCGGAGATGCCGCCCGCGCCGGGCTGGAGGAAGTTGCCGAGATACGCACCGGTGGTTCGGTTGAGGCGTGTGATGGCCCCTGAGCCGAAGGCCGCGACGCAGAGCGTGCCGTCCGGCGCGATGGCCATGTGATAGGGCGTGGTCATGCCCGCTGCGGTCGCTGACGTCGCGAGCACCGAGACGCCCGCGACGGGGTCCTTAACGATCACGGAGTTGCTCAGCCCGCCCGAGACGTACATGCGCCCGCCCGCGTCGAAGAGAACGCCGGCGGGACCATTGAGGCCCGACTGTCCGGCGGTGATCGCGAAGTCGATGAACGCGCCGGTGAATCCATTGAATCGGGCGACGGTGTCGGTGAGGTAGGAGCAGACGTAGAGGTTGTTGTCCGGGCCGAAGGCGATGCCCTCGGGTTGGTCGACTTGCGGTCCGGTGGAAAACGTACTGAGGAGGGTCCCGGTCTGCCCGTCGTACTTCAGAATGAGATCGTTGACCGAGCTGGCGACGTAGAGGTTCCCGTCGGGCCCGAACGCCAGCGCGGTGGGGCCGTTGAGGCCGCCGCTCGCCGCCGTGACGAAGATGCCGCGCGGCTGCCCGGTCTGGCCATCAAATCGGAGGACCGTATCGGTGTTGTAACTGGTGACGAAGAGGTCGCCGGCCGTGCCGAGGGCCGAGCCGCGAGCGCCGCTGAGCGTCGAGATCCCGTTGGCGACCATGTGATTCACGGGCGTGCCCGAGGGCCACTCGTAGCGAGCGACCCGCGATCCGCTGAAATCGACGACCAGTGCCTGGAACTGGCCCAGCGCGGACCCTGCAAACGCGACCACCGCCGCGACCGACGTAAACGTACGCATCGTGTGTCTCCTCGCCGCAACAGATCGCGCGGCCCTCGTGTGCGGACGGTCGATCATCGCGTCGATCGCTAGACGCCGTCCGAGGGCGATAGGTTATGAGATTCGGGAGCGCGATGCAACACGCGTTCATACCGCGATGCGAGGGGACATCATCGGCAATTATGGGACCGCGCTGGCCGCCACGGGCTTGTCGTGCCGCCGGTGCTGGCAGTGGGAGTCGCGGGCGCGCCGTGCGAAACAGCCGGGAGCCGATTCGGGCCTCCGCGCGCTACACTGGCGACTCTCTGGAGGAACCGCCATGTTCACGCCCGCCACCCCGACGACCGACGTTCGCGCCCTGCTCGGCACGCAGGCCGATTCGCTCCTCAAGCACGAGTCAAAGACCATCAACAAGTCCGCGATCGCGCTGCCCGGGCCGGATTTCATCGATCGCGTCTTCTCGCAGACCGATCGCCCGGTGCCGGTGCTGCGCAACTTCCAGACGCTCCTCAACACGGGCCGGCTGGCGGGGACGGGCTTTGTCTCGATCCTGCCGGTGGACCAGGGCGTCGAGCACTCGGCGGGCGCCTCGTTCGCGCCCGAGCCCGCGTACTTCGACCCCGAGAACATCGTCAAACTCGCCATCGAGGGCGGGTGCAACGCCGTCGCCAGCACGATCGGCGTCCTCGCTTCAGTCGCCCGAAAGTATGCACATAAGATTCCGTTCCTCGTCAAGTTCAACCACAACGAGATGCTGACGTATCCGAACGTGCATCGGCAGAGTTACTTCGGCTCCGTTCGCCAGTGCTATGAGATGGGCGCGATCGCCGTCGGCGCGACGATCTACTTCGGAAACGACTCCGCCCGCGACGAGATCGCCTATGTCTCGGACATGTTCGAGGAGGCCCACTCCTTCGGGCTCTTCACCGTGCTGTGGTGCTACACGCGCAACGCCGCGTTCAAGGCCAAGGGTGCCGACGGCAAGAGCGTGGACTATCACGCCTCCGCCGACCTCTCGGGCCAGGCCAACCACCTCGGCGCGACGATCAAGGCCGACATCATCAAGCAGAAACTCCCGGTGAACAACGGCGGCTACGCGGCGCTCAACACGGGCGGCTCGTCCTACGGCAAGTGGGACAAGCGCGTCTACACCAGCCTCTGCGGCAGCGACGAGGCCGGCCAGGGCGGCCACCCGATCGACCTCTGCCGATATCAGATTCTCAATAACTTCATGGGCCGCGTGCCGCTGATCAACTCCGGCGGCGAGAGCAAGGGCGCGGGCGACCTCGCCGAGGCCGTCGCGACGGCGGTCGTCAACAAGCGCGCCGGGGGCATGGGCCTGATCTCGGGACGCAAGGCGTTCCAGAAGCCGCTGAAAGAGGGCGTGAAACTGCTCAACGCGGTGCAGGATGTGTACCTTGATAAGAGCGTGACGGTGGCGTAGCAAAGCGCAAGAGCCGCTTCAAACACCTCAGCAACTCGGACACTGATCAACGAGACGACCATTTCCCAGAGTTGTCGTAGTTGAGGCAGCGTTCCCAACCGCACGCGTTCCAAAGTGCGTCAAATACGGGCCGAAGCACTGTCGGCACGCCGTCATCGAGTCGTTCGAAGAGCGCATCCGGCAGATCCAGCTCATCACGATCGATCGGATGTCCATTGAAATACATTGCCTGACGCGGATTCACGCCCATTCTTGCGCCAAGTGCCCCGCGAACAGACATTGCGACGAATATCGGCGGCGGAACTCTAAGTTCGCCAAATGCGCGAAGCATGTTCGTCACAGCGTCAATGAGGCGCATCTCGTAGCTAACGCTAGCAATCATGCGCTGACTCTCGTGGGTGTGAACGAGTCGCGCAAACACGAGTTCGACGCGACCCGACCGAAACACCTGGCAGTATGCCCCGTGAGGATCCTTTTCCGATGAGATAATCAAGGATGACAACAAGCCGTCGACGTTGATCCGCGTCGACCAGGAGCCGGAGAATGGTTGAAGCGCTTCACGCCTGCTGCTGAGTTCATTCGCTGATAACGACTCCGGACCCATGAATGATGAGACGGGCACGAGATGGAGGATCAGTTTCGCACCGGCCTCCAGTGCGACCGGTGTTTCCCCAGCCGCAACTCGCTCAACGCGCCTCCTGTGCCAGTCACGAATGCGTTCTGGCAGGTCGGTGGCAAAGGAAAAAGCGGATCTGATCTGTCCAGCGTCCATTGGATACTTCCTCTTGACGCCACGGCCGTAAACCCGAAATGACGAGTTGCTCTTCACGAGGTGCGGCGCTGCCCAACTGCGCGGGACTCGAACGACAAGCACATGGCCCTTGCCCGGGATGGGAATGTGCTGTAATTCATCGCCTCTGATCGAAGGCTCGATCCCGGAACGCAGCATTTCTTCAATTCGCCGCACCTCCTCGTCTATGCTGGCCAGTTGAAGCCCGACGACCTCAACGGCCACCGAATCTTCATCCCTGATGCCGTAGACGAGGTCGCCGCCGTATGTGTTTGCGAGGGCAGTGACATCGGCACGAAACTCATGCTTCTCCTGGTCGGAGTTCCCAGGCAAGGTGAGTTTGAAATCAAGCGTCTGGCCTTCTTCGGTGCGCGCCGCAACCAGCGCGAAGAAATCCTCGGCGTTGAGGTTCTTGACTGGCTTGTGAAGGCCCATCGTGCGGGCCATTCTACTCCCAGGGCTGGCCTACTTCGCCTTCGCCCACTTGATCAGCGCGTCCGCGACCTCGGGCCGCGTGAACTCCACCGGCGGGCGCTCGCCCTTGGCGAGCATGTCGCGCACGGCCGTGCCCGAGAGCGAGATCTGGTCCCCCTCGATCTTGGGGAAGGTCTTGGGGCTGACCATGCCGCCGGCCAACTTGCTCCAGGCCGTGTGCTCAAACTTGAAGATCGTCATGCCGAGGCCGCCCTTGCCGGCGTCGTGTTCGATCTGGTCAAAGATGTTCTGCGCGTCGTACGAGCCGTAATAGTTGCCCACGCCCGCGTGGTCGCGGCCCACGATGAAGTGAGTGCATCCGTAGTTCTTCCGCACCACCGCGTGCAGGATCGCCTCGCGCGGGCCCGCGTAGCGCATCGCGGCGGGCATCACGCTCAGCATCGTGCGGCTGTGGACGAAGTACTTGTCTAGGAGCACCTTGTAGCACTCCATCCGCACCGCCGCGGGGATGTCGCCGGGCTTGGTCTCGCCCACGAGCGGATGCACGAGCAACCCGTCCACGATCTCTTGCGCGACCTTGCACAGGTACTCGTGAGCGCGGTGGATCGGATTCCGCGTCTGGAACGCGCAGACGGTCTTCCACCCGCGCTTGTGGAACTCCTCGCGCGTCTGCCGTGGCGTCAGGCGATGGTCCAGGAACGCCTCCGGGCCGTCCGGGTCCACGCAGACCTTCAGCGACTCCACCGGCCCGGCGAGGCAGACCTCGCCCTCGTCCATCACGGCCTTGACCCCCGGGTGTGCCGGATCCTCGGTGCGGAAGACGCTAGGGATCTCGAGTTTCTTGTCGTGGAGGAACTCTTCCTTGATCGTCATGATGGCCTGGAGCACGCCGCTCGGCGAATAGAGGGCGACCCGCTCGCCTACGCCCGGGGCTTGGTCTTTTTTCACGGCCAGCACGATCGGGATCGGCCACACCAGTCCCTTGTTCGGCCCGGTGGCGAGTTTCATCTCCTTGCACACACGCTCGAAGTCCTCGGCACCCATGAATCCCGAGAGCGGCGAGAACGCGCCGATCGTCAGCATCTCGAGGTCGCACGATTGCTTGGCCGAGAGCGTTAGCCGCGGCAGTTTTTCGGCCTCGCGGCGGGCCTGATCGATGCGGGAATCGGGGGCGAGCGTCTCGACGAGTTTTCCGCCGTGCGGGGCGATGAGCGACATGGCAACCTCCAGTGCAAGGGGAAGAGGATAGGAGCGTGCCTGTGCGACATCCCGCGCAGGCGGAGTACCCCGTTTGCCCTGTCGCCGACCGCCCGGGCTGACATTGGACGAGGGGACACCGATCCCGATCAAAGGGCAAAGAACATCCCCCGGCGACCCGAGTCTTCTCGAGCCGACGGGGGAGTTGGGGGAGAGGGGGACGAACTAGCGAGGCCGTGTCGGTCCGGCAGCACGATGGCTCTACGGGCAGCCCGCGCTGTACTTGTTCATGAAGCAGATGAAATCGGCGACATTCAGGACGGGCGGCGTGGTCGAGTTGTCACAGTTGGCATAGGAGGAACCCGCCGCGAACTTGTTCTGGAAGCAGATGAAGTCGGCGACGTTCAGCGCGGGCGCGGCTCCGGACCCGTCGCAGTTCGCGTAGCACTCCGCGATCGAGGCCAGTCGCACCACCACGTCGGCAGCGCTCACGATGACCTCCCAGTGGTACGTCGTCGGGCCGACGATGGTGGTCACGTTGGGCGCGAACGAGCCGGTGATCCCGCCGACGGCGTTGAGGATGGTGAACTGGTCGCCGACGTTGGGGCGGAAGGTATCCCCGAGGGCGTCGGTGAGGTCCACTTCCAGCGTGCCGCCGAGGGTGGCGGGGCCGTTGGAGATGAGGCGGTCGTACTCGGTGACGGCGTTGTACCCGCGGATATCCACGATCCAGGTGCCGGAAGTAAGGAAGCGATCGACGGACATGGTGCCGGGGCCGGAACTGACTCGCAGGGTGCCGGCGTTGTGGAGCCCGACGCCGTTGGTGTTGAGGCCGGAGTTGATGATCATGGTGCTGTTGGCACCGGTCTGGAGCGTGCCCGTGCCGGTGAAGGTGACGGCGTTGCCGACTAGCACCGACGCCATGAAGCGCAGCGCGGAGGTGGCGGCGGCGATGTTGATAGTGGACGTGCTGGCGACAATGGTGCCGGTGGCGATGTCGTTCTTGCCGGAGACGTTGACTTCGCCGGCGAGGTAGACGGGCGAGCCGTCGCCGATTTTGGTGCTGAACAGGAGGCTGTTGCCCGAGAGGTTGGCTGTGCCGGCGATGGTCCAGTATTGGCCATCCTCGATATTGACGGTCAGGCGACCCGCGCCGATGTCGAGCGTGTTGTTGAAGGTGCTCTCGGCTCCGAAGAAGTCGATGCGGTCGACGTTCATCGTGAGGGGGGCGTCGATGTCCCATGTGGCGGCGTTGCTCCCGTCCATGTCGAAGGTGTCACCGGTGATGATCGTGGGGCCGGCGACGCGGGCCGGGCCGTTCTGACGGACGAAGCCGGTAAAGTTGACGTTCCCGTCCCACTCAGTCGGGCCGTTGAAATCGACGGATCCCGTCGTGGACTCATGGGAGTAGGTAATGAACTCGCCGCCGTGGACGGTGGTCGCACCGTTGAAGTTGAGGACGGAGTCCTCGTTGATGGTGTAGAGGCCGCCGTTGATGACGGCGTCGCCGGCGATGTCGGCGACAGCGTTGAGACCGGTGACGAGTTCGGCGTTCACGCCGAAGGTCGTGTCGGCTTCAAGGCTGAACTGGGAACCGCCGTAGAGATTGATGGTGCCGTTGAAGTTGAGCGGCGAGCCGGTGACGCGGGCAGGGCTGCCGCTGCCGGAGCCGTAGATGTTGAAGGTGCCGGAAGCCTCGACAGTCCAGCCGTCGTTGAGGTTCATGTGCAGGAGCGTGCCGCGGATCATGCTGAGGGTGCCTCCGAAGGCCTCAAAGATGCCGTCGCCGTTGAAGGTGAGGGAGGAGTTGGACGCGGCGGTGAGGTCGAGGTCGCCCCCGCCGCTGGTGCCGTCGAGGTCGTAGAGCCCGGTGCCGGTCTGGGAGAACGTCATCGCGCCGCTCGGGGCGATCGTGCCGTCGTTGCGGAAGTTGATGAAGTTGCTGTCAATCGAGACAGTGCCCGCGCCGCGCAGGAAACTCCCCGCGTGGATGTCGAAGAGCGCGTCGATCGACAGACCGCCGCCGACGAGTTGGACCTCGCCTTGATTGTGAACGCTGAGAATCTGGGTGAAGACCTCGGGTCCGTTGACGATCTGATCGACGCGGAGGCGAGAGGGGAAGACGCTGTTGCCGACGACGTTGCGCCCTGAGACCTCGATCTCGAAGTTGACGTTGAGCGTGCGCGAGTTGGTATCCAGGGTCATGCCGTCGGTGATGTCGATGTCGAAGACGGTTTCGTTGACGTCGAGGAGCACGGTGGTGTTCTGGACGCCCGCGACGTTGCCGATGTTGACGTTGTCGGCGGCCGCGGGCACGCCCACCGGCGACCAGTTCGACGCCGTGCTCCAAGAGCCATTGATGTTCGAGGTCCAGTGCTTGTCGACGGCCGAGGCGGTGGTTGTCGTGCCGGCGGCGAGCGCCAGCACAGCACAGAGGGCGTGAGACTTTGATGCGATAAGACGGTTCATGAGAGGTCCTTTCGTGAGGGCGTGTGTCGCGACGCGGGAGTCCCAACGCTGGGATCTGCGCCGCGTCGCGTGTGCCGGGGTGATCGCCCGCTTTCATCGAAGCGGTCGCGACACCCGGCACCACAGGACGCGGAGACCGCGGGCCGATCGCGCCACCAGGCAATCTCCGTCCGCCGCGCCGCGCTCCCCGAATCCCGATTCCCGCCACTGTTCCACGCTTATGATCGCCCCTTATGCGCGCCATCGTGACCGCCCAAGTCGGCATGGACAAGAAGCAGTACCTCGACGCCACGCGCGACTTCGCCGGGCAGCAGGGCGAGTCGCTCGGCATCTACCACGTCGGCGACATGATGTACCGCGAGGCACCCGACGTCCGCCCGGGCCGCATCCTCGACCTCCCGCTCTCACGGCTGAACTCGCTCCGTCGCGCGGCGTTCAAGGACGTCATCGCCGACTCGCGCGACAAGCCCAACCTCATCGTCAACACCCACGCCACCTTCCGCTGGCGGCACGGGCTCTTCTCCGCCTTCGACTTCGACCAGATCTCCCTTCTCAAGCCCGACATCTTCATCTGCCTCGTTGACAACATCGAGGTCGTGCACAACCGCCTCCACCGCGACCACGTCATCGATGCCACACTCAAGGACTGCATGGTCTGGCGCGAGGAGGAGATCCTCGCCACCGAACTCATGAGCCAGGCCATCCCCAGCAGCCGGTTCTATATCCTCTCGCGCGGGCGGCACACGCCGACGATCCGCACGCTCTTCCGCCTTTGCTGCCGCCCGGCCATGCGCAAGGTCTACCCCAGTTTCCCCATGAGCCATGTCGTCGACATGCCCGACGTGCTCAAGGAGATCGACGACTTCCGCGCCGCGCTGGCGGATCACTTTATCACCTTCGATCCAGGCGACGTGGACGAGAAACTGCTGCTCGAGCGGGCGCTCGCCGCCGCGCGCGAGGGCAAGACCGACCAGTTGCTCGACGTCACCCCGCACACCTTCGGCGGGAGCAAGGCCAGCCCGCCGATCCAGGTCCGCGTCCGCGAGGTTCTCGACATCGCCGGGGACATCGACGGACAGATCTACATGCGCGACTTCAAACTCATCGACCAGTCCGACATGATCGTCAGCCTGATCCCCGAACTCCCCGGCGGCGTCCCGGGCCTCTCGTCGGGCGTGGAGCGCGAACTCCACCACGCCTTCGAGCATACCAAAGAGGTCTACGTCGTCTGGAAGCCGCGCAAGAGCCCCAGCCCGTTCATCACAGAGACCGCGACCAAGATCTTCACGTCCGTCCCCGAGGCCTTGGCCTACTTCGAGGCTAAGGGAATGTTCGGGCAGAAGAACCTGTTCGGACAATAACGCAGACCAGGTATCCATACTAAGGACGTCGGATTTCCTGGCGAGAGCCAGGCGGCTCATTGGCCCACGAGCCGCTTCGGCCATTAATCGCGCCCGCGCGAGTCTCCACGCTCGGGCGCGGCATGAGATCAGTGAGCGCCGGCCCGCCTCCGCCGCCTCAGCGCCAGAGCCGCCAGCCCGAACAGGGCCGACGCGCCAGGCGCGGGCACCAGTTCAAACGACACGCGATACACCTCGTCGTCCGCCGCAAACTGCCGGCTGAACACGTAGCCCGCCGAGGTTGTCAGCCCGTTGTACGCGTCCAACTGGCTGAAGTTGAAGTTCACAACCCCGTTCTCCGGGATGCGCAGCGCGTTCATCCCAACCTCGAGAAATGCCGCGTTCAGCGGCTCCGTCACCTCTGAGCCCGCGTCCCAGATGTCGCGCCCAAACTGCGAGATGGTCGAGATCGCCAGGTTGCCGTTTGCGTCGAACAGTTGGTACCGCGTCGGATTGTCGTTGCCAATGAAGTGGTCGTTGCTCGGCACGACCATCGAGCCAAAGGTGAAGTAGCGGTTGACGGCAGGATCCACCGTGAACACGCCCGACGCCGTCGCGCCGGGCAGAAGCGGCCCCGCCGGGTTCGGCACCACGCTTCCCAGAACCGCGTTCGGCTCGGCCGAGGCGAACGCGGGGAACCAGTCGATGCCGCTACCGCCTTCCGCGATCGAGATGATCGCCGCGCTCGCCGGCTGCCCGTTGTCGAACGAATCAAACATGCCGCTATTGAACCCGATCCGCAGCGGTGCGAACGCCACGCTGTTTGTCGGCGCGAGATTCCGGACAGTCACGCGCACCTCCACGGGCGCGCCGAGCGCCTCTCCCGCCAAGAGGGAAACAGCGCCGGCAGACAACAATCCTGCAACAATGAACCTCATACACATCTCCTTTCCAGCAATGCTGCCCATGCAGCAGTCAGTGCGCAGCAGACCACGCGCCGACACAGGCCGGCGATCAACTCCCGTGATCTGTGCCAAAGCGAGCGACTCGGCCTTTGCCGTCCGCGCTGCGTTCAGGATCGCCGCCGAAGGGAACGGACATCACACGCTGCGCACGCACCATCACCGCTCGCGCACAGCCGCTCCCGTCACCACTATTCCTGAACCGCGCGCACCGTACTCGCGCTGCTTGTCTCTCGTGAACACCGAACGATCGTGGCCTCGCCGGAATGTAAACGATCGTTTACAAGAGATACGAAGGAACACAGGAATAGTTCCACCAAATGGGTGAAGGTCGCGCGAGTCCAAAGAAAAAGGCCAGCACATGGCTGGCCTTTCGAGGATGCGACCGTGCAACTTGATCAGCGACGGCGGCGACGCATGGCAACCACAGCGCCCAAGCCGAGAACGCCGAGCGAGCCCGGCGTCGGGAAGATCTCAACGACGATCGACGGGCCGCCGACGAGTTTCTTGTGGATGCTCGCGGACGATCCCGCAGCGCTGTTGGCCTGCAGCGTGTTCGTGAAGATCAGCGTCAGATCGGTCCAATCAGGCCCAAGGATCGACGTGAGGTCGATCATCGTGACACCCGACCAGTTCCCGCTGGAGTTGGGCGTATTGATCGGCATGATCGGGTTCGTCTGAAGGTTATTGATTGCCGGCGGACGAGGCGTGATCATGTCCTGAAGGAACATGGTCCCGCTGTCACTCACCGAACCGATGCCGAGGATCGACCAACTACCGAACTCGGTGATCTTGATCTGCGTGAAGCGGTTGTTCGGATGCGCTGTCAGCCGAACTTGGAGACGATCAGAGAGCGCGTCTGGCGTGCCATTCACGCTCTGCGCCTGAAAGTTCGTCGGGAAGAAGTTGAAAGTGCTGCCCACCAGCGTTGGGTCGCCGAAGCGACCGAGATCGCTCTGCCCGCCCGTCCAGTTGAAGAACGGCCCGACGCCGTTGGCGTTGGACCAGGGAACCTGTGCCAGCGCGGAGGTCGCTGCGACGCCGAGCGTCGCGACCGAGACCAATCCGAGGCGAATCGTCATGACTTCTCTCTCCTGCGGGGCATTCCAAGCCCCGAATGGCCAAACTCAGGCCCGACGACGACGAGACGCAACCAAACCACCGAATGCCAAGAGCGCCAGCGCGCCGGGCTCGGGAAGAATCTGGATCGCCACCGGGACGCCAACGAGCGTCTTGCGGATCACCGCGCTGCTCCCCGGGATGCTGATCGCCACCAGCGTGTTCGTGAACTCGAGGTGGATGTTCAGGAACGGCGTGCCAAACTCGATAAGCGCGAGGTCGCGACCCACATCGCCCTGCCACGACTGGTTCGTGCCGGTCGTCGCGGGGAAGATCGGGTTGAAACCCATGATGTCCGAGGTGTTGCGGCCGGGGTTCAGCGTGTCCGACAGCGCGAGCGTCGCGGTGGCATCGACCGAGCCCTGCCCGAGAATCGAGTAATCGCCGAACTCGCTGATCCGGATCCCGTCAAACTTGTAGCCGGGCTGTACGAACAGGTCGACCGACATCGTGTCCGTCTTCGTGTCCATGACCCCGTTCTCGCTCAGGGCCACGAAGTTGGCCGGGAAGAACACGAACGTGTCGCCGATGAGCGACGGACTGCCGAACAGGCCGGTCGAGTTCTGGCCGTTGGCCCAGTTGAAGAACGGACCAGCCCCGTTGGGGTTGTTCCAGGGAATCTGAGCCTGAGCGGCACCCGCGAGAGCGAGCACGCCAACAACTGTTGCGAGGGTCTTCATGTCTTGTCTCTCTCCTTCGGCTCTCCGCCGAAACCGCCCACGGGTGCCGGCGTGCGCCGCCGGTGTCACCTCTCTGGAGGGTAATCTATCAGGTTCCATAACCCTGTCAAGAGGAAAAGTGGACTTTGGACTGGAAAATTGAGAAGTTATTATTCTGTTCGGTCTCGGGCAGGGATGAATACGGTGAACTCAGCCCCCGTAGCCGTGTCACGCACCAGCGAGATACTGCCGCCGACACCGCGAATCATGCCATCCGCCAGCGCCAGTCCTAAGCCAAGTCCTTCCTTGGTCTCGTCTCGTCGGGCGCGGCAAAACGCGCGAAAAATGCGCTTTTGTACTTCAGGAGGTATTCCCGGACCATGATCTCGGACTCGTAACTCCAACCACCAGCGGCCCTTGGCGCGCGCGCGCCGGGCGTTGAGGTTTATGCGCCGATCTGCTGCGTCCGCCGAGTATTTGCACGAGTTTTCCACAAGGTTCATCAGCACCCGCTCAACCGTGGCGCTGTCGGCTTCAACTTCAAGCCCGCCCAGATCGGCGGTTCCTAGCTCTATAGACATCCCGACGGCTTCTGCGGCCCTTGTCGCGCTCGCTACCAATGCCTGAACCAGCCCCTCAGCGGGAATCGAGGCCGCTTCACGCTGCCGCGGCGTCCCGAGCCGGGCATACTCGAGCACGTTCTCGACGATGCGCGTCAGCCGGCCTGATTCGCGCTGCAACGTCTGGAAGTACTCCGCCTGCGCCGCCGGCTCACGGACCATTCCCCGCGCCAGCATGTCGGTATAGAGGCAGAACGTGGTTAGCGGCGTGCGCAACTCATGCGTTACCGCCGAGACGAACCGCCCGCGTCGGTCACCCAGTTCCATCGACGCGCGGAGCACCAGCGCGATGGCGATGATCGCGCCGAGCACGGCGAGCCAAGTCAGCGTGAGAACGATCTGCGTCGAACCGAACGCGACGGCCGGGGTGACGAGCGTGGCGTTCGAGACAAAGACGGCGGGAATGCCGGCGAGTCGTGGGCCGGGGGCGGCGGCGCTCACGAGCGGCACCAGATCAGCCGTGGGAAAGAGATCGGCGACGAGCACGAGCAGCCGCTGCCGTAGCGCGGGCCAATCGACCCACAGCCCCTGGGTTGTGCGGCCGTCACCGCGGACGACTTCCCGACGGATCAGGAGTTCGGGCGTGCTTGTGCCGGGATCGATGACCCACGCGGGCTCGAGCGCCCCGACGCGGACCTCCGGCTCAACCAGACTGTACCCCTGGTTCTGCCGGATTCGCAGCGAGTCGTCGAACTCGGCCTTCTGATCGGCAAGGCCGTCGGCACCCTTCGTCTTCGCTGCGGGCGCTTCGGCACCGTCTCGTTTCGTTTCACCGTCCTTCGCCTCGCCTTCCTTCTCGGCCACCGTCGGTTTTGCGACGGTGAGCCTCTTGGCATCGGCCGACTTGGGATCGAAGGCTCCTTCGGCGAGTTGCTTCAAACCAAGGCGTGTCGATTCAGGAGCCTCTGGGACGGCCACGGCCGGCGGTGCCGGGTCGGATGGCGCGGGCTCGGCGGCGGGCGGAGGCACGACGGCAGCGATGGTCGTCGTCTGCTCCTCTCGGCCCGCGAAGCGCTGCGGACGGGCGCGCTTCCCGAGTTCCGGCGCGTTGGCGCTCTGGGTGGCCGCCTGCTGGCGTGCTGCAAACTCCTCCGACGCGCGCTTGTCGAACCACTGCTCTGTCTGCGGCGCGATCGGCCGCGGTTCGAGAGTTTGCGACGGTGCCGGCACATCGCGCATCGCTCCCGTCGTGGCCCCGAGCGTCAGCCGCGAATCGCCGCGATCGGTGGGGCTGAGCACCGGGGCCGTGGCGAGCCGCGTCAGCCGATCGAGCAACTCCGAGGCCATGACGATGAACTCGCCATCGACGTACTGCGACTCGGCGAGGTCGCGCATGTTGCCGGCGGGTGCCTGGGGCGAGGTGACATGCCCGTCGCGCTCGACCTGGAAATGCAGACGGACAAACTGGCCGGCGGACTCGAGCAGCGGCGAGGGCACCAGCACCTCGCCCGGCTCGACTTCCTGCCACATGCGGGTGTACGCGCGTTCGGCGGGGTAGAACGGGCGATAGTGGAAGTATGGTCGCGCGGCCTCGCGGGCCATGATCGGCGCGATCTCGAACTCCATCCGCCACAGCGCGAGTTGGATCGATTCCTGCATCTGGGCCTGAGCGCGGGCCTGGCGCTCCCGGCGCTCGGCGCGGACGGCTTGCCACGTCACCCAGCCCAGCGCCTCGATGACGGCCAGGACGCAGACGGCGAAGATGAGCCATGTGACTCGGTGCCGGGGCTTCATGCCGAGCGTCCGTCGGCCTGCGCTTGCCCGTCGGCGAGCCGTTCCGCCAGCATGTAGCCCTTGCCGCGAACGGTGACGATGACGCGGGGCTCATCAGGGTCGTCGCGGAGTTGGGTGCGAAGGCGGGCGACGGCCATGTCAACGGTGCGGGTGGCCATGCCGCGCGGGTCGATCCCCCAGACGCGGAGCAGCAACTCGTCCCGGCTGATGGCCCGGCCACGATGGGCGGCGAGATACGCGAGCAGCGCGGCCTCGCGCTCGGAGAGCGACTCGCGAGTGCCGTCGACGTGGGCGATCTCGCGGCGGTCGAAATCGACTCGCAGGCCGTTGAGTTCGAGCGCGGCAATCGCCTGCGGTCGCTCGGGCACACGCCTCAGAACGGCCTCGACTCGGGCCAGGAGTTCGGTCAGGCTGAAGGGCTTGACGATGTAATCGTCGGCACCTGCCTTGAGGCCTTTGACACGGTCTTCTTCCTGGCCACGCGCGGTGATGAAGATGACGGGCAGCGCGGGCCGGGAGCGACGGATCTCGATGAGCACGGTGAGCCCGTCCTTGCGCGGCATGAGGATGTCGAGGAGGACGAGATCGATGGGCTGGGCGAGCGCGGCGTCGATGCCGGCTTGTCCGTCGGCGGCTTCGCAAGGGGTGTAGCCGCTGAGGCGCAGGGCATCGACGATCCCGCGGCGGATCGCGGCGTCGTCCTCAACCACCAGCACGGTACCGAGGGGCATAGCGGCTCCGCTGTGAGTCTATCGAGCCGAAGTGCGAGCGGGTGCGTCTCCGCGCCCGTCGCGATGACTGGTCACTTGCCGTATTTGATCCCGACCCGGGCCGCCTGCTTCGCCAGCGTGTCACGCACGGCCTGGCCGAACGAGTCCTTGGACTCGCCGACCTTGTCCTTGATGAAGAGTTGCCGCTTCTCGCCCAACTCGGCGATGCGGGCCTGGCACTGCTTGCGGGCCTCGATCTTGGCCTCGATGAACTTGGCCCGCTCCTCGGGCGTCATCTTCTTCATCTCGTCGGTGAGTTGGTCGTCCGCGATTGTCTGCGCTTCGATCTTGCCGTCGATGCACGCCTGCACGAGATCATTCCGGCCCGTCAGCGACGACGCGCCGGCCTCGCTCGCCTTGTAGCACGCGCGCTCGGCCGAGGCCTCGGGAGAGGCGGCGGGCGCGGTCGAGTTCGCCACGGCCATGTCCATCTTGATGGTCTGTGCCGCGAGTTCCTCGCGATTGCCGTAGGCGACGACCGTGCCCTCGAGGTCGCGCCCGAGTTTGGCGAGTTCCTCGTCAAAGGGCGTGGCGACGGCCGTCATGCCGCCCGATTGCTCGATGGCGAGATACTCCCCGTCGGTCTTGCGGGCGATCTCCTGCCAGATCGGGGTGGTGTCGGTCTGCCCGCCGCACTGGATGGTGTTGATGGTGATCCCGTGGGCGATCGCGGCGGAGCAGGTGTCGAGATATTTGGTGTCGTTCTCGTAATCCATGTGCGGGGGTGCGTCGCCGACGAGATAGATGAGCCGCAGCGTTGATTTGTCCGCGCTCCACTCGAACTTGGTGTAGGCCTCGTGGAGGGCCTGGTTGACGGATTCCGGGCCGTCGCCACCGCCGCTGGCGTGGCACTTCATCAGGTCGGCGTAGAGGGCGTCGAGGTCGTCGGTGAGCGGGGTGAGGCGGGTCACGTAGTCGTCGCCGCGATCGCGATAGGCGACGAGGCCCATCCTGATCTGCGGCTTGGGCTTGGCCGAGGCGATCGCGTTGGCGATCGACCAGATCTTCTGCTTCGCGCCCTCGATCAGTCCGCCCATCGAGCCGGTGGTGTCGAGGACGAAGACGACCTCGATGCGCGGCGTGGCGGCGGGAGCGTCGGGTGCGGCCTTCGGCTGCCCGGCGATCGGTGCCGGTTGCGTGGCGGGCTGGGGCTGTTGCGACTGAGCAAAGGCCGGGAACGCGAGCGCGAGGCCGGAGATCAGAACAAGCGTGCGGGACATGCCAACTCCTTCATAAGTGAGGTTCGGTTTCGGGTGCGGTCAGCGGAACGGGATGCGGTGAGCGGTTTCGGGGTGTGATCAGTGCTTTCCGGGTGCCATCAGTCGGAGGTCTTGCGACGACTGATGCGAGCGGCGAGGTGCCGTGGCCTTCGCACCAGTCGTGCGTGCGACCACGCCCGACTGGTGGCACCCTCCGTGGCGCGGGTCAGGGCGTCGCGCGTGGCCCCAGGACGAGGGTGCGCTTCCCCTGGTACATCAGCATGCACTCGTCTCCCTGGGCGAGGAGGGCAACCTGGTTGCGGGCCGCGAGGTCATCGACCAGTTGCGTGTACGCGGGCGTGCCGAAGGTGATGGTCACCTCAGGCGCTTCCTTCTCCTTGTCGGCCTGGACGATCCGGGCATCGACCCAGCGCTGCCCGCGGCGGAAGAGCGTCTGATCGGCCACCTGGCAGACGGTGTTCACCTGCGTCTTCTTCATGTCGGCGCTGATGAACTCGTTAGTGACATTGACGCAGCCGATCTCGACCTGCCTGCCGAGATTCATCTCTTGGTTGATCGCTCGGCCGCCCCAGCGCTCGTCCTTGGCGCGGTTCGAGAGCATGGTTTGGGCATATTCCTTGCGCTCGGCGGCCTCCTGCGGGGCGCGGAAGGGGGAGCTCGGGCCGCTACCCTGGGCGGAGCGAAGCGCAGCCATTAGATCAACTCGCGGCACGTCGCGAGAGCCCGCGCCGCCGTCGGCCATCGGCATCGGATCGCCCGGCCTGCCGGCGATCACCGTCCCCGGCTCGAGCGCCAGGAACGCCGTGTATTCCGTCAGAATTCCCCACTTGATCGAGAGCCGCACGATCTCATCGACGAGTTCCTTCGTCCGCGGGTCTTCGCTGGGGCGCACGCCCGGCCGCTGGTCCGCGCCGGCCTGCCGAATTTCCTCGATCAAACTCGCGATCTTGCGCGACGCCCAGAGCCGCGGCACGAAGCCGTTCCGCGTCGTCGCCTTGCTCGTGTCGAACGCGAAATCGAAGGTCGCCTGTTTGCCGAGGTAGTTGCCCTCGAGGATGAGTTTCTTCGCCGAGGCGTCGGTGTATTGGCCGAGGATCACGAGTTGGTCGCCGTCAAAGAGGTCGGGGAGCGACGCGGGCTGGACCTCGCGGATGGGCCGCGTCACGACCTCGCCCTTGGCGTCGATGATCGCTTCGAGTTTCGGCGACGCGAGAATCGGCCCGCTCAGCCGGCGATAGACCTGCCCGACTTTGACCTCGACGTTCTCCTCCGGCAGCACAAAGGTGCTCGTGGCGCGCGTGCCACGGGAGAGGCCCGTCAGCAGCGGGCCATTCACATCAAGCCCGACCCCGAAGGTAAAGATCCGGCGATTGTGCTTGTTCGCGCCTGCCGCGGCCTCGCGGATGGCGCGTTCGCTGGTCTGGCCCACGGTCGGCAGGCCGTCGGTGAGAAAGAGTACGACGGGCAGCGTGCCGGGTGTCGGGTCCTGTCGCAGCGCTTCGAGGAGCGAGTCGTTGATGTTGGTGCCGCCGTTGGCGTTGATCCCCGCGATGTACTTCCGTGCCGCGGCCATCGTCTCGTCGTTCTTCACGACCGCGTGATCGCTGAACGAGTTGATCGAGTCGGAGTAATCGATGATGTTGAAGAACTCGCCGGGGGCGAGGCCCTCGACAACCTGGAGCGCGGCCTCGCGGGCCTGGATGATCTTCTGGCCGCGCATCGAGCCCGAGCGGTCGAGCACGACCGTTACCTCGCGCTTGATGGCATTCTCGGGCGGCTTGGCGGGCACGCCCGCGAGCAGCAGGAAGTAGCCGCCCTGCCCGCCGGCGATCTCCGGGTCTGGATACATCATCACCGTCGCCGAGACCTCGTTGGCCCGGCGCGGCAAGAGATATGACACGCGGAACGAGCCCGGCTGCACCGAGGCCGTGTTGAGGAGCCGCACCGTCATGCGGCCCGCATCGGTCCGCTCCGTCACGATCTCATGGCTGGGCGAATAGATCGTCGAGATGGCCCGCGAACTGCGGATATCGGCCGTGAACGACCACGCGACCCCCGTGTCATCCAGCGACTCGGTGCGCGGGATCACGAAATCGATGCGGTCGGCGGATGACGTGCCCTCGGTCGGCAGGAGTTGCTCATAGGTGAGCCGGAGGGTCTGCGTCCCGCGGGCCGGCACCGGGAAGACGCTGGACTTGATGAGGTTGTACCCGATGAACTCGAGCAGCCCCGGATCGCGCGACTTGGAGACGATGCCGTCGTAGATTCGGCGGGCCTCGTCGCGCGGATAGAGTTTGGCGTTCGGCTCGGCCCCGAGGCTGTCGAGTTGGAAACTGCGGACCGCGGCACCATCGGGCACGGGGACGACTAACTGGGCTTCCTGCGCGCCGCCGCCGTCGTTGGTCACGGTGAGCACGAGCGTGGTGAGCGCGATCTGATCCGTCACCTGCACGCTCGCGTCCGCTTTCGTCAGTTTGATCGATCGGTTCTCGGGCGGTCGCGGCGTGGGCCAGAAGACCACCGTCCGCCCCTGCGGGACGATGATCACGGGCTCCGTGCTCGTCGCGGCGATCTGGGCGCGGGCGATCGGGACGGCGGCGACGGGGCCGAGGGCGAACATCAGGGCCGACGCGAGAAGGTGACGAGTGGTCATGGGTGGTTCCTGTTCCGCGGCGGGTGTGGCTGCTGTCCGCCGCATGTTCTGACGCATGTATGTACCACCTAGTTCGGCTCGTGGCTGTAACCATGCTGTAACGGGTGGAGGGCTGGCTCCGTTGAAATGTCTGGCGTGAGGGATCTGGTGCCTGCCTGCCTCGGGCGCACGATCGTTGCGAGGGGCGCAGCGAGGCTCTGCGAGCCAAGCCCCTCGGAAGCCGGTAATCGCACACCTCGCCCCCTCGGCGAGCCGCCCGTTCGCCCGGGGGGCGATGAAGACAAGAGTTTGGGAAGGGCATCGCGCCACCGCGCCAACGAGTGGTGCAAAGCCACCACTCGCAACGATCGTGCGCCCGAAACGGGCGAAGAAACGAGTGGCGCAAAGCGGCTGAAGGAGCGATCGAGCGACCTAGCAGGCGAAATCGGGGGCTGCGGCGCGATCCCATGCGTAGCGTTCCCTGCGAATGCCGATTCCCAACGAGAGCCGAGGGTCATGCTCGTCCGCGCCGCGCGGTGTCTCGCTCACGGTCCTTCCAGATGCGGGAGCGAAGGGCCAGACAACCGGCAAGCCGACGATTCGCAGATCCAAGAGCGGCCCGCGCCGTGCCGTGGTCCTTGTCCTCGTTCACGTCGCCATCGCCATCCACATCGGCGTGTGGTTCTTCTCCGGCATGCGCACGACCATCTCACCGCTCGAGCCCTCCGAGGCGATGTACACCGCCAATCGCGGGCTCGTGAACGCGGGATTCGTGCTCTTTGTCACGGCCATCCTCTCGACCGCGATCTTCGGGCGCTGGTTCTGCGGCTGGGGTTGCCACATCGTCGCGCTCCAAGACCTCTGCGGCTGGATGATGAAAAAGATCGGCGTGCATCCGCGCCCGTTCCGCACGCGCCTCCTCCCGTGGGCCACCACCATCCTCGCGCTCTACATGTTCGTCTGGCCGACGGTGGTGCGCGAGGCGATCCGGCCCGCAGCCATCTCGCTTGGATACTGGGAGACGATGCGGCCGTATCTGGGTGAGCACCCGCCGCCGGTTTTCCGATCCGTCGCCGCGTTCAATGACTTCTTCAAGCCCGATTTCACGCGAACCACCGATTTCTGGGACACGTTTCCGTCGTGGTACGTCTCGATCCCGTTCCTGCTCATCTGCGGCTTCGC
The DNA here is from genome assembly GCA_046155605.1 of Phycisphaerales bacterium. Lineage (GTDB taxonomy): Bacteria > Planctomycetota > Phycisphaerae > Phycisphaerales > UBA1924 > JAEUIZ01. The sequence goes on from JBJXFQ010000114.1 coordinate 25,468, forward strand.
CACGGTGTATTTCCTCGGAAGCAAGGGCTTTTGCACCTACGGCTGCCCGTATGGCGGGTTCTTCGGGCCGGTCGATCGCCTGGCCGTCGGGCGCATCCGCGTCAATGACTCCTGCGAGCAGTGCGGCCACTGCACGTCGGTGTGTACCTCGAATGTGCGCGTCCACGAAGAAGTCCGGGATTACGGCATGGTGATCGACCCGGGGTGCATGAAGTGCCTCGACTGCGTGAGCGTCTGCCCGAATCACGCGCTCTCGTTCTCGTTCGGCAAGCCGGCGATCGCGGCGCGGCCGCGAGTCGACAACCCGGCCGTCCGTTTCCTCCGTCGCAACGCCGACATGACCCTCGGCGGCGAGGTACTCGCGGGCGTGCTCTTCCTATGGTTGTTCTACGCCTATCGCGGGATGCTCGGCGAGGTGCCGCTGCTCATGGCCATCGGGATGGCGGCGATCGTCGTCTTTCTCTGCTGGAAGTTTGCCGAGATGATCCGTCGGCCCAGCGCGCGCCTGCACGGGTTCCAGTTACGGCTCAAGGGGCGCGTTCGGCCCGCGGGCCTCGCGCTCACCGGTATCGTGATCGTCTCGCTCGCCTCCGCGGCGTGGTCAACCACGGTGCATGTCAGCGCCTGGCGCGGCGGAATCCTGGACGATCAAATCGCAACGCCATCGGAAAGAGTCTTTGGGCCGGGGTATGTGCCGACGGCATCGGATAAGTCACGAGCCGAGCGCGCGCTGGCGCACCTGGAGCGGGCCGGTGTGCCGCGGCATGGCGGCTTTGGGTGGACCGATAACTCCGAGCACCATCGTCGCGCGGCGTGGCTTGCCGCAGTTGCGGGGGATTGGGCGAGGTCCGAGAACGCGATGTTGCGCGGAATCGCCGCCGGCGCGCGCACGAAGGCCGACGCACCGCACGACTTGCTCTCGGGCCTATCGACGGGGGCGGCTCGACTCGGGCACGGGCCGGAGCACGTTGTCGGCAAACTCGGCCATGTCATCGCCGCCTTTCCGACGACTGGATCAACGCGCATCGCCTTGGCTTACATCGAGTTAGGTCGTGGCAACACTGATGCCGCCGCCGCTGCCGCGCAGGCCGCGATTGAGCGCCGGCCCGGCGAAGAGTTTGTTGTTGCTTCCGCGGGCGAGGTGCTCCTCCGTGCCGGCAAAGCAACGGAAGCGGTCGAGGTGATGCGGCAGGCGACGGCGGGTTCGCTCGGCAGATCGGTACCCGTGCGGACGGTGTTGGGAGTAGCGCTGGTGGCAGCGGGTAGGCCGGAAGAGGCGGTGGAAGAGTTGCGGAAGGCGTTGGAGGTTGATCCGAAGGCGGAAGGGACGCGGCGTCGGTTATCAGACCTTTTGCGCGCACTAGGGCGAGAACCCGAGGCAATTGCTATAGACAAGGATGGGAAAATGCAGTAATCTGGGGTGTCTCAGGCTGGCTTGCGGATGGATGTGCGGCATTCTCGCGGATTCACTTAGAGTCCGGCGTGAGTTGGTGTATCTTGTATGTGATTGGCGAGGTGTGTGATTCGAGGGGTCTGGCCTTGTGCGGCGGACCGTTGGTTTGGAACCGGGATTGTTCAAGGGAGGTCTTTCATGACGCATATGAAGAACGCGATCGCGATGTTGACGTTGACGGCCGGGCTGGCGCTTCCTGCGATGGCGGAGGATGGCCCGTCGTTGTCCGATCGCGTGCTGCAGGCTTCGCTCAAGCAGGTATTTCCGAACGGTGCCGGCCCGCAGGGTGGGAGCCCCGACGCGGGGCCGGACGTGATCGTCGGCGAGTTGCATAGTTCGCAATCGTCCAACGGCTCGATGAACGTGACGATCGCGACCTCGTCGTCGACGGCGACGCACGTGGCGTACGGCATCGGCACGACCTCGTGCAACGTCGGCACGGTGAACCTCAACTGGATCTCGAACACGCCGAATCACCCGATCATCCCGCAGAATCTGTACCGAGTGACGACGGGCACCAACAGCCGGATCGTGCAACTCGGGCAGTCGTGGTGCAAGTTCGCGTTCACGGCCCTGACGTTCAACGCCTGTTCCAACGAGGGCTTCACCTGCAACGGCGCGGGCGGCGCGGTGCTTGGCGTCGGTTGCTCGGACCCGTACACGGCGAGCCGCAACGCGACGCAGTCGACGCTCGGCCCGCGGTTCACGGCCAATCCGTTCACGGGCGCGTTCCCGGACGGGAACTCGGCGTGGCGCACGGCGAACTGGGTGCCGGCGGTGTCGTCGGGCATGGATCGTCGCCTGCGCGTGGCGAAGGCGGACATCGACGCGGGCGGGCTCTTCTTCACGGAGGCGGCCTATCTGACGCCCGATGACGCGGCAGCGGGCAACGGGAAGAACAACACGTCGTATCGTCGCACGACAATCGCCGCGGGGACGTACACGATGACCCTGACGGACAGCACGGTCCGTCGGCAGCCCGCGATCTATGCGTGGAAGGCGCACGGCCTGGGGCTGAACACGCCTGACAACTCGATCACGATCTCGGAGGTCAACGCTTTGGGCGGGACGCCGGCAGACGGCTGGCTGGTGATCGCCTCGAAGGCGACGCAGATCAACGCGACGACGTGGCACTATGAGTACGCGATGGAGAACCTCAACTCGGACCGCATGGGCGGTTCGCTGACGATCCCGATCGCGGCAGGCACGAATATCAGCAACGCCGTTTGGCGAGGCGTGGACAGCCACAGCGGCTTCCCGGCTGAGGATGCGACGCGGAACGAGGCGTGGCGCGTGGTCATCGGCGCAACGTCGGTGAGTTGCCAGGCGCTGACGCCCTACAACGCGGGTACGCCGACGCTCGGCAACGGGCTGCGGTGGGCGACGATGTACAATTTCAGTTTCGACTGCAACAAGCCGCCGGTGGCCGGGCAGGCGACGCTGGGCTTCTACAAGCCGGGCACACCGGCGTCGGTCTCGGGCGCGGCCTGGGTTCCGGACCCGGCGGTGACTGGCTCGACGTGCTATGCCAACTGCGACGGGAGCACGATCGTGCCGTTCCTGAACGTGAACGACTTCACCTGCTTCACCAACCTGTTCGCGGCGGGGAGTTCGCTGGCGAACTGCGACGGGAGTTCGACCATCCCGGTGCTCAACGTGAACGACTTCACATGCTTCCTCAACTCGTTCGCGGCGGGCTGCTCGGCACCATAAGCCGGGGATGATGCCGCTCCGCGCGGCTGGGCGATGAACCACCTGAGCCCGTTGGGTCGCGCGACTCGACGGGCTCTTTCTTTTTTTGTTGTTGAATCGGTGAACGGGCTTGTTTGGGGAATCTCGCTCGACTTGGATCGAGGCGGATGTCTGGGTTATGATATGAGATCAGGCCGACGCCGAGCGGTGTGCGCTTCTGTGCCGGGCGTTGGCGAGGGAAGGTCTTGCTGGGGCGAAATCATGCCCATCGCAGCACAAACTGGCGTCGTGAAGGTTGAGCACGATCCATCGACAGCGATGCGGGTCGCGCCCGAGACACCCGAGCCGTTGGCCTGGGTCGCGCACTTCGAGTCGGTGTACGCCGACGCGCAAGGGGAGATGTCACGGGTGCCCTGGGCCGATGCGCGGCCGTCGCCGCTGCTGGCGTCATGGCTGAATGGCGAGGGCTCGAGCCTGGTTCGACCCGGGGCGAAGGTGACGGTGGTGGGGTGCGGGCTGGGGGATGACGCGCGCGAGTTGGCGGATCGTGGCTACGACGTGGTGGCGTTTGATTGCTCGCCGACGGCAGTGCAGTGGGCGCGGCAGCGGCACGCGACGATCGCGGAACGGTTTGTGGTGGCGGATCTCTTTGCGCTGCCCGGGTCGCTTACGCGGCGGGCTGATCTGGTGGTCGAGATCCACACGATCCAGGCGGTGCATCCGGGGCTGCGGCCCGCGGCGGCGGAGGCGATCGTGTCGCTGGCACGGCCGCGAGGGACGGTCCTGGCGATCGCCCGCGGTCGTGAGGAATCGGAACCGCTGGACGCGATCGGGCCTCCGTTCCCGCTGACGGCACGAGAACTGACGGAGTTGATGCACCCGTTGTCGCCGGCGGGCGCGATCGAAGAGGTGGTGGAGGGGGAGGGGATGCCGGTGCGAAGGCTGCTGGGGGCGTTCCGGCGTGCGTAGCGGCGTAGGATCGGGCATGATTCGGACGATGTGACGAGGTTGCGGCGACGCATGTAGCGTGCGGACGTGGCATGGGAGAGTCTGGTTACGGGCTTTCCTGTTGCCGGCGCGGCGATCTCAGAGACTCTTGTTGTTCAAGGGATGGTGGTTGGCGGAATCGCCGCAAGCGTGGCGATTGATGTTGCAAAGACGGCGTTGAAGTCGCGCGATCGTTCGCGGACGACGATGAGCGGAGCGAGTCAGAATCATGTCAAGCGTGGCGACAACGGAAGCACCGAAGAGCGCGGACGGCTCGCCGCTGCGGGAGTTGCTGGCGCAGGCGTTGCCGACGGTGGCGACGATGGCGTCGTACACGGTGATGACGTTCGTGGACAAGTTGGTGGTGTCGAAGATCGGGCCGGACCCGGTGTACGTGGGCGCGCAAGGCAACGGGGGTCTGGCGTCGTGGGTTCCGATGTCGGTGGCGGCGGGGACGCTCACGATCGTGGCGACGTATGTGTCGCAGAACCTGGGCGCGGGAAAGCCGGAGCGGGCACCGGCGTACGCTTGGGCGGGGCTGTGGCTGTCGGTGGCGTTCTGGGCGCTGGTCCTGGTGCCGTACTCGTTTTTTATTCCTGATGTCCTGGCGCTGGCCAAGGTTGATCCGGAGCAGGCGCGGATCGGCGCGGTGTACGGGCAGATTCTGACGTGGGGGAGCGTCCTCACGCTGGGGACGCGGGCGATCTCGCAGTTTTTCTTCGGGCTGCACAAGCCTGGCATCGTGCTGCTGGCCGGCGTGGTCGCCAACGTCGTGAATCTGGTGCTGACCTATGGGCTGGTGCTTGGGAAGTTCGGCCTGCCCGCGCTGGGCGTTCCTGGGTCGGCGATCGGGACGGTCATCGCGGCGATGGTGGAGTTGGCGATCCCGATGGCGGTGTTCCTGGGTCCGAGGCTGAACGCGTCGCTGAGGACGCGGTCGTCGTGGCGGCGCTGTCGGACGCAGATCGTTGAGATCGTGCGGCTGGGTTGGCCCGGAGGCGCGATGTTCGGCAACGAGATGTTCTGCTGGGGCTATTTCATGGTGCATCTGGTGAGCCAGTTCGGTCGAGAGCACGCGACGGCGGGGTGGATCGCGCACCAGTACATGTCGCTCTCCTTCATGCCGGCGGTGGGGATCTCGGTGGCGTGTACGGCGGTGGTGGGACGGTGCATGGGGATGAAAAGGCCGGATTTGGCGGCCAAGCGCGCGTGGCTGGGGGTCGGGCTGGCGATGGTCTACATGATCGCGTGCGGGGTGGCGTTCGTGGTTTTTCGTCGGCCGCTGGTGCTGGCGTTTGTGCAGGCCGACACTCCTCCGGAGGTCGCCGAGCGGCTGGTGACGCTGGGGTCGGCGTTCCTGATCGCGACGGCGGCGTTCCAGGCCTTTGACGCGATCGCGATGACGATCGGCGGCGCGCTGCGCGGCGCGGGCGACACGATCGTGCCGGGGGTGGCGACGCTGTTCTTGTCGTGGATCGTGATCGTGGGGGGCGGGACGGCGATGGTCGAAGTGGTGCCGTCGCTAGGGAGTCTGGGGCCGTGGATCGCCGCGGCGTCGTACATCGCGGTCCTGAGCGTGTTCATGCTGTGGCGGTTCCTGGGTGGCAAGTGGAAGACGCGGACAGTGGTGAAAGAGGGGTGAGGGCGGCCAGATCGGCGCGGGCTTGATTGGTACGGGCTTGATCGGTGTGCAATGGCGGCGCACCATGAGGCAGTGATGGCGCGAACTCCGAGGCGGGTGCTGGTGCCGAGGCGGATGCGCCGAATCGTGGTGTCGTGCGCGCTGGGTGTGGTGGCGCTGGCGTGCGTTGGGGTGCTGGTGGGGCTGGTGCTTTCGCGGGCGACGCCGCGTTGGTGGCGGAGCGTGCCGCGGGATGAGCCGGCGACGATCACGCTGGCGGAGCAGGTCGAGAACGGACTTGTCAATCGTGCGTATCGCAATCGTGACGAGCCGTGGACGGTGGAGATCACCGCGGAGCAGGCGAACGCGTGGCTGGCGGTGCGGCTGCCGAAATGGGCGGCGAATCAGGGGCAATCATGGCCCGGCGAGGTGTCGGAGGTGCAGGTCGCGTTTGCGCCGGGGCGGATCGTGCTCGGCGCGCGGGTGCGTGCGAGCGGGCGTTGGCATGTGGTGTCGGCCGACGTCTCGCCGCGGATCGAGGAGCGAGGGCTCTATCTCGACGCGCGGGGCGTGAGCGTGGGGAGGCTTGGCGCGTCGGCGTCGTGGGCGGCGCGGGTCGCCTCGCCGCTGATCCCGGAGCGCGCGGTCGCGCCCGGGCTGATGCGGGCGGCGCTGGGAGAGGAACCGATCGCGCGCGAGGCGGCGGTGAAACTCGAGGACGGCAGGCGGCTACGGGTGATGCACATCGAGCCGGGCGAGGGGTGGCTGCGCGTGACGTTCCAGACCGAGCCGATCGCGGCTAGCGGACCGTGAGTGTGGGGCGGGATTGGCCCAGGCGCACCGACGCGGCGGCGGCCTGCGCATCGACGGCGCGCACGACGGATTCGAGCGCGGCGGCGAGGGGCGTGCTTTCGATGAAGTTGTCGGTCGGGTTGCCGCGATCGGAGTTGGCGCGGAGGGCGATGCTGATCGGGACTTCGCCCAGGAAGGGGAGATTGAGCCGCTTGGCCATGGTGGCGGCCCCGCCGCGGCCGAAGAGGTCATAGGTGCGCGGGGGCACGAGGTCGTCGGCGACGAAGTAACTCATGTTCTCGACGACGCCGAGCACTTCGACGCTGAGTTGCTGGAACATCTTGGCGGCGCGAACGGCATCGTCCTGCGCGACGCGCTGGGGCGTGCAGACGATGACGGCACCGGTGAGCCGAAGCGTCTGCGCGAGCGTGAGGGAGACATCGCCGGTTCCGGGCGGGAGATCGACGATGAGGTCGTCAAGTTCGCCCCAGTCGGTCTGCTCGGCGAGTTGCTTGAACGCGCCGTGGGCCATGGGCCCGCGCCAGATGAGCGGTTTGTCGGGATCGACCAGTTTGCCGATGGTGATGGCCTTGATGCCGTGGACATAAAAGGGCTGGAGGCGGCCGCCCACGACGCGCTGTTCGAGCGTGGCGAGGCCGAGGAGGGTCGGGAGCGAGGGGCCATAGATGTCGGCGTCGAGGAGCCCGACGGCGCGGCCGAGTCGCGAGAGGCCGACGGCGAGATTGACGGCGATGGTGGACTTGCCGACGCCCCCCTTGCCCGCGCCGACGGCGATGACGCGGCGTGCCGGGCCGACGGAGGTCGGAGGGGCGAGGCCTGGGATGGGTTGATGTCCGGTGCTGGTGCCGGCCGCATGGCCTGGGCGAGCGGTGTGGATGGGTTGGCCTGACGAGTTGACGAAGTCGATCACGAGGCCGGCGACGCCTGCCCCGCCGGCGGCGTTCTTGAGCGCGGCGGCGATCGTTGAGGCAGTGCGGTCGAGTTCGGCCTTGGCGAGCGATGTGGCCATGCGGATTCGGAGGCTGACATGGCCGTCGCAAGCGGCGACGTTGGCGAGCGCACCACTGGCGATCAGAGTTCCCGGACCCGAAGGATCGGGAATCGTTTGGAGGGCGGCGAGGATGGCGGGCTTATCAAGCACGAAGCCGATGGTATGGCAATAGGCGGCGTGCCGAGTGCGTTAGACGCGGTACACGAGGAGTTTGCAATGCGAAGCACACTGATGGCGGGCGTGGTGGGGATGCTTTGGTTCGCAGGGGCCGCGGCGCAAGGTCAGGATGCGCCGCCGTCCCGCGGACAGCCGGCGCAGCGGACGCCCCCGCTGAAGGGTCCGGAGGTTCGGCAAAATCGCCCGCCGACGAACGAGGCATTCAGCGAGAGCACGAAGCGTCGCGGGGGCGATGGGCTTCCGATGCGGACCTATGCGGAGATTCTCGGGAAGTTGCGCGCGGCAGACGCGCCGGCCAACGTTCGGCTCTCGCCGGATCAGGAGCAGAAGATCGGCGCGATCGAGAAGGAGTTTCGCGAGGCCGCCAAGGCGTATGGAGAGAAGGCGCGGCGCGGCGCGGCCAGCGGCGACGGGGGCACGGTCGGCGGGAAGAAGGCGAATCGCACGGATCCGAATGCCGGCGGCGAGATGAGCATGGTCGGCGAGGCGATGCGCGCGGAGGCCCCGCGGCCGGGGGACTATCAGACGCGGATTTGGGCCATGCTGAGCGCGCCGCAGCGCGAGTTCGTGCAGGGCGAACTCGAGAAGGCACGACAGGATCAGGTCAAAAAGCGGTCCGAGGCAGAGATGCAGAAGCGGCTCGCGGAGCGAGCGAAAGCCAATGACGGGCAGATGGCCACGCCGGGAGAGCCGGGGGTCGCGGCGCGACCCAATGCACCCGCACGGCCTGGACAGAACCCGGCAACGCAGGCGCAGCGCGAGCGAGCACGGCGGATTATTGAGCGACTGGCTCAGTTGCCCGCCGACGAGCGCGAACGGATTCTGTCACGGCTCGAGCAGGAGTTGGATCGACGCGCGGGTGAGGGAAAGGCGGGGGAAGCACCGCGGCGGCGGGGAGCGCCAAAGCCGGCACCCGAGATGGGGGATGTGAACGTGCCGAAGCCGTAGCGAGAACGATTCCGGGTGCTCGTGCAGCGGGTGCCCAGTGAACGGCTGCAACAGGTACCAGAGGAGGGGACCCAACGCTGAAAGGCTTGGGTCTCGTTTTTTTTGTTTCGGCGCGTGCAATCTGCGGCTTGCAGAGAGCGGAATCGCGTATTGATATGGAGCGGCACGCGCGAAGTATCGTTCGCATTTAGTAAGGTATCGGATAGGTCGATGTTGTGGATAAGTCTTGCCCAAATTCACAAAAACTCTTCATTTGGTAAACTTGTGTTGACCGATTCCGTACATAGATAGGGGTTCGTTCAACTCATCGATCTCTCTCTCCTCCAGCGGGGCGCTGTCACACGATGGCGCCCTGCTTTTTCGATCGGGTGCCCGCGCGGGCTATGTTTGGAGATGGCGTCGAATCGCGACGCCGCGGAGGCGCGGTTGAGACCCACTCTCGTCACCGGCTCAGCGGGCTTCATCGGTTCCCACGTTGTCGCGGCGCTGCTGTCGCGCGGGCGCGATGTGGTGGGGCTCGACAACTTCGATCCGTTCTATGCGGAAGCGGTCAAGCGGCAGAATGTCCGTGATGCCGGGCCGCACGAGGTGATCGAGGCGGATTTGTGCGATGCGGACGCGGTGCGTGCGGCGCTGATTCGGAACCGGCCGGAGACGATCATCCATCTGGCGGGCAAAGCGGGGGTGAGGCCGAGCCTTGCGGACCCGGCGGGGTATGCGCGCGCGAACGTGGTGGGGACCGCAGTGCTGCTGGCGGAGGCGGCGCGCGCCGGGTGCGCGCGGGTGGTGCTGGCGTCGTCGAGTTCGGTCTATGGCAACAACCGCAAGACGCCGTTTGCGGAGGACGATCCGGTGGACGCACCGATCAGCCCGTATGCGGCGACGAAGAAGGCGTGCGAACTGGCGGCGCACGCGCACCACGCGGCGACGGCGATGCCGGTGGGCTGCTTGCGCTTTTTCACGGTGTATGGCCCGCGGCAGAGGCCGGACCTGGCGATCCATGCGTTCATGGCGCGGATCGCGCGAGGGCAGCCGATCACGGTCTTTGGCGATGGCTCGATGGCGCGGGATTTCACGTTCATCGACGACATTGTGGCGGGCGTGCTGTCTGCGGTGGAGCGGATCGACGCGCACGGCTATCGCGTTTGGAATCTGGGCAGCGACAGGCCTGTGCGGCTCGACGCGATGATCGCGACGATCGGGCGGACGGTTGGGCGCGAGCCGGTCATCGAGCGGAAGCCCGTGCCGATGGGCGACGTGGAGCGGACGTGGGCGGACCTGACGCGATCGCGCACGGAACTCGGATATTCGGCAACGACGCCGTTTGAGGTTGGCGTTGGGCGGCAGTGGGAGTGGATGAGGCCGCGGTTGCCAGCGTAGTGGGTGATTGTCGAGGAAGGGCTATTTGTCGGCGGAGGGCTCGACGGCGAGTGCTCGGCGAACGGCGTCAGGGGAGGCGGGCTGCCACGTCGGGATGCGGATAGCGACGCGGAGTCGCTGGATGGCGCGCTGGACTTCGGAGGTGGTGTAGAGTGGGATGCCGAAGCGTTCGCCGTCGGGATTGGTGATGGTCTCGATGGTGGGCTGGGCGGAGATGGTGAACGCCGGGTCTGCATTGGCAGGGCCGAGGGCGGGGTTGTTGCGTGAGGGCATGTTGTTGGTTCCGCCGGAGACGCTGACGACGCCTGTGGAGGATCCGCCGCCGCTGGAGCCACCGAAGTTGCGGAAGCCGCCGCCACCACCGCCGCCACCGCCGCCACCGCCACCGCCACCACCACCGCCACCGCCACCGCCGCCGCCGCCACCACCGCCACCACCACCGCCACTACTACTGCCGCCGGTGGCAGCACTGGAGGATTCGATGGCTTTGCCGGTGCCGGTTTGGCCGCCGGATTGATTGCCGCCGGTTTGTCCCCCGGTTTGATTGCCGGTCTGTCCGCCTGTTTGGCTGCCGCCGCTCTGGCCACCGGACTGGCCGCCCGCGAGGCCGCCGCCGAGTTGGCCGCCGGTGGTTGGCGGAGTGGGCGGCACGACGACGAGGGGCTGGCGGAGGTCGGCGGGGATCGTGGTGGAATAGGTATCGACGGCGTTGTAGGGGCGCGGGAGGGCGAGGTCATCCATGACGATCGGGACGTAGCCCAGGCGTGCGATGCGATCGATCTCGGCGAGGCGCTCGGTGCGGCTGGGCTCGTGGCCGAGGCGCCCCTGGAGTTCGAACATGCGGACGTCGGCCCAAGTCTCGTGTCCGGGGACGAGGAAATCGGAGAGCACACGCGGCGTCTTCACTTCCGCGCCATACGTCCAGATCGGGCCGAGGATGTGCATGAAATCGGCGTCGACGCCTTCCAGCAGGAAGCGGACGCGCGGCGCGCGGGCCTGCATCTGCTTGAGCCAGTCGAAACTCTTCCATGTGGGCATGAGCGCGAAGTTATCAAGCCCGATGATGGTCGCGCCGAGGCTGACGGCCATGTCGACTTCGGCGAAGGCCCGCTGCACATGGTCGGGGTTGCTGGGGTCGAGCACCTCGGCGACGGACGTGTCCCACGATTTCATCACCCACTGCGAGTTGCCCCACCAATAGCCCATCTCGAAGCCGGCGTCGGGCACGGCCCGGAGCGCGTCGAGGCTGTTGCGCATCGACGTGTTGCGGTTCATCTCGGTCATGAAGAGGAAGGGGAAGTTGAACTGGGTGTTGCGGCGGAAGACGCCGGTAGGCTTCCAGAGCACGACGCCGGCGTAACCCTTGCTCTTGAACGACTTCATGAACCGAGCCATTTTCGACCAGCCGAACTTGTCGGGCCGCCAGCCTTGGGGCACGGCAAAGCCGTAGGGATTCTGGTCATCGCCGGGTTGGTCGGCGACGGTCGCGCCGACGAGCGGCTTGGGATTGCGGGTGTATTGAACGCGGCCGTAGAGGCCTTGGAAGTAGGTGCGATAGGGGGCGAGCGTGCGGATCCACTCGTTGGCGTTGGTGGTGACGCGGATGGCGAGGGTGTAGGTGCGGGTGGTGTTGGCGGGGATGGTGCCGCTGGGGCGGAACTCGATCTGCCAGTTTTTGCCGCCGTGGAGGAGCCATCCGTTGGCGGAGACGAGTTGGACCTGGACGTCGTGCTGGTACTGGAGGATGGGATAGTGGAGGCTGGCACCGATGGTGTATTGGGAGTTGCCGACGACAAAGACGGGGCTGTAGTAGTCCTTGGGGTAGTTGAATCCGAAACTGCCCCAGTGCTGGCCGCGGTGCTCGGCGACGACGGCGCGGCAATCCTCGCGGAAGTCGCGGTAGGAGACCTTGGGGCCGAGGCGCAGGCCGCCAACAGCGATGAGGCCCGGGCGGACGGGATTGGCCGTGGGGTTGGCGAGGGTGATGGTGACGTCGTAGCCGTCGGGCTTGGCGGCGAAGGTGGTGGAGACGACGGCCTCGGACTCAAAGGAGACGGGGAGGAGGTTCGGTCGGATGAGTTGGTAACTGTTCTGACTATCGACGAGCGTGACCATGTTCTGGGACATGGTGGAGGTGAAGCGGGACTGGGCCGTGACCGGGAGCGTCAGTGCGCCGGCGGAGAGGAGCATCCCAATGGTGTGTGAACGAATCATGGTGCAACCATAGAAAACAGGACGGGTCGCGGCCTGTCGACGCCATCAATGGGGTATGACGCCTTGCGGCCGAGGCGGTGCCACCGTTACAGAAGGACAGACGGCGTCCGTCAGGCGGGGCGTTCGCCGGTCCAGGATGATTCTGGGACGTCCGAGTATTCGCCCTCGTGCCATTCGCCGGCGTCGGCGGAATCGGGGGCGATCAAGGGCGTGGCACCGAAGGAACGGAGCAGGACACGGCGGGCGATGCGCAGGCCAACCCAGGCGGCGAGGACGGCCATGGCGGTTCGGAAGAGGAAGAGCCCGACCTCGCCTCGGGGGATGCCGACCATGTCGCCCGCGCCGGCGACGATGGGGATGCAGTAGTACGGGTTGAAAGGGTGGACGGCGGCGTACTCGTCGAGATATCGCAGGACCAGCCCGAAAAAGACGGCGTATGGAACCAGCGCGAGGATCGGGTTGTCGTTCCAGATATGACCGACGATGCCCGGGCCGAGCGTGAACTCTTTCTGGTACTTGTACACGCGGGCCTCGCGGACCATCTCGTAACCCAGCCCGTTGGGCTTGGGAATTCCGAACTGGTCGAGGAGGACGCGAGGGACGGGCTGGACGATGGTGTAGACGGCGGAATGCAAGGGGTTGAAGGGGAAGGGCTCGGGGCGATTCTCGATGACCCACATGCTGTTGGCGGCCGCGAACTGGCCGGTGGCCATGCCGAGAAGGCCCTCGCTGACGTTGGCCTCCATGAGTTTGGAGAGGAGGTCGCCGATGTCGAACTTTTTCGAAGTGGCGGAGCGAACGGTGCTGAAGGCGGACATGAAGAGGAGTGCGGCGGCGCCGACGACGATGACGCGGGGAGCCATCTTGGCCCATCCCATGTGCCGCCAGCGGGACATGTAGCCGGCGAAGAAGACGGTGATGATGAGGCTGAGGACGTCGCGGCGGCCGAAGGTGAGGAGGACCAGCGAGAGCATGCCGACGAGGATGATGGTCGCGGCGGGGATCATGACGGCGGGGTTCATGAGTCGGGGCACCCAGACCCAGGCGGCGAGTCCCGCCGACGCGGAGAGCAGCCCGATGCCCATCATGTCGGTGAGGACGCCGAGGATCGGCACGGTGCGCCCGATGACGAGTCGGAAGATGAGCCCGACGACGAGGAGCACCGTGGCGACAGCGAGGACGGGGCCGGGCGAGGCCTGGGGATAGTCGGGCGAGGCGCGCCAGGCGCGCGTCCTGACGAACCAGCCCTTGTGATAGGAAAGGAGAAAGAGGGCGATGAAGACGAGCAGCAGGCCGGTGTAGATGAAGCCGGTGGTGGTTGGGTTCTCGACGTTGACCTCGCCGAAGTCGAGCATGAACATGCTGAGCCAGCCGCTGACGCACTGGAAGATGATGATGCCGATGATGAAAAGGTTGCGGGTGCTGAAGAGGTCCACCGTGCCCTTGCGTGCCTGAGCGATCATGAGCCCCAGCAGCGCCAGGGCGGTGAAGATCAGGATCACGCCGTTGACGAGGGTCATGGGCAGCAGTCTTTATCGGCCAAGGGGCTGGGGAGGGTTGGTGCTCGTTGGGATGTACGGGCTGTGGCCGCCCAAAGATCGGTGCGGGGGTCAGGATAGGTGGCGAGAGGCCACGGGAGCCGATGAAAGAGAGCCACGATGGCCGACGCACCAGAACAGAACCCGCTTCATCCGCCAACCGAGCCGCATGCGGTGCCGGCCGTGGTGACCGCTGACGAGGGGACTCGCGAGCGCGATCCCGGGACGCGCACCCTGGCGCGTGTGCTCGGCGTGGCTGCGATCCTGCTCCTGGGCGTGGTGTTCGTGATGCAGCAGTTCGGCGGGCCGGGGGCACCGGCGAGCACCGTCGCCACCGATCCGAACGCCATCGCCGCGCCAAGCGACCAGTTCGTGATCCTCAGCAAACTGACCGTAAAACTGGGTGCTGAGTTTCGGAAGATGGGCCCGAAGTACGGCACGGCGCTGATGACCAACGTGGACGAGGGCGCGCGCACGCCGGAGGACGAGTTGAGGGCGGCGGTGGTCGCGGCGGAGGTCGTTGGCGTCGCTGAGACACGGCCGCGGTTTCAGGAGATCGCTGACGCGCACCCGAAGTTGGCGCAGGACGCCGGCGACCTGGCGGCGGCTCTCGCCGCGCCGCCCGACGAGGCGACCATGAAGCGGTTGCGGCAGAGGCATGGCTGGTTCGCGCGGTTGGCCGCGGTGCGAAGCCTCCCGGATTCGGACCCCGCGCGGCAGGCGATCGTGGGCGGGGGAGCGGGGCTGATGGCGCTGCTGGTGGTGGCGATGGTTATCGGCGGGCTCGCCATGCTCGCGGGCTTCGTGCTTTTCATCATCGGCGCGGTGCTGCTCGGGAGCGGGCGTCTGCGCCGACGGCTCGACGCGCCCGCGCCCGGGGGCAGCCTCGGGATCGAGATCGTTGTTGCTTTCATCGCCGGATTCATCGCGCTCAAGGGACTCTCGTCGCTGGTCGCGGCGTGGCTCAAGCCCGACGAGAACATGCTGACGCTTCTGACGCTCGGCGCGCAATGGCTGCTGTTGCTTCTTTTGCTTTATCCGCGCCTGCGATACCCGCGCACGCGCTCGCTCGCCCGCCTCGGCTGGCACCGCGGGGAGGGCGTGCTCAAGGAAATCGGCTGCGGGATCGTCGGGTATCTGGCGATGCTGCCGATCTTTGCGGCGTGCGTGCTCGTGACGTTCGTGATCATTCTGCTACGGGGCGCGATCTACCAGGCGTCGGGCCGGGGCGAGCCGCCGGTGCCGGAGAACCCGATCTTCGAGGTGATCGCGCGGGGCTCGGGCTCGTGGCTGATCGTGCTGATTTTCGCGCTGGCGACGGTCTGGGCGCCGGTCATGGAAGAGACGGTCTTCCGCGGCGGGCTCTATCGATTCCTGCGCGGGTTCGGCGGCGTGCTCGTCGCGGCGATCGCGAGTGCCGCGGCGTTCGGGTTCATGCATAGTTACGAGTGGTACCTGCTGATGCCGGTGATCGGGCTGGGGTTCTCGTTCGCGCTCATGCGTGAGTGGCGCGGCTCGCTGATCGGCCCGGTGACGGCGCACGCGCTGCACAACGGCACGGTCCTCATCCTGGTCATCACGATGCTGACGATGCTGGGGGAGTAGGGGGGCGATTAGGCCGCGCGGCCGGAGCGATCCAGAGGCTTGACGCGTTTGGCGATCTCGCGGCCGGCCTCGTCCTCGGCAAGGTCAAGGTCGTAGCGTGCCTGGAGCGACATCCAAAGTTGGGCGGAGGTGCCGAAGAATCGGGCGAGACGAAGGGCGGTGTCCGCGCGGACGCCGCGTGTGCCGTGGACGATCCGGCCGAGGTGCTGGGCGGAGATGCCGGTCTCCTGCGCGAGGCGATAGGCGGAGATACCAAGCGGTTCGAGGAAGTCGAGCCGGAGCACTTCGCCGGGATGAACGGGCCTGAGTTTGCGTGTGGACATGGGCGTGGCTCCGTCAGTGGTAATCGTGGATGGCGACCTCGTGGGCGTTGCCGTCTTTCCAGATGAAGACGATTCTCCACTGGTCGTTCACGCGGATGCTGTGCAGACCAGCGAGATCGCCCTTGAGTGCTTCGAGGCGATTGCCGGGCGGGATGCGGAGGTCCTCGAGTGTTGCTGCCGCATCGAGGTACCTGAGTTTGCGTAGCGCGGCCTGCTGGACACGAGGATCGATCCGTCGGACACGCTCGCGGCGGAAAAGGGCCTCGGCCTCGCGATCGGCGAAGGAGACGATCACGGAAGCAATAGTAACCACATTGGTGTGTAAGGTCAAGACGAAGCGGGAACGCGGCCCCGGCTGAAGGCCGGATCGCACCAGTGACGGGAAGTGCGCGAATCGCTTTCACCTGCCGATGCGCGTCTGGCGCGACCACGAGTCCCGGTCTGCGGACCCCGCTTACACTTGTGGTGCAGCTGCGCCCGTAGCTCAGCTGGATAGAGCGGCGGTTTCCTTCGGATAAGAGGGCCGCGACCCGGCGACGGGTCGATGCGAACCGGGTGAACTCGGGGAAACCCTCCCCGCGAAGAAGGCCAGGCGGGCCTGACGCGGCGGGCAATCCCGAGCCGAGCCGTCGGCGGGGCCAAGGGACGGACCACAGGCGGGACGCCCGTGCCACCCGGAACTTGTCGCTGACGGAAGGTGTAGAGACCAGCGGGTGAGCCGCCCCGGCAATACCCCCGCACCGAGGCCACGGTAGGCCCGGAAGCGCCCGGCGCCCACGCCCGAGAAGGCGGGGGCGGTGAGATGGTCCAGGCCGGCGTGAAAGCGCCGGGGTCGGGCACGCCTTTGGGGCGCGCACGATGCCTGAAACCGCAGGTCGGAGGTTCGAGTCCCCCCGGGCGCGTTCGGATGTGGCGAATCGGCAACAGCGTGTTGCCCGATCGCCACGCAACATCAGGATCGGCCTTCCGATCCGGCCGCGGAGCGGCAGCCATGCAGCAGCCTCGCCTCGCCGTCCCATCCCGCCCCGCGCCCCGCGACTGTGCCGACACCTCAGGCACGGCCTTTGCACCTCGATCGCAGCAAAGGGGTTCGGGAATGGACAAGAACAAAGACTCGCTTGGTGGTGTGTGGCGCGCGCCTCGCGCGGCCGTCGTTGGTCTGTTTGCCTCGGCACTGCTCGGCGTCGGGCTCGTGGGAGGATGTGCCGAGACAGTCCGCACGTCGGGCTCGGGTGTCTTTGTGGGGAACCAGGGTGGCGCGTGGGAGGCGGTGCTGGGCGGTGCGGACGCGGAGTATCCTTCGGGCTCGCCGGAGGCGTATGAGTTCTCGCGGGCGGATGGTCGGCTGGGGGTGGGGGCGGTGCAGGAGCAGGCCGAGGCGGCGGCGTGGCCTACCTACGAGGAACTTCCCACGCTCGAGAACGCGCGCCGATTGAACATCCGCTCGGCATCGGAGACGGTGATCTATTTCCGGCGCGATCGCACGCGGCAGCGGATCACGGTGGAGTGAGCGTTGAGGGTGACGGGCCATCCGGCGCGGCGAGCGCGGCGGTCGGGGTCGGTCCTTCCGGGCTCGACATGGTGCCTGCCGACGCCCCGACGACGAGGTCTTGCGAGAGTGGCATGGCGGGCGCGGGCTCGGCAACGACACCGCCATAGAAGAGCGATTCACGGACGCCCTTCCAGAGTTGGCGATAGGCCGATTCGAGGCCGCGGGTGAAGGTCGCGCCATCACAGAGCGGCGAGGCGGCGAGGCGAGCGCGGAGCGATTGCCGCAGGTCGCGTCGGCGGGCCGGATCGCGCGCGAGGCTGGTCGCGATGCGGACGTACTCATCGGCGCTCGACGCGACGAGCTCGGGCAGCCCCGCGGCGCGGAGAAGGCTCGCGCCGACGCGTGACGCGTGCCGATCGCCCTCGAGCGTGACGACGGGGACGCCCATGTGGAGCGATTCGCAGGTGGTGGTGGTGCCGTTGTACGGGAGCGGGTCGAGTGCGATGTCGGCGTCGTGATAGGCGGCGAGGTGCTCGCGCGAGGAGGGCAGGCGCGGAAGCATGGTGACGCGATCGGCGCTGAGGCCGGCGGCGGCGAGCGCGTCGAGGACGCGGCGCTTGCCGGCATCGGAGGCGAGGCCGGTGGACTTGAGCAGCAGCCGCGCGCCGGGGATCAAGGCGACGAGTCGACCCCAGAGCGCGAGGGTGGCGGGCGAGAGTTTGGAGGCGGCGTTGAAGGAGGCAAAGGTGATGGGGGCGGCGTCCGGGCGCGCCGCGACGTCCGGCGCGTTGGCTGGCGGGCGATAGCAGACGAAGCAGCCCGGGAGACGGACGAGTTTCTCGGTGGCGTAGGCGTCGCTGCCGGGCGGATCGGTGATGGCGTCAACGAGGCGTGCGTTGACGGCGGCGATGCCGGTGGTGTTGGGGTAGCCGAGGTAGGTGACGAGGATGGGGGCGGGACGGCGGACGAGGACGCCGGGCCGGCCGCCGGAGGTGTGGCCCGCAAGATCGACGAGGATGTCGATCCGGTCGCGGCGGATTCGGGCGTCGAGGGCATCGTCGTTGAGTGCGGAGGCATCGACGAACTGAGCGGCGAGGGCCGAGAGTTCGCGCGTGACGGCGTCGGGATTGGGCGTGGAGGAATAGGCGATGGCGATGTAGCGTCTGCGGTCGTGGTGCGCGAGGATGGGCGCGATGAAGTGTGAGACGGCGTGGTCGCGGAAGTCGGGGGAGAGGTAGCCGATGCGGAGCGGACGATCGGGATCGGTGGAGTTGCCCAGCGACGCGGGCTGCATGGCGGTGGTGCGGGCGATGGCGCGGCCGAGGCGGCGATGGGCGTCGAAGAGTTCGTCGCGTGAGGCGTCGTCGATGGCGTTGAGGCCGGCGGCGAAGTTGGCGAGGAGGGCGGGCTGATCGGGGAAGCGGGCGAGCGCCTCGCGGAGGGCGGCGATGGCGTCGGGCATTCGTCCGGCGCGCGCGAGCGAGAGCGTGAGGTTGATATAGGCGTCGGGGCGGGCGGGCTCGGCGGCGACGGCGCGGCGGGCTATGGCCTCGGCCTCGTCGAAGGCGGCGGTTCCGATGAGCGCGCTGGAGAGGCCCAGGAGCGCTGGGTACCACGCCGGGTTGATGGCGAGGGCTTTCTTATAGCGATCGGCGGCATCGGCGGAGCGGCCGCGATAACTCAGCGCGGTGGCCAGGTTCGAGTGCCAATCGGCGCGGCGGGGTGAGAGCGAAACAGAACGCTCGAAATGGAAGATCGCGGCGTCGAGTTGCCCGGCCTGGAGTTGGATCAGCCCGAGCGCCTGATGGAGGTCGGGGTCGTCGGGATGGGTGGCGAGCACCTTGCGCAGGCCGTCGACGGCCTCTTTGGGGAAGCCCTGGTTGGCACGGGCAAGAGCGGCACGGACAGCATCGGGGACAGACATTCGCACGGGTCACCTCCGGGGAAGGCATGGTACCGCAACCGGGACGGTTGACGGCGGCACCGGCACCCGCGGCGCTCATGCCACCTCCCCCGCCCCCCCCCCCCCCGCTGGCAGCGGGAGGAGGATTTCAGAAGGCTGCCTCGACAGCGGCCTGGAGGGAACGCAGCATGTCGGCGGGATAGAGCGGGAAGGGCCAGGTGCGGTCGGTGAGGATGTCGGCATCGGCGCGGCGGGCGCGGAGCGCGGCGGCATGGTCGAGGAGGGCCTGGAGTTCGGCGGCGTGGGCACCGCGAGCGTCGGCGAGGAGATCATGGAGTTCACGGAAGAGGCGGCGGCGCTCGATGCGGGCAGCGGCGGCGGACGGCTCGAGGCGTGAGGCGGCGCGGATCGAGGCCAGCAGCGTGAACTTGCGTGCAGCAGACGGGAAATCGCCGATGGCGGCGGGCTCGTGGCGGGCGTGATGGGCATGCCAGGTCGCGCGGGCAATGTCGGCGGGAGTTGGCGGCGGATCGGCGGTGAGCGGGAGATGGAGGGTGGCCGTGACGACGGCGACGGGGGCGAGCGAGGGCGGCGATGAGCCCGCGCTCCCAAGCCATGTGGTGAGCCATTGGTCGGTGATCAGGTCGTAGCCGTCGTGCGCGGCCTCGGAGTCGCCGCCCCCTCCCGTGCCGTGGATGAAGATATCGCAGAGCGCGAGGCGGGCGATGGCGGTCATGAGGAGGGCCTTGGGGGCGAGATGCGCGGGCGGGATGCCCGCGAGGTCTTCCGCATGGACGTGGCGGCGCGGCAGGCCGGGCGGCAGGTGCCAGAGCGGGAGTTCGAAGCGATCCTGAATCGGGTTGGCGATGAGGGGACGGATGCCGGCGGATGGGTGGGCGGCGACCGCCGCGTTGTAGGCGTTCACGCAGGCCTCGGGGTCCGCGGCCATGCGGGCAAGGAGGTCGGCCATGATGGGGGTTCGGTGAAGGTCCGAGGCGAAGATAGTCGGCGCGGGCGGAATGTAAGGAGATATAAGATCAGAGAGGGCGGCGGCGACTCGGCGGGAGGTGTTTGATTCCTCGTGGCGCGCCCAGGCTTCATGGATGAGCGAGAGGCCGACGCGGACTTGCGCGGGCGTGCCGGGCGCGTCGAGAGTGGGGATGTCGTGGGCGTCGAGGGCGGTGGAGATGGCGTGCCATGAGCCGTCTGGGCGCTGCGCAGGGAAGCGAAGGTCGATGTGGCTGGGCCGCTCTTGATCAACGACGAGCCAGGCGGGGTCGGCGTTCAGGGCGCGGCAGGCGGCGTGCGTCGCGAGGTATTTGGCGAGGATGCCGGGGTGCCAGAAGTCGGGCTGGTGCCCGGTCATGATGATGGGGCGATCGGTGGGGAGGCCGAGTGCTCGGCGGGAGGCGGGGTCGACGGGAGTGCGGCGGAGGAGGGAGGCCCAGGAGGGCGCGGGTGGGCGGATGGTGAGCGACTCGGTCCCCACGGCTTAGTCGCAAACGGCTTGCGCGGGCAGAGCAGTTCGCGGCAGGCGATCAGCGCAGCGGCGGAGTTCGCGGTGGAGGACGCAGCGGTAGTGGTTGAGGCGGACGGCGGGGTCGTTGAGCGGGCCGCCGAACGTGCGGTTCATGTCGTTGTAGATGAGTTTGACGGGGATCTCCTTGATGCGAAGGCCCTCGGCGACGGCCTGGACCCAGAACTGCATGGGAAAGGCGTAGCCGTCGGCGTCGAGGGCAAGCCGGCGGAGGGCATCGACGCGGTAGGCCTTGAAGCCGCAGAAGGCGTCGGTGAGTTTGAGCCCGAGGCGTTCGTTGAGTTCGGCGGTGATCTGGGCGTTGATGGCGCGGCGGTCCTTGGGAGGATTGCTGCCGGTGGGGTCGTCGATGAGGTAGCGTGAGCCGCTGACGACGTCGAGCCCGCCCTCGGCGGCGGCGGTGAACTCGGGAATGGCCGCCGGCTCGTGCTGCTCGTCGCAGTCCATAGTGATGAGCCAGTCGTAGTCATCGACGATGGCCCAGCGGAAGGCGTCCTGCATGGACCGGCCGTAGCCGCGGTTGTGGGAATGGCGGATGACCTCGACGGGGAAGCGGGCGAGGAGGGAGGGCGTGGCGTCGGTGCTGCCGTCGTCAATGATGAGGACGGTGCCTGGAGGCGGGGCGAACTCGAGGACGCGGCGCAGGACCTGCTCGACGTGTTTGGCCTCGTTGTAGACGGGGACGGCGACGAGGGTGCGGGTCGCGCGGGTGGCAGCCTTGGGACGGATGAGACCATCGCGGGAGGGCATGGCGAGAGTGTATGTGGATTGGACCGTGGAATACGTCACCGTCATCGAACTGCGGCGGTTGGGAGTGACTCGGCAAACATGCCCGACCAGCCCGGGGGTGCGTGGCGAGAGGTCTGACGATCCCATCCTGCGTCGGCAGTACGACGACGCCGACCCGCCGCGCGAATGCGTGAGCCTTCGCGAAGGCCGCATCAGGCACGGTCGAAGAGCCATGCACTCGGCAGGACGCGGTTCTCGTTGCCGTCGTGGACGGCGAAGGTTCCGCCCTTGAAGATGGCGGCTGAGCCGTAGGCACCGTCCTTGCGGAGGGCGTACATGGTGACGTTGAAGTTCGGTCGGCCTTGGGCGTCGAGGAGGCGTTTCTCGCGGGTGCGGTCGGCCATTCTTTTGAGGACGGCGAGGCAGGCGTCGGTGGGCGAGAGGCCGCGGTCCATGTGCTCAACGACGCTGAAGGCACCGCAGACCTGGATGACGGCCTCGCCGCGGCCCGTGGCGCCGGCGGAGCCGATGGCGTTGTCGCAGTACATGCCCGCACCGACAATCGGCGAGTCGCCGAGTCGGCCGGGGAGTTTCCACGACAGGCCGCTGGTGCTGGTGCAGGCGGCGACGTGGCCTGTGGCGGTGACGGCGGAGGAATGGATGGTTCCCCAGGTGAAGGGGATGGTGGAATCGGGAATGACCGGACCGCCGTGCTGGGCGTTGAAGGGGGAGGAATGAGGGGGCTCGATCTCGGCGCGCGGGCCACCTTTGGAGGCCGGCGCGGGCTGGTTTTCGCGTTCGTCGTCGTTGAGCCACTTGTCGTCGCGGCCGAGGTTGCCGCGCCATTTGAGCCAGGCCTCGCGCGCGGCGTCGGTGAGGAGGTTTTCTTCCTTGAAGCCGACGCGGAGCGCGAACTTGAGCGCGCCGGGGCCGACGAGCATGACGTGGTCGGTGCGTCGCATGACCTGGAGGGCGACGGCGGCGGGGTTTTTGATGTTTTCGAGCGAGCCGACAGAGCCGGCACGGTGGAGCGGGCCGTCCATGACGGAGGCATCGAGTTGGACGACGCCTTCTTCGTTGGGGAGGCCGCCATAGCCGACGGACATGTCGTTGGGATCGTCTTCGACGATTTTGATGCCGTCCACGATGGCATCGAGCGGGTGCGTGCCGGCGGCGATGAGTTCCATGGCGCGGGCGGAGGCGCGGGCACCGTTGCCGGAGGAGATGACGCATGGGCCTCGATGGGCGTCGCCGGGTGTTGGCGGAGCGGGCTTTGGCTCGGGCGGCTGAGCGAGTGAGGCTCCGCCGAGGGAGGCAGCGGTAGCGGCTGTGGTCATGGAGACAAAGGTACGACGGTCAATCTGGCTCATGTGGGGAGTGTCCCATGCGGTGCAGGCCGATGCAACCCGCGCGCCGGTGGAAGAGCAAAAAGAAAGCGAGCGGCAGCAGGATGCCACCGCTCGTTTCAATGTCGAGAAGTTGAAAGGAATCAGCCGGGGCGACCTTGGCGGCCGCGCTGACGGGGCTGATCGCCTTCTTCGCCGCCCTGCCCGCCCCGTTGGCCGCCCTGCCCGCCCATGCGGGGGAGACGTGTGGCCTGCTCGGGGGTGAGGAGTTTGGCGAGTTTGTCGGCGGTCTCGCGGTCGAAGTTGCGCTTGTCCTGGCGCGCGTCGGCGACCGGACCTTCCTGCTGGAATCCGCCGCGGAAGCCCTCGTCATCGCCCGCGCGATCGGCCTCGTCCTTTTCCATGGCGATGGCGAGTTTGTCGTTGAGCGAGGTGATCTGCTTGTTGTAGGCCTGGGAGAGGGCGGCGACGTCGGTCTTCTGCTGGGCCGTGAGGTCGGTGAACTCGGCGGCGGCGGCGAGTTGGCGGCCGGCAGCGCTGGGACGATAGAGATCGGAGAATCGCGACTGACGCACAGCCTTTGCGAAGGCAGGGTGATACTCGGCCGGGAGCGCCTGCTGAACCTTGGGGATGTAGCGACGGTTGACGTCCTGGACCTTGGTGCGAGCGGAGCGGATCTTGTCCATGGCGTCTTCCATGGCCTGCTGACGCTGGTCAGGGTCGGCAGCGCCGCCGGCGAGCATGGCGCTTTGCGCGGATTCGGTGGCGGCGAGGCGGGCCGTCGCTTCCTTATCCATGTCGGCCTCGTACTGGGCGAGCACTGGCGAAGCGGCCTCGCGGATGTCCTTGGCCAGATTCATGGCATCGACGGCTTGGGCGAGGTCGAGACGCTCCATGCTCGAGGCGAGGGTGGCTCGGCCGACCTGCTCGCGGCGATGGGCGCGCTCGAAGCGGATCCAAGCACCCGACTGCTCAGCGGTGAGCAGGGCTTTGACTCCGGTGAGCACGGCCTTCTCTTCGGTGGTACGGAGGGCGCGGAAGTCCTGCATGGGTTTGAGCATGGCCTGCATGTCGGGGCGCTCGCCGGACTCGCGGGCGGCATCGCGGGCGGCTCGCATCTGCTCTTGGACCTTCTGCCACTGGGCGTTGACCTTCTGCTCCTGAGCGGATTGGAGGGCCTTCGCCTTCGTGAGTTGCTCGGGCGAGAGGTTGAGGAGTTTGGCGTAGCGTGTGATGTCTTCGGTTGAGATGGCGGGGCCGTTGGCACCGCCGCCGGCAAAGCCACCGAAGCCACCCATGCCGCGGCCGCCACCGGGTCCGCCGCCCCCACCGCCAGGGGGCTGGGCAAGTGTGGCACCGGAAACGGCCAAGAGAGTGGTTGCGGCGGCGAGGCCGCGGAGGACGAGGCGGCCGACACGATTGGACATGGTGGACTCCTTGGCCCGAAGGGGCGAGGGTGAGGCGGATGGCGGAACGCCGACCAGCGTGATTATTGCTGATTCGGGGCAACGGGGGGACTGAATTGTGGCATGTTGTGGTATGCTGCGCGGACACGGGAGGCACACATGAGGCGAAAAGCGTGGTGGATTACTGCGGCGGCATGGAGCGCGGCGGCGTGGGGCGGCATCACGCAGGGGGCGATGACGAACAACATTATGGTGGTTGGGTATTGGCCGCCGTCCAATGAAATGCTGAGGCCCTTCAGCACGAACCCCGCACAGAACCCGTTGGGCTGGCAGGGGCAGAACTGGGAGGGGCGGGGGTACAACATCCACGCTTTTTTCCCGGAGTTTCCCGGCGGCATAGGGCAGAACCCGCGCGGCGAGGGGGACTTCGAGGTGGACTATCAGGACACGTCGGAGGATTTCTGGCGGATCACGGAGGAGATCAAGCCGGTGGCGATCGTGACGTTCAGCCGAGGCTCGGCGGGAGCGAACTGGGAGTTGGAGTATCGGTTTCGGAATCGGAAGCAGTGGATCGACGACTATCTGGTGCCGTCGCAGCCGACGCCGAGCCAGCCGGAGATGGAGCGAGACGCGGAGGCGCTGCGATATAGCACGCTGCCGATGGCCGCGATCCGGTCGGCGGTGAACGGGGCGGGGCTGGGGCTGAATGCGTTTGTCGATCTGTCGTCGCCGCAGTTGGCGGGCGGGTTTTTGTCGGAGTTTCTGGGGTATCACGGGGTGTGGTACCAATCGCTGCACAGCCTGGCGACCGACCCGGCGCAGGTGCTGGCGGCGGGGCACATCCACGTCGGAACATGGACCAGTCCGTGGCAGGCGGCGGAGGCGACGAAGGTAACGCTGCGGACGCTGATCGATAATCTGGGGCCGGCGGTGGCGGTGCCTTCGCCGGGCGTTTCGGCGATCGCGCTGGCGGGGCTGGGGCTGATGCGACGGCGGCGGCGCGGTGGGCTGGCTTCGCGCGGCTAGTGTTGGCGATGCGATTCGTGTTTCTGGGGACGGGCACCTCGTCGGGCGTGCCGGCGATCGGGTGCGACTGCGCGGTGTGCCTGAGCACGGACCCGCGCGATCAGCGATTGCGGACGGCGGCGGCGATCCGCTGGACGGACGGGCGGGGCACGGCGCGGACGCTGCTGATCGATGCCGGGCCGGACTTGCGGCAGCAGGCGCTGCGGGCAAAGTTGGACCGGTGCGACGCGGTGGTCTTTACGCACAACCATGTGGATCACACGTTCGGGTTGGACGAAGTGCGACGTTTCAACGCGGTGATGCGAGCGCCGATCGATGTGTATGCGGATGCGCACACCATGGAGCATCTGCGGCGGGTGTACAAACACATCTTTGATCGGCAGGCCAACATCAATGACAGTTTTGTCGCGACGCTGATTGCGCACCAGATCGAGCCGGCGAGGGCGATCGAGGTGTATGGGCTGCGGCTGACGCCGATTCCGCTGCTGCACGGGAAGTTGCCGGTGCTGGGGTATCGGATCGAGGCGGCGGAAGGAGAGAATCCATCGAGCGCAACGACTGCTCCTCACCCTCCCCCGCTGCCAGCGGGGGAGGTGTCGCTCGCGCAGCGAGTGACGGAGGGGGACGCCGCTACACCTGCGTTGAAGCTGCTCGAGGGTGCTGCTGAGGGCGCGAGCGAGGCGGGCGCGAGCAGCGTCTTTCCGCTGGCCTATTGCACGGACGTATCAGGCATTCCGCCGGAGAGTTGGGGGCTCCTCCGCGGGGTCAAGACGCTGGTGCTCGACGCGCTGCGGCATCGGCACCATCCGACGCATTTCACGCTGGGCCAGGCCGTGAGCGTGGCGCACGAGATCGGCGCGGAACGGACGTACTTTGTGCACATGGCGCACGACCTCGGGCACGAGGCGACGAACCGCGACCTGCCGGAGGGGATGATGCTGGCGCACGATGGGTTGGAGTTGGGGTGAGGCGGCTCGGCATCGAGCACGCGCTATGGCAACTTGTACCCCTCGCGGTCGGTGCGTTCGAGATAGCGGGTTGGGTCGGGCATGGGTGTAAACCCGAACTGCTGATAGAGGCCGTGGGCGTCGCGGGTCATGAGGCAGAATCGGCGAAGGCCTTGGAGCGCGGGGCAGGCGAGAATGGTTTGCACGAGTTGCTTGGAGAGACCGCGGCCGCGATGGCTCTCGATGATGAAGACGTCGCAGAGATAGGCGAAACTGGCGTGGTCGGTGATGACGCGGGCGAAGCCGACGAGCGAGGGAAGGTCGGCATGGCCGGATCGCGGGATGGCGGGGTCATAGACGCCCCAGCACAGGGAGTGCTTGATGGCGCGTTCGACACGCTCGCGCGCGATGCCGGGCGACCAGTACGAGGTCGTGAGAAAGGCGTGGATCGCGTCGAGATCGAGGAGGGCAGGATCGGGGGAGATGAGCATTGCGGATTCAAGGATAGAGGCTTTAGGATTTGGTATGCCGGGCACCTCAGTCTGACTCTTGAAGCCGACTGATGCCGAAGCGATTGTTGTCACGATGGTGCCGGTTTCACTGCAAAGCCAGAGGCGTGGCGTAGACAAGTAGTTTATTTAACGAAGTCTAACAATTTTTAGAGGGAGTTGCGCATCATTGGAT
The DNA here is from genome assembly GCA_046155605.1 of Phycisphaerales bacterium. Classification (GTDB taxonomy): domain Bacteria; phylum Planctomycetota; class Phycisphaerae; order Phycisphaerales; family UBA1924; genus JAEUIZ01. Next base: position 52,280 of record JBJXFQ010000114.1, read on the forward strand.
ACAAAAGTGAATCCCCGATCTTCGCATAGTTCTTCGAGGGATTCTCGCAGTCCAACAGAAATGTCGGTATCGCTATTGAACTCGGCGACCGCAGAAAGTCGGAAAATCGCTTGAGACTCGTTGCCTGTATCGCCACGAAGCCAAAGGAAATTTCCTGACTTTCTCGAAACGATATCTGCTACGCCACCGACGATGCCTTCCTTGTCATAGACAATCAGATTGAGTGCATATAATGCACATGATGCGGGATCGGTATCCTCACGTCGCCATTGCGTATACTCCGACGGGACAAAGCCCTCCATCTCCTGTTTGTCAAGCTTGTCGCGGAGTGATTTTAGGTTATTACCACGAATGTCTGCCTGCAATGAATACTCATCGAGCCTGAAGCCGCGCAGGACAAAATCGAATGTTCGAATGTAGTAATGTCGTGAATCAATTTTCTTCACAAAACCAGAAATGATGCCGATCTTGTCCTTTCCGAAACATCGCACGATAAGTGCTTGACCTTGGTCGTCAGCAGGCTGGATATGAGCGAGAATAATTCCTTCCGCTCCGGCCTCATGAGAAATCAGTCGCTGAGGTGCGGGAGACGATGTAGCGATGTGGGAGATAAGATCGCGCTCAGCGTCGATCTCGCACGTCATCACGAGCTGCTTTTTGCCGCTCGGCAAGCTCTTTATTTCATACTTCGCTTCGCCTTGCAGAGGAAAATTTCCCATGCGCAACTCCTTGACAGATCCATGTCCAGTGTATGACATCGCCCGGTAAGCGTCAATTTCACGCCAGAGATATGCGAACGGTAAGTGTTCGGTTGCGGCTGCGAATGCTTTGTCGATTGGTTCGATATGACTGATGCCGAAGCTGCTGTAGTCACAATTGCACCAGTAACGCTGCAAAACCGGCCGAGTGGTGGGAGCCAAAAATGACCACCCGTCTGGCGTTGAGATTGATACCCCGCTCGCTCACGCTCGCGGCTCGTTAAGCGGGCTGGTCGAGCGGGCTCGTTGCGCCCTCAACTCGCCGCCATCTTCGCGGCCTTGGCCTTGGCGTCGTCGAGCGAGCCGACGTACATGAACGCGGACTCGGGCAGGTCGTCGCCCTCGCCGTTGCAGAGGCGCTCGAACGAGTCGATGGTGGATTCGAGCGGGCTATCGACGCCCTTGAAGCCGGTGAACTGTTCGGCGACGTGGAAGGGCTGCGAGAGGAATCGCTCGATCTTTCGGGCGCGGCTGACGGTGCGCTTGTCCTCTTCGGAGAGTTCGTCGACGCCGAGGATGGCGATGATGTCCTGGAGGTCCTTGTAGCGCTGGAGGATTCGCTGGACGCGGATGGCGACGTTGTAGTGGCGCTCGCCGACGATGTCCCGGCTGAGGATTCGCGAGTTGGAGGCGAGCGGATCGACGGCGGGATAGATGCCCTTCTCGGCGATGGATCGGCTGAGAGAGATGAAGGCGTCGAGGTGGCCGAAGGCCGTGGCGGGCGCGGGGTCGGTCAGGTCGTCGGCGGGCACATAGATGGCCTGCACCGACGTGATGGCGCCCTTGCTCGTCGAGGTGATTCGCTCCTGCAACTCGCCCATCTCGGTCGAGAGGGTCGGCTGGTATCCCACGGCGGAGGGCATACGACCAAGGAGCGCCGACACCTCGGAACCTGCCTGCGTGAAGCGGAAGACGTTATCGACGAACATGAGGGTTTCTTTGCCGGAGGCGTCGCGGAACTCCTCGGCCATCGTGAGCGCCGAGAGCGCGACGCGGAGTCGTGCGCCCGGCGGCTCGTTCATCTGGCCGAAAACCATGGCGACCTTATCGAGGACGTGGGCCTTGTTGCCGTTGGCGTCGGTGTACTCGGCCTCTTTCATTTCGCGCCAGAGGTCGTTGCCCTCGCGGGTGCGCTCGCCCACGCCGGCAAAGACGGAGTAGCCGCCGAAGTTTTTGGCGACGCGGGCGATCATCTCCTGGATGACGACGGTCTTGCCGACGCCGGCACCGCCGAAGAGGCCGATCTTGCCGCCTCGGACGAAGGGGCAGAGGAGGTCGATGACCTTGATGCCGGTGGGGAGGATTTCGGTGTTGGGGTTGAGTTGGGAGAACTCGGGCGGGGCGCGGTGAATGGGCTTGCGCTCGACGCCGGTGAGTGCTGGGAGTTTGTCGATGGCGTCGCCGAGGAGGTTGAAGACGCGGCCGAGGACTTTCTCGCCGACGGGGACGGTGACGGGGCTGCCCATGTCGAGAGCCTTCATCCCGCGCCGCAGGCCGTCGGTGGAGCCGAGCGCGACGGCCCGGACGCGTCCGCCGCCGAGGTGCTGCTGGACCTCGCCGGTGAGTTTGAGTTGGCCGACTGGGGTGTTCTCGTTGAGGGTGACGGCGTTATAGATCTCGGGGAGTTGGTCCTCGGGGAACTGGATGTCGAAGGTGGAGCCGATGACCTGGGTGATGGTGCCGGTAGTGGCCATGCGTTCCTCGCGCGAAACAGGTTCGAAAATGGGCGGGAAATGGGGCGTGAGGCCCCGCCGAACACTCGCCGCACCGGGCCGCTCCCGGTTCGGGGCGGAAGGATAGGAGCGCGATGGGTGAGCGGCCAGTTTCCGCTTCAAGACTCTGGAAGCAGCCTGCCACTTATGGCCATTCGAGCGCGATTCAGGAACATCCGGCGGCGAATCGGTTGAGAAAGCAGACAAAGTCTCCCACATTGAGCACGGGTGTCATCGTGCTGCGGTCGCAGTTCGCGTAGCCGTCGCCGCGGCTGAAGAGGTTGAGGAAACAGATGAAGTCCACCACGTTCAGCGACGGTTCCGCTGTCGAGCCGTCGCAGTTCGGATAGCACGGGTCCGTGCCGATCCATAGGATCGCGTTGTGGTACGACGTCTGACTGCTCTCCGCCCAGCCGCCGACGTAGATGCGGTCGCCGTCCTGGTAGACGGCATTGGCCGAGGAGAAACTCCCGTACTCCGCCGGAAGGAACTGGTGCAGGCCGAGCCAGGCCGTCGGCGCGCCGAAGTTGATCGCGGCGCGGCCGAGGTTCGATTGCGTCAGCAGACCAACGTGAACCCTGCCTGTTGTGGCGAGGAACATGGAAAACTGGCCAGATGGATTGAAATCCACGAAGCTGGCCGCCGTGCCCCGCCACAGCGCCGCGCGGACAGAGCCGGGGAACTGCGCCTCGCCGACTTGGACGCCGGGGGCCATGCCGTAGACCCTTGAAGACGCCCCTGAAGGGTTAAGGTCTACAAAGTTGCCGGGAACCGCGCTATTGAACACTGCAGCGCGTTCGCCACCCCCCGGCCATCGCAGCAGTCCGCCGAGGAAAGAGCCGTCCGTTGAGCTGCAACCCGTCAGCTGCGCGCCCAGGGGATGCAAGTCAACAAAACTGGTCGCAGTGCCTCGCCAAAAACCGACGTGAGGCACGCTCGCCGAGACTTGCACCCCTCCGGCCTGTATTTCTCCATGCACGGCATTTACGAGAGAAGTAAATGCAGTTGTGGGGTGGAGGCTAACAAAAGACTTCAGTGTCCCACGCCACAGCGCCGCCACTCCTTGGACATATCCAACCTGTTGGATACTGTCCATCCCCCTCACACCGCTGATTGATGAACTGAGCGGCACCCATGATGCAGCGGTTCCGCGCCAGATGCCGGCCTGGTTTGCAACCGTCCCGCCCTGCTGCGTCGCCGTCAGCGCCAAGACCTCGGATGCGCTGGCACCCGAAGGGTGCAGAACCACCACGGTCCACTGCTGGCCCGCCGCTGAAGCCGACAGTGCAAGACCGCAAACACATCCATGCCACGCACGCCCCATAGACCACAGCCTACTGGGAATCCGAGAGCCAGTCAAGACTTTTTCCAGGGCGGTCCGGTTGGAACTCCGACCCGCCACCGGACGACCTCGAAGTTATCTGCCAGATTTCTATTGACAACGCTCGCGGCATCGGTATGTTGCGCCAAACAAGGAGCATGCCATGGCGACGAAAGCACTTGCGGCGGCGATTGCCCTCAGCGTGTCCACACTGGCGAACGCGCAGTACGTCGTGACGCACAGGGTGGACAACATCAACGACAAGCACAAGGCTGAGGTGGCGCTCCGCGTGAGCCAATCGACCGGAGATGTGGTCGTCTCGTGGATGCACTTCGTCACCACGGGCTCGACTGCGACGGTTCGTGTCTACTACAACGTCTCGACCGATGGGCAGTCCTTCGGGACGCCCGGCCTCGTCCCCATTCCTGCAGGCCAGAACCTTCGAGGCGGCGACCCCATGATCGCGTTCGGGCAGGACGGCACGTCATGGATCGGGTATCTGAACCCGCATGTGTTTCCGAACAAGTTCTGGATAGCGATGAAGGAGGCGGGTGCCGCAGTAGCACAGACGGCCTTCGCCGAGGACAACCCAGACGAGGTCAAGGACAAAGGCGTGCTCGTCACCGTTCCCTCTGATAGCAGTGCGTCTGACGACCTTGCTCTCGTCTACGCGCGCTTCCCAGTCCCCGGCCAAACAACTTATCGACTCCGGTCCAGGGTGTCGCCACTTTCGATCCCGACTCCTCCGTCGTTCCCCGTCGGCAACGAGCATCCGGACGGCAACGTGGGCAGCCCCAACAGCGTGATCATTGTTCGGAACTCCCCGTCGCTGCCTGCCGCCGTCGGGCAATGGACGGTTGCCTACCAACAGACGATCGGCGGCGGCCTCAACCAGCCGCGGGCGACATGGAGCCCGAACGGAGTGCTGTGGTTCAGTTCCGTAGACCCAACGCTTGCCACGGTCCCGTGTCCGGCACCGTGCACGCTGCCGCAGACCGAGGCGATCGCGTGGGTGAGCCCCGGTGCCCCACCGCTCTCGGCCGGCGCGCCCGCGGTCGGCAACCTGCCGTCGATCGCTGCCGATCCGAACGATGAGAGCACAATGTACATGGTGTTCCTAGGGCGCGCTGCCAGCGACCAGGACACGCACAATATCGACCTCTTTATTGCCAGGAGCATCGACGCCGGCAGAAACTTCTCCGGGGATCCGTTGCTATTTGAGCAGCCGGGCGAACGCGTGCTCCGCCTGCGGGACGTAGAAGACCTCGGCGATCCGCCTGGTGCCGTGCAGTTTCTGCCGACGGTCGCGGTCGACGCGTACGGCGGCGTGAACGTCTTCTATTCCGTCGCCTGGCTCGACGCGGGCGTCTGGAAGTATCGCATCAAGTTCCTGAGCATCGCGCAGTTCAGCACGCGTCCGCACCCCTCGATGTGGACGCTCAACATCACGCCCGTCTTCGACATGACGGAGCAGGGCGTCGAGTACCACCTGCAGGGCGATCGCTTCTTCTTCGGGGACTACACATGGCGGATGCCCGCGGCTGCGAGGTCTGGGGCGGCTATACCAGCCGGCACGAGGGCGGTGCCGTGCGCGTCTACGCGACGAACGTCAACCTCTGCCTCGATGCGGATGTGGACAAGGACGGCGCGCTCGACGGGGACGACGTGAACCGCTTCGGCGCGTCTTACGTTCAGGGCAGCATCATCGCCGACGTCAACCGTGACTCGATCGTCAACGCCAATGACCTGAACCACTTCGTCCTGTCATACTCCTGCGCCTGCAACCCATAACGGCGTTTCACCGCCGCTTGAGGTAGTCCAAAGCCGCGTCGGCGACCCGTGAGAGGGAATCTCGCGGGCCACCGGCGCTTCATGTACTCGAACTCGTGTCTCGCTACTGGCCCGCGGGGTCTCGCTACTTGCCTGCGCGGTTGATTCGGGCAGAGATTTGGGCCTTGGTGGCGACCTCGCGGTTGGCGGTCACCTTCTGGGGGACCGCTTTGGCCGTCGGCGTGGGGGCCTTGGCCATCGGGCTGGCGGGTGTCGCCGGGGCGGGCTGGCGCGACGGCGATGCGTTGAGTTTCTGGCGCTGGGCGTCCGCCATCTCGCGCGAGCGTCCGCCGTTGCCGATGATCGTCCCGGCGCGCTCGCCCCCCCGCTCGCCGCCGCGTTGGGCATCGTTGGCGTTGCCCAGTTCGCGACGCTGCTCACGGTCGTCGCCGCGATCACGTCGGTCAGCGCTCTCGTGTCGGTCGTCGCGATCGCGCCCGTCGCGGTCGCGCCAGTTGTCGCGGTGCCAGCCGTCGTGCCAGTTGCCGTGGCTGCCGTTGTGTCCGCGCCAAGAGTGGTCGTGGCGATGGTGATCACAGCGTGAGTCGCAGCGATGCACGACCGGCTCGCAGGGATCGACGGGCACCAGAATGGTTCGGCATTGGCGCACATAGATAGATGGTCCGTTCGTGCCGATTGCCGCAGGCGTCGTACCAGACCTCGGTCTGCGGCACGGTCTCCCAGATGACCTCTTCGCGGTACCTGGGCTCGTGGCAGGGCGGGGGAGGACATGGCGGCGGGGGCGGGGTGCCGCAGTGGAGGACGGGCGGCGAGCCGACGCGGATCCCGATGCCGCCGATTTTGATTCGGATGCCGCCGTCGGCGTAGGCCGCGGTGGCGGCGGCTCCGAGCATTCCACAGGCCATCAATACGCTGCAAGTGGTCCTCATGACCAGTCTCCGGTGACAACTTGCCTCGGTGCGCACGGGCACACAGCCCATGGGCATACGGGTTAGTTGTCGCTAAGTTAGACGTGGAGGTGACCCGCAGGTTCCGTGGTTTGAAGCGGTGTTTCAAAGCGGTTACGAAGAACTGAAGCCCTAGGCTGTGTCTGACGGATCGCCCGGGGCCAGGAGGCGGAGGTATCGGCGGATGATGGCCAGGTCGAGGAACGCCTGGAAGTTCACCGCGAGCTTGTCGTAGCGGGTGCCGACGCGGCGGTTCTC
>JBJXFQ010000115.1:0-24569 GCA_046155605.1 Phycisphaerales bacterium
GCCGCAAGCCGTGGGACGCGGATCGGTATGTCGGCGAAGCACACCGCTCGGAGAGCGGTGCCACCCAAAGCCCGGCACCGACAATCGCGGCACCGCCTCTGCATGCGCGGCATTCTTATAAAGCGACCAAGAACATCGGCAAGTTATTGCAAGAGGCCTCGGCATCCCACGCGCGATTCGCCGCGATTATCGAATCGGCCGAGGAGGCGAGCCTCAAAGACCTCGCCACGGGCACGCAGGAGCGGGTGAAACTCGCGGACCTCGCGGCGCGGGTGGCTCGCCCTGCATAACGGCACCTTCCACAGGCGGGACGCCCGTGCCATACAGAGCCACTCGACGATCGGACCGGCTCAGTTGTACGGGATATCCACCGAGAACGTGAAGAGCCGGTCGCGGTCGCCCTCTTCCTTGACGAGCGGGAAGCCGAAATCGAACGCGAGGGGCGCGGGGCTGAGCGCGGGCACATAAATTCGGAACCCGAAGCCCACCGACACGCGATAGTCCTTGAGCGAGGGGTCGTCGAGCACGGTGCCGCTGTCGACGAACGCGACGACGCTGAGGATGTCCTGGTAGACGGGCTGGTTGATCTCGGCCCCGAGGAAGAAGGACCATGTGCCGAAGGCGGGGTCGTCGCTGACGCCGCCGGTGTCGTTGCGGATGCCGCGCGGCGCGATGGTGCGGCGGGCGAAACCGCGGAAGGAGTTGCCGCCGAGGGAGTATCGCTCGTAGATCGGCACTTCGTCCTTGTCCTGCGGGATATACGCGATGCGATTCTCGATCGTGACGACGGTCTTATATCCGAGGAAACTCTCGTAGACTGGGAAGAACGTCTTGTATTCAAACTTAAGTTTGCTGAAATCGAAGTCGCCGCCGACGAGCCCGACCTGCTCGGCACCGATTTCGAGCCGGCTGCCATAGTTGGGCCGGAACCGCTCGGCGGGGGGGATGGTGGTGCGGCGGAGTTCGATGCCGAGGCCGGTGATGGTGCTTCGCTTGGCGAAGTCGAAGTAATCGGTCGGGGCGTCGGGCTCGATGTCGCTGAGTTTGACGGATTCGAGCCGGGCCGCGACCACGCCGTCCCAGATGGAACCGAAGCGGCGGCCGAGGCCGACGCGCGGGCCATAGCGCTGCTCGTCATACTCACGGAGGCTCTCGGTTCGATAGGTAAACGAGGCGCTGCCGGTGTAATCGGTGTCGAAAAGGTAAGGCTCGGAGATGGAGACGGTGTAGGTCTGCTGGCGGACGCCCGGCTGGAGGTCGAGGGTCGCGGTCTGCCCACCGCCACGAAAGGCCCGGCCCGAGAAGAGTTCGCCGAAGGAATCGGGGAAGTCCTGCAGATCGAAGTTGCGCTCGCGGAGCGTGATCTGGCCGACGAGGCTGGCGTCGGAGTTGACACTGGCTCCGAAACTGAAGGCACCGGTGTTGGTCTCGCGGACCTCGATGGCCACGTCGCGCACGCTGGGCATCGCCGGGTCTTCGCGCAGTACGGTGGCCCGCACGGTCTGCGGGGCGAAGAGCCGCGAGTTCTCGATGCGGCGGACGGACTCGTTGACAGCGGTCAGGTCGAGCGGGCGCTCGGGCTTGATGCGCATCTCGCGGAGCACGACGCTCGCACGCGTGAGTTCGTTGCCGGTGACGCTGACCGAGCCGACGACGGCGGGCGCGCCCTCGTCGATGAGAAGGATGAGATCGACCTCGGGCCTCGCCTCGTCGCGGACCTCGCGCGCCTCAACACCCGCGGGCACGACGCCCTGAATGCCCAGTTCGCGGATGTGGCCGAGTTTGCTGTAGGCCTCCTGCACGAGGCGGACGGATCGGCGAATCTTGTCGTCGGAGTAGACGTCGCCGGGCTTGATCGTCATGATGCCCTTGACCTGCTCGGCGGACATGGGCGCGCGGCCGATCTCGCGCATTTGCTCCGGCGTGAGATAGGCCGGCCTCGGTGGGGCCGCAGCCCCTCCGGTCCCTCCCGCACCAGCCTTGGCGGCCGAGGCTTTGGCGAAAGCATCGATGGCATCGGGCGTGTTGTACCAGACGCGCACGCTCCGCAGCGTGTACCGCGGGCCTTCGTCGATGAGGAACGTAACGATGGCCTCTTTGCCGTTGGGCGAGGGCTGCACGCGCGAACTGACCCGCGCGTCGAGATAGCCGCGATCGCGATAGAACTGCGCGATCTCCGCCTCGTCGGTCTTTCGCGTGTCGTCGTCGAGCGGCCCGCGCTCGAGGATCGGGATCGCGACCGTCGTCTTCACCTGTCGCGCCAGTTCGCGATTCGTGAACGCCGTGTTGCCGTCGAACCGCACGCCCATGACCTTGACCCGCTCTCCCTCGATGATGCGATAGAGCACGATCGACGATTCCTCGAGTTCCTTGGCGTCGGCCTCGACCCGAACGCCGTAATACCCCTTGGCCCGATACGCCCCCTCGATCGCTCGCGCGCCGCGGTCGATCTGCAGCCGATCGACCGGCGTGCCGGGGATCACACTCAGCGCCGCGAGCAGGTCCTGGTCCGTCAGTTGTCGGTTGCCCACGACCTGCACGTCCTGCACCAACGGTCGCTCCGAGACCGTCACCAGCACCGTGACCGAGCCGTCAGCGTTGAGTTGGGCCTCGGAGCGGATCGTCCGGAAGAGTCCCAGCCGCGTCAGTCGCGAAAGGTCTTCCTGCGCACGGTCGCGGCGAAACTCGCGGCCTTCGAGCGAGCGAATCTGGTTGCGGGCGAGTTGGGCCGTTGAACCTGGGACGGGTTCAAACTCGCCGGGCTTGCCATCGACGGGTCGGCGGATGACGACCTCGCGGATGACCCGGCCTTCATACGGATCGGGCTCGTCGGGCGGCGGGGCGGCAGGGGGTGCGGATTGCGGCTGGGCCGGTGCGGGCGGCTGGGCCGGCGCTGGGCCGGCGATTGCCAGGCCTGCGAACGCCGACAGCAACGCCGCTCCAATGCTCCGCGGGAAGCGCGGCGGCAAACAGCGAGCAGGCTCGGCGTACGGTGTTGGCAGATCGGCGCTCACGGGGTTCGGACGATATCCGGTCGGCGACGCTTCCACAATGCGGCCACCCGCGCGCCGGCTTGCCGCACTTGCATCTCCTCGCCGCGCCCGCTAGGGTAGCAACCCTTACGGGGACTTCGCCCCCCCGCTGGCGAGAGTGCGACGCGGGCGACACGAGGACAGCATGAAGGCTTCCGACGCACGACGCTTCGCCATTGGCTCGATCGCCCTGGCCACGCTTGCCGGCGGGCTCATCCTCGTCTGGCGTTCGGTCGATCACGTCACGCAACTCTCGACGGCCCAGATTCTGGCGACCTTCGCTCTTCTGCTGCTCCCGCCGCTCACCTGCGTGGCGTGGCTCCTCGACCGCCGCGCGGTCTAAAGCAATCACCTTTCAAGCGTAGCGATTCTTTGCGCCCTCCCCCGTCGCCTACGGGGGAGGTGTAGCGAGCATCGCGAGCGACGGAGGGGGAGGCCGCACGACTCGGAAGCAGTTTCAACATAGGTATCGCGGCGAGTGCCGGTGGGGGGTGCTCCCGCATCGCACGCCATGCCCGCATTGAAATCACTCTGAGCCGGAGCGACGCCTGCGGCAGTGGCAAGCAGGACTGATGAGAAATCTGCTGCTTTGGCTCAGGCGCGTCGCCGACGCGGCAGGGCGAGCGCGGCGAGGACGAGCGGGAGCGCGGCGGGCGCGGGGACGATGACAATGGGGCCGGTATCGGCTTGGGTTGTGCGGCCGTCAAGCACCCATGAGCCCATGGTTGTCGGCGAGCCGCCGGGTGGTTCGATGTAGAGGCCGATCCGCTGGGCGGGCTGATTGAGGCCTTCGGGGGTGATCGTGCGAAAGCTGACCACTCGGGGCGAGTAGCTTGTGGGGGTCCAAGTAAATGCGACGAACGCATCGATAGGGTTGTTGGCGTTGACGCCGGGCGTGTTCAGAAAGATGGCTGGGCTGAATGCGCCGAATGTCAGTAGCCCTCCGGGCGCGGGATTCAACGCGAGTGCATTGAAACCCGCTGCGGCAACCGCGTTGTTGAAGAGGCCATTGGTGTTGCCGGTCCCGACAAGTCCCAACGTCGAAGACGCCCATCCAACCACAAGGCCGGTTCCGGGGCCGGGAATGGGGGGCGAGTAAGTCGCCGTAGCACCAACAAGCGGTGTGAACGAAACAGCCAACGTAAGACGTACCGCCTCGGACGGGTCGATGAACCCCGGCGTGGCGTTCGATGCTGCTCCCGTAATCCGATCAACTTCATGGATCGACAGCGAGTATGCAGCCGTGGCATCAAAGACGGCGGTTTGAGCATAGGAAACCGTAGGGGCGATAAGCGCGGCGGCAATTCCATGCCAGCCGAATGCCTGGAGTCTGGCTCGGCGGACATTGTCACGGGTGTTACGGGATGTTGTGACTGGCAAAGGCAGAAAGTATAATATCATCATTGGGGGTTCCGTTTCCGAGATTGGCATCGTCATCGTCGGCCGTCAGCGACTTCGTCGCTCGTCGCCGACGCGGCAGGGCGAGCGCGGCGAGGACGAGCGGGAGCGCGGCGGGCGCGGGGACGATGACGATGGGGCCGGTGTCAGCGTGGGTCGTGCGGCCGTCAAGCACCCATGAGCTCATGGTTGTCGGCGAGCCGCCGGGTGGTTCGATGTAGAGGCCGATCCGCTGGGCGGGCTGATTGAGGCCGACTGGAGTGGCCGTACGGAAGCTGATGCTTCTCGGTGTGTCGTTCGTGGGCGTCCATGTCAGTTCGACGAGCGGGTCGACGGGGTTTGTGGCGTTGATGCCCGGAGTGTTGAATGCGATTGCGGGGCTCCAGGCGCCAAAGGTCGACAAACCTCCAGGCTCAGGAAATGGAGTCAGCGCGACAAAGCCAGGTGCAACGACAACACTGCCGAAAATGCCATCCGTGCCCCCAATACCGATGAGTCGTAACGTTGATGACGCCCAGCCGACAACCGTACCGGTGCCAGGTCCGGGAATTGGCGGAGTGTATGTCGCGACCGCCCCCACGAGCGGCGTGAAGGAAACTGCAAACGTAAGCCGCACGGCTTCGGAGGGGTCGATGAACCCCGGCGTGGCGCTCGAGGGCGCGCCTGTAATCCGATCAACTTCGCGCACCGACACCGAGTATATTGCCGTAGCATCGAACACGGCGGTTTGGGCGTGCGAAAGCGTTGGAGCGAAAATCGCGAGCGCGACTGCAAGCGGCCGCGTTGCAAGCAATCCATCTTGAGCTGTGCCATCGCGCACACTACGGGATGTTATGGCTGGCAAAGGCCGAGAGAATAATGTCATCATTTGGAGTTCCGTTTCCGAGATTGGCATCGTCATCGTCGGCCGTCAGCACTTCATCGAGCGTCTCCTCGTCCGCCGAGTTGCAGCCGTCAAGGGGCGCGCCGGCGGTCAACAGGATCCAATTCATAAACAGTGATCTCGCGATCTCAAGTCCGTTGGTTGCGCCATGCTGAGCCACCATGCCATCGGTAATCCTCAGCCAGACACCCGCCAGCAGTTGGCCTGCCAAATGTCCACCGTCACACGGACAAGGGGAGGAGGTTGGGGACGATGGGTATTGGCAGTTGATGCTGCTGTCCGTGGGGTCGTTCCAGAGATGAATGTCAACAGGGCCTGTATTGGTGAGGAACGAACGCCCCTGAACGCGATCATTGTTCACCAAATTGGAAAACGCCATCGCCAAGCCTTCACCGAACTCGTACGCATAATCTGTGCCAAGAGAGTCCGCCAGATAGTGCCCAAACTCATGAGGAAACAAGCTGCTGTAGCACATATTCCACCAGCCTACGCTGCCATTATTGTATCCCTTTGCAAAACGCAATGATGGTGAAATGAATGATGGTGTCGAGCTTGATGGAACATATTGGCCCATCCCGAGTCCGATGTCTGCATTAACATAAATCTTTAGCGCGTTAGGAAACAGATTAATGTCGATCGCGAGTCGCGAGATCACATACTCAAAGCACCGATTGGCCTGCACAGCCGCGTTGGCCTCGGCCGTCTCATATTCGTTCTGATTGCCAAAGTTGAAGTTCAGCGTACCAGGGCTTGTCGTGGCTGTCGATGCCCCAATCGCTATTGGAGTTGTTGGCGGCACAAAGTCGCCTTGACAGTTGACCACGAACCACTGCGTACCGCCCCATGTGCCTGTCGGCCCCAAACGGGTCTCGATATCAACATTGTTAGAAGTCGGGAGCGTCAGCGAGAAATTGCCGCTGCCGTCGGTGTAACCCTCGTCATCGTCGGAACTGTTGTTGTCCTCGCCAGTAACTCGCAAATTGGCAATTGCAGTCAGAGTTGGTGTATTCGTAGAACGATGCGGCAGCAAGTTCGTCGGCGTAGCGTAAGCGCGGACTAATCCCGTTACATCGCTGCTTGCGATCTCGGTACAGCTCGAGTGCGAATTGCCACTCGTCGCATGAGCATGCGCGAACTCATCGCGAACCTTAATAAGTTGCCCGGTGCAGGCGTTGATGAAGAAGGAGCGCGGCAGATGGTCATGCCCCCCCACACCGCCCTCGCCGAAGGCCACCGGCACGCGCCAGGTCCAGGCGTCGGGGCGGAAGGTATCGCGCTCGCGTTCGGCAGGCAAAATGACGAACACGGGCTCGCCCGTCACTTCCAGGTTTGCATAGCCCTGTTGCGCCAGGGCGAGCGTGGCCGCGCCGGCGGCGGTGACGGCGATGGGGTCTGGCGCCGGCCGTGCCGCGAGGCGGGCGGCGACGAGCGCGACGCGACACGGCTGCTCGCCGCGCGCTTTCAGCACCGCGACGCGGAGCAGCGAGCCATCGACAGGCGTTTCATTGATCGACTGCGTGAAACTAACAACGGTCAGATGACCCTCTCGTGCGCCCGCGGCCCAGCGACGCGAGCGTGTGAACTCTCCGACGCCCAGCGCCTCGCCGTGCGCGGCAAAAAACGCCGACGCTGCCTCGTCGGGCGTCTCGCCGGGCGTCATGGGGACGCCGTAGATCAGCCGCGTGCGAGCGTCATGGACGCTGGCGCGCGCGCCGGGATACATCGACTGCAACCGCATGATGGCCTCAGTGGGGTCCACGGGCTGAGCGGCGGCGGGGGCGACGGCAAACAGTGACACCAGCGCACCGGCCAGCACGACCGCCGTGATCGCCGCCTTGAACCTACCTACCCCCCCCCCTAACGCCGTATTGCCGCAGGCCGTGCTGGAAGTTGAAAGTGGACATGCGGGCCTCCTGTGCCGAACGGAACCCAAGGGCGACAACGCATCAACATACAGGAGGATCGCAAACGTGTCAAGAGAAATTATGGCTGGTTGAGCACGCGCGTTGGAGCAAGGTACCATCGCGCGTGAACGACGCGCGTGTGCAGCCTGTGGATATCGCGGTGGTCGGTGCCGGTGCAGCGGGGTTGATGGCCTCGATCTGGGCCGGCCGCGCTGCCGACGCGGGTGCGCGGATCGTCGCGCTCGACGGCGCGCGCACGCTGGGGGCCAAGATACTGGTCGCCGGCGGTGGGCGCTGCAACGTGACCCACGACCATGTAGATGAGCGGGCGTACGCGGGCTCATCGCCAAACGCGATCCGCAAGGTGCTGCGACAGTTCGACGTGCCGCGCACGATCGGGTTCTTTCGCGAACTGGGCGTCGAACTGAAGCGCGAGGAGACGGGCAAACTGTTTCCGACGACCGACAGCGCGCGCACGGTGCTGGACGCGCTGCTGCGAGCCACGCGCGAGGCGGGGGTCGAGGTGTGGCATCCGTGGCGGGTCGAACGCATCACGCGCAGGAAAGAAGGCTTCGAGATCGCGCGGCAGGGTCGAGAGGCGCACGACGCGGAAGCACATGGCGCAGGGTTCCCGCGCACGGAAACGAATCGGAATAACTTACATAGCGAGGAACATCATAAAACAGGACTGCGGGACACTGGGCCGCATGGTGCGGGACCAGATGAAACGGGGCTTGTGCTCGCTCGCCGCGTGGTGCTGGCCACCGGCGGGCTCTCGCTGCCCAAGACGGGCTCCGATGGCGGCGGCTATCGGATGGCCCGCGCGCTGGGGCACACGGTGACGGGGACATATCCGGCGCTAGTGCCGCTGACGTTGCCGCGGGAGCATCCGTTGTGCGCACTCTCGGGGATCGCGGCACCGGCGACGGTGGAGCTGCGATCGGCGACGGGCAAGCGATTGGTGGCGTTTGAGGGGCCGGTCTTGTGCGCACATTTCGGGCTCAGTGGCCCGGCGATCCTTGATATCAGCCGATACTGGCTCGCGCGCGGCGGCGGAAGTTCGGACGCGGCGGCGCTGGCCATTAACTGGCTCCCCTCGCGCACGCCGACGGCGCTGGACGCGGATCTCGCGGGGCTGAAGAACACGACGCCGCTGCGGTTTCTGGCGGAGCGGCTGCCGGAGCGGCTGGCGCGGGTGCTGTGCGAGATGGCGGGGGTCGAGGTGGGGTTGCCGGGGCATCAGTTGACGCGCGAACGACGGCGGGCGCTGGCGGACGCGGCGACGCAGATGCCGCTGACGGTGACGGGCTCGCGCGGGTACCTGTTTGCGGAGGTGACGGCAGGGGGCGTGCCGCTCTCGGAGGTGCATCTGGAATCGATGGAGTCGCGCGTGTGCCCGAGGCTGCACCTCTGTGGCGAGATCTGCGACGTGGATGGACGCATCGGCGGATATAACTTTCAGTGGGCGTGGGCGAGCGGATATGTCGCGGGAAGTACGGCGCGGCGGATGCTGGCTTCAAATGCGTAACGGCGGGATGCAAGGTGCGATGGCGTAGTGCATGTGACGCATTCGGTGTCGCGAGGAAGGCAGAGGAAGGCGAGGGACGCGCCAGCAGCGACACGATGCCACACATTCGCCCGCTCTGGGTAGAATCTGGATATGGCCAAACTTAGCGGCAGAGACATTCAGAGGATCGCCAAACAGATCATCACCGGCACACCCGGCGGAATTCGCTATTCCGTGCTCATACGCCAACTCTCTACCGCGCATCCCGAAACACCCGTGAACACTATTCACGGCGCGGTGTGGGACCTGGACAAGACCTTTACCGGCGAGATCATCAAGCCCAGTCGAGGGCTTTTCACGGCGAGCCCGAGTGCCAGCGGAAACGGACCGCCTGTCGTCGTGCCCGGGGCACCCCAGGCGGCTCTGCGAGAGAGCGACTTCTATGAATCGTTCGCAGAGTGGTTGAAGAATGACCTTGACGAAGCCACCGAGGCCATCGCGCTTGGCGGTGCGGGCCTTCGTAGCAAATGGGGGACTCCAGACGTCGTCGGAACGTTCAAGCCTCTGCCCTCGAACCGCGTCAAGTTTGACCTCGAGATAATCTCGGCCGAGGTGAAGGTAAGTCCGACGGAATCGATCACGGCATTCGGACAGGCGACCGCATATAGGCTGTTTTCTCACAAAGTGTATCTTGTCATGCCTGGCGAGATGCCAGAGGAGGATCAGAGCCGAATTGAAGCGCTCTCGTTGCTGTTCGGCGTGGGATTCGTTCAGTTCGATCTCAATCCAGACAATCCGCAGTATCGCGTTCGTGTGAGGGCGCAGCGATATTCACCCGACATGTTCTACCTCAATGAGTTTGCGGAGCGCCTGCACGATCACAACAAGTCTGCCTTCAATCGCTTGTTTCAATAGTGTGGGCGGACTTGACGGGTGGCATCGACTTCGATGGCACGGAGAGACCGTCAATGCCACCGGCAGTCACAACGAGCGGTTTGCGGCTGTCGAGGATCGGATTCAGTCGTTTGCTGGCCAGAGGAAGGGGAAGCCCCTTCCTCCGGACCTCCATCCCCAGAAGGACAAAGACACGGCGCCGCGCGCCGGCGCCCTCCGACGGATGGCTTGGAAACATCTGCGGTCTCGTGCCATCGAAGTCCGCTTTGGTACTTCGATGGTGTTGTGTTCTCGAGCATCGACGTCGCCGCGGCTGTGGCACCGGGGCACTCGACAGAACGCACCGACTTCGCAAAGCCGAAGTCGGTGGCACGCGATCGAAGAGTAGAGAAGGAGCAGGGGAGAAGGGGTAGTCACCGGTCTGGAGGCCGGTGCCACCACAGAGCAGAGAAGACACAGGCGGGACGCCTACACCACCAAAGCACGGATCGCAGCAAGGACGCGACATACGCAAGAAGTCGCCCCGGAGGTGCGACCTACCCAAGAACGGCCTCACGAACTCGCCGTCTGCTTCACGAGCGCGGCGATCTTCGTCTCTTCAGCGGCGGTCAGCTCGTTGATGGCGAACGCCGTCGGCCACATCGCGCCTTTGTCGAGGTTGGCCGCGTCGCTGAAGGCGAACGTTGCGTACCTCGTCTTGAACTTCTGCGCGGCCTGGAAGAAGCAGACGACCTTGCCGTCGCTGTTGGCGTAGGCGGGCATGCCGTACCAGAGTTTCGGCGTGAGGGAGGGCGCGACGGCCGTGACGATCGCATGGAGCCGCTCACCGAGGGTGCGGTCGGGCTTGGGCATCGCGGCGATTGTGGCGAGCACGGTGGCGTCGCCCTCGGCCCGGGCCTTGCTCGCGCGAGCCTCGGCCTTGAGTTCCTGCGCGCGCTCCTTCATCGCAGCGCGCTCTTCGGCGGTGAAGGTGGACGACTTCTTGCGGGCCATGGCGTGTGCTCCAGTAACTTTGAGAGCGAAAAATCGATCCGAGCGTAGCGGTTGCAGGACGCAACGGCTTGTCCGCACAGGCGGGACGCCTGTGCCACCGCCGCACTCCCCGTCAGAACCGGCACGGCGAGCTCGAACGCGGCGTCGTTCGTGCCGTAGACTCCGCCATGAGCATCATCGCGATGATTGATCGTTACGCGGCGGGGGCCGAGTTGCCGGCGCGGGCGATCGCGGGGCTTTCGCCCGCCGACCTGAACGCGTTCCCGATTCCCGGCACCTGGTCGATCCAGCAGATCATCGTGCATCTGATGGATAGCGACCTGATCGCGTCGGATCGGATGAAGCGCGTAGCGGCGGAGAACGTGCCGCTGATCGTGAACTATGACGAGTCGGCGTTCATCCGAAATCTCGCGCCCGAGCGCGTGGACCCGGCGATGGCGTGCGAGGTCTTCCGCATGAATCGGTTGCTGACGACGCAGGTCTTGCGGGCGCTGCCCGCGGCGGCGTTCGAGAAGTACGGCGTTCACAGCCTCAATGGGAAGCGGACGCTGGCGGACCTGGTCGGCGGCTATGCGGATCACCTAGACGGGCACCTGAAGCATGTGTACGAGAAGCGGCGGCTGCTTGGCAAGCCACTGTGATCGGGTGCGATAACCGCTTTGCGTCTCGGGCCTTTGCAGCAAGGTCCGTGTCACGGTTGATGGCGCTATGAGTTCGGCCCGCACCGTGGTATCATGGCGTTGCCATGCCTGCCACCACTGCTGACGTTTCTGGTTGTACCGCGGCGACGCGCTATCCGAAGTTGGCGTCGGTGATCGAGTATTTGGATTCGCTGACGGGCCGGGCCGACCTTGATGTGCTCTCGCGGTTGCTGGCGAAGACGACGCTGACGCGGGCCGATGTGTCGGCGGCGTGCTGCTTTGGCGAAGGCAGTTATCGCCGCAATACGGTGGCGCGATCGGCGTGGTACGAACTGTTGATCCTGTGCTGGCGGAGCGGGCATGTGACGCCGATCCATGACCACCAGGGCGTGAGTTGCGCGTTCCGGGTGATCGAGGGCGATGGGACGGAGATTCGGTTCCGAATGACGGAATCGGGCTTGATCTGCCCGGTCGCGACGATTCCGATGCCGCCTGGATATGTGTGCGCGGCGGCGGACGCAGACATCCATCAGGTGGCGAACATGCAGCCGCCGGGGACGGATTTGGTGACGATGCATATCTACTCGCCACCGATCGCGAAGATGAGGACGTACAAGTTCACGACGAGCATCGGGGCGGAGGGTTGCGATGCGTATGCGGCACCACGGGAGTGCTGATCACCGCTTGAGGGTGACATCGATCGCCTTGCCATCGCGTTGGATGCCGAGCGTGACCGTGGACTCGCGGAGCGCCTCGGCGCGCTTGCCCTCGGAGAGGTCCTTGAGCGGGGTGCCGTTGATGGCGACGACCTCGTCGCCGGCGAGCAGCCCTGATTTCTCGGCGCTGCTTCCCTCGACGATCTCGCGGATGGACCAACTGTCCTGCTCGATGGCGAGGACGAATCCCCAGCGCGGGCTCTTGGGCGGGTTGCCTTGGGGCACCTGAATCGCGCGTGGGCCGCCGCCCTGCGCGGGCGCGTCGTCGGCGAGCGCGACGCGGATGGCCTCGACGGCGTCGGCGCAGAGGTCGTCGGACTCGCCCGCGTTGCTGAGCACGGCGATTCCCAGCCGAAGGCGTGGCCAGATGGCGAACGCCGCGGTGTAATGCCCGTCGCCTCCGAAGAACATCTGCGGCGAGCCGGGGTCTCCCTGGTCGCCGGGGCCGGATTCCACAATGAGCCGAGCGGTTGCCTCGGAGAGCCCGCCGACGGCACGGCCGGCCTGCAGATCGGCGTATGCGGCGGCGAATCGGGCGAAGTCAGCGGGCGTGGCCTTGACGCCACCTGCCGGCGCCATCGCGGCAAGCCCGGCCATCGCACGCGGGGCGACGCGGTAGCCATCGGGTCCGCGCAGGTGGCCTTTGGGCTGGCGTGCGGCGTCGGGCTCGCGGCCGGCGATTGAGTTCGTCATGCCCAGCGTCGCCAGCACCTCTTCCTGAACGAGAGCCTCCCAGGCCTTGCCCGTGCGGGTCTCGGCAGCGACCGCCGCGACGCAGAATCCCGCGTTGGAGTATTCGAAGAGCGTTCCCGGATCGGCCACGGGTGGCTCTTGGAGCACATGCGCCACGAACGCGGCGCGCTGCGTTTCTGGCGTGCCTTTGAGTTCGAAGAGAATCGGTGTGATCCGCGGACCGATCTCGGTGTAGGGCTGGATTCCAGCGCGATGAGCCAAGACCTGCGTGAGGGTCGCGTCGCGATAGACGGGCCGCATCTTGATCGTGGGCAGGAGTGTCGCGAGCGTCGCCTTGGGATCAATCAGGCCACGCTCGGCGAGGCGACCGATCATGAACCGCGTCATGGGCTTGGTGCAGGAGCCCGTGGGCCATCGGTCCTCGATGGTGGCCGGCACGGGTTCGCCCTCCGGGACGAGCGCACGCACGCCGCTGACCCCGACGCCCAGAAGCCGGCCGTCCCGGACGACTCCCGCGGCAACGGCGGGTGCCTTGTGACGCTTGCGCACGTCGTCGAGCGCGGCGCGAAGGTCCGCGGGCTGGGCCAATGCGTGGAATGGCGCGAGGACGAGGACGGCGAGGCAGGCACGCAACATGGGGACGCTCCTCCGGCTCCGCTGCCCTTGGAGATGCGCGCCCGAGGCCGACCCGTCGCCTTATGGCATCGGGGCGATGCGCGGCAGGACGTACTCGAGGAAAACAAAGACGCCCGCGCCGAGCATCACCATGGCCGCGACGATCTGCCACGTCATGATGATGACTTGGCGGCCGAAGGCGGTGAGGCTTGAGAGATCCTTCATGCGGACGGCGCGATAGGAGAACGCGACGCCCATCGCCAGCGGGACAAGAAAGGCCCACCAATACGCATTGAGGCTGAGGGGATCGAGGAAGGGCCGCCAAGCCAAAAGCGGGCAAGGTGTGAGCGAGCCGGCCAGAAGCGAGGGCAGCATCAGGAGCGCCTCGGGGCGTGCATGCCCGCGTCGATGATGGCGATGAGGTTGAGCATCCCGGCGACGGCGATGAACAGGGTGCCGAGTTCGTTCATGCGGCCGATGGACTTGGAGATGAAGGGCTTCTCATCGGGGCGTGCGGCGCGGGCCTGCCCGGTGGCGGGGTCGCGGACCTCGTCGGGGCGAGGGGTGCGGAACTTGTCCACAGGCCGTACACCGGCGCGGGTGCGCTCGTTCACTCGGTCACGCACCTTGCCGTAGGTCTGGTTGATGTGATCGACACCGATGACGATCGGCCCGACGAGGACTTGTCCGGCGAACCAGATGGAGTCCTCGCGGCGATCAACGGAGTCGATGCCGCCGATGAGGAGGCCCATGATCGTGGTGCCGAGGATGCCGATGGCGATGAGGGCGGCGCGGCGGGTCTGGCCGTGGAGATAATGGCCCGCGCCTGGGAGGAGCCACGCGGCGAAGGCGGCGAGCGGAGCGAACTGCTCGGGCTCGGCTGGGGGCGCTTCGACTTTGGGCGCTTGGAGGGGGGTGGCGGAAGGTGATGAAGAAGGGATGGGCATCGGGTTGACGGTCGCGGGGAGGTGGACAAGGATCGGGGCCGGTGGCAGCCCCTCGGAGCCCTCCACGCGAACGGCGCGGATGGAGGGGGGGTTGACAGGGCCGGAACAGTCAGTAGTGTACCGGCGCGCGGCGGGTCGCGAGGCCGGATGTGGAACAAGGGAAGCCGCTGGAGGGCGCGCCGATGACGACGGAACTTCTGATGGAAACGGGGCGGGTTGGTCGGCCGGCGTGGTGGGACTACGCCGGTCCTGTGGCCTATGACGAGGAGGAGGAGGACGAGGGCTTCCTCGACGATGAGGAGGGCGAGGACGACGAGATGTTCGAGGACGACGACGAGGACTTCATCGAGGAAGACGATGAAGAGACGGTGGAGGACGGGGAGGAGATAGACGATGAGGACGACGACGACCTGTAGGAAGGGCGCGTCGAGGCCTCGGGCTTCGCGTCGCCGCGGAGCCAAGCATGGAAGCCGACCACCCTCGCGGACCTGACCGTCGCCACGATAACATGGGGAGCCCCACGGGCCTGGAGCGACGGCGTGGCCCGGGCCGGCGACTCTCGGATTTTACCAAGGCCGCGGAAGAGGGAGAACTGACGCAGGAGCAGTTCCTGTTCCTGATGGCCATCGAGGGCTTCAAGAAGGCCAACGCGAAGGTCTACCCGAGTTGGACCGACGTGCTCGAGGTCGTGCGGCTTCTGGGCTATCGCAAGACGCTGGCGAGCGAGATTCGGGTAATGGCGGCGGAAGACTGGCGCGAGGCGCCCGACACGCCGGCGAACGTACGCCCGCAGCGGCCGGGGGAAGCGCGCGAGGCGGCGTAGGGGGGTCGATCGGGCGTAGCGAGAGGCGGCTCAGACGAGCAGCGTCTCGAAACCGGCCTGCCGGAAGTGGTGGTCGTGCGTGAAGACTTGGCGGATGCCACGGTCCTGACAGATCAGGATCGAGGAGCAGTCCACGAGGGACCATTCCTTGTCGGTACGGCGGCGGTAGAGGTCGAGGGCGGCGGCGAATGCCCGCGGACCGGATGACACGATCTCTGCCACGTTTGAGCTTCGAAGCTGATCGACTACGTCGATGGCAACAGCTCTCATCGGGCGGCGTGCCGCACCCGCAAGAAACTCGCACAGCACCCACTCGCTCGTGATCAGATGCACGCCTTCATCGGCGAATGACTCAAGGACCCGGCGTGCTTTGCGATGCAGGCTGTCGTTCCGCCGGATCGCCGCGATCAACCCGCTGCTATCAAGGAAAACGGGGTTTGGCACGGCATCTCCGAGTTAAGCACGGCGGGGCTTGGCGGCGCGGCGGCGCGGTGTGCCGTAGAGGTGGTGAT
The DNA here is from genome assembly GCA_046155605.1 of Phycisphaerales bacterium. Classification (GTDB taxonomy): domain Bacteria; phylum Planctomycetota; class Phycisphaerae; order Phycisphaerales; family UBA1924; genus JAEUIZ01. Next base: position 15,559 of record JBJXFQ010000115.1, read on the forward strand.
CGAGGTTGCGTGCCAGGTCGCGCGGGCCGTCGTCGTTCACGGCGAGGTCGGCGATCCGATAAATGGGATCGACGGGCTTAGGTGCCTTGGACTTTCGGGCCTTGCCATTCGACTTCGGGGGTTGACGCAGCCGAATGTCAACTTCGGTGCCGTTGGGCAGCTTCTCTCCGCCTTCGAGGACAAGCTTGCCGTTCTCAATGATGCCGCGATAAGCCGTCATGCGGGAGTATAGAGGCGAGAGGGGGGCGGCACGAAGGCCGACGGCTATGCCGCTCTCATGCCGATCGCTTCTGGTCCTCGAGCGCCCGACGCCGACGCTCTTCCAGCTCGCGGGTGCGATCGGCCCAGAAACGGAGCAACTGGGCGCGGTCCATGCCCTGAGTCAGCCGACGGACGTGCTCGGCACCCTGCCGCTTCAGTTCGACGCAATCAAGTGTCTTGTCCATACGCGACAACCTCGGAAGGGGCGTGGATATCTACCGCGGGCAAGCCCCGAAGCACGTTGACGGCATAGTAGCGTAGGTGCGATATTCAGAAAGCCTCGGCTACGCGGTACGAGAACGAGTAAGCTCTCGCAACTGGTCGATCGACACCGGAAAGCCGTTGGGTCCCTTGTGTCGAATACAGATGGAAGCGCACGCGTTGCCTAGCGCGAGGCAAGTGACGGGATCTTGCTTGTTAAGCAATCCGTGAATGAAACCGGCACACCACGCATCGCCACAGCCAGTGCGGTCCTTGATTTCGTTCACCCAAAACGGATCAATGATTTTTGAATTGCCCGCAACCGTATCAATGGCGCGATCAAAGGATGCATACACTCCCTGATCAGCCAGTTTGATACATACATTCCTTACCCTGTATCGCTTGTGCAGTACGGCTGCCGCTTCCTCGTAATCATCCAACTCCATACCGGTCAGCATCGCAGCCTCAACATTGCTAGGAAGAAAGTAATCAAGCGTCGACAAGAATGGGATTAATGACTTCTGAACGCGCTCGTCCTTAATGCGATCGAGCGCAGCAATGTCGGCGGTAATCACCAAGTCCTTGTTTTTGGATTTGAGATCGCGCAGGAACCCAACGACCTCCGCTTCTTCAACAGCCGGAATATTGCCGACATCTCCGAAGTGAATTAGCTTTGCAGTCTCAAGAATCGAACGCTTGGTGCGAAGGTCAGACAGCCGAAGCAGGGAGCTGTGATGCTGCACCACAATGAACCGCCGTTCGCGAGACGAATCGCGTGACACCAACGTCACAATCCGGGGTGTCTCAACGTCATGAGAACGCATAAAGCAAGAGTGATCAACACCTTTCAGCAACCCAATTATTCCTTCGCTGGTCTTGCCTGTACCAAGCTTGGAGATTACTGCGGACCTTGTGCCGAGCTTACCTAGTGAGTAAGCGGTATTGACTGCCATTCCTCCGGCAAACATCAGCAACTGTTCTGCGGAAGTAGCTTGCGCAGTCGGAGGCATGTCAGCAAAGCCGTATACAAGAAACTCTGCAAAAGTATTTCCAATACAAACAACTTCATGTGACATGATGCCGCCTCCCTACTCCCCCTGATCCAAGACCGCCATAAACGCCTCTTGCGGGATGTTCACGCTGCCCACGGCCTTCATCCGCTTCTTGCCCTTCTTCTGCTTCTCGAGCAGCTTCCGCTTGCGCGAGACGTCGCCGCCATAGCACTTGGCCAGCACGTTCTTGCGGAACGCCTTGATGGTCTCGCGGGCGATGACGCGCGACCCGACGGCCGCCTGGATCGGGATCTCGAACTGGTGCTTGGGGATCTGCTCCTTGAGCCGCGCGATGAGCGCCCGGCCGCGGCGCTCGGCGGTCGAGCGGTGCACGATGATCGAGAGCGCCTCGACCGCGTCGCCGTTCACGAGAATGTCCATCTTGACCAGGTCGTCGTTCTTATATCCGATGACCTCGTAATCCATCGTGCCATAGCCCGCGGTCACGCCCTTCAACTTATCATAAAAATCATAGATAATCTCCGCCAGCGGCAGCTCGAAGCTCAGCATGTCGCGCGCCTCGGAGACGAACGTCTGCTGCTTGTAGACGCCACGGCGGTCGAGGCAGAGTTTCATGATCGGGCCGATGTCGGCCTTGGGCAGCAGGATATCGACGCGGCAGATCGGCTCGCGCACCTCGATGATGTTGCTCGGGTTCGGCAGGTCGGCGGGGTTGTGCACTTCGAGCACGGCGTTGCCATTCTCGACGCGGACGACCTCGATCGTTTTCTGCCCACCGCCTTCTTTGTGGAGGTCGGGCTTGTCGCCACGGACCTGGACCTCATAGGAGACGGTGGGGGCGGTCTGGATGATCTCGACGCCGCCCTCGCGTTCGAGGCGCTCCTGGATGATGTCCATGTGGAGGAGGCCAAGGAACCCGCAGCGGAAGCCGAAGCCCAGCGCGTCGGAATGGACGGGCAGGAAGGTGAAGGAGGAATCGTTGAGGCTGAGTTTGCCGATGGCCTCGCGGAGTTCGTCGAAACTTGTGGATTGCTCGCCTTCTTCGCCGGTGGCCGGGTAGAAGTCGCAGAAGACCATCTGTCGCGGCGGCTGATAGCCTGGTAGCGCCTCGGCCGCGGGATCGCTGTCGAGCGTGATGGTGTCGCCCACGCGGACGTCGGCGAGCGTGCGGATCGCGGCGACGAGCGCGCCGGTCTCGCCCGGTCCGACGGCGGCGGGCTTGCCGTTGTCGTCGAGCACGCGCTGGGGCTTGGGGGTGTACTTGAAGAGGTCGGTGACGTTGAAGGTGCGGCCCGTGCCGATCATTTTGATGCGGTCGCCGACTTTGAGCGTGCCCTCGAAGAGCCGGAAATAGACGATGACGCCGCGATGGTCGTCGTACTGCGCATCGAAGATGAGGGCGCGGGTCTGCGTGATCTTGGGTTCGCGCGGCGGCGGAAACTGGTCGCAGATCGCGGCGAGCAGTTCAGGGATGCCCTGGCCGGTCTTCGCCGAGACGTAGATGCAAGTGGTGGCGTCGATGCCGAGCACCTGCTCGATCTCCATGGCGACCTCTTCGGGCCGGGCCGAGGGCAGATCGATCTTGTTGACGACGGGGACGATGATGAGGTTCTCGTTGATGGCGAGATAGGCGTTGACGACGGTCTGGGCCTGCACGCCCTGCGTCGCATCGACGACGAGGATCGCGCCCTCGCACGCCTTGAGGGCGCGCGAGACCTCGTAGTTGAAATCGACGTGGCCCGGGGTGTCGATGAAGTTGAGCATGTAGAGGTCGCCGTGCTCGGCGGCCGTGCCCTTTGCCACACGATGATGCCCCGCGTCATCGACCGGTGCCTCGTAATCGTTCTCGAGCTCGTCGGTCGTCGCGCCGGGCTTGTGGCGGTGGGCGACGGTGACGGCGGAGGCCTTGATGGTGATGCCGCGTTCCCGCTCGATATCCATCGAATCGAGGATCTGCTCCTTGGCCTCGCGCGCGGAGACGGCGTTGGTGGCCTGGAGCAGACGATCGGCGAGCGTGGACTTGCCGTGGTCCACGTGGGCGACGATCGAGAAGTTACGGATGAATCGGCGATCAAAGGGCATGAGGGGTGATGGTAGGGGTGGCCCGGCTGCCGACAGGCCCGCACCGGTGCATTCCGTCGCATTGACCGTGCAATGATGTGCAGGCCCAGCGGAGCGAACCATGCGAACCCAGTCCGCGAATCTGGCCGTCAGTCTTGCCGCCCCGGTTGCCGCCGCCATCACGAGTTCCGCCACGGCACAAGTCACTTCCGTCGATCTCGGCCGCTACCACCTCGCCGGCACGTTCAATCTGCCCCCCGCGGCGGCCGAGGCCTCGGCCATCACATACAACTGGGACCGCCAGTCCCTCTTCGTGCTCGGCGACGAGGGCGTATCGCTCGTCGAGGTCTCCAAGACCGGCACGCTGATCGGCATGATGACCCTCACCGGCTTCGCCGACACCGAAGGCCTCGCATACCTCGGCAACGGGCAGTTCGCCATCGTCGAGGAACGCCTCCAGACCGTCTATCGGCTCACGTTCACGCCAGGCGGAACCGTCGCGCGGTCCTCGCTTCCGGCCGTCAACCTCGGCCCCACCATCGGCAACGACGGGATGGAGGGGCTCGCGTTCGATCCGCCCACGGGCAAGTTCGTGCTCGCGAAGGAGAAGACGCCGATGGCCGTCTCTCTGGCGACCGTTGATTTCGCGACCGGAGCGGGCTCGCTGGCGTCGCTTTTCAACCCCGGCTCTCTGGGCGTGACCGATCTCGCGGAAGTGCTGGCGCTCTCGATCGTGCCGACGCTCCAGACAACGCCCGACAGGGACAATCTGCTTATCCTCAGCCAGGAGTCGAAGAAACTGCTCGAGGTGTCGCGGGCCGGGACGGTCTTGAGCCAGTTTGCGCTGCCCGCGAGCGCGGCGCACGCCGAGGGCGTGGCGATCGATCCCGACCGCGTGATCTACGTCTGCGACGAAGCACCGACACTGCTCGTGCTCACGCCGAAGCCTGATCCGGGCGATCCAAAGGCGCGGCGACCGCGCCCGTGAGGCGAAGTCGGCCACGCGCGATCAGAACAGGTACGTCCGCTTCGCGCGCTCCATCATCTCGGCGTCGTCGCGGCGGACGAAGAAGTGGTTGACCCAGAGGTATCCGATGTGGTGGTATCCGCGAGCCTGGAGCGACGCCACCAGCGGGGAAGAGGGCGTCGGGTTGTTTTCCTCGGTGATGAGCACCCGCGGGCGGAAGCGATCGAGGTCGAAGCCGTCGAGCACGTCGAGTTCGTTGCCTTCCACATCAATCATCGCGAAGTCCACCGTCCCGCGATGGTCCGCCAGCAACGCGTCCAGCGTCGTCAGCGGCACGGTGACGGGCTGGGCCGTGCGACCGGCCTGCTGGATCATCCGTAACTGCTCGGGCGTGGGGTTGAGAAAGGACCACGTTGACTCCTCGCGGACGACGTTGAACGTCGCCGTGCCGGTGCTGCCCTTGCGTGAGACGGCGGCGTGGACGGTCTTGCTATGGGGCCGGCGCTGGGCGCAGAGCGCCGCGGGCTCGGGGGCGGCCTCGACGAGCAGCCCCGTCCAGCCCATGGCCTCGAAGGCGTAACTGACGCTGCAGTTGATGCCATCGACCGCGCCGCACTCGACGTAGAACCCATCGAGTTTCCCCTCGAACAGGTCGCAGAGCACCATGTCCTCCCCGAACTGCGACTGGAAGGCCATCGGCAGCCGCGGCGTCCGCCCCGCCGCCGCCATCCGCTCGAGGGCCTCGAGGCGGTAGACCTTGCGACGGACAGAGGTGAGCCCCAGCAGGGCGCGGTTGGTGTGCGATCGCATCGCGTCGATTGCACGGGCGAGTTGGTCCAGGTTGGGGCCCATCGGTGACTCCGTTGCGGGTGCGACGACGCTCGCTGCGGCGCGATCGCCCTTCGCCTGCCGTCCGTCGGAGCATACGCGCAGACCACCGGGCGGAGGCCGGGGGCACCGCGTCGTTGTCGAACGGCGGCGAGGTAGCCCGGCCCCGGCAAAGCCGATTCCCATGTAGCATCCTCACCATGGACGCCTTTACCTACACCGACGGCCAACTGATGTGCGAGGGCGCGCACGCGGCGGCGCTGGCCGAGCGGTTCGGCACCCCGCTCTATGTCTACTCGCGCGCGACGCTCGAGGGGCACTTCGATCGGCTTGCGGCCGCGTTCGCGCCCCTGTCGCCGCTGGTGTGCTTCTCGGTGAAAAGTTGCTCAAACCTGCACATTCTGCGATCGCTCGTCGCTCGCGGCGCGGGGCTCGATGTCGTCTCAGGCGGCGAACTGGCGCGGGCCCGCCGGGCCGAGTGCCCGGATGAGCGGATCGTCTTCGCGGGCGTTGGCAAGAGCCGCGAGGAGATCGCAGCCGCGATGGACCCGCCCATCGGGTGGTTCAACGCCGAGTCCGAGCAGGAGTTGGAGGCCATCGCCGAGGTCGCGGCCGCGCGAGTGTCCAGCGCGTCCGCCCGGGTGCCGCGCCGAACGCCCCGCGTCGCCCTCCGCGTCAATCCGCAGGTTGCGCCCGACGTCCACGCATACACCGCCACCGGCGTCAAGGGTGCCAAGTTCGGCGTTGACTTCGACGAGGCCCGGCGGCTCTTTGATCGCTTCGGCGAGGGGGCTGCCGCGAGGCCGGCGATCACGCTCGACGGCCTGCACCTCCATATCGGATCGCCGATCTATGAAACCGGCCCGTACGTCGAGGCCATCCGCGGGACGCTTGCGCTCATCGACGATCTCGCGGCCCGCGGGCACCTCGTGCGCTCCCTGAACATCGGCGGTGGGTTCGGCGCGGATTATCAATCCGCGCGATCGCCTTCGGCCCGCGACTACGCCGAGGCGATCGTGCCGCTGCTGCGCGAGCGCGTGGCGAGCGGGCTGCGGGTGCTGCTCGAGCCCGGGCGCACGATCGCGGCCAACGCGGGGATTCTGCTCACGCGCGTGCGGTACACCAAGACCGTCCCCGGGCCAACCGGCCCAAAGCGGATCGTGATCGCGGACGCGGGGATGCAGACGCTGATTCGGCCGTCGCTGTACGGCGCGTTCCATTTCGCGTGGCCGACGAATCCGGGAGCGGGGCTCGTGCCGGCGCGAAGGGCCGAGGATCCGGGCCTGCCGGGGCTGACGCGTGCGGACCTCGTGGGCCCGATCTGCGAATCGGGGGACTTCCTCGCGAAGGACCGTCTGCTGCCCCCGCTCGCGCCGGGCGATCTGGTCGCGGTCTTCACGGCGGGCGCGTACGGCATGACGATGGCATCAAACTACAACAGCCACCCGCTGCCGGCCGAGGTGCTGGTCGAGGGATCGACGGCGCGGCTCATTCGCCGGCGACAGACGATTGAGGAGATGCTTGCGGCGGAAGCGGAGAGCCTCTAAAGCCGCGCAGTTTCGACAAAGTCTTCCGCAATGACGAGCGAGTCACCAAGAAAGAGAGCGTGAAGCGGCATGGCGTTCTCGACCCAGTCTCTACCGTTCCAATGCTTCGCGGGTCCGAGTTCGAGTACGGAGTGTCGCATGCCGACGGATTCGAGCGCGCGGGCGTAGGCGCGTATCAAGGGTGCCGGCCCCGTCGCCAACACGCCGGACGGTGCGGACAGAATGTCGAAGTAATCCGAAACCAGCGAGTCGTTGAAACAGGCCCAAAAGTCGAGGTATTCGCCCGCCGCGCGCTTGTGTTCACGCATCAATGCACCGAGCACGGTGTCGGCGTTCTCGCGCGGCCCGTAGAAATAGAGCTGCTCGCGCGGTTCGGTGAATGGCCACAGAACCACATGATCAGCCACGAGTTCTAGCCTGTCGGCATAGCCCAGTGACAGGTTGTGATGCGGGACGCCGCGACACTGAATACAAGCCTGTTGTCGAGCCTCGCCAGATTCATCCCACGCGATCTGGAGAATCATGTCGTCGCCATTCTTCTCGGCGCGTTCGACAACGATACGGATGTCATCCGGATCGTCGCGTTCGATCGCAGCCATGATCCGCGAGAGCATCGCCCCTACCCCAGCGCCCGCTCGATGTCCGCAATAAGGTCAGCCGCGTCTTCGATGCCCACGCTCAGCCGCACGAGCCCGTCGGAGATTCCCAGGGCCGCGCGGTTCTCGGGCGGCACCGACGCGTGCGTCATGATTGCCGGGTGCTCGATGAGGCTCTCGACGCCGCCGAGCGATTCGGCGAGCGAGAAGATGCGGACGCGTTCGAGGAATCGGCGGGCCTTATCGAGCCCGCCCTTGAGCGTGCAGGTGATCATGCCGCCCGCGCCGCGCATCTGTCGCTTGGCGACTGCGTGCTGCGGGTGCGACTCGAGGCCGGGATAGACGACCCGCTCGACGCCCGCGTGGCCCGCGAGGAAGCGTGCGATCTTGCCGGCGTTCTCGCAGTGCCGCTCCATGCGGACGTGCAGCGTCTTGGTGCTGCGCAGGAGCAGGAAGCAATCCATCGCGCCCGGCACGGCACCAACGGCATTTTGCAGGAACCGCAGGCGATCGGCGAGCTCGTCATCACTCGCCACGAGCATGCCCGCGACGACATCGGAGTGCCCGCCGAGGTATTTCGTACACGAGTGCAGCACGATGTCGGCCCCGAGGGCGAGCGGATTCTGCAGGAACGGCGAGGCGAAGGTGTTATCGACGACGACGATCGGCGGGCGCGTTGTGCCGGGCTTGCCGGGTTCGCCCGAGCGGCCGGCTCCCTTCTCGCCCCCGCCCCACTTCCAGCCTGAAACCGGGCCGCGTTTGCGTGCGATGGCAGCCGTCGCCGCGATGTCGATGACTTTGAGCATCGGGTTGGTTGGCGTCTCGATCCAGACGAGCCGCGTCGTAGGCCGCATCGCCCGTTCCGTCGCGCCCGGGTCCGTCATGTCCACGCGGGTCGTCTCGATGCCGAGGTGGCGGAAGACCTTGTCGAGTTGGCGGAACGAGCCGCCATAGACGTCGTCGCAGAGCACGACGTGGTCGCCCGACGCGAGCAGGTGGAGCACGCAGTCCATCGCCGCGAGGCCCGAGGAGAACGCGAACCCGTGCCGGCCACCCTCGAGCGATGCGACGTTCATTTCCAGCGCGTGGCGCGTGGGATTCTTGGAGCGGGCATAGTCATAGCCGTCCTTGCACTCCCCGGGCGAGGCCTGCACATACGTCGAGGTCATATAGACCGGCGTCATGATGGCGCCGGTGGTGGGGTCTGGCACTTGGCCGGCGTGGATCGCGCGTGTTCCGAAGCCTTCGGTGGTCATGGGCGATGGTAGTGAGGGTGCGGCCCGCTCGGAACTTGCGCGCAGACGCGGGCTGCCCGGCGAGCCGCAAGCCGACCGCGCGATTGATCCCAAGCAGTGATGCGAAACAGCACATCCGCCTTGGTGACTTTGGCCTCCTCACGGGTGCGATCGGCTACGGCTGCGGGATCGGCGGGTTGCACTGGCACGCGATGGCCTCGGTAAAGGTCGCTACGTCCCAAGCATTGACCGTGCCGTCTTGCGTCAGGTCCGCGGCGGGGTTCTGCGTGAGGTAGGCCGAG
>JBJXFQ010000117.1:0-7195 GCA_046155605.1 Phycisphaerales bacterium
CACCAGTTCCGCAGACTCCGCGTACGCTACGAACGCCGAGCCGACATCCACCAGGCCTTCCTCTCCCTCGGCTGCATCCTCATCTGCTTCAGAACCCTCGATCCAGTATTCTGTTAGAGGCTCTTAGCCCTTCGGAAGCCGAGGGGCGGTGAGTCCGAAGCGCCCGCTCTTGGTTATGAACACCCAGTCGCAAAGGCGTTGAGGAAGCAGACGAAATCGTTGACATTGAGGATGGGCGTGGTGGTCGAGCCGTCGCAGTTGGCGGCGGAGTCGCCCGCGGCAAAGAGGTTGTTGAAGCAGACAAAGTCGTTGACGTTGAGGATGGGCGTGATGGTGCTGCCGTCGCAGTTGGCGTAGCAGGCCGGGGCGATGGGCGAGCGATTGCGAACGCCCAGATCGAGCGCAACGGCGAACTGGGGGTTCGGCGGGATGACGATGCCGGACTCGGCAAATCCGAAGTTCTCGTTGGCGTCGAAGTAGTTGTCGACGAGCGTGCTGAAGTGGTCGAGGACATCGCCGCCGGCCCACCGGACGGGTTGTCCCGAGGCGTTGATGATGCGATACAGCGCGTCGGCGGTGTAGGTGCCAAGGTCGCCCAGCGTCGTGCCGCCGAGGTCGTCGGCGTACTCGACTCCGCCGGTGTCACCATCGACGAACGAGACGACATCGACCGCGGTGAAGCCGGCGAAGGGGGTGAGGTTGTCGAACGTGCCGTCGTTATCCGTATCGAGGTCGGTGCCCACGGCAGTGGTGAAGGTGCCGAAGCCGAGGATGTAGGTCGCGCTGCCGTTCTCGATGTCGGGATTGAAGTCCATCACGACGACATTGGTGCCGGCGGATGGGGCGGGATTGAGGACGGCGGGGTCGTCGCGGATGAGCAGGAGCCCGTTGGAACCGATGGACATCGCCGAGAGGTCGAGGATGTAATCAACAGTGCCCGCCCCGGTGCCCAGGTCGCCCTCGATCTGGATGAGTTTCCAGCCCGAGAGACTCAGGCCCGGCGTGCCCATGATCTCGATGGACTCGCGGCCCTGGTCCGGGGTTGGGCTGGGCGGATTGATGAGCATCTCGCTGATGAAGGCCTGCTGGGCGACGGCTGAGCCGGCGAGGCAGGCGAGCAGAGCGGCAGCGTGGACGACATGGCGAACTCGTGGCATGGGTCTCTCCTTCGATGGTTCGGTCGCGCGGGTCTCGGCGACCATGGACATGGACGAACGAATCGGCGTATGCAAGAGGCCTTGGGCTACCAGTTCAGGCCCTTGTGCGAGAGCCACCCGCCGTAGACGCGGCCCTCGAGTTCGTCGTAGACCTGAACGGTCCAGCCGTTGGGAGTAGTCGCCCCGCGGTAGCCCCAGCGGTTGTCGCGGAACACATCGCGGAAGATCTCGGCATGCCCATCAGCAAACCCGATCAAGCCGTACTGCTTGTCGTGGAAGGTGTCGTTGTTGGCGGTCCAACTTCCCTTGCCGTGCGCCGTGCCGAAGTCGAGGTAGTCCTGACGGCCGAAGACGATGCCCGTGCCTGGGCTGGTGGCGAGGCCCTTGGGTCCATCGGTGAGGGTCTTGGCGGCGACGACGACCTCGCCGCCGATGTCTACCTCGTCGTCACCGACCTTGATCGCCGAATCCGCGAAGAAGGGAACCTTGCTGGGGATGGCCGCGGCCCCGAGGGAGCCGTCCTTGAGCGGACCGAGGGTGAAGAGTTTGTTGTCGAGGTCGCCGTTGTAGCCTGGGATGCCCGAGGGACGCTTCGATTTCATGTCGGTGTGCGCTAGGTACCAAGCCTGGCAATAGTTGGTGTTGAATCCCTGGGCAAGCAACTGCTTGACCTCGGTGGGCGTGAAGGTCTTCCAGACCGGGCCGTTGTTTCCATTCAAGCGGTCGGGATCGAGCGACTGGCTGGCCTTGGCGATGCTTCCCGGGCACATGATTCGAGCGGGGATCGCGTATTCATCGATCACGAAGTCGGCGACCCAGCCCTTCTGATCGATGGGACCCTGCGACTTCTTGATCTCGTTGTCCCACACGCCGGTGGTGAACTGCCCCTTGCGGTCGTGCGCGCGGGTGAGGGAGGCACCGGTAAGTTGGCGAAGATTGCTGGCGCATCGGGTCTGGCGTCCGGCCTCGCGAGCACCCGCAAGAGAGGGCAGGAGGAGGCCGATGAGCAGCGCGATGATGGCAATGACGACCAAGAGTTCGATCAGCGTGAAGCCGGCGGACACTGCCCGGAAAGACGATCTCGAACGCCGCATGCAAGTTGCCTCCCGAGGAAGGCACGACAATAGCAGGGAAGGAGTTGGCATGTGTCGCAGCGGGCAGTGTACATCCCTAACATTGTGCTAAGGACTTGTCAGTGCCGCGCGAAGATTGCGACATCTACTTGGACTGAGATTCGAGCGCGGACATGATCCGCTCCCAAGGCACCACCTTGAAGTTCTGGTGCCCGTTTGCCGTGATGCCGTCTTGTGCGACGAACGCTCCGAACGGAAAGGCCGAGCCCAGCGGGGCGGCGCAGGCGTGGATTCCGTCGGTTTCTTCGGCACCGTCGAGGCCATCGCCCGGCCCGATGCGGAACGACCCGAGATAGCGGTCGCCATCCTCGCGAGCAAAGACGGCGAAGCGGTTCTCGCCCTGGCACGAGGCGATGAGGTAGCCCGCTCGCTTGTCACGACGGTAGATAGTGAGGCCCTCGACATCGGCGGCCAGGTTGCCGCGCGGTCCAAGGCCGTCGACCAGCGTCCTGGCGGTGGCGTCTTCGTCCCCTGGAGGAACCAAGCGGTATCGCCAGATGCCGACACCTTCCTCGGCGATGAAGAGTTCGCCGCGCTCGTCGTCAACGACCATGCCCTCGGACTGGCCCCCGACATGAAAGTCTCGGATGAGCGAGGCGATGGGCTGACCCGTGGCGTCGGGACGGAGTGTGAACTGGACGACCTTGCCGCTCTTTCCGCAGGCGACGAGGTGCGTCGTACCCGTGGCGCGATCGATGCCAAGGCAGATGCCATAGACCTCCTTGACCTGCGCGGGGATCGGCGGGCCGAAGCGCTCGAGGCGTCCGGCAACAACGCGGTAGAGGAGCAAGGTATCGTCGGAGCGGCTGTTGGCGGCGACAAGATCGATGCTGTCCTTTGCCCAGATGACGCCCTGACGGATGTCGACGTTATTGAGTTTGCCGTCGTCGAGAAACTGCACCTGCTTGCCGGCGAGGTCGTAGACCCCGAGGCCGCGCTTCTTATCCGTCCCGAGAATCAGGCTCTTGTCGGGCTCGGTCGGATGGACCCAGAGGGCCGGATCATCCGCGGCGTCTCCCACGCTCGCGACTGCCTCGGTCTGGATTGTGGGCGCAACCGCGGGAGGTTCGGCATTCGCTGGGACCAACAGGCGAGCGGCCAGCACCACAGACGAGAGCACGCTTCGGACCATTGCAGCCTCCAGACCTCCAAGCGAGGGATCATAACGTCGGGCCACGCGCACTGCACCCGAACCGGCTGTCGAGAAGGGCGGAAAGCGTGGCGGCGCTCGCGTCAGTCACGCCTTGGTGGTCCGGAAGATGCGGAACAGCCTCGTCAGCGGGTCGTAGAACTCATCGACGACGCGCTCCTTGAGCGGGATGATGGCGTTGTCGGTGATGGTGATGTGCTCGGGGCAGACCTTGGTGCAGCACTTGGTAATGTTACAATAGCCGATGCCGTGCTCGTTCTTGAGGTCGCCGACGCGGTCCTCGGCGTCGAGCGGGTGCATCTCCAGCGCCGCGGCATAGACGAGAAAGCGAGGGCCGATGAACTCGTCGTGCTTGTGGTGGTCGCGCAGGACGTGGCAGACGTCCTGGCAAAGGAAGCACTCGATGCACTTGCGGAACTCCTGAACGCGGTCGACGTCGTCCTGCTGCATGCGCCAGGTGCCGTCGGCGGCGTCGGGCTTCCGCGGCTTGAAGGGGCGGATGCGTTTCTTGACGGCGTAGTTCCACGAGACGTCGGTGACGAGGTCGCGGATCGCGGGAAATGCCTTCATCGGCTCGACGATCACGGGCATGTCGAGGTCGAGCAAATCGAGACGGGTCATGCACATGAGGCGGGGCATGCCGTTGACCTCGGCGCTGCACGACCCGCACTTGCCGGCCTTGCAGTTCCAGCGGACGGCAAGGTCATTGGCCTGCTCGGCCTGGATCTGGTGGATGGCGTCGAGGACGACCATGCCGGGCTGGATGCGGATGCGGTAGTCGACGAACTGCCCGCCGGTGCTGTCGCCGCGCCAGACGCGGAAGAGGGCGTCTCGGCCGGATTCAGGGATGTGGGTGATGACCTTGCCTGCGCTCATGGGCAACCTCAGATGTTCTTGTTTTCCTCGATGACCTGCTTCAGGTCGTCGCGCACCGGGGAGAGTGGTCGACGGGAGACCTGCATGGTGCCGTCGCGGCCCTTCTTCACGACGTGGTTGAAGGTGCCGAAGTTCGCGTCGTCTTTCTTGGGGAAGTCCTCGCGGAACTGGGCGCCGCGGCTCTCCTTGCGTTCGATCGCGGACCGTGCGATCGCCTCGGCGCAGGTGAGCATGTGGCGGAGGTCCAGCGCGGTGTGCCAGCCGGGGTTGTAGGCCCGGCCCTTGGGGGCCGAGCACGCGGCGGCGCGGGGCTTGAGGCGCTCGATGCCGTCGATGGCTTGGGCCATTTCCTTCTCTTCACGGACGATCCCGACGCCGAGCATGACCTCTTGGAGGGCGTACTGGACTTGGTACGGACCTTCGCGGCCGTCCGCGCGCGAGAGCGGCTCGAGCGTGGTGCGCACGGCCTCGTCGATCGCGGCCTTGCCCGCGCGTGGCGCGCCCATTTCCCTGGCAAACTTCGCCGCGTACTCGCCGGCGCGCTTACCGAAGACGATGAGGTCGGAAAGAGAGTTGCCCCCGAGACGGTTGGCGCCGTGGAGGCCGGCGGCGACCTCTCCGGCGGCGAAAAGGCCCTCGACGGAGGACATCTGCGAGTCGCCGTCGACGCGGACGCCGCCCATGATGTAATGCATGGTCGGCCCGACTTCCATCGGTTCCTTGGTAATATCGACGCCCGCGAGGGTGATGAACTGGTGGTACATCGAGGGTAGTTTTTTCTTGATGTGCTCCTCGTGGTTCTTCATCTTGGTCTTGAGCCACGAGACATCGAGAAAGACGCCGCCGTGGGGCGAGCCGCGACCGGCCTTGACCTCGCGGTTGATGCAGCGAGCGACGTGGTCGCGGGTGAGGAGTTCGGGGGGCCGACGGGCGGCCTTGTCACCAGTCACGTACCGCCAGCCTTCGTCCTCGTTGTCGGCGGTGGAGGGCTTGTAGTTGTCGGGGATGTCGTCGAACATGAATCGACGGCCCTCCTTGTTGCGGAGGACGCCTCCTTCGCCGCGGACGCCCTCGGTGACGAGGATGCCGCGAACGGAGGGGGGCCAGACCATGCCGGTGGGGTGGAACTGGACGAACTCCATGTCCATGAGTTCGGCACCGGCTTGGTAGGCGAGGCTGTGGCCGTCGCCGGTGTATTCCCAGGAGTTGCTGGTGACCTTGAAGGCCTTGCCGACGCCGCCGGTGGCGAGGACGACGGCACCGGCGTGCCAGAGGTGGATCTGCCCGGTCTGGCGGTCGTAACCGACGCAACCGAGGACGCGGCCGCCGGGCGTCTCTTGCAAGAGGGCGGAGACGGTCATCTCCATGTAGACGTCGATGCCTTTGTGAACGCAGTGGTCCTGGAGCGTACGGATGAGTTCAAGGCCGGTGCGGTCGCCGACATGGGCGAGTCGCGGGAAGCGGTGGCCGCCGAAGTTTCGCTGGTTGATCCGGCCGTCCTTGGTTCGATCAAAGACGGCACCCCAGGCTTCGAGTTCGCGGACGCGATCGGGAGCCTCTTTGGCGTGGAGTTCGGCCATGCGCCAGTTGTTGAGGTACTGCCCGCCGCGGAGGGTGTCGGCGAAGTGGACCTTCCAGGAGTCGCGGTCGTCGTTGTGGGCCATGGCGGCGGCCATCCCGCCCTCGGCCATGACGGTGTGGGCTTTGCCCAGGAGGCTCTTGCAGATGAGGGCGGTGCGTGCGCCAGAGGCGGAGGCCTCGATGGCGGCCCGGATGCCCGCGCCCCCGGCCCCGATGACAACCACGTCGTGCTCGTGAGTAACCCAGTCGCTCATCGCGGGCTCTCCGAACCTATTTCACCACAGAGGCACCGAGAGCACGGAGAGGAGTCACTCCCCGCCCCAACGCCTTGATCCTTGCTTCTGGACATTGCCATTCCTGTTGCTATTTCTCTGTGCCTTTGCGTCTCTGTGGTAAGCCGGCCTATCAGAGAATGCGAAGATCGTGAATCACTCCCATCGACACCATTCGCACATAGAAATCCGTGAACCCCACCCAGAAGAGGCTCAGCCACGCCCAGAGCATGTGGCGGCGGTTGAGGCACGAGACGCAGTCGTACGCCTTCCGCTGCCCGCCGAGCGTCGAGAGTGAGTCGCGCCGCCCGCCGATGAGATGCCGGAAGACGTGGCAGCCGAAGGTGTAGCAACCGAGCAGGATGGGATTGACGGTGAGGACGAGGGACCCGACGCCGATACCGAAGTGCCCGTGTCCACCGGCGTCGTGGAACCAATAGGAGATGATCGCGTCGTAACTGAGCAGGCCGATAAAGAGCACGGCGACGTAGAAGAAGTAGCGATGCACGTTCTGGAAGATGAGGGGCAGTTTCTGCTCGCCGCGATAGGACTTGCCGCGGAGTCCGGGCTCGCCGATGCCGCAGTTCACGGGATCGGCCCAGAAAGCCTTGTAGTACGCGCCGCGGTAGTAGTAGCAGGTGAATCGGAATCCGCCGGGTGCCCAGAGAATCATGAACGCGGGCGTCAGCGGGAGGAAGAGCAGCGTCTTGGGCAGCCACGAGGGCCACGGCCCGAGCCACGCGTGCCCGGAGACGATCGGCAGGCTCGTCAGCGGATCGATCTTCCACGAGTCGAAGATCACCGGCGAGTACATCGGCGAGATGTACTCCGTGCCCGGCACGAAGTAGTGCTGGCCCTGCAAGGCCGCCCACGTCGAATAGACGATGAACGCCGAGAAGCCGAGGAACGTCAGCAGCGGTGCCAGCCACCAGCGATCGCGGCGATTGGTCTCGCCGAGCTTCCTGAGCTGGGGCAGCGGCACGTTGATCTGGGCCATGCGAGGCTCGCTCCCGCCCCCGATAACCC
>JBJXFQ010000034.1:0-48616 GCA_046155605.1 Phycisphaerales bacterium
CTGCCGCACCAGGGACGCGCTCTGGAACGCCATGCGATCGGTGCTCGCCGCCGTCACGCCTTCAGACGCCGCCAACTGCTTCAAGCACTGCGGGTACTCGCTACGCGAAAGATGAAACCGCTCTAGATCAGCCGGCACGGTCGCCTCATCGCCCGTGATGCTCGTCCCCCAGGCACGGAGCGTGCCATCGGCTCGAATGCCGAAGTTGTGGTAGTAGCCCGCGACGATGTAGACAAACTTCTCGTGCAGACCCGGCGCGTTGGCGCAGCCAAACGGCTCACCCACAGTCCCGCACTCGACCGTGCCGTCTGGACGAAGACCGACCCAATGCCTCCATCCCGTCTCGACCTGGACGAACCCACCTTGCGGCAGCGGGTCTGGGATCGGAGTTCCCCAGAACTTGATCTCGCCGACCTGCTGCGCCATCACTGTTTGCGGTGCAAGCGTTGCGATCACAGCGGCCACGAGCGCACTACTCAGATGTCGTCGGGGGGGGGGGGAGGGGGACCATCATCGCGAGTCTCCTTGGATTTCAGCTCTGCGCGACCAAGGTACTCGGCTTTGGCTTATCGGTCAAGAGTTTTTCCATCTTTATGGAAGGATTTTACAACGCCTGGGTGCTACCGCGCGCTGATGATGGAGGGCATTTGTCACTCCTTGGGCGGGAGGATGAGCGATTGGCCCTCGCGCAGGGAGTCGTGGTCGTCGAGCGAGTTGGCCTTGGCGATCAGCGGGATGAAGGCGGCGCTGCCATAGTGGGCCTTGGCGATCCCCGAGAGCGTGTCGCCGCGGCGGACGAGGTAGGTGGTCGCGGCTTGGGCCGTCGGGGCCGAGGTTGGCGCGGGTGAGGCGGTCGTCGTTGGCTTTGAAGCGACGACGGGCGGGGGCGCAGCGGGATTGGGCTTGCCCTGGATATTGGACGGGTCGAGGGGGATGCGGATGACGCGGCCGGGCCTGAGGCGATCGAGATCGGCGAGCGGATTGGAACGTGAGATGGCCTCGGCCCACTTGGCCGCGCCAAGTTCGCGCTGGGCGATGGATGCGAGCGTGTCGCCGCGGCGAACGGTGTAGTCGCGGAAGCGGGGGGGCGTGACGGCGGGGATCGGCGAGGGCAGCGAAGGAGTTGGCGCGGTGGTCGAAGAACCCGGCGCGGGAAGCGGCTCCGCGAAACTCCGCTCAACGCGGCTCGAAGGCGTGTCGGCCTCGGGCGAGCCTCGCGCCGTTGGCGTGGAGATGGGAGCGGTGCCACGGGAATGAGCGGACGAGGGCTCCCACCACCAGTAGACGGCGATCCAGAGGCCCGCGAGGGCCGCCACACCGCCAAAGGCCCGTCCCAGGTTCTCGGACATGCCGGGTTCTCGCTACGCGGAGGCCGCCACCGTCGGCGGGTGCCTGGAGCCTTTATCGGATCGGGAGGCGTCGGCCTTGGGCGACCAGACGAGGGGAGCCGAAACGGCGATGGAGGAATAGGTGCCGACGAAGACGCCGAGGGTGAAGGCGTAGGCGAAGCCGCGGACGGCCTCTCCGCCGAAGACGTAAAGGATGACCGTGGAGATGAGCGTGGTGCCGGAGGTGATGAGGGTACGGCTGATGGTCTGGTTGATGGAGTTATTGATCGCGCTGCTGGAGGCGTAGAGCAGTTTGCCCTTGTTCTCACGGATGCGGTCGAGGATGATGATGGTGTCGTTGAGCGAGAATCCGGCGATCGTGAGGAGCGCCGCGATCATGTTGAGGTCGATGCGGAAGGGCATGATGCCCAGCGCGTGCGCGAAGCCGTGCGTCGCGGGCGTTTCGTAGAGGAACTGGGCGAGCGCGATGAGCCCGATGATGGCGACAACGTCGTGGAAGAGCGGAAGGGTGGCGGCGAGCGCCCAGCGGGCCGCGCCGAACCGCACCCAGACATAGATCGTCAGCAGGATGATCGAGAGCAGGATGGCGACGACGGCCTGGGCCTTGAAGGTGGCGGCGATCGTCGGGCTGAAGGTCTGGACGCTGGCGAGTTGCGTGACCTGGGTGAGTGCGTCGCGGGTGAGCCGCCACTCGCGGGCAGCGACCTCGGTCTCCCATCGATCCTCGCTCTCGAGGGCGTTGATGGTGTCGTCACGGATCAGAATGACGGCGGCCGTGGCGTTGTCGTCGGTGCCCTCGATGACGCGAACCTCGCGCTGCCGCCCGAGCGTGTCGGAATAGTCCTGCTGCCCGCGAATGCGGTCGAGGCGTTCGACGAGGGCGGCCTTGGAGACGGGCGGATCGATGCGGTCAAGGAGGATGGCGGCACCGCCGAAGTAGCGCGTGGCGTCGTCGCGCACGGCGGGCTTGCCGATGTCCTCGCCCAGCGAGGCGCTCAGCACCTTGAAGACGGGAGCGCGGCGCCAATCGACCTGCTCGTGCTCGACGAAGGCGAGGGCGGGGCGGCTCTTGATGAGGTCGCGGAACTTCGTGGTGAGCGCGCCAAGAACGGCCTTCTCGTTGGGCTCGAAGACGGTCTTGATCTTGAACCGGTCGGAGGTGATGCCGTCGTCGCGCGGGTCCATGGGCAGGACGTCGGCATCGCGGAAGACGAGCAGCGGGTCGCCCTCTTTGGCGTCGGCGGCGATCTCCTTGACCATGTCCTGCACCGCCGGGCGAGCCATGAGTTTGGGCTGGCCCGTCGCGGGGTCTTCGAATGAAAGTTCGACGGCAGTGCCGCCCAGGAACTCGGTGTCGAGCATC
The DNA here is from genome assembly GCA_046155605.1 of Phycisphaerales bacterium. Classification (GTDB taxonomy): domain Bacteria; phylum Planctomycetota; class Phycisphaerae; order Phycisphaerales; family UBA1924; genus JAEUIZ01. The sequence continues at coordinate 2,713 of JBJXFQ010000034.1, forward strand.
TTGTCGCCGCGGCTGAGTGCCGCGACGATGCTGGCGATGGTGAGCACGGTGGAGAAGGCGACGAAGGGCCAGCGGAGGCGGATCCAGTTCCACTTCGGGGTCAGGGCGCGCTGGAGCCCGGGCCAGATCATGGGCAGCATGGAGGTGCGTCGCCAGCCGACGTGGTCGACAAGGATCGTGAAGATGAGGCGGCTGACGATCAGCGCGGAGAAGAGGGTGGCGACGACGCCGATGCCCAGCGTGATCGCGAAGCCCTTGATCTCCTGCGTGCCGACGTAATAGAGCACGACGCAGATGATGAGGTTGGCAACGTTGCCGTCAACGATGGAGGCGAGGGCCTTGGAGAAGCCGAGGCGGACGGCGGTGCGCATGTCGGCACCGCGGCGGAACTCCTCGCGCATGCGCTCGTAGATCAGCACGTTCGAGTCGATGGCCTGCCCGAAGGTGAGGACGATGCCGGCGATGCCGGGGAGCGTGAAGGCGGCGCGGTTGAGGGCCATCACGCCCAGGATGATGAGGAGGTTGCACCAGAGTGCGAAGACCGCGATGCCGCCGCACTGGAAGTAGTAGACGATCATGAAGACCGAGACGACGCCGAAGGCCCAATAGCCGGTGTTGATGCCCTTCTGGAGTTTGTCGGCACCGAGTTCGGGGCCGAGGTTGTTGGCGCTGATGGGCTCGGGCGAGAGTTTGGCCTGGAGCGAGCCGGCCGAGAGCACGCGGACGATGTAGTTGAGTTCCTGCTGGTCGAACTGGCCGGTGATCTGTCCGCTGCGTGAGATGCGAGATTGCAGGCGGGGCGCGGTGTAGACCTGGTCATCGAGCAGGACGGCCATGGGGTCGCCGATGTGCTCTTGGGTCAGGTCGCCCAGCAGGCCCGCACCGGTGGGGCTCATCTGGAAGTTGATGGCGGGCTTGCCCAGTTCGTCGGTGCCGGGGAACGCACCGGAGACGGACCAATCGCCCTCGGCGTTGGTCAATCGGCTGCCCGGCGTGTCCCAGCAGAGGACGAAGTACTCGCCGTCGTAGACATCGCCGACCAATCGCTGGCCGCGGAAGAGGCCCGCGGGGTCTTCGATCAGTTGGCGGAGTTGGTCGGTCGAGTCGTACCAGTTCTCGATGCGGTTGACGCGGTACCAGTGGGCGTCGGGGGAGCGGACGGCCTTGGGCCCGCGCTCGCGGAGTTCGCGGCGGAGACGATCCTCCTCCGGGTGTGCGCCAGGGTCCACCGTAATGCGGAAGGTGAGGACACCCGCGCCGCTGAGGAGGCGCTTGAGGTCGGCGGGATCGTCGAGTTGACGCCGCTCCTTCGCGTAGTCTTCCCACGCGGCGAGCACCTTGTCGAGTTCCGGCTTGGAATCAGCATGGAGCGAGCGGATGCGCTCGAGGGCCTGCTCGCGCGGGCTGGCCATGCGGAGAACCTTGCCGGTCTTCGCGTCGCGGAGGGAGCGCGGCTGGTTGGAGAGCGAGACGGCGCGGCGGACATCGACGGGAGAGAGCGGAGTGCCCACGGCGGACTTGCGGGCCGCGTCGTACGCGAGTTCCGCGTCGGCGGCGCTGGCCACCAGCGGATCGAGTTGCTGCACGAGACTCTCGAGGTCGGGCGCGGGCGGGGTGGCCTCGCGTGCAGCCTTGATGCGGGCCTGCTGGTCGCGGACGACGGCGCGGGCGGACCCGGCGGCGTCATACGCGGCGACGGCCTTGTTCAGCGCCTCGGCGCGCGCCGGATAGGCCTGCGCGAGCCGGGCAACCTCGGCCTGCCGCGCGGCGGCGTCGAGTCGCATCACCTGCTCGAAGCGCGCCGCATCGAACTGGTTCTGCCCGATCTCGCCGACTGCGTCCTCGTAGTTTTTCTTGAGCCGCTTGACGCGCTCGTTGGGCAGCGGCATCGTGATCTCGATGCGCTCGCGGCCCTGCTGGACGATCGAGACTTCGGAGAGGCCGTCGGGATCGACCCGCTGCTTGAGAACGTCGATCATCCGAGGGATGACGTCGCGCTCGCCGGGCTTGATCTGGACGGAGTAGACGAGGCTGACGCCGCCGGCGAGGTCCTTGCCCAGGCGCAGTTTGGTCTCGGGCGGATAGACCGACCAGGCGCAAAGCAGCAGGACGGCGATGGTGATGGAGAGGTTGCGGATCAGGATTCGCATGGGTGGCGGCGTTCCAAGGGGCTTAGCGGGTCTTGGCGGGCTCTGCGGGTTTGGATTCTAGTTCGCCGTTGGCCCGGTCCTTGGACTCGCGGACGACCTGCTGCACGGCGGCGCGGGCGAAACGGATGCGGGTGTTGGAGGCCTCGTCAACGCGGAGCACGATCTCATGGTCGCCCAGTTCGATGATCGAGCCGATGATGCCGCCGGTGGTCTGGACGCGGTCGCCGCGCTTCAGCGCCGAGAGCATCGCCTCACGGCGGCGCTTCTCCTTGCGGCCCGCCGTCGAGGTCATGACGACGAAGAGGACCATGACGGCGAGCATGATCCAGATCATGCCGCCGAAGCCGCCCGGCGAGCCGCCGCCGTTGGGGTTGCTGGGGGCACCGGTGGTGCCGGAGGGGAGGCCCGGGGTTGTGGGGGAGGCGGGATTGGCACCCGGCGCGCCTGGCACGCGGGGTCCTTCCGCGGTCTGAGCAAGGACCACGGTACCCCATTGGGAAATGTCGTTCATATGTTTCTGCCGATGCTCGCGCCGGGAACGCCGGCGGCGACTGGAACCTAGATGCTACAACCCCGAGGCCGGCCAACGGCTCGCCAATCCGGTCCAGTCATCATCCCGGATCGTTCGGCGGATGTCCACCATCAGCCGCTGGAAGTAGCGTAGGTTATGCAGGCTGACGAGGATCGGCCCGAGCATCTCGCCGGCCATGAAAAGGTGGCGGAGCGTGCCCCTGGAGAACGGGCCGGGTGCATCGGGCCAGGCGGGCCGGCACGCCTCGCAGTCGCAGTCGGGCTCGATGGGCGAGGTGTCGTCGGCGAAGCGGGCGTTGCGGAGGCGGATCTGGCCCTCGCGGGTGAAGGCGTTGGCGTTGCGGCCGTTGCGGGTCGGGAGGACGCAATCGAACATGTCCACGCCCGCGCGGACCGCGGCGACAATGTCCCGCTCGTACCCCACGCCCATGAGATAACGCGGCTTCTCGGCGGGCATGAGCGGCGCAGTGTGGCGCACCACGCGGGCAATCTGGTCGGCATCCTCGCCCACGGCCACCCCACCGATGGCGTAGCCGGGAAGGTCGATATTGCTGATGCGCTCGGCGGACCAGGAGCGCTGGTCGAGGTCGGTCCCGCCCTGGATGATGCCGAAGAGGGCTTGATCGTGCGCGCGCGAGTGCGCGGCCTTGCAGCGCTCGAGCCAGCGGACGGTGCGCTCGTTGGCGACGAGGAGGCGCGCGCGCGGATCGCCTTTGGCGTCGCGGCGAAGGGCGCGCGTGAGCCGCGGGTCTGGTGTACGGGCTTCGCCTTCGGCCGCCTCGGCGTCGGCACGACTCGAATCTGGAGGCGGGGCGGCGATGCTCGGCGGGCAATCATCAAAGGCCATGATGATGTCCGCGCCGAGCGCGTTCTGTGCGGCGATCGCGGATTCGGGCGTCAGCCGCACCTCGCTGCCGTCGATGATCGAGCGAAACGTCACGCCGTCGTCGTCGAGGCGGTTGAGATCGGCCATGGAATAGGCCTGATAGCCGCCGGAATCGGTGAGGATCGGCCCGGGCCAGCCCATGAGTCGATGCAGCCCGCCGAGCGAGGCCACGACGGGCGGCGTAGGACGGAGGAGGAGGTGGTAGGTGTTGCCGAGGATGATCTGGGCACCGGTGCGGGCGACGAGTTCGGGGAGGAGGCCCTTGACGCTGCCGCGGGTGCCCACGGGCATGAAGGCGGGCGTGTCGAAGGAGCCGTGGGGGGTCTCGACGCGGCCGATTCGCGCGGCGGTCGCCTTCGATCGCGCCTCGATGGTGAATCGGAGCGGCATGATTCAGGCGTCGAACGAGCGGCGGCGCGCGGATTCTCGTCGGAGCATCTGTTTCTCGGATTCCGAGAGGCTGGCAAGCCCTTTCGACGAGACTTTTTCGAGCAGGCGATCGATCTCATCGCGCGAGGGCGGGGCGGGCGATGTGGAGCGGCGGCCGAAGACGTCGAAGAAGTCGCGGAGGAGATGGGCGTTACGGATGAAGAAGGCACCGGCGATGGCTCCGCCGACGTGGGCCGCGTCTCCGCCGGCGTTGTGGCCCCCGCGGAGGAGGTTGAAGGTGGCGAGGGCGACGTACCCGTAGGCCATGAGTTTGAGTTTCATGGGAATGGGAGGGAAGAGGAGTTGGACGATGGCGTTCGGGGCGATCTTGGCGCAGGCCATGATGACGCCGAAGACTCCCGCCGAAGCGCCCACGAGCGGGGTGTAGGGGCTGTCAGGGAGTACGCCTGGGAGCCTGATGCCCAGTTGCGAGCCCATGAAGTTGAGGATCAGGTAGGAGAGCGCGCCGAAGATGCCGCAGGCGAGGTAGAAGGCGGCGTAGCGTTTGCCGCCGAGGTATTGCTCGACCATCCCGCCGAACATCCAGAGCCCGAGCATGTTGAAGGCGATATGGGTGACGCTGCCGTGGAGGAACTGGAAGGTGATGAATCGCCAGATCTCGGTGTTGGCGCGGACGACGTTCGTGGCGGGGTCAAAACTGACAAAGGCGCGAGCGGTCGAGAAGTGGCCGATCGCCTGCATCGGCGGCGTGACGGCATAGATTCGGCGGCCCACCGCTTGGCCGGTCTCGCGGTCGTAGATGACGAGCGGAACGCTGCGGCCCACCAGGGGGAGTTGGGCCGGTGGCCGCTCGATGACGAGTGCGCGGCCGCGCATCGCGGGATCGATGTCCTGACGCACAAGCACCGGCCTGGCGAACTGGCCGAGAAAGGGGTCGATCACGAAGACCGCGATGTTGAGGATGATGATCCAACTGTTGACGGAGATGAGCCCCAGCGAGGCGAGGCCCGTGCCGGAGCGTCGGCCCACTCGGATGTACTCGCGGTCATAGATTCCCATGTGGGTTCCGTTGGCGCTGGCGCGGTCGGATCGAAGCGCGACACAGGCCGTGTGGGCGTGCGGCGATGGTAGGCGTTGGTCTATTCGCCGCGCTTGCGCTTGGAGGTGCGATCGAGCCAGGCGCGTTCGGCGCGGGTGAGGCTCGCCATGCCCTGCGAGGCGATCTTGGCGAGCAGCCGATCGAGTTCGGCCTGCTCGCGCTCTGCCTTCTCACGCTGCTTGCGTGCCGCGGCGGCGCGGCGGACGAGATCACGCTCGTCCTCTTCCTTCGGCATCGGGGGCAGCGGCATGCCCTCGGAGGTCATGGCCAGTCGCCGCTTCTCCAGGTAGCAGGTGATGCCCCCGAAGATCGCCAGGCCGATCAGCCGGCCGTTGTTGGTGGGCATCGCGATCACGAGCAAGGCGACCGCGACGACCAACCCGACGCGGACGGTGATCGCCATGGCGGGGTCGTGCCCCATCCGCCGCCACAGGAGGGCGTGGAGCACGCGGCCGCTATCCATCGGATACATCGGCAGGAGCATGTTGAAGAGAAAGAGAACCGCGTTCATGTAGTACGTCCACCACACTAGGACGACCACATCGAGCGACATGCCCAGCGCGGGTTTGAGCGTGCTGATCACCGCCCCGGGCGAGAAGGGGTTGAAGACGACCGCGCCCCAGCCCTGATTCAAGGCCAGGAGTACCGCGCCGAGCACGGGCCACAGCACGAGGTTTACCCCTGGCCCGCCGAGCGTTGTGATGAGGCTCGGGAGCCAGTGATGCGGGGGCGCACACGACGCCAGCCCGCCGAGCGGCCACATCAGGATCTGATCGGCGGTGCCGCGGACGCGTCGGCAGGCGATGCAATGGCCGTACTCGTGCAGGAGCACGAGGACGAAGAGCGTGGCCATGCTCATGACGCGGAACTTGAGGCCGATGCCATCGCGCGGGATGAACGAGATGATCTCGGCCAGGATCATGAAGGCGAAGACGACATGCAGGCGGACGCGGATGCCCCAGGCGGTGTAGAGCGGGATCGACCAGTCGAGCGGGTTGTCACCGTCGCCGAAAACTTTGCGCAATACGGCCCGGAACCCGCGCCCGCGCGAGTGGTCCAGCCCGTAGTTGCGATCCTCCCATCCCATTACAGACCCTCGGTTCCCATCGAGGCGGCCCGCGAACGCAGGCGAGCGCGCCGAATCGACTCAATCCAACCTGATCAACCCAATCAGATCAATCCTTGCCTCGCCGCGAGCAGAAGGGTGGCGATGGACTTGCCGTCGGAGATGCGGCCACGTTCGACGAGCGAGAGGGCCTTGGCACTGGCGAGCATCTGGGGGCGGAGCAACTCGTCCTCCTCGGGCCGCGCGCCGACGTGCGAAAGCCCCCGGGCCACATACGCCCGCATCAGTTCATCGGACATTCCCGGCGAGGTATGGAACCGGGCGAGCGGGGTGATGGTTGCGGCCTGGTAGCCGGTTTCCTCGATCAGTTCGCGTGCGGCGCAGCGTCTGGGGCTTTCGCCCGGTTCGAGCGTGCCCGCGGGCAGTTCGAGGCTCCACTTCGCGAGCGCGATCCGCCAGACGCGAACAAAGGCGAGTCGGCCGTCGTCGAGGATCGGGAGGATGACGACCGCGCCGGGGTGGCGGACGACCTCTCGCGTGAGGGTTCGCGCGGACCCGCGGAGCGTCAGGACTTCGAGATTGAACTTTGTGCCACGATGCACGATCCGCCGCGATTGCTCCTGGAGGCTGGCCATGTGCGATGCTAGGGGTGATGCGGGCCGGGTATGCACGGGGATGGAACGGCGGAAGTGATCCTGCGGCGAAGCGAGGTACAGGGCTTGTGCCGCGCAGCCTACGCTGGATCATGTCGATCGCCGCGGTACCAGACATCAGGGGCCGATTCGGGCCGTATGGCGGGGTCTATGTGCCCGAGACGCTGGTGGCGGCGCTGGAGCAGTTAGGTGCCCACTATGCCGCGGCCCGGGCCGACGCCGCGTTCCTGGGCGAACTCGACGGGCTTTCCCGCACTTTTGTCGGACGCCCGACGCCGCTCTACCGCGCCGATCGGCTGACAGCGGAGGCGGCACGGCGGTCGAAAGCGGGCGTGGCCGCGACGATCTGGCTCAAGCGCGAGGACCTGGCGCACACCGGGGCGCACAAGATCAACAACACGCTGGGGCAGGGGCTGCTCACGCGACGGATGGGCAAGAAGCGGATCATCGCCGAGACCGGCGCGGGGCAGCATGGCGTGGCCGCCGCCACCGCCGCGGCCCACCTGGGCCTCGAATGCGTTGTCTTCATGGGCTCGGAGGACGTTCGTCGTCAGCGGCTGAATGTCATCCGCATGCGGATCCTCGGTGCGACGGTGCGCGAGGTCGATTCGGGGTCGCGGACGCTCAAGGACGCGACCAACGAGGCCATGCGCGAGTGGATGGGCTCGGTCGATCACACGCACTACATCATCGGATCGGTGGTGGGGCCGCACCCGTTCCCGATGATCGTGCGCGACTTCCAATCAGTCATCGGGCGTGAGACGCGCGAACAAAGCCAGCGACTACTAGGGCACCTGCCGGATTGCGTCGTCGCGTGCGTCGGCGGGGGCTCGAACGCGGCCGGGATGTTTCATCCTTTTGCCGATGACGCGGGCGTGGGGCTCGTGGGGGTCGAGGCGGGCGGGCGATCACCCGCGCCGGGCGAACATGCGGCCTCGCTCACCGCCGGCTCGCCGGGGATTCTGCACGGCTCGCTGAGTTACGTCCTTCAAGACGCCGACGGCCAGACGGCACTCGTGCATTCGTGCTCGGCGGGGCTCGATTACCCCGGCGTCGGCCCCGAGCACGCGTATTGGAAGGATTCGGGCCGTGTGCGCTATGTGAGCGTCACCGATGCCCAGGCGCTCGACGCCTTCAAACTGCTCGCCCGCACCGAGGGCATCATCCCCGCGCTCGAATCGGCCCACGCCATCGCGCACGCGGTTGAGCTTGTGGGCCGGATGCAGGCGAATCAGCACCTCGTCGTGAACCTGTCCGGTCGCGGGGACAAGGACGTGGACGAGGCGGCACGGCTGATGGGGCTTGCGCCGACGTGAGCGGGGATTGATCGGCGACTACCTCGGCCGACGGCGGATCAGCACGCCAATCACCGATGATGCCGCCTGTGCGAGGCTGCAGAGCACGAGGATCGCGCTAAGCCGCTTGATCGAGGGGTCTTCGGCATCGACGGTTCGGGCCTGCTTGAGCCAGTATCGCGCCCGCCGCCATTGCTGCTCGCGGACGCACGCCATGGCAAGGTTGTGCATCGCGGGGACGAAGCGCGGCTCGAGGCGCAGGACGGCCCGGGCCTGCTCCATTCCCTCGGCCCGATCGCCGGATTCGAGCAGCGCCACGCTCCAGAGGTGCCGCAGGCGGGCGTCGTCGGGCTCGCGGGCGGAGAGGGTCGCGGCGACTCGGGCCGCGTCGCGCGGGCGGCGAGCCTCCAGGAGCACCCGGGCGAGTTCCTCGGCCTGTTCGCGGGTGAGCCGGCTCGGGTCGGCGCGGAAGCGGGCGAGTTCCGCCGAGAGTGCGTCAGCGAGTAACGCGCGATCGCGGGCGGATCGGCCCCGGAGCAGGCAACGCGCCAGCCGCAGCCGCGCCGACGCATGGTCCGGATCAAGCCGCATCACGACATCAAACTGCTGCACGGCCTCGGCGATGCGGCCTTGGGCGAGCGCCAGTTCACCAATACCGAAATGTGCGTCGGCGTTCTCGGCGTCGAGTTCGAGCACCCGCCGCAGTTTCTCCTCGGCCTCGGCGGGGCGATTCATCGACACGAGCAGCGCCGCCAGATCGAGCAGCGTGCCCTCGTCGCCCGGCTCGCGGCGCAGTTCACGCATGTAGAGTTGTCGCGCGCGTTCGAGGCGGCCCGTTGAGGCATAGGCCCGCGCCAGCCGACCCTCCACGCCGGGCATCTCCGGATCGAGTTTCGAGGCCTCGCGCAGGCACCAGACGGCTTTCTCCAGCATCCCACGCTCCAGCAGCGAGTCCGCCAGCGCCACATACGCATCGGGCGACTTCGGATCGACCTGCTCCGCAAGGTAGAACATCAACTCGGCCTGCTCGTGCTGGCCCATGCGTGTCAGCGCCTCGATCCGATGCACATATGGCGCCACCGAGGCCGGATCGATCTTCTGCGCTCGATCGAACCACTCGATCGACGCCGCCGGTTGATCGGCCCGCAGCAGGCTCAGGCCCGTCATGATCGCCGGCGACGATTCGTCGGGGCTCAGTTCGGCGGCACGGCGAAAGGCGTCCGACGCTTCTGAGAATCGCCCGCGCGCATCCAGCGTCAGTCCCAGGTTGAAGTGCCATTCCGCCTGGTTTGGATTCATCGCCAGGGCCTGGCGCAGTTCGCGCTCGGCTTCCTCCCACCGACCCGCTTCGTACAGGTCGTGGGCCCGCTCCACATGCATCTCGGCGTCGAACCACTCGCTCATGGCAGCACCACCGCTCGCCAGCCCACCGGACTCGGCGCAGTCTAATCGAACCCGACCGCCTTTTCAATCGTCAAAGCGGATAATGTCATCGGACGAACCGATACGGGGGTTTGGGAGGCCGCTTGCTTCGAGGTCGATGCCATCCTGCTGCGCTGCTGGTCGCCGCGGCGGTCGGCATCATCGCTTGCACCGCGGTTGAGGCGCAAGTCGATGCTCCGGCGGCCATCGACAGCCCTGACGCGGCGGTGCGGGCGACGGCCGCGCAGCGCCTGGTGGCCGGCGTCGAGGCCTCGGACCGCCGTGCTGTGATTGATGCGCTGGCTCTTGGGGCACCCGTTCGTCTCTCGATCCTCGCGGCGATCTCCCAGGCGTGGCCACCGCCGCGAGACCTCTGGCCTCGTCTGAGCGAAATGGCAGCGTCCTGGCCCGACGACCCGGCCGAGGCCGAGGCGCTCGCCCGCGCGGTCGCGGCCTATCGCACCCCGGAGGCCGTCGAAATCCTCATCGCTCGTCTCGAAGCGGTCCCGAGCACCGACGCGACCAGGGCCGCGTTCGTCGGCCTCGTGCAGATGTCCGGACGCGACGACTTCGGGCTGTGGTCGCAGGCGTGGCGTCAGTGGCTCGCCGAAGGACGCGGCCTGAGCGAGTCGGCCTGGCATGACCGCCTGGCCCAGGGCGTCTCGAAGCGAGCCGAGGCGCTCGACCGCGAGAAGCACTCGCTCGCTCGAAGCCTCGCCGAGAACACGCGTCGTCTGTACTTCCTGCTGCCCACCGCGCCCGACGACGAGCGTGCCAAGGTGCTCGCGCAGGCGCTCCGCGAGCCCGTCGATGAACTCCGAAACCTCGGCTTTGAGATCGTCGAGCGGGAACTGGCGGCCGGCAAGTCCCTCGCGATCGTCGTCGCGTCGGCAATTACCGACGCCGTTGGATCGACGCAAGCCCGCGTTCGCGCGCGTGCCGCGCGGGTGCTGGGCCAGGCCATGACTCCCGAGGCGGCGCTGCGCGTCGCCGCGGCCCTGGAGATCGAGTCGGACCCCGACGCGGCGAGCGGGCTCCTCTTTGCCGCCGCACGCTGGCCCCTCCCGACGATGCTCGCGCCGGCCATGGCCTGGCTGGAGAAGGGCGACGCGACGTGGGGTGCCTCGCTCGATGCGCTGGCTGCGCTCGCCCGTGCCGGCGCGCTCGCCGATGACGCCGATCGTGCTCGTGTCGCCGGTCTTCTGCGATCACAGGCTGCCGAGCGGCTTGGGGCCGTCGGCTGCCGCCTCCTTGTTCAGTGCGGCACGGAAGCGGACGTGGACCGACTCTGCGAGAGCCTGGTGGGCGCGACGGGGGCCATCGCGGCGGCGCTGGCCGAGGCGCTGGCAAGCCACGCCTCGTGTTCGGGCGCGATCGTCGAAGCCGCAACACGCGAGCCGGCGCTCTACCCGAGCGCGGCGAGAGCCGTCGCCGCCGCTGGATCGGAGGATCTCCTCGCGCGTCTGGTTGCGCTCCCCGGCCCCAGTCCCGAGGCGCGCGCGACTGCGGTCGCGTCGGCGTCAGCGAGTTTCCCGTCCGCCGCGCTCATTCGCGTCGCGCGCCATGCCCGCGACCCCGAGATTCATGAGGCGCTGCTGATGCGTCTGGCCGAGCACGGCCCGCAGTTGCCCGAGCACGCCAACTCCGGCGATGCCCAGGCCGTCCGGGAAGGGCTCGAGATGCTGGCGATGAGTCGCCTGAAGCGCGGGCGCGCCGAGGCAGCGCTCGCGGCGATCAACGATATCGTCGTCACCGACGACCCGGCGGCGGCGCTCCGCCTGCGCCGCCTGCGCGTCCACGCACTCGTGGCCTGCGATCGCGTCGATGATGCCGTCTCGCTCGGCGCGTCGGCGCAGGATTGGATCGAAGCCCTGGCGATGGTGACTTCCGAACCGCACGGACGCCGAGTACTCCGGCAGGTCCGAATCTCATTTGGCAGCGCGCTCACGCCGGAGCAGGCCGATGAGGTCGATCGGCTGGCCGCGTTGATCCTCCGCCCGCGATTCGCGCCCGCCGAAGAGCCCACGAGGTAGACACCGCGGCACGTTCGCCTCGGAACGAAGCATCACGCGGATTGAACCCGGTGGCCGTTATCCCACGCCCAGCGCCCGGCGGAATCGGCTGATCACCGACCGCACCGGGCTGACCCGAATCGTCGCCTGCACCTCGCGCTGCACGCCCGGCAACCGCCCGTGCGCCTCGCTCGCCGTTGCAAAGCCTCCCGCGGGGTCGAGTCCGGCATCGATCCAGGCATCCCACGCGCGATCCAGCCTCGGAATCAGGCGCGAGGCCGCGATTCGCGGCTCATCCGCACCCCACCCCGTCAGCAGCCGGTACGCGATCTCGGCGATCGACCTCACCTCGTCGCGGGCGGCCTCTTCGGCGGGCGTCGGGCCATCGCCGCGCAGCCGCCGGCGGACGCCGTAGAGTTCGATCATGCAACTCCCGCGCGGATCAACGAGGATCTCGCTCGCGGACAGCGACCCGTGAATGTGGCCTTCGGCGTGCGTCGCCTCAACCGTTTCAAGGATCTGCACCAGCGTCCGCTCGGCCTCGTCGGGCTCCATTCGCCCGCTCTTGTCCGCCAAAAGCGATTCGAGCGTCACGAGCCCGGCGTGGTTGCCGGCAAACGCCGTCACCACCCAGCCCAGGCCCGTCGCACCGAGGCTGAAGTGCTCGATCGGGAGGATGTGCCCGTGCCGAAGGCCTTGTGCCGCCTCCAGCGCCGCGATGAACCTGCGCTGCGCGATTCGATCGTGGGACAGCACGAGTCGATGCGCGACATGCGACGTCTGCGTGCGGATATCCAACGCGAGCCAGCGCTGGCCGTTGCTCCCATCTTCAAGCCGGCGGACAAGCCGGAACGGACCAATATGCGGCTGCTCGATCTCGACTTGCATGGTCCGATCAATCCCCTGCTTCCGGGCGAAACTCCCAAGCCATCACTATACGCCGCTCAATGTATCGACACGTGCGCGACTCCAAACCCAGATTATACGACCTTGGGAGCGGCCTGGCAGGTTCCTGATAGGGGTATACTGAATCAGCGGCATGGTGCCGCAGGGGAACATCATCATGACCACCATCGCCACCCAGCCCTCGGCCACTGGCCGTTCGTCCACCGATCCGCTCCACCTCATCGACGTCGACCATGTGCAGTTCTACGTGGGCAACGCCAAGCAGGCCGCGTTCTTCTACGCCCATTGCTTCGGCTTCCAGATCGATCAGGTCGCCGACCTCACCACCGGCAGCCGCGACGCCGCCCATTATCTCCTCACCCAGGGCAACATCCGCTTCATTCTGACCAGCGGCCTCGCACCCCAGCATCCCGCGAGCGTCGAGGTCGCGATGTTTGGTGACGGCGTCAAGGATGTCGCGTTCACCGTCTTCGACGCCGAAAAGGCCTATGAGCGGGCCATCAAGAACGGAGCCGAGTCGGCCTACGAGCCGCGCGCCTTCAAGGACGACCATGGCACGGTGACGATGGCGGGCATCAAGACCTTCGGCCGCGTATGCCACTCGTTCGTCTCGCGTACCGGGGCGTATGACCTCACCAAGGTCAAGCAAGGCGGAACGTTCAAGACGCGGTTTAAGAAGGTTGAAGGCGGGCCGGGCAGTGCGAGCGTGCTGGCCGTCAACGAGTACAACCGCAAAAACCCCTGCGGGCTCAAGTTCACCGACCATCTGGTGGGCAACGTCGAACTGGGCAAGATGAACCACTGGGTCGCCTGGTACGAGAACGTCCTCGAGTTCTCGATGTTCAAGCACTTCGACGACAAGGACATCGGCACCGAGTATTCCGCCCTCATGTCCAAGGTCATGTCCAGCGGCCAGGGGCTGATCAAGATTCCCATCAACGAGCCCGCCCATGGCAAGAAAAAGTCACAAGTCCAGGAATACCTCGACTGGCACATGAACACGCCGGGCGTCCAGCATCTCGCGCTGCGGACCGACGATGAACTGCACTCGATCGCGGCACTGCGGGCCCGCGGCGTCGATTTCCTCGCCATCCCCGAGAGCTATTACGAGAAGGTGTGGGAGCGCGTGAACTCGACGCTCAAGGCCCACAACAAGCCGGAGATCAAGGAAGACCATCGGCGGATCCACGACCTGGGCATCCTCGTGGACGCCGACGACGAGGGTTACCTGCTGCAACTCTTCACGAAGCCCCTGCAAGACAGGCCGACGCTGTTCTTTGAGATCATCTGCCGCCGCGGCTCGCAGTCGTTTGGCAAAGGCAACTTCAAGGCGCTCTTCGAGAGTTTGGAGCACGAACAGGAGCGGCGGGGGAATCTGTAGATCAGGGCAAGCCCGAAGCGCAAGCGAGGGGGTGCTTCGTCAGTAGAACACACCATCGCAAACGGGTGGCCGGCGACAGGGTGCCAATCGTGACTCAGATACCCCCGCCCAACTATCTCACCCAATCGTCACTCGCTCGGTCGCTTCAGACGCTCGTTGGTTCTCGCTGGCGGGGCGGCGAAATTCGGGTACCCGAGACCCGAAGGCGATGGGACATGGCCTACGAAGGCGATGATGGCTCTCTTGTGGTCGTTGAGTACGACGGTGACGAGCATTACACGAACACGCTGAAGATCAAGGTCGATCACGAGAAGGACTTCGCCGCGGCAGGGCTCGGCTACCGCGTGGTTCGCTTTCCCTTTTGGGTGCAACTCGACACCCGAACCACGCGACACTTCTTCGGCATCAACGCCGACATTCCGCTGCGGTTTCCGCACGGCTTCATCACGACGCGATGGTTTCCGGCGTCGTTCTGCCATCTCGGCATGAGACGATTCGAACAAGAACTCGCGCGGCTGGAGGAGTCGGTGCGAGCGGAGGTTCTCGAATCCATCCGTGATCGCATCGCCGAGCACGGCGAAGAGTACGTCATTCCAGTAACCTTGCGTCACCTTCTGACCCAATAGCGCTCCGTTCCGCCAGGTGGCAAGTCTTCGAATCGTGCCACGGGCTTCGCGGCTTTGCGCGATGCCCGTGGTAGGCTGCGGGCATGAAGCGTCGCGGCTCAGATGAAGTTCAAGTGTTTCGAAAGCGACTCCGCCGCCGCGAGATTCATCTCGGCATTCGCTACCTGACCTGCTCCTGCTATAAGCGGCTCCCGCTGCTCGGCAACCCATCGATTCGCGATGAGTTCGTCGACGTGCTGATCGCGGCCAGACGGCGGCATGGGTTTCGCCTGATCGCCTGGGTCGTCATGCCCGAGCACTTTCATCTGCTTATCGTGCCGACGGCGGGGCTTGGGACCGGCTCAGATGTCCCCGCCATTTTGATCGGGATCAAGAAAACGCTCGCGGCACGCGTGCTGCGCCGCTGGTGCGAGGCCTCCTGGTCGGGCCTGGCGGGGATCACGGCGGCCGATGGCACAGCCAGGTTCTGGCAGGCCGGAGGAGGGTTCGACCGCAATGTCCGCGACGAGTTCGAACTCGAACGCACGATCGAGTACATTCACCACAATCCGGTCGAACGGGGCCTTGTTCGATCCTCACTCGATTGGCGATGGTCGTCCGCGCGGTGGTATGCGGGTGTGCGTGAGAACACGCCGGAGATCGATTCGATCGAGGGGCGGGAATGACCAAGTCCACGGGCATCGCGAATGTCGCGAAGCCCGTGGCACGAAGAACAGAACGATCATCAACCGTCCACGCCCCCGCATATCATGCCCCGTAGGAGCACACCGATGTCCACCGATCCCGACATGATCCTTCTCGAGACCGAGGAGGGGATGACCAAGGCCGAGGAGCACCTCAAGCATGAACTCCGCGGCATCCGCACGGGCCGCGCCTCGCCCGCGATGATCGAATACATCAAGGTCGATTACTACGGCGCGACGACCGACCTCAAGGCCCTGGCCGCGATCTCGGTCCCGGAGCCGACGCAGTTGCTCGTCAAGCCGTTCGATGCCGGGGCGATCTCGGAGATCAAAAAGGCGATCGAATCCGCGGGCCTGGGCTTCAACCCGATGATGGAGGGCAAGCAACTCCGCATCAACGTGCCCACGCTCTCGGGCGACCGCAGGCAGCAACTCGTGGCCAAGGTCAAGAAACTCGGCGAAGAGGCGAAGGTCGTCATCCGCAACGCCCGCCGCGACGGGAACAAGCACGCCGACGCGCTCAAGTCCGGGGGCAAGTTTCCCGAGGACGACATCGAGACGCTCAAGACCGAGGTGCAGGACCTGCTCAAGAAGTACGAGGGCGAGATCGACAAACTCGTCGAGAGCAAGAGCAAAGAGATCACGACGCTCTGATACGCGATGGCGGCACGGGCCTCTCGACCGTGCCGTGATACCGGACGGAGCGCGGGGGAGACGGCATGCCAAAGCAATCAGTCGAGGATCGTCTCGTAAGCCTTGAACAACAACTCGCGGACCTGCGGGCGCGGGTCGTCGAGGCGTCAGAGTTCCGTCTCGTGGACAAGGACGGCCGCGTGCGCGGCGCGCTCACGCTCACCCGCGATGGCCCGGCCCTGATCCTCTTCGATCGCGACGGCCAATCTCGCGCCGAGTTCATCGCCGGACGCGAGGGTCCGGGGTTGACCTTTGCCGACGCCAAGGGCCTCTCGCGGCTGTGGCTCGGTGTGACCAAAAACTCGCCGCGCCTTGGCATGGCCGACGACCAGGGACGCAACCGCGTCCACCTATCGGCCCAGAAGGCGGGTGCCACGCTCCGCTTCTACGACGCCGATCAAAACTCGCTCTGGTCCGCTCCCAAGCCCTGACCCCGCATCCGCTCGCAGCGCTAGCGGAACCGGATCGTCCTCGGCATCGCCAGCACCACCGGCTCGCGGCGGAGTTGCATCAGCGCCGACCACGAGCGCGTCAGATCGCGCCACGCGGGCTCCCCCAGCATCATCCGTGCAGCGGCCACGACGTCTGAGCCGCCGCCCGCGCGAACGCGCGACGACGACACCCCGAACATCTCATCCATGAGTTGGGGGATGCTCTTGGCTCCGGGGAAGTGCATGACCTCGTAACTCTCCATTCGCAGCGAGGCGGCAAGGTCCGACACCGCGTCCTCAAGCCCGCCGATCTTGTCAGCCATCTTGCGCTCAATCGCGACGTGCCCGGTGAACAGCCGTCCCTCCGCGGTCGTGTCCAGGTCGATGCCCTTTCGCCCCGCCGACACGCGCGACGTGAAGAGGTCATAGGTCTGCTTCATCTTCCCGCGCACCATCGCCAGTTCGTCGGGCGTCCACGGCCGCGTCGTGTCAAACATCCCCGCCATCGGCCCGCGCCCACGCCCGACGACCTTGACCTTGAGCATGTCATACAGCCCGCCCATCGAGATCTTGCCGCCCACCACGCCGATGGAGCCCACGATGCTCGACGGGTTGACATAGATCGTGTCGCCCGCGACCGCGATGTAATAGCCCCCGCTCGCGGCCATCGACCCGACGCTCACCCACACCGGCTTCTCCGCCGCGACGCGCCGCAGACCCTGCCAGATCACCTCGCTGGCCGTCGCCGACCCGCCGGGCGAGTCGATCCGCACCACCACGCCCTTGATCATCTCCTGCTCGCGGATGCTCTCGAGTGCGTTGCGGATCGTGCGGCTGCCGACCGTGCTCTCCGAGCCCAGAAACCCGCCCTCGGTCGAGTCGCCGTCCACGATCGCGCCGTCGATGTGCAGCACGGCGATCGTCGGGCTCTTCGCCTTGTTCGGCGGCTCCTTCGTCAGCAGCGACATCATCGCCGTCATCGCCATCAGCGGGTTGCCCGTGTCCATCGTGAGTTCGCCCTCGGTGCCGACCGCCACCTCGTGCCAGTCCGCCGACGCGCCGCCCGTCACCGCCTTGCCCAGGTCGGGAAAGTCCACCGCCTTGTCGATGAGCCCGGCCTTGATCGCATCGTCCGCGGTCGCCATCCACGCCGTCTTCATCGCGCTGTCGAGCCGCTCGTCGCTGAGCCCGCGGCCCCGCTTGAGTTCCGCGCGCAGGTTCGCGTAGAGCCCGTCGAGCAGCCCGTTGATGTTCTGGTCCCACGCCTTTGAGGGCGCGCTGTTGACGAACATCTCGTTCGCACCCTTGTAGTCGCCGACTTGCACGAGGTCCGCCTTCACGCCGATCCATGCCAGCGTGTCCGCGAGGTACATCTCTTCCATGAAAAGGCCCGGCAGAGAGACCTCGCCGCCGCTCTGGATGATCGTCGAATCGGCATACGACCCAAGCAGGAGCCCCGTCGCGTCGTAGCCCTCCGCAAAGACGGTGACCTTACCTCCGCCGCTGCGCGCCCGTTTGATCGCGGCGCCGATCTCCTGCACCTGCGTCGCCGTGAGCGATGCGTCGCGGAGCCGGATCACGAGGTGGTCGTTGCCGTCCGAGGCACCGATGCCGATCGCGTCGATGATGTCGTGGAGCGTGGGCTCGGCCGTGCCCAGCAGCCACGCCAGCGGCGCGGGCCGCTCCGTCGGCGTGCCCTCGATCGTGATGAGCCCGATGTCGTCGCGCGCGGAGGCGGACATGATCAGCGCAAACCCAGAGACAACTGCCGCGACGCGAGACAACAAGCGCATGGGAACCTCCTTGGGACCGACGATGCGATAACGCCGCAAGCGTAGCGGCCAATTTCACTCTCCCCCTCGCCGCCGGAGAATTACGCGCTGTTGGGCGCTTGTTCGGCACGGAGCCGAGCGCGAGTCGCGGCCATGCCGGTGCAACTTCTCACGGAAGCACACGCGTGAAGCGCGATTCGTGGCGATCGGTGTCTGCTGGCTGTCGTCGCTCCCGACCCGCGTGCATCGGCTACTCCGAGTCCGAATCTGGTCCGCCGCCACAATCGTCCTCAACGCCGACCGACACGCCGCGCGCACGCCGCGGATGCATGGTCCAAAAGCGGGGGGACGAGCGCAGCGGATGCCAGCGGGCTGTGGCGAGGTGAGGGAGGTGGCACCATCGCATCCATCACTTCAGTTTCGAAGCCGTTGTAACTCCAGCACCATTTAACCTGCCGCAGACGTCTCCGCCGCTTCACCAATGACTCGTGGTGTTGTGCCGCACTCCGGGCAAGATGTTGCACCCTCGGGCAAGCCGGCGAGGTCATAGCCGCAAATAGCGCAGCGACTGACGTGACGCCTCTCGCGGCGACCCAAGTACCACGCAGAAGCCGCGCACGCGATCAGCGGCAGCCAGAGTGGAACCCGCCCGCCAGTTCCCCGAACCCCAAAGGCCTGCGGCCCGTTAGAGAACCTCGGCAACATCTGCCATCTCGGCTCCCCTGCGATACCAACGTTGCCGTGCAACCTCGCTTGCCACACAACTCCGGGAAACGTCTCGCGACCGACACCGATGCACCCCCAGGACAGCCCGACAACATAGTCGTACTTTCCAATGACACGGCCGACGTGGCCAAAGCACCATCCTGTTGCGATCCATAAGACCGCGCACATGATCGAGAGTGCCCACAACGCGCAACGCAATCTACGCCCCGGCTTCAGCGGCATCGGGCACGGTTCACGCGATTGCTCTGGTGCCCGTTCGGCCACGTTACCCTCGAAGAAGGCCGCATTCAGGACACGCCCGCTCGCCCGCGATGCCCGACAAGTCATACGCACAACGTCGGCAGGCGTTCGGCGCGCGGCGGCCGCGGATCCATAGCCCTGCGGTCGTTCCCACTACCGGCATCATGATCATCCACATCGGAATAGCCAGCCACTCGACCGGGCTGATGGGAGTGATAAGAATTCTGGGCCGCCAATCCCATTCCCAGGCTGGACTCGGCAACTCGAAGGCAGTCCTCGGCAAAAGATGGCATGTCCACCGCTGTCCGCGCTTTATTACGTATTGGTAACTCAGCCGCACTTCGCCGGCCGTGACAGTGACAATGACGCTTTCGCTGTTCAGCCTCAGCGTCAGCACGCAGAGCCGCCACCCGCTCACCACCCAAGCCACGACAAGTCCCAGAGTCGCAAGCGTGCCGACCCCGCGCAGAACGCGAACTCGCCTTCCGCGAACGATCACTTCAGTCGCCTCTTCACCACCTCCTCCGCACCCCCCGCCACCACCAACTCCTGCGCCACCGGCGACAGCGCCGGGAACGCGAACTCCCGCGGCCTGCCGTCCGCACCACGCAGCGTCAGCACCGACCGCTGATAATCAATCTCGATCTCGCCGACGAGACGCGACTTCGCGGCAGAAACTCCCGTCGCTGACGCGCCGGGCGCGTTCGCTCCTGGCGCACTTGCTCCGGGCTCGTTCTTCCCTTCGTCCCTTCGTCCCATTGTCCCTTCGTCCCCTCTCAACCACTCCACCAACCCCGGACACTCAAACACCACAAACCCGTTGTTGAACGCGTTGCGCTTGTAGGTCTCGCTGAAACTCGCCGCGATCACGCACGGCACGCCGAAGTGCTTCAGCGCCGTCGCCGCCTGCTCGCGGCTCGAGCCCGTCCCGAAGTTCAGCCCGCCCACCACGATGTCGCCCCGCTTCGCCCACGAGCGGAACGCCGGGTCATAGTTCTCAAAGATCACCGCCGCCATCTCCGACGGCGTCATCTTGTCGTTGTAGGTGTGCTTGCCCGCATAGATGCCGTCGGTGTTCAGGTTGTCGCGATCAAGGAACCACAGCCGCCCGCGAACCACCGCGGGAAAGCCCTCGATCACCGCGACGCCTGTCGCGCCCTTCGCCGCGCCGCCCGAAAGGGGGGGTGGCGGAATGCGCTTAAACGTTCCACGTGCCCTCATGGCCTCAAACCGCGTCGGCGAACAGATATGCCCCGCGATCGCGCTCGCCGCCACCACCGCCGGCGAGCCCAGATACACCTGCCCGTTGCGATCGCCCATCCGACCCTCGAAGTTGCGATTCGTGGCCGAAATCCCCACCTCACCCGCCTTGATCGTCCCCAGCCCCAGGCCGATGCACGTCCCGCACCCCGGTGGCAGCGCGATCGCCCCCGCCTCAACCAGCGATGCCCAGTGCCCGTCGCGCTGGGCCCGCGCCTGCACCTCCGCGCTCGCCGCCGCCAGATAGAACTCGACACCCGTCGCGACCTTTTTCCCGCGCATGATCCCCGCGGCCTGCGCCAGGTCCTCGTACCGCGCGTTCACGCACGACATCAGCCACGCCTTGTTGATCGCTACTCGCCGCGCCTCAATCTCCGGCAGCGCGTGCATCGTCTTCACATCATTCGGCCCCGAAACATGCGGGATCACCGTGGATAGATCCAACTCCAACTCCGCCGCATACCGCGCGTGCGCATCCGCTTCTAATCTTCCAAACTCCAACCTCCCAACCTCACGACCTCCCGCCTCTTCCTCATTTGCGCTTTGACCTTTGCGCTTTGCGATTTGCTTCTCCCACCATCCCTCAACCTCCGCCCGCGTGTACCCGCCGAGCGAATCCGCCCGCCGCGTCCCCGGCCTGCGCCCGCGCGAGAAATACTCCGCCCGCGACAGCAGGTAGTCGCGCAGCACCTCGTCAAACGGGAACACGCCCGCCAGCGCTCCCCATTCCGTCGTCATGTTCGCGATCGACATCCGCTGATCGATCGTCAGCCCCGCCACGCCCTCGCCCACAAACTCGACGGCATGGTTCAGCACCTCGTCATGGTTGAAAAGCCCGCAGAGCGCGACGATCACGTCCTTGCCGACCACCCCCGAACGAAGCCGCCCGCTGAGCACGCACCGCGCCACCGCCGGCACCTGCCACCACGTCGTCCCCGTCGCCCAGATCGCCGCTGCATCGGTGCGAACGACAGGCGTTCCCAGGCAGCACATCGCCCCATACAGGTTCGAGTGCGAGTCGCTGCCCACCACCATCGACCCTGGCACCACATACCCCTGCTCGACCATCACCTGATGCGAAATGCCAGTGCCCGCGGGATAGAAATCGATGCCATGCTCGCGGGCAAACTGCTCGATCTTCGCATACTTCCCCAGGTTCTCGGGGGTCACGTTCTGGATGTCGTGGTCGATGGCGAAGACCGGCTGCCGCGGATCGAGGATCCCCTTGGCCCCGAGTTGCTTGAACTTGGGCATGACCGCGCCGGTGTTGTCGTGCGTCATCACGTGCTTGGGGCGGATGGTGACAAAGTCGCCCTGCCGCGCGGGCTGGCCCGGCGCAATGCCGACAGCGAACCGCGTGGCGAGTTTCTCGACGAGCGTCAGATCAGGCGTCATGCACGCATGGTATCGGGCCGCCCCGCACCCTACTTCCCCTGCCCCTGATACCACTCGATCGTCCGCTTCAGCCCCTCCTCAAACGGCATCTTCGCCTCAAATCCCATCAGCCGCTTCGCCTTCTGCGTGTCGAGGCACCGCCGCGGCTGGCCGTCCGGCTTCGTCGCGTCCCACTCCATTTTCCCGGCAAAGCCCGTCAACTTCGCCACCAGTTCCACCAGCGCCTTGATCGTGATCTCACGACCGTTCCCGAGGTTGATCGGCGTCGGATCCTCGATCACCTCCGCAGCCCGGATGATCCCCTCGGCACAGTCATCCACATACAAAAACTCCCGCGACGCCGACCCCGTGCCCCAGCACACCATCGACGCGTCGCCGCGAGCCTTCGCCTCCAGGCACTTCCGCACCAGCGCCGGGATCACGTGGCTCGAAAACAGATCGAAGTTGTCCCAAGGCCCATACAGATTCACCGGCAGCACATACGCCGACTTCATCCCGTACTGCAACTTGTACGCGTCGAGCATCTGCCACGCCGCCTTCTTCGCCACCCCGTACGGCGCGTTCGTCACCTCCGGGTACCCGTTCCACAGGTTGTCCTCGCTAAACGGCACGGGCGTCAGGTTCGGATACGCACAGATCGTTCCCGTCTGCACAAACTTCCCGCCCCGCTCGATGATCCCATCCAGCCGCGCCTGCTCGATCAGGTGCAGCGCCATCGCCATGTTGGCATAGAAGTACCGCCCCGGATTCGCCCGGTTCGCGCCGATCCCGCCCACCTCCGCCGCGAGGTGGATGACGACATCCGCTTTCGACGTCGGGAAGGCCTCGCGATAGAGCCGCTGGCAGTCGGCGAGCAGCGTCAGGTCAAAGTCGCGCCGCCGCGGGACGAAGATGTGCTTCTCTGCCACGCCCCGCGCCCGCAGCCGCTCGATGACGTGCCGCCCCAGAAACCCCGCGCCGCCCGTCACGATGATCTTCTTGCCCGCTAAATCCATGTCGCTGACTCCCGAAGGAGAGCAGGGTAGCAAGGCGGAACGAGCCACGGACCCTGCTTCGAGGGTCCGTGCTCCCGGGTACATCGACGCTCCGCGTCGATTCTTCTTCTCTTCGTGCCACCGACCGCGCTTCGCGGTCGGTGCTCATGGGTACATCGACGGTCCCCGTCGATTCTTCTGCCTTCCTCTTCGCCTTCTTGGGTACCCCGCCCCTCCGGGGCGGACTTCTCTTCGTGCCACGGCCCCTGCTTGGAGGGTCCAGGCGCATCACCACGGATCTCCAAGGCAAGGTCCGTGCCACGTTCGCTTCTTCCGCCCTCATTCCCCTCCAATCCCAGCCCCTTCGACCCCCTCGCGTACACTCCCCCAGATGGAAGGCCTCTACGACCAGCGGCGGTACCTCATTCCCTTCCGGTCCTCGCTCCTCCCCCAGATCTTCACCGACACCCTTGTCATCGGCGCGGGCATCGCCGGCCTTCGCGCCGCCATCTCCGCCGCCGCTCAGGGCGAGGTCATCGTCCTCTCCAAGTCCGACGCCGCCGAGAGCAACACGGCGTGGTCGCAAGGCGGCATGGCCGTTGCCACCTCCCCCGCCGACCGCGAGGCCCACATCCGCGACACCCTCGACTGCGGCACGGGCCTCTGCGACGAGGCCGTCGTCCGCGACGTGATCGACAACGGCGAAGAACGCCTCCGCGAACTCCTCGGCTGGGGGCTCTCGCTTGACCGCGACCCCGCCGGCGCGCTCGCCCAGGGCCGCGAGGGTGGTCACTCCGCCTCGCGCATCGTTCACGCCATGGGCGACGCCACCGGACGCGAACTCGTCCGTTGCCTCCTCGCCAAAGCCAAATCCACAACCGGCATCCGCCTCTTCGAACGCTGCTTCACCCTTGATCTCATCACCCCCAGCCCCGAGCCCGGCGCGCCCGTCATGGGTGCCATCACCCACCACCCTCGCTACGGCCTTCAGATGATCTGGGCACAGGCCACTATCCTCGCCACCGGCGGCGCGGGGCAACTCTACCGCGAGTCCACCAACCCGCGCGTCGCCACCGCCGACGGCCCGGCCATGGCCTATCGCGCGGGTGCCACCCTCGCCGACATGGCTTTCATGCAGTTCCACCCCACCACCCTCTACCTCCCCGGCGCGCCGCGACTCCTCATCACCGAGGCCGTCCGCGGCGAGGGGGCCCACCTCCTCGACCTCGCCGGTCGCCGCTTCATGCCCGAGGCCCATCCCCTCGCCGAACTCGCCCCGCGCGACATCGTCAGCCGCGAGATCGTCCGCCAGATCGCGCGCCAGGGCGGCCGGCACGTCTGGCTCGATGCCCGTCATCTCAAGGCCTTCGCCGCTCGCTTCCCCGGCATCTCCGCCGAACTCAAACGCTTTGACCTCGACCCCTCGCGCCACCTCATCCCCATCCATCCCGCCGCCCACTACATGATCGGCGGCGCGCGAGCCGATGCCAACGGTCGCACCGATGTCCCCGGCCTCTGGGCCGTCGGCGAAGCCTCCTGCACCGGCCTCCACGGCGCGAATCGTCTCGCCAGCAACTCCCTCCTCGAAGGCCTCGTCCTCGGCGAGCGCGCGGGCCGACTCGCTCGCGCTTCCGAACCCGCACGACGCGGCCCAGTCGCCATCGTCAGCGACATCCGCCCCAGCGACCACGGCGAACTCGACCTCGACGACGTCCGCTCCAGCCTCCGCTCCGCCATGTGGCGCAACGTCGGCATCGAGCGCACCGGCCCCAAACTCCGCGACGCCATGGACATGTTCGACTTCTGGGGTCGCTACACCCTTGATAAGATCTTCGACGAGCCGCAGGGCTGGGAGACCCAGAACATGCTGCTCGTGGGCACGCTCATGGCCCGCTCCGCCGCCGGACGCGAAGAATCCCGCGGCTGCCACTGGCGCGCCGATTTCCCGGAACCACGTGAGGCCTTGGCCGTCCATGATCTCTGGAAACGCGGCGAAACTAGTGCCTGATCACACCATGAGCGTTCTGCTCACAGTTCGACGTCTTCGCCGGCCACCCCACGCCATGTCCCTGGCCGCCACGCTCCTCGTCGGCACCCTCGCCGCCTGCCAACCCGAAGAACGCCTCGTCCGCTACAAGCCCTTCCTCACCGGCGTCGATGGTGCCGTCACCCAGACCCCCGCCGTCGGCGTCGAGACCCGCCCGGGTGACTCCATCGAACTCTCGCCCGAGAACCTCATCGTCGAGAATCCCGACGGCTCCAAGACCCTCGTCATGCGCTCCGGCCGCCAACTCATGTGGCACATCCAGCGCTGCCTCGCCGAGGGCGAGCGCGACCTCTTCGGCGCGCAAGTCCTCTGCAAACTCACTCGCGACGAGTTCGCCGAGCGAGGCATCGATGCCGCAAAGGCCTATGACATGCTCAAACTCCACGAGCAGGCCATCAGCAAACTCTTCGCTCGAATGCCCATGGCCGAGCACACCCCAAGCGTTCGGCAGGAGATGGTCGGACGCAACATCGTGCGCGTCCGCCTCGCCGGCCGCGCCGCCGAGGGGCTCACCACCTTCCGCGGCTTCGACATGATGCTCGAACAAGGCCACTGGCGGCTCCGCTGGTTCGTCAAGTAGCCGCCACCACCTTCCGCCTCACGGGCACCCGCCCGCAAACGAGTTCAGAAAGCACACAAAGTCCGCTACGTTCAGCACCGGCGGCGTCGTGCTCGCGTCGCAGTTCGCGTACGGATCCTGCGCCGCAAACCGCGTCTGGAAGCAGATGAAATCCACCACGTTCAGCACCGGCGGCACGCTGCTCGCATCACAGTTGGCATAGCACGGCACGCCCACCTCCGGTGCCAGCGCCACCCCGCGAAACGCCGTAAACGTCGGCGATGTCGCCAGCGTCGTGAACACGCTCCCAGGTCCCGTGTCCGTTACCACCACCAGCGACGTTTGCGACGTCGAGGTCGCGCCGCGCGTGATGCCATAAACCATCGTCGTCCCGCCGACCGCCTTCGCCGTGATGCTCGTCAGCCCCGTGGTGTTCAATCCCGTCGCGATCGTATACGCCTTCGACCATGTCCCCGCCGCCAGCGTCCATTTCTGAAGCCCCCCGCCCGCCGCCACCGTGCTGCCATCCGCGAGATACAGCGTCTGCGCATCCGCAAAGTGAAACTCCAGCGGGAGCGTGTTCGTATCAATCGGGAACCCCGGCAGCAGCACCGCCTGAGTCGCC
This sequence comes from Phycisphaerales bacterium, assembly GCA_046155605.1. GTDB lineage: Bacteria > Planctomycetota > Phycisphaerae > Phycisphaerales > UBA1924 > JAEUIZ01. The sequence continues at coordinate 28,535 of JBJXFQ010000034.1, forward strand.
GACATCGGCAGCCCGCCGGGAAACCGCCCAACCCCAATGAACGTCGGGAACGCATACGCCGAGACGTACAACCCGCCGTCGAATAACCCGAGCACAAACGTCGACGGCAGAAACGTCTCGATCGCCGTGGAAGTCGACGCGCCATGGATCGCATAACGCACGGCCCCGACGCCGCCGGATCCGTCCCCGCTCAGCCAGTACCCCGCGCCGTCCATCGACACGGCACACGTCACACGCCCGCCGTCGAACGCGTCCGTCAGCCCGGTCGTCGTGTCAAGCTCGCCCGCCGCGCTGACCCGGCCGACCACCCGCGGCGTCCCGCTGGCCAGCGTGGCCAGCACCGGAGCAAGCCCAACCGGTGCGTCGTACCCCGTGAACATGATCCACCGCTTGTCCACGCTCCGCTTCAAGAGGCCGGTGGGCGTTCCGCCGCCTGGGAACGTGCAGCGACGATTCGCCCCCGATGTCACCGTCGGGATCGCGATCGTCTGCACCAGCCCGCCACCCGGCGTGAACTCCTTCAGAAATGCCGCCGTCGCCGCCGAACTCACCAGTTGCGACTGCCCCGTCCCCACCTGGCTGACGACGACATTCCCCGGCACAAACGGCGGCGCGGCAAGGGCGCACGACGCGCCGGCAACGAGCGCCACGACAGACGGCGACACCACGACCACATTCGATGCGCGCATGACAAGTCTCCGGTTGTGAAAGCAATGGAATGAATGAACCACAACCAACGCGCGACAGAGAACCCGCCGCGCCGACGCGACTCTATTCGACTTCCCGCGCCTCCCGGTTCCGACGATCACGCCGCTGCTAGGCAGCCCCGAACCGCCGCCCCGGGCTACTTCGCCCGACGCTCGCCCACCGTCTTCACCGCGTCCAGAACCTTCGGCCAGGCGTTCGCAAAGTACCCCCGCGTCTCCTCCCACTCCGCCCGATGGTCCGGGTTCGCTTCCGCCATCTGCGCAAACCCTTCATGCACCAATCGCACCCGCGTCGTCGTCGCCGACACCTCTTCCAGCACCACCACCACCCACGTCCGCCTCGCTCGCGCGTGCGCCAACTTCGGCGGTGCGTTCCAATCAAACGACAGCATCTCGCCCGGCAGCACGCTCAGCACCCGGCACCCCTCCGATCCGCGCTCGCCCTCCGGCGCCGTCGCGCCGAAATAGACCTCAAACCGCCCGCCTGGCCGCGCCTCAATCTTCGATTCCACCCCGAGAAACTCCTTCCATCCAGCGCTCGTCGTCAGCAGCCCCCACACCCGCTCGCGCGGCAGCGCCACCACCCGCTCGACCCTGATCGGCTCCATCGGATCGGCCCCGTGCGCCGTCGCCGCGGGTGCCGGTGCCGACGAGTCAAACTGCTGCGCCAGCCGCTGTAACGTCCAGCCGTTGCCCTTGGCAAAGAACTCGCGCATCGCCACCGACTCCGCCGACTCGTCATACCCAAGCCCGACGATCCGCACATGCGTCGTGCCGTCGCCCAGGTCCGCCATCGAGATCACCGTCCACGTTCCCTTCCACGCCTTCTCGAACGGAAACCCCTTCGGCGGCTTGTGGATTCGGATCGCGAGCATCCGCTCCGGCTCGAACGCCAGAATCTCATTCTCGATCGTCCCCTCGTCGCCGACGACCCCCGCCGGGTCATAGTGCGACCGGATCAGCCCGCCGGGCCGCAGATCGATCTCGGCCTTGGCCACGCCGAGTTTCTTGAATCCCTCGGGCGTCGTCCAGACCTTCCACAACTCCTTCGGGCTTGTCTTGACGATCCCCGCGACCACCTGCGGGCTCGCCGCGTCCGCGGGCCGCGCCGCCGTGGGCTCCGGCGGGTCAATACCAAGCGCAGGGGCCGTCATCGCCGCAACCAAACCCGACGCGAGCACCGTCAACGAGAGCATCTTCATCGACAACTCCTTTGGTGAGGAGACACAGACGTCCCAACCAACACGCCAGATCACTCAGTCGCCCCGCGAGCACATGCTCACGGCAGCAGCCGCTCCACATCCGCATTCAGCACCACTTCGCCCGGATGCACGTCGCCCGCCGACCAGCGCTTGCCCCCGCTCTGCGCCTCGGCACGCTCCGCGAACCACACGCCATCGACCTCTCGCCCCCCGACGTAATCCAGCCGAACGTCCGCCAGCGCGCCCGCCGCGCCCCGTGCCCGATACAAGGCCGACCGCACTCGACCCGTCTCCTTTTCGAGTTCCAGATCCGTCCGCACGCCAGCGAACCACACCGTCAAGCGCTCGCCCGCGCCCAGCGCCACAAAGTCCGCCCGTCCGCGGTTCCGCGCGATCACCAGCGGCAGATGGAAAAACTCCCGCTCCAACTTGAACCGCTGCACCGGGTGCATTGCCTCACGCGCCGAACCCAGAAAGAACGCGCCCGCTCGCGACGACACCATCCCGTAGTACGAGTCGTCCCAGTGCTCGTCCCGGCGAACCTCATCCGGGAACCGAATCGCCAGCACACGCCGGTGCGTGTACACCTTGTCGCCCGACGGCTCCCGCGATGTCGAGTCCACCGTCACCGACTTCAACCCGTCCACTCGTGCCGCGCCGCCCAGCCCCTTGAGCATCTGGTCCATCAGTGCCGCACCCCGCGCGATCGCCTCCGGCGTTCCCGTCGGCCGCGCGTCCGGACGATCGATCCGCGCCTCCGGATCCTTCAGAAACGTCGCTTTGCACCCCTCCGACGCGAACACATAGACCCGGCCCTCATGCACGCTCCTCAACTTCGTCGAGCCGGTCCCGCTCAGCGGCCCCATCTTCGCGCACGCCCCGCCAAGTTGAATCTCATACCGCTCCGGATCGCGATCAAACGCCGCCTTGTTCTCCGCCGACGCGAACCGATACCGGAACCCGTGCCGATCCGTGAATCGGTCCTCCGCGCCCTCCACCTCTTTCCCGTTCACCAACTCGACCGCATCCACCGCGAGCATCCGCGACGCCTTCGGCGCCTTTGCCTCCTGTGCCTGCGCACAGCCAACCGTCGCCACGCTGGCGACAAACGCAACGAGACGGTGATTCATTCCAGGTCCTTTCAATGTGTACGTTGAGAAACGACACACGGGCCGTCACGCCTCGCGCGCCGTGAATGTCAATCCCACTCTACCCCGGCGTCGCCGCCTTCCACAGCCCCACCAGGTTCCCCTCCGGGTCCTTCAGCCACGCGAAGTGCCCCATCCCAGGCACCTCCGTCGGCGGGACGATCCCCTGCCCGCCCAACTTCTTCGCCTTCGCGATCGTCGCCTCCAGGTCGTCCACCAGCGCGTACACGATGCAGTAGTTGTGCGGCTCATGCCCCAGCGCGCTCAGGTGTCCCCCGATCCCAGGCGTCGGGTTCGGCACATGCGCGCCCAGGTTCCCGATCATCGCGCTCGGGCCATACGCCTGAAACTCCCACCCGAACAGCCCGCCATAGAACGCCTTGCCCTTCTCCAGGTTCTTGAATCCGAACTCGAAATGGACCACCGGTGCCGGCATACACACGCTCCCTTCAATCCGCTGCTTTCCGCCCGCGAATCCGCGGGCCTCGCTTCGCATCGCCCCGGCCACGCGCCGGCCCGCGAGTCCGAACCATGTCCCAGCCCGCCCCGCCTCGCGCCACCGCCTCCAGCGCATCGAAATACGACCGCAGTTGCGCCACCCCATCATCAAACGGCCCCAGCCCCCCGGCCGCACGCCCCTGCATGATCCCGCCCTCCATCACCGTCAGCACGAACCGCGCCAGTTGCCCTCGATCCACCGTCGCCGGCAGCCGATCGCCCGCATCATCAAGCCACTTCCGCACCGCGTTCGCCCAGTTCTCGAAGTTCGCGTGGATCAGCCGCCGCGCCTCCGGGTGGTCGTCCGCCACCTCCAGCGCCAGGTTCCCGATCGGACAGCCCATGCGGCATCCCCACGCCCCCATCCACTCCCGATATTGCTCCAGCAGCGCAAAGACCCGCCCGATCGGGTCTTCCGTCCGCCGCGCCGCCGGACCCATCACCGCCGGCTCCAGCGCCCCCAGCGCATACTCCAGCACCCCGATCAGCAGGTCGTCCTTGCTCGGGAAAAAGTGGTACAGGCTCCCCGCGTTCACATCGGCCTCACGCAAAATCGTCGCGATCCCCGTCGCGTGATACCCCTGCTCGTGAAACAGCGTGAATGCCGTCCGCAAGATCCGCTCGCGCGTCGTCGGCGCCGCCGGGAGCGCGTCCCGCCCGCCGCGGCCCGCTCGCTTGCTGGCCGCCGGCAGGCGTCCCGCCGCCTTCCCCACTCGTTCTGCCGCGCGACGTGATGCCACCACATCCCTCCGTCAGACGCCTCGTCAACGATCCGTCATCCATCGTTGAACGAGCGTTCAACACTAGTAGAACGACCATTCAAGTCGTTGTCAAGTCCCCCCATCCCCTCCGCCTCGCCCACCTTCCTCTTTCCCTTTGGCTTGGCTTTGGGTACCCCGCACCTCCGGGGCGGTCTTGGCTTTCCGTGCCACCGACCGTCGCTCTGGACGGTCGGTGCTCTGCTTCGCTCTCTCATTCCTCTCCTGCCTCTTCCTCACCCTCCCCCGGTCCCCACTGGGGGAGGTGGAAGGGGGGGGGAGGGGGGGGCGAGCGCGGCGAGTGCCGGTTGGGGGGGTGGGGGGGAACGCCGCCGCTCAACCCAACCCTTCCAGCCACCCTTGCACCAACTGCTCCGTCGGCTTGGCTCCGATCCGCCGGTAGAGGTCGCGTGAGAGCGTCCACAGCCGTCGGGCCTCGGCCTTGTCGCCACGCTGCTCGGCGATCACTCCGAGGTTGCCGTTGGCGCTGGCCATGCCCGCCTGCCGCCCCAACTTCTCGTTGATCGCCAGCGCCTTCTTGATGTACGCCTCGGCGGCCTCCAGATTCCCGCGCGTCTCCTCGATCACTCCGAGGTTGCCGTACTGGCTGGCCATGCCCTCCAGCCGCCCCAACTTCTCGTTGATCGCCAGCGACTTCTTGTGGTACGCCTCGGCGGCCTCCAGATTCCCGCGCGTCCGCTCGATCAGTCCGAGGTTGCCGTACTGGTTGGCCATGCCCTCCGGCCGCCCGATCTTCTCGTGGAGCGCGAGTGATTTCTTGAGGTACGCCTCCGCCGCGTCGAGATTCCCGCGCGTCTGCTCGATCAGTCCGAGGTTGCCGTATGACGCGGCTCGCCAACTGTCATCCCGCGCCAGTTCGCCGACGCGTTGATAGAGCCGCACCGCTTCGTCAAGGTCGCCGCGGAGCATGGCGACGTGCCCGAGCCGATTCATCGCGTCCAGATCGTTCGGCAGCAGCGCGAGGATCTTCGTCAGCGACGCGAACGCCTTGTCAATCTCGCCCGTCAGATACCACACCGCCGCCCGCTCGCGGTGCTTCTCGACCAGTTCCCGCTCGTCATGCTCGGTCTCGCGGTCGAGAAACTCGCCCAACTTCTTCGGATCGTGCCGCAACGCTTCGATCGCCTCGCGCCACGGCCGCCCCTTCGCGCGCTCGGCCTCGACATATCGCTCCGTCACCGCCACGATCTGGGCCTTCAGCGATTCGTTCTCGGATTGCAGTTGCTGCAACAGGCCGAGGTGCGACGACGCGGCGAACTGTGCCGCGAACTGATCCACCTTGGCCTTCATCTGTTGCATTTCGGTCAATACTGCATCGACCTTGCCCTCCGTGCGCGTCGCAATCACCTGCACGTCCCGCACCCGCCAGTTCGTGTCAAACTCCAGCACCGCCATCTGCGCCAGCGTGGCCTGAATCTCATCGACGCCCGTGCCGAGGCCCTTCAGGCCCGCCTCGACCTGCCCGCGCCACGCCGCGTTGAACGCCTCGCTCGCTTGCGGCTTCTCCAGCGCCTCGCGCACCCATTGCTGCTCGAGCGCGAGGTCCGCCAACTCCTGCCGCGCCTCGTGCTGATCCGTGGCGAGCCGACGCAGGGCCTTCTCCACTCGCGCCGCCCGCCCATCGGCCCGCGCCTCCGTCTTCTGCCCCCGACACACCTGCCAGAACGTGGCTCCCAGCAGCAGAGCCCCGTATGCCGCGCACTGCGCGACGTCGCCCGTCTTCATCGCGCCCCCGGCGACGCCCGCGGCGAGCACCTTCGCCAGCGGCGACGCGGCCATGTTCGCCGACAGGCTCGACACGATCCCCAGCATGGCCTCCCGTGCCCTGCTCATGCCCAAGTCTAGATATCACTCGCGTGCAGCCCGCGAGGCCGGCACTTACACCCGCATCATCGCCTCCGCCGCGCCGCCCGCGATGATCGCCGACACCACCTCCTCGATCGCCGCGCGCTGCCCGGGCCACATGAACAGCCGCGGCACGTCGCCCAGCGGCACCCACCGCCAGTTGTCGTGCTCATGGTTCAGCCGCGGCGTCCACGCCTCCGCCACCTCCGCCGCAAACCGCGGCGTGAGCATGATCGCGTCCCGCCGCGCAATGTAATAAGGATGCACCCCCTGCAGCCCCCAGAACCCAAGCCACGCCGCGTCGCCCGCCGCCAGCCCGACCTCCTCGAATACCTCGCGGCGCGCGCACGCCGCTGACCCCTCCTCCGCCTCGATCGTCCCCATCACCGGGTGCCACGTGCCGATCAGCGAGCCCTCGGCCCGCCGCAGTTGCAGGAACTCGACCGCCGGCGCGCGCCGGAAGATGTACACGTCCACCAGATCAGCGCACAACCGCGGCATCAGCGGGCCTCCTTGATGGTCGCCAGCGCGCGCCACGCCCGCGCCTTGGCCAGCGTCTCACGCCACTCGGCCGCCGGGTCGCTGTCGGCGACGATCCCGGCACCGACGTGGTAGTCCAGCCGCGCGCACGCAAATCCGTCCCGCGCGCTCGCCCCTCCCGCCGCCGGCTCGCCGGTGATCAGGCCGGTGCGGATGGCGACGCTCAGCGCGGCGTTGCCGCAGGCGCTGAGATAGCCGATGCTCCCGCAGTACGGGCCGCGGGGGAGCGGCTCGAGGGCTTCGATCGTGCGCATGGCCTGGACCTTGGGCGCGCCGGTGATCGACCCAGCCGGGAATGCGGCCTCGATCAGGTCGATGGCGTCGAGGTCGCCGCGGAGCGTGCCGGTGATCGTGGCGACGGCCTGGAGCACCGCGGCGTGACGCTCGATCGTGCGGCGGTCGGTGACGCGGACGGAGCCGAACTCGCAGACCCGGCCCAGGTCGTTGCGCATCAGGTCCACGATCATGTCGAGCTCGGCGCGGTCCTTGGCAGAGTGCAAGAGCTCGGCGGGATCGGCAGAGGCGGGCCGCGTGCCCTTGATCGGACGGGTGATGATCGCGCGGGTGCGCGCGCGATAGTCCAGAAACAACTCGGGGCTGGCGGAGACGAGCGCGCGGCGGCGGTCAGGGGTGTCCGGCGCGTCGAGGTAGGCGGCGAAGGGAGGTCGGCCGCGGCCGAGGGTGACGGCGGCGAGGGCGCGCGCGGAGCCGGCGAAGGTGGCGCGGAGGCGGTGCGCGAGGTTGACCTGGTAGACCTCGCCCGCGCGGATGCGATCGATGGCGTCGGCGACGCGGGCCTCGTAGCGCGCGCGCGCGGTGGTCGGGGCGCGGAGCGGGCCGAGGTCGAAGCCGGCGGGATCGGCAGCGAGCGAATGCGGGAGCGCGGCGGCGAGGTCGGCGGGATTCTGCAGGTTGACGGCGGACCAGAGGTTGGTGAGGCGGTCGTGGATGAGCGCGGCGGGGCACCAGGCGAGGAGCGCGAGGGGCCAATGCGGATGGAAGCGGGGGTGAGAGGAGGCAGCGGGTTCGAGGAGGTGGCCCAGTTCATAGGAGAAGGAGGCGATGAAGCCTCCGACGAAGGGGAGGTCGGGGTGAGGGGTGGAGGGTGGGAGGAGGGAGCGGAGGAGGGAGAGGGGGGAGGTGTTGCGCGAGGATGAGGTATTGAGTTTGGTGGCGAAGGAAGAGGCGGCGGCGACCGGAGGATTGTGAACGAGCGAAGGCCGATCGCTTGCGCGATCGGCTCCAGTGTGGAGGGGAGACGTCGGGATCCAACCCCATCGAGGCGGCGACGCGGGTTGGGCTTCGAGGCTGAGCCACCCGCGGGGTTCGGCGAGGATGGACCAGCGGCCTTGGTGGGTGCCGGGGCGGTCGTGGTCGGAAGAGACGAGGGCGGCGAGGGGGCGGTGGGCGGGCCAGCGGCGAAGGAGATCGGCGGGGGAGAGGCCGATGAGGAGCGCCGAAATGGCCGAGTCGAGGGGCACTTGAAGAGGATGGTATGCGAAGGCACCCGGACGGAGGCAGAACGGGAGGAGACTCGGAGGGAGAAGGTTACTAAGATTGGTGCTATGCCCCGAGGGGCGGGCGCGCGTCGTTGTTGGCGCGTGTGTCGGAAGGGGCCGAGCAGCACGCCGGGGCCGATTGGCCCTGGCACATCAAGAGGGTACGTCGCGATGGCGAAGCGATCCGGCAACAGGAGCGGGAGCTCAAGCACACGTCGTCACACGCCGGCGGCGGTGGGGGCGCGCAAGGTGACGAAGAAGGTGGCGCGTGTGGGCGGGCCACAGATCCAGGCCAAGCCTCACAAGGCGGGGAAGTTGGTGTTCTACTTTGGCGGGACGCGGACGGACGGCTCGGGCGCGATGAAGGCGTTGCTGGGGGGGAAGGGGGCGAACCTGGCTGAGATGACGGCGATCGGGCTGCCCGTGCCGCCGGGATTCACGATCACGACGGACACCTGCGCGATGTATTACAAGGCGGGGAACCGCCTGCCGACGGGCCTGATGAACGAGGTACACAAGTACATCTCGTTGTTGGAGCGTGAACTGGGGAAGAAGTTCGGGGACAACACGAATCCGCTGCTGGTGTCGGTGCGGTCGGGTGCGGCGGCGTCGATGCCCGGGATGATGGACACGATCCTGAACCTGGGGCTGACGGACGCGTCGGTGGAGGGGCTGGCGAGCGCGACGGGGAACCGGCGGTTCGCGTATGACGCGTATCGGCGGCTGATCAACATGTTCGGCGACGTGGTGATGGGGGTGGGCCACGAGAAGTTCGAGCACGCGTTCGTGCAGATCAAGAGCCGGCACGGCGTGACCGAGGACACGCAACTGGGCGAGAAGGGGATGGTCGAGGTCGTCGATGCGTACAAGGAGGTCTATCGCAAGTCGGTGGGCGATGTCTTCCCGCAGAACCCGTTCAAGCAACTGGAGTTGGCGATCGAGGCGGTGTTCAAGAGTTGGAACGCTGATCGGGCCGTGGCGTATCGCAGGCTCTCGAACATCACGGGGCTCAACGGGACGGCGGTGAACATCCAGTCGATGGTCTATGGGAACATGGGCGACGACTCGGGGACGGGCGTGGCGTTCACGCGGAACCCGAGCACGGGCGAGAACAAGTTTTACGGGGAGTTTCTGGTCAACGCGCAGGGCGAGGACGTGGTGGCGGGGATCCGCACGCCCAAGAGCACGGACGAGATGCCCAAGTGGAACAAGGCGGTCTATGAGCAGTTGCTGAAGATCAAGTCGAAGTTGGAGAAGCACTACACGGAGATGCAGGACATCGAGTTCACGATCGAACGCGGCAAGTTGTACATGCTGCAGACGCGGACGGGCAAGCGGACGGGGCCGGCGGCGGTGCGGATCGCGTGCGACATGGTTCGCGAAGGGCTGATCAGCGAGGAGCGGGGGGTGTTGCGGGTGCCGGCGGGCGATCTTATTCAGTTGCTCCTGCCAAGTTTTGATCCGGGTGCCAAACTGCGCGCGGACGTGCTGGCGAAGGGGCTCCCGGCGTCGCCCGGCGCGGCGGTGGGCAAGCCCGCGTTCAGCGCGGCGGAGGCGGTCGAACGGTCGCGGGCCGGGGAGAAGGTCATCCTCGTGCGCAAGGAGACGAGTCCCGAGGACGTGGAGGGGATGCACTCGGCGGCGGGGATTCTCACGAGCACGGGCGGAATGACGAGCCACGCGGCGGTGGTGGCCCGCGGATGGGGCAAGTGCTGCATCGTCGGCGCGGGGGGCGTGCAGATCGACCACGACGCGGGGACGTTCACGGTGAAGGGTCACACGGTCGGGCGCGGGGACACGATCTCGATCGACGGCTCGACGGGCGAGGTGATGGCGGGGAGCATCGCGACGGTGACGCCGACGCTCTCGGGGGAGTTTGCGCGGCTGATGAAGTGGGCGGATAAGTACCGGACGATCGGGGTTCGGACGAACGCGGACACGCCGGCGGACGCGAAGCGGGCGCGGGAGTTTGGGGCGGAAGGGATTGGCCTGTGCCGCACGGAGCACATGTTCTTCGAGGGCGAGCGGATCAAGGCGATGCGGGAGATGATCCTGGCGGACACGCGCGAGGCACGGGTGAAGGCACTGGACAAGTTGCTGCCGTATCAGCGTGAGGATTTCGTGGGGATTTTCAAGGCGATGAACGGGTTGCCGGTGACGATCCGGCTGCTGGACCCGCCGCTGCACGAGTTTCTGCCGCATGATGAGCCGGCGCAGAAGGAGATCGCGTCGTCGCTGGGCCTGCCGCTGGCGAAGGTGAAGCAGCGGGTGAGCATGTTGCACGAGTCGAATCCGATGCTGGGGCACCGCGGCTGCCGGCTGTGCGTGACGTATCCGGAGATTCTGGAGATGCAGGTGCGTGCGATCGTCGAGGCGGCGATCGAGTGCGCGAACGGGAACGTCAAGGCGGTTCCCGAGATCATGCACCCGCTGGTGGGGACGAAGAAGGAGTTGCAACTGCTGCGGAAGCAGACGGAAGAGGTCATCAAGGCCGTGCGCGACGAGCAGCAGTTCAAGGGCCGGCTGGAGATCAAGATCGGGACGATGATCGAGGTGCCGCGTGCGGCGCTGGCGGCGGATCAGATCGCCGAGGTGTCGGACTTCTTCTCGTTCGGGACAAACGACCTGACGCAGATGACATTTGGATATAGCCGCGACGACATCAATGGCTTCCTGCCGGACTATCTGGCGAAGGAGATTCTGGAGAAGGACCCGTTCCAGACGCTGGATCAGGCGGGCGTGGGGCAGTTGGTGGAGATGGCGGTTCGCAAGGGCCGGGGCGTGAAGCGCGACCTGAAGATCGGCATCTGCGGGGAGCACGGGGGCGACCCGGCGTCGGTGCATTTCTTCCATCGGGCGGGGCTTGATTATGTGTCGTGCTCGCCGTTCCGCGTGCCGATCGCGCGGCTGGCGGCGGCGCAGGCGGCGCTGACGAAGTAGGGATTTACCACAGAGGCACAGAGACACGGAGAGGAGAGTCTGGGTGGAGGAAGAGGAAGCCAGGCTGAAGAGAAGAAGGTCAGGCTGAAGAGAAGAGAGAGAAAAGGACGATCCCGTGCGGGCGGCACGGGCATCGACGAGGCGTCGAAGCCCGTGGCACGGAAAGCGGCGAAGCCCGTGGCACGACAGAGATTGCAACCGAGCACGGGCATCGTTCGGTAGAGCAATTTCTCTTCTCTGTGCCTCTATGTCTCTGTGTTGAGATCTTCGCTTACGGCTCGTCTTCGTCGTCGGCGAGCGTGCCAACGCGGTCGGGCTTCATGATCTCGCGGAGGACCGTGGTGGCGAAGGCGCCGCGGGGGAGGTCGAAGGCGCAACGGACGTAGGTGCCGTCGGCGTCCGCGCCGCCCTCGACCTCGATCGATGAGATCGGGACGCGGAGCGGTCGGCGGGCGCCGGAGATTCGGCCGCGGCGGTGGGCGTCGAAGGCGGCGAGGTGATCGGGCGCGAGGTCGAAGCGGGCGAGGGCTTCGAGTTCGGCGCGGTCGATGTCGCCCTGGGCGCGGATCATGTCGGCACCCCACATCGGGCCTGAGGGGCTGATCTCGAGCCGCGCGAGGCGTTCGACCAAATCGGAGGCTGGGCCAGCGGCCGGATCGGCATCGGGGGCTTGCCGGTCGAGCGGGACGGCGAAGACGGCGCGGTTGTCGTGCTTGAAGGCGAGGTCGCCGGGGAGGAGCCGCGCGATCGTGCTGGCGCGGAGGCGCTGGTCGAGAACGTCGTTGAAGGCGGCGGATTGGAGCGCGGAGAGGAAAAACTCGACCTCCTGGCGATCGACGGCGCGGAGGGCCTGGGCGGCGGAGCGGCGTCGGGCGAGTTCGCCGAGGATGCGTCGTTCGGTGCGGGAGTGATGGCCGAACGCGTGGAGAGCGGCGACGAAATCGCGGGAGGCGTAGAGGCGTCGGCCCTCGGCCTGGTCGTCGTGGATGCTCATCGGGCCGGGGCCGAGGATGGCGTCGAGCGCGGCCTGAGCATCGTCGAGGAGGATGGCGCGCCCGACGAGGTGGTTGCGGAGGAGGTAGCCGAAGCGTTGCTCACCGATGCGATTGGGGACGCCGACGGCGGCGAGGCGTGCGAGTGCGGCGTCGGCGCGGCGTGCGGCGGTGGGATCGACGCGGCGGACCTTGATGACGAAGCGATTGCCCGCGAGGTGCCCGGTGCGCAGTTTGTTGGCGTGGAGGTCGGCCCAGAGCACGGCCATGTGCTCGTGCTGGAGCATCGGGAAATCTTCGGGCTTCTTGCCGGGGACGTGGATGGAAAAGACTTGGCGCGTGATGGCGCGGCGGTCCTTGAGGCCGGCGTGTCCGACGGCGGAGGGGTGAACGTTGAAATGGCGTGCGAGAACACGGGCGGCCTGGAGGGTGGTCATGCCGCGTTTTTGAACGAAGAGGTAGACATGCTCGCCGCTGCCCGAGGGCTGGTAGAGGGGGAGTTCTTCGACGAGGAAGTCCTCGGGGCGCTCCTTGATGGCGCCGCCGATGCCGGGGATGTCATCGGTGAGGTAGACGGGAGGAATGACGTGGGGGTCGACAGCGTCGGCGTGGTCCACGGGCTAGGTCTCGTCCGCGGTGAGGGCGGCGTCGAGGACGTGCTCCTCGACATAGATGGGGACGTCGTTGGCGATGCCCAGGGCGATGGCGTCGCTGGGTCGCGAATCGATGTGGATGAGTTCGCCGTCGGCCTTAGCGACATCAAGAGTGGCGAAGAAGGTGTGGTCCGAGAGGTCGGTGATGGTGATGGACTTCAGGGCCGCACCGAGGGCGGTAAGGATGCTGGCGAGGAGGTCGTGAGTCTGGGGGCGCTTGATGGCGATGCCCTTGATACGGCGTTCGATGGCCTGGGCCTCGGGGAGGCCGATGACGATGGGGAAGCAGCGTCGGCCGTCGTCTCCCGCGCCCTTGCCCGGGCCGTCGGCGGGGACCTCGGCCTCGCGCAACTCGATGATCTGGTAATCATTGAGTTCGCGGATCAGGATTCGAGACAGTTCCATGCGCAGGGCCATGGGGAACCTCCTGGGGGATCGTGGCGTGGGGAAGGGGCGGGGTCAAGAGGAAAGAACGAGGGACGAAGGGACGGTGGACAAAGCGACGGAGGGTCGAGAACCGAAGCGGGGTCGGGGCGTCAAACCACGCTAGGATGGTTGTCGCCGGGGCGGTCGCCCCGGGCGGGAGGATCGTCCCGGGAGGTTCCCATGGTGCGTCGGATGCTGGCGGCGGCAGCGGTTGGAGCATGGCTCGCGGGAGCGGCGTTGGCGGCGGATGTGACCCGCGAATCGACGGGGGCGCGGCGTGTGGCGCTCGACGCCATGGAGTTGCGATCGCTCCCGACGGAGGCCTGGCCGGGCCTGACGGCCTGGAGCGGTGGCCCGGCGCTGACGGCCGAGGAGTTGGATGGGAAACCGGTGCTCGTGGTGATGTGGGCGAGTTGGCACCCATCGTCGCTCAAGGCGCTGCCGCTGGCCCAGAAGATGGCGGAGAAGTTTGCGGGGCAAGGGCTGATCGTGATCGGCGCGCACCACGCGCAGGGATACGAGGACGCGGACAAGACGGCGACCGATCGCGGGGCGAAGTTTCGGATCGCGCACGACAAGGATGGGTCGTTCCGCAAGGCGCTGAAGGTCGACCACGAACCGGAGTTCTATGTCCTGGACCGCGCGGGGCACTTGCGGTACGCGTCGGTGTCGGCGTCGTCGGTGGATGAGGCGCTGACGGAGGTCTGCGCTGAGTCGGCGGCGGCTGCGAACGACGTGCCAAGGCTGCGGCGCGAGCGCGAACTCGCGGCGTTGGCGGCGGCGGGGAAGACCTCGACCATCCGGCCGGACATGGACCTGTCGATGCTGCCGCCGCTGGCACCGGGATACACGCCGCCGGACAAGAAGATGTACGAGTTCGCGGAGTGGCCGAAGATCGACGAGGAACTGGGGAAGCAGATCGGGCTCTTGGATCAGCAGGGCAAGCGCGTCGAGTTGAAACTCGGCTTCAGCCCCACGGCGCAGTACCCGTCAAAGCCGGAGACCCAGGGCCGCGGCATCGTGATCTACTTCTGGAACCCCACGGTGCTGGCGAGCTTTGATAAGGTGATGGACCAGATGGACCTGTTGCAGCAGAAGCACACGCGGGACCTGACGGTCTACGGAGCGCTCGTCACGATCAACATGCTCGATTCGACGCGCGCGAACTCGAACCAGATCACGGAGTCCGTCGAGGACGTCGCCACGAAGGCGCGGCAGTTCATGCGGTCGCGGAACTACCGGCACACGCTGGCGGTGGATATGGCCGGCACCTCGATCTCCTCGCTCTCGGGCCAGGGAGGGCAGAAGGTTCTGCCCGTGCCCGGGGCGATCGTGGTGAGCACGGATGGGGTGATCCGCTGGGCCGGGTCGGTGCTCTCGCCGTCGTTCCGTACGGCGGTGGACACGATCTTGTCGAACGACCCCGGGATCGCGCGGCGGCGTGCGGCGGACCTGGATTACATCCGGAACATCGAGAAGAAGTAGGGGTAGGCCGGGGCGTCCGGGCTCGTGCGTGATCCGCGCGCGAGCCGGGGTGTCATGGTCCTGGGGGTCTATCGCGTCGCTCGCGCGCGTGGTTTGACGCGGCGCGGCAGGTGGCGGTATGTTCTCGACGTGGCATAGCCTCCCCTCCGGACGGCCGGGGTGCATATTGACCCGGCCGTCTATTGTCGCAAGCCCCGATTCGGACCGCCCATCCCCCTGCCCCGCCGTTGTCCGTTCCGACGGGCGGCGTGCCTTCGTGAGAGGCTGATCGACGCATGTTGTTGACGCTGACTGCTTCCTCGCTCCGATCGATGCTGGCGCGCGGGAAGACCGGCAAGCCGAAACTTGATCTGCTTGACCTGCCGACGTTCACGCGGCAGGAACTGAGCCTGCACGGGTTGAATCTCTCAACGGATTTGCTCGCTGGGGTCAGCCGAGAGGGGCTGGAGCGGCTGCGCGAGCGGGCGGACAAGGCCGGGTGCGCGTGCCTGTTGCTGGTCGAGACCGAGGCGCAGGCGTTCGGCGGTTTGGACGCGGCGGCGACTGAGGCGGCGGTGGCACGAGTCTCGAAGGTCGTGCAGGCCGGTCACTATCTCGGGTGCAACGCGGTGGCAGTCCGGCTGGCGGGAAAGGCGGACGACGCGGAGGCGTTTGCCCGCACGGCCCAGCATCTGCGCAAGGCCGTCGATCGGGCCGAGAAACTCGAGATGAACGTGCTGATCTCGCCCGGGCCGGGCGTGGCGACCACGCCGGAAAAGGTGACGGACCTGATTAAGAAGGTGGGCGGATTTCGGGTGGGGACGTACCCGGATTTCGAGGCCGCGGCGACATCAGCGGACCCGATCGGGTATTTGCGGAGGTTGACGCCGTATGCCAGCGCCGTGTGTGCGGCAACGCAAAAGATCGAAGAGGGCAAGGGCGGCCTGACGCACGGGCCGTATGACCTGGGGCCGCTCGTTGAGGCGATCTTGTCGGTGGGGTATGACGGGACTTTGGCGATTGAGTATCGGGGTTCTGGGGATGCTAAGGTTGGGGTGGAACGCAGCCGCATGGTGCTGGAGCGGCTCTTGGGCGAGGAAGGCCCCGAGCCCGTCGAAGAGGACGAAGCGTGAGCGAGGCCTCTGGATGCCCGAAACACTGATCTCTCGCGGACGACCACTCGTGTGCGCCACGCCCCGGCCCATCGTGATCACGATCGACGGCCCGGCGGGGACGGGGAAGTCGTCGGTCGCGCGGGCGCTGGCGCGTCGGCTCGGGCTTGACTTTCTGGACACCGGCGCGATGTACCGGGCCGCGGCGGCGCTGGTCATCGAGAAGAAGATCGCGCTGGCAGATTCGCGGGCGATCGTGGCGGCGGCGGTGGGGGCGGATATCCACTTTGATTGGCGCGACGACCCGCCGGCGATCATCGCGGAGGGCCGGCGGCTGGGCAGGCGGATCCGTGAGCCGGACGTGACGGCGATCGTCTCGCCCGTGTCGGCGATCCCGGAGTTGCGGGCGCACATGGTCGCCCGGCAGCGCGAGATCGCGCGGCAGCACCCGCGGCTGGTGACGGAGGGGCGCGATCAGGGGTCGGTGGTGTTCCCTGATGCCGCGGTGAAGTTGTATCTGGATGCGGAGCCGACGGTGCGGGCGCGGCGGAGAGCGGAGCAGATGCGGGCGGCGGGGTCGAGCGTGCCACTGGAGCAGTTGCTGCGGGAGATGGTGGAGCGCGATCGGGCGGACGCGGCCAAGCCGATGGGGGCGATGGTGAAGCCGGTAGACGCGGAACTGGTGGACACGACGAGCCTGACGTTTGTGGAGGTGGTGGACCGGTTGGAAGAGATCGTGCGGGAGCGGGTGGAGCGGGTGTTGTGAGGAGGCAGGGTTGGGGCTTGGGTGCCACCAGTCGGTTCGGGCTTTGGCGAACCGACTGGTGCGAATGGCTTGCGATCTTGGACTGACGACGCGCTCGGAGATCAGGGAGCGGAGAGCGGAGAGCGGGTGCGCCTTCCGCCTCCGCACCAGTCGATCGTGCAAAGCCGCGCTCGACTGGTGGCACCCGACTTGGACTTGGGCCACCCGACTACCAACCTATTAAGTTAAAGGCTCCAGCACCTGGAGCCACCTTGACCATCGCAATGGCGAGGCCATATGGTGTAATCATGCCGCTCTCAGACTTTTCCGATAGAAACAGCTCTCCGTTGTACAGTGACATACGCACCATTCATCTATGGGCGAGGGTAGCTGTTGCCGCACGGTGTTCGGCCCGGGTACTCCCTCGGATCCGAGCGTACTGGCCGACCCAATCCCAGCAGTCCCGCACAGTACTGCACTCGGCTGTTGAGTTTGCGATGAATTCGGGCCGTCGTGGCAAAGCCGATGTCGAGCATGCCGCTGATCTGTGTGCTGGAGTCGGCGAGGAGGAGATGCGCTTCATCCAAGAGTGCGGGTACGTCTTTGACGACAGGGAGGTGCCCAAAGGATTGCCAGGCCCTAGACCAGTGCGCGGCTGCCCCAATTGACCCGGACGACTAGCGATCCCATCGATCAGAAACGCGGTTGCGGCCGCAGGGGCAGCGCACTTTGAACTATCTATCCCGCGCCCCAAATTGTTGGAAAAGTTGTTTGGGGGTAAGCGTATACCCACTGTGTCACGTGATCCCAGGCTTTACTTTTGCTATGAGGGATCTTCGAGTGAAAGTGCTGCCATTTGCTTGAAGAAAGCTGTCGAGCCAGAAAAGCAGATCACCGGCCCGAACGGAGATTACCCGTTGTCCAAATCGGATTTGGACATCCGCGCCGCGCTGCTCCGAGAGATGTAGTCCGACTTTGATGCCGTGCGCTTGCGGACAACGAGAAGCGACGAGGTGACCCCCTGTGATCCGGATTCGCTAGGCGTGCTGTGGCGAGATGGAATGCCCCCGGAACTTGATAACCCTCTTAAAGCGTCGATTTGAACTCAGCGTGAGCGACAAGCCAGACCATCGCAAGCCCGATGCCACCCCGGCTCGCTCGTGTAGTTCAGGTCGGCCGCGAGCGCGATGCAGTGATCCCAGCCACCGGCTACCCTCGCCAGCGGAGGGATGCCGCCAAGGGGCATCCAGCAGGCTGAAGGAGTAACAATGCATGGCGCTTGGACACCACCCGTGGGAATTTTGCCTTGTTGACCCCAACTGTTCGCTGGACCCCAACCGAGCAGTGAACGATCGGGTCGGATCGCGACGTTGAAAGCGTAGCCAGCCGACGCGTCGAGAACGCGCGGCAAGGCCTCGGGCGGGGCATACACGGACCAGATGTAGAAGTCGAGCAGTTGAGCCCTCGCATGTCCCGCGGCTGACGCCAGAACCAGAGTGAGAGCGGCCACGTTGCGAGCGTATTGACCCATTGCACTTCTCCTTGATTCTGAACCCGTTCGGGAACGACCGACAGATCATCTGGATCGGTTCCGCCTTGCGAGTGCGAACGCCAATACGAGAGGCGCCCAGCTCTGCGGGGGCGGGACAATTGCGAGCCCGTGCTGGTTGCCGGCACCGATGGAGACAAACGACCCAGAGGGGATGCTTGACGGCTGCGAATGCGCCAACGAACCATCCGGCCTCAACCCGATCACCGTGTAGTCCGTCGCCGCGATGGCGCTGAAGACGCCCGGCAAGTAGATCGGGTCGCCGAATGCCTGACCCCAAATGGCGATGGTCCCATCGATCCTCAGCGCCGCGCCGAATCGTTGCCCCGCGACCACCGCCGTGTAACTCCCCGGGGGCACGTTCAAAACGCCATACTGCGCGGAGGACGGGGAGGCCCACGCTTCGATCGTGCCGTTGGCGCGGAGCGCGAAACTGAACTGCCCCTCCCCAGCTGCCACGGAGACGAAGTCGTTGCCCGAGGGTGTTCCCGGCGGGGGCGCGCCCCACTCGACCAGCGATCCGTCCGTGCGGATCGCGATCGCATGGTCCAGGCCCGTCGAGATCCTTCTGAACGTGCCCGAGGGAACCATGTTGATGGGAGTTTCACTGAACCCCCAGTGGGCAACGGTGCCGTTAGTCCGCAGCCCGATGAAGTGCAGGCGTGAGCCCTCCACCGCCGCGAACGTGCCCGAGGGGGCCGGGAACGACGTCTCGCCCCACTGGAAGAGGCTGCCATTCTCTCGGATCCCGACGCTCGTGCAGTCGTTGCCGGCGACGGCTCGGAACAGTCCCGCCTGCGGCTCGGCTTGCCCACAGCCGTTGAAACCCCAGCCGACCACCGGGCCGGGTTGAGCCAGAGCGGGAGCGGCAACCCCGAGCCAGATCGCGCCCAGCAACCGTTTGCAGTCAAGGCCCATCCCAAAACCTCCATTGCGTTCTTCCAGAATGACACCGATCCGGCGCTCGGCAAGGGAATCCGCAATTCTTTTCGGACCGCGCACCAAAAAAGCCCGGTCGCGATGACCGGGCCTTGTGAGATCAGCGAGATGTGCCGCGAGCTAGTTCAGCGTCGCCGTCTGGGGCGCGGCGGGCGCTTGCCCGCTCGCCGTGACGCCGGGTTGGCCGTCGGGTGTGGGCTGGCCGTCGGCACCCTCGGGCTGGCGGCTGCCGAGGAAGCGGGTCTCGAGTTCGACGCGGATCTTCTCCATCGCCTTGTTCTGGATCTGGCGGACGCGTTCCTTGGTGACGCCGATGATCTGTCCGACCTGCTCGAGGGTCATGGGCTTCTCGCCGTCGGCGGCCTCGAGCCCGAAGCGGTGCTCGATCACGGTCCGCTCGACGTCGGTGAGGTCGGCGCGGTTATCGAGCACGATGCGCTTGACCTCTTCGGCGGCGTCGCGCTCGAAGGTGTGGCGCTTGGTCTCGAGGAAGTTGGAGCGCTCGAGTTTGGGGTCGAAGTCCGTCGGGAATCGCTGGCGATACTTCGACAACTTCATGCCCTGGCGGCTGAAGGCCTTCAGGATCGCGCGGCAGGCGTAGGTCGAGAACTTGTAACCGCGACCGGCATCAAACTTGTCCACCGCGCGAAGCAGGGCCATGTTGCCCTCGCTCACGAGATCGGCGAAGTCCACTTCCGACATCCGCGTGCGCTTGGCCATCGCCAGCACGAGTGCCAGGTTCGTCTCCGCGATCTGCTCGCGGATCCGATCGGCGATGCGATACCAGCCGAGGATGTCAGAGGCCTCCTCGGGCTGGGGCTGGCGAGTGGGGCTTTCCCACACTTCCTGCTGGATCTTCCAGACGCGGTACCGCGCGTAGTTGAACTGGTGGAAGAGAACCTTTTCTTCAGCGCCCGTCAGAATGACCTGCTGAGCGCTCTTGACCGTGCGATTGCGCGTGGACGAGAGGTCATCCATCACCGGGTGATACCACGACGTGTCCGGCTTCTGGATGTCCGGTGCCTCGTCGTAGATGCTCTTCTC
>JBJXFQ010000045.1:0-109901 GCA_046155605.1 Phycisphaerales bacterium
TCGAAGAAGCCGGTCTCGGGGAAGACCCAGTTGCCCGACCGCACGACCAGCGGCCCGGTGTTGAGATAGGTGTCCTCATACCAGCCGTCATCGACGGAGTTGGGCGGCGCATAGCCGCGAACCATCCATCCGCGCGGCATCTGGATCGGGAGGAACCCGGCGAGCGGGACGAAGACCTCGCGCGTCACGGTTGCGCGCGCGCCCAACGGGGGCACGTCCTCAATCACGCCCGCGCGGACGCAGGTCAGCACGGACAGGCGTCCATCGGGCTCGAAGGTGAAGACGGCGGCGGCGTCCTGCTCCGGGCCGTTGCGGGCCGCGGCGTCGCGTGCGGCGGTCAGGGCCGATCGCAGCGCGTTATCCGCCAGCGATTGCTCGGACGAGTAGAGCATGTTTGAGAACGCGGGCACGGCGATCGCCAGCAGCAGCACGAAGATCGCGATGACCACCAGCAGTTCGACGAGCGTGAAGGCGCGACGAGCAAGGTGACGGATCATCGGCCCACCTCCACGGAGTTGTCCTCGCGGGCCTGGGCGCGGAGTGCCGGGCCGCTGAGCGTGCCCGCGCCCATCTTGGCCTGCATCTCCGCGAGCGTGAGGTGCTGCGGATGCGTCACGGGCAGGAGGTCCTCGTCGCCGAAGACGCCGTTGGGTCCGGCCGAGACGATCGCCCACTGCGCGTCGCGGAAATCGGGATTGCTCTCGTCGCCGATGATCCACGGGATGTTGAGGTAGTCCTTCAGCGCCGTATTCAGCGGCGGATCGCCCTGGTCGTGCAGCCAGAAGTAATAGCGGAACGCCACGCCCTTGCCGTCGCGAAGCACATACCGGCCCTTGGCGGCATCGACCGCGAAGAGCGCCTTGGCATTGCGCGAAACGTCGAAGAACGGGTCGATGATCTTGCCGGCCTTCTCGAAGGAGCCTTCCTTCTTCGGAACGCGGAGGCCGGGGCCTGATTTCCCGTCGATCGGCGCGTCGAGCGCCCCGATCAGGTAGATGGGGATCGAATAGATCGAGAACCGCAGATCGGCGGGCGCGAGGTTCGGATCGGCCGGGACGGCTCGGAGTTTCTCCACATCCCCGCCCACCGAGAAATCCGAGAGCCGAAAGACCTTGACGACGGTCGAGGGGGCGACGATCGGACCGATGGCGTCGTCCGCGAGCGGGGGCGCGAAGCCCACGGTCTGCTTGAACTGCGTGGTGGCGTTCTTGAGGGCCGTGAGGCTCGCGCGATCGAGCGAGCCGCGCGCCGAGCGCGAGGCGACGCGGAGCCCGACGATGAGCAGCCCGATGAGGACGAAGACGACGAGGATGACGACGAGTACCTCGATGAGTGTGAAGGCTCGCCGGCGGCCCGGTGCCGCGGTGGTGACCGGCCTGTGGGGCGCGATGGGATGGCTCCGCTGCATGGATCGCCCTTTCTAGACCGCGCCGCCCTGCTGGAGCGACTCGATCATCTTGACCATGGGGAGGAACATCGCGACGACGATGGTGCCGACGATCCCGCCGATCACCACGACCATCATGGGCTCGAGCAGCGAGACGAGCGAGGCGACCGCGACGTCAACCTCCTCGTCGTAGTTGTCGGCGATCTTCAGGAGCATCGCGTCGAGTTCGCCCGTCTCCTCGCCCACGTCGATCATGTTCACCACGATCGCGTCGCAGGTCTTGCTCTCGCGGAGCGGGTCGGCGAAACTCTCGCCCTCGCGGATCGAATCGTGTACCTTCGTCAGCGCCTTCTCGAAGACGTAGTTGCCCGACGTGTCACGCGTAATGAGGATCGCTTCCAGGATCGGGACGCCCGCCGAGATCAGCGTGCCCAGCGTCCGCGTGAAGCGGGCGATCGTCGTCTTGCGGATCAGTTTGCCGAAGACCGGGAGCCACAGGAAGATGGTGTCGGTGGCGGCACGACCCGGCCCGGCCTTCCGGATCAACTTGAACGCGATGATGATCACCGGAAGCCCGCAGACGATGTAGACCCAGCCGGGGATCGCCTGGCCGGGATTCGTTCCGGCGACAAAGCGGCTGGTATTGACGAGCCATTGCGTCAGGCCGGGGAGTTCGACGCCGAACTCGGTGAAGATCTCCTCGAACTTCGGGATGATGAAGACCATGATGAACGTGAGGATCGCCAGCGCGACGACCACGACGACGATGGGATAGACGAGCGCGCCGCGGATCTTGCGGCGG
This sequence comes from Phycisphaerales bacterium, assembly GCA_046155605.1. Taxonomy (GTDB): domain Bacteria; phylum Planctomycetota; class Phycisphaerae; order Phycisphaerales; family UBA1924; genus JAEUIZ01. The sequence continues at coordinate 2,190 of JBJXFQ010000045.1, forward strand.
AGGCGCTGGCTCTTTTCCATGAACTCGGCAAGCCGCTGCAGGATGATGTCGAGCACGCCGCCGACCTCGCCAGCGGCCACCATCTTGCAATAGAGCCGGTCGAAGCCGCGGGGGTGCTTGGACATGGCCTCGGAGAGGGACGAGCCGCCCTCGACCTCCTCGCAGACGCCCAGGAGCGTGTTCTTCATCTTGCCGGGCTTCATCTGACCCTCGAGGATCTGGAGCGAGCGGAGCAGCGGGAGGCCAGCGTCCTGAAGGGTCGAGAGTTGCCGCGTGAACATCGTCAGTTGCTTCTGCGACACACGCCCGATCGACATCCCGCCGGGCTTCTTCTTCTTCTTCGCCGTCACCACCTCGCCGGCGACCGCCGACTTCTTGACCTTCTGCTCGCGCACGGCGGTCGGGAAGAAGCCCTGCTGCTTGATGCGGGTGATCGCCTCTTCGCTGGTTCCCGCCTCGATCGTCCCCTTCTGGGGCTTGCCGGCGGAGTTGAGCGCCTCGTACGCGAATGTCGCCATGTTGCTTCTCCGAACGGGTGTCACGACAAAGGCACAGAGGGCACGGAGCAATCAGAAGGCCGGGAACAAGGCGTCACGCCGTCTGATATCAATGTCTTCGGCTGCCGTTGCGACGGCTCGTCATCGCACTGAACATCGTCATTCTTCTCGGTGTCTTCTGTGCCTCTGTGGTAAATCTTGCTTTGCTTATTCTTCCGTGATCGTCTCGCGAACGACCTCGTCGATCGTCGTCTGGCCCTCGTAGATCGACATCAGCCCCGCCTCGCGGAGCGACCGCATCCCCCGGCTCCGCGCATGCTTCCTGAGCACCGACGTGCTCGCTTCCTTCATGATGAGGTCTCGCATGTCGTCGTCGAGCACCATGATCTCGAAGATCGCCATGCGGCCCCGATACCCCGACTTGTTGCAGTTGTCGCACCCGCGCCCGCGGAAGAACCTCCGCCCCCGCACGTCCTCCGGACGCAGCGAGAGTTCCATCAGTTCCTCCTCCTTGGGCGAGTACTCCTCCTTGCACTTCACGCAGATCGTCCGCACCAGCCGCTGCGCGACGATTCCCTCGATCGTCGCCGTGAGCAGGAAGTTCTCGATCCCGAGGTCAACGAGCCGGATGATCGAACTCGGCGCGTCGTTGGTGTGCAGCGTCGAGAGCACGAGGTGGCCCGTCAGCGAGGCCTGAATCGCGATCTGCCCCGTCTCGAGGTCGCGGATCTCGCCCACCAGGATCACGTCCGGGTCCTGACGGAGGAAACTCCTCAAGCACTTCGCGAACGTTAGCCCGACCTCTTCATTCACCTGGCACTGGCACAGGCCGTCGATGTCGTACTCGACCGGGTCCTCAGCCGTGAGAATCTTCGTCTCGACATCGTTGAGTTCCTGGAGTGCCGCATACAGGGTCGTCGTTTTGCCCGAGCCCGTCGGGCCGGTGACGATCACGATGCCGTTGGGACGCTGGATCAGCGCCCGCGTCTTGGCCAGGTCGTCCTCGCGCAGGCCCAGCCGATCGAGCGACAGCTCGACGTTGCTGCGGTCGAGCACGCGCATCACCACGCTCTCGCCCCACATCGTCGGGAGCACCGCCACGCGGAGGTCCACCGGGTTGCCGCCCACCGTCAGTTCGATTCGCCCGTCCTGCGGCATGCGCCGCTCGGCGATATCTAGATTCGCCATGACCTTCACGCGGCTCGTAATCGCCGGACCCAGGTGCTTGGGCGGCGGGACCATCTCGTACAGCACGCCGTCGATGCGATACCGCATCTTGAACTCGTCCTCGAAAGGCTCGAAGTGGACGTCCGAGGCCTTGTCCTTGATCGCCTGGAGGAGCACGAGGTTGAGCAGTTTGATGACCTGGTTGTCGCTCGCCGCTTCGAGCACCGCGTCGAGATCGATCGACTCGCCGCGGCCTTCGAGTTGCTTGAACTTGGCGTCCGACGCCAGGGCACTCATCACGTCGACCACCGATTCCTGCTTGGCGTAGTACTTCTTGATCAGCCCGTCAATGACCGCGGGATCAGCGACCACCGCCTCGACGTTGAACCCCATGAGCAGCCGCAGGTCATCGACGGCCCGGAAGTTGTCCGCCGACTTCATCGCGATCTTCAGTCGCTTGCTCGTCGCGTTGTACTCGATCGGCACGATTTGATACGCATGAACGTTATCGGACGGAATAGTTTCCCGCACCGAATCCGGAATCTCGAGTGCCGAGATGTCCATGTACGCCATGCCGGCCTGGCCGGCAAGGGCTGCCGCGACGTCCTTCTGATTGCAATACCCGAGTTCGACGAGCAACTGCCCGATCGGCACCCGGCGAGTCTTCTGAATCTCCAGCGCCTCGTGGACCTGCTCGCGCGTGACCTTCCCCATCTTGGTCAATACGCGACCAAGTTTGCGTCCTTTGAACTCGGCAGGGTCGATGGCGGGAGACGGGGGCATGAAATCACTCCGCAGGCGGACCGAGTGCTATCCGTCGATTCTATCGGGCCGGTTCTGACAACACAACCGCAATTGGCGCGCATCAGATGATGCGACATCTGGAAAATGATCTATGAACGATCGTCATGAAATACGATCAAACTGCGAACACAGATCATTCCTTCGAGCCGGACGCATCCACTTCCTCATCCCACTCGATGCGGCCCACGGTTCGACCGAGGCGGTGGACCTTGTCAGTCAAGTCCGCTGGATTCTTGCTCTTGTCGATCATTTCTTCAGCCGAGATCATGCCGCGGGAGTAGAGCGACCAGAGGTGGTCGTCCAGGAGTTGCATACCGAACTTTTTCCCCGTCTGGATCATCGAGTCGATGCGGAAGGTCTTGTTCTCACGGATGAGGTTGGAGATGGCGGGAGTGACGACGAGGAACTCGTAGCCGGCGACCATGCCCGTGATATCGATGCGGGAGAGGAGCACCTGCGAGAGCACGCAGATGAGCGACGTCGAGAGTTGCACGCGGACCTGGTTCTGCTGGGTGACCGGGAAGGCGTCGACGATTCGGTCGATCGTCTTGGCGGCGCCAGTGGTGTGCAGGGTGGCAAAGACCAAGTGGCCGGTCTCGGCGGCGCGGATCGCGGATTCAATAGTTTCCAGGTCGCGCATTTCGCCGACGAGGATCACGTCCGGGTCGGAACGCAACACGCGGCGGAGGGCCTCGGCGAAACTGGGCACGTCGGAGCCCACCTCGCGCTGGTTCACGATCGATTTTTTGTGGTAGTGGTAATACTCGATCGGGTCTTCCATCGTGACGATGTGCCGATCGAGGTTCATGTTGACATAGTCGATCATGGTCGCCAGCGAGGTGGTTTTGCCCGAGCCGGTCGGGCCGGTGACGAGGAAGAGCCCGCGGGGTCGGCGGATGAGGTCGCGGCAGATTTCAGGGAGGCCGATCTGTTCGAATGTGAGCAGGCGATTCGGAATCTGACGGCAGACCATGGCGATGTCGCCGCGCTGCCGGAAGACCGAGACGCGGAATCGGGCGGCCTCGCCGTATGCGAAGCCGAAGTCGGTGCCGCCCTCTTCCTGGAGTTCCTGCTGATTTCGTTCGGGCGTGACGGCCTTCATGAGCGAGACCATGTCGTCGGATTCGAGCACCTTGGTCTGAAGGTTGCGAAGGTGGCCGTGGAGGCGAATGGTGGGCTGGCGACCGACAGTGACGTGGAGGTCGGACGCGCCGAGTTTGACGACGGTGTCGAGGAGGCGGTCGATCTGGATGCTGGACATGGTCGATTCCTGGATCAGCCGTTGGTGACGGCCTCATCGATCTGCGTGGAGCGGGAGATCTCGTCGGGGGTGGTGATGCCCTTGAGAACCTTGATCTTGCCGTCGCCCACGAGCGGGCGCATGCCGTTGGCGATGGCGGCGCGGCGGATCTGGACGATGGGCGCGAGTTTGAACGCGAGGTCGCGAATCTCGGAGTTCATGACCATCAACTCAAAGATCGCGCGCCGCCCACGATACCCGGTGCTGTTGCAGTTGGGGCAACCCATGGCCTTGTGGACGCGGCCCTTGGCCTCTTCGGGGGTGATGCCGACCAGACGGAGGTACTTCGGATCGGGGTCCGGATCGACGGCCTTGCACTCTTTGCACAAGATGCGGACGAGACGCTGAGCCATGATCGCCTGGATCGAACTGGCGACAAGGAAGGGCTTCACGCCGATGTCGATCAGACGGGTGATCGCACTCGGCGCGTCGTTGGTGTGGAGCGTGGAAAAGACGAGGTGGCCCGTCAGTGCGGCCTGGACGGCGATCTCGGCGACTTCCTTATCGCGGATCTCGCCGACGAGGATGACGTTGGGTGCCTGGCGGAGCATCGACCGGAGGATGGCCGAGAACGTCAGTTCGATTTTTTCGTTGACCTGGCACTGGTTGATGCCGGCGAAGTTGTATTCGACGGGGTCCTCGGCGGTGATGATCTTTTTGTCGGGCCGATTGAGGATGTCGAGGGCTGAATAGAGGGTTGTGGTTTTACCTGAGCCAGTTGGTCCGGTAACGAGAAAGATGCCGTTGGGACGGCGAATGATGCGGTTGAAGTTCTGTAGATTATCGGACTCAAATCCGAGATTTTCGAGGCCGATCCGGACAGAGTCAGGGCGGAGAATGCGCAGGACGATTGATTCGCCGTGGTAGGCCGGGCAGGCCGAGACGCGGAAGTCGATGGCGACGTCATCAACTGGGAACTTGATTCGGCCGTCTTGGGGGATTCGGCGTTCGGCGATGTTGATTCCCGCCATGAGTTTGAAGCGGGAGAGCATCGAGTTCTGCATTCGTTTGGGCAGATTGTCGCGTTCGATGCAGACGCCGTCAACGCGGTAGCGGAGCCTCACGCGGTCGGCCATGGGCTCGATGTGGATATCGGAGGCCCGCGATTTCACGGCCTCGGTAATGATGCGATTGCAGAGCCGGACGATCGGGGCGTCTTCGGAGGCTACGTCGATGGATTTGTCCATCGAGCGATCGACGGAGCGATCGACGGTCTTGTCGATGGATTCGGTGACGAGGGACTCGCCCGGTCCGACCATTTTTGTGGTGGAGATAGCGGGGTTGCCGCCGCCGCCAAAGTGGGCATCGACGAACTTTTTGATCTGGCCTCGCGCGGCGAGCCGGGGCTCGATTTCGACATTCAGGCGGAACCTGAGCATGTCGAGCAACTCGAGGTCCATGGGGTCATGGATGATGAGTTTGAGTCGCCCGCCGGCCTTTTCGAGGGGGAGTATGGCGTGCTTTTTGATGAGGTCGTCGGGGACGAGTTTCATGTCGATCTGCTTGCCCGCGCCGCCTGCGGCGAGATCGACGAACTCCATCCCGAACTGGTTGGCAAGAGCCTTGGCAACGTGGTCTTCCTTGGCGAAGCCGAGTTCGACGAGCACGTCACCAAGGCGTTTGCCGGAGCCTTTGGCGACGCCCATGGCCTGTTCGGCCTGAGCGGCGGTGATGATGCCCCAGCCGACGAGAATCTCTCCGAGTTTCCTTCGCGATCGGGCCATGGGGGTGTGGTCGCTCCGTTGGGGCGGCGTTGCCGCGGGAAGGGGATGATACCCGCTCGGGCGCGGGGCTTGTGTGGAGTCCGAAACATCGTGGCCCGGAAACCCGGACTGGGCCTGGCGCGTACAAAGCAGGCTGAGGTGAGCAGATGGGCCTTGCCAGATTCGTGAAAGTGTGGGATGCTGTTGCGTCGTCGGCGGGCGGGCGCCGGCGGAATGGGGAAATCAATGGATAATCGCGCGTTGGCGTATGTGACCCTGATCGCGTTTGGGGTTGGGGCGATCGGGGCGGGCGTTGGTCTGGGCACGCAGCGGGTGACGCCGGGCGGCCGCGGGCCGGGGGCCGGCGGGACCGACGCGACCACGGCGACGCTGGTCAACTGGGAGACGGGGCATGTGCATCCGGTGGACATGACGCCGGATCGCACGCGGCTGCTCGTGTGCAACACGGCGGACAACCGGCTGGAGGTCTTCGACATCACCAGCGGCACGCCGGCGCTGGTAGCGGAGATTCCGGTGGGGCTCGATCCGATCTCGGTGCGGGCGCGGACCAACGACGAGGTCTGGGTCGTCAACAACATCTCGGACTCGGTGAGCATCGTGCGGCTGTCGCAGAAGAACGTCGTGGCGACGCTGCGGACCAAGGACGAGCCCTCGGACGTGGCCTTCGCTGGGAATCCGCAGCGGGCGTTCGTCTCGTGCTCGCAGGCGAACACGGTGCAGGTGTTCGATCCGGCGAATCTGGCCGCGGCACCGACGGACGTGGCGATCAACGGCGAGGACCCGCGGGCGCTGGCGGTGAGCCCGGATGGAATGAAGGTGTATGCGGCGATTTTCAACAGCGGCAACGCCTCGACGATCCTCGGTGGAGGCGGGCTGGGAGGCGGAGCGCTCGCCTACCCGCCGAACATCGTTGGAAATCCGGCAAGCCCATATGGCACGGCGAATCCGCCGCCGAACAGCGGCGGGAGTTTCAGCCCGCCATTGGCCGGCGGAAATCCGACGCCGCCTCGGGTGGGGTTGATCGTCAAGAAGAACGCGGCCGGGGAGTGGATGGACGACAACAACGGGAACTGGACGAGTCTGGTCTCGGGTCCGAGCGCGGCGGCATCAGGACGGCGGCCGGGGTGGGATCTGCCGGATCGTGACCTCGCGGCGATCGATGCGTCATCGCTTTCGGTGGCGTATGCGCGGAGCCTGATGAACATCTGCATGGCCGCGGGGGTCAACCCGGCGACGGGGCAGATCGCGGTCGTGGGGACGGACGCGACGAACGAGATTCGCTTTGAGCCGAACGTGAATGGCAAGTTCGTGCGTGTGAAGGTTGGTCTGGTGAATCCGGCGACGCTGGTGGGGACGCTCAAGGACCTCAACGCGCACCTGACGTACGCCACGCCGACGCTCACGAATCAGACGGATCGCGACCTGGCGATCGGGGATCCGCGCGGAGTGGCGTTCAACGCGGCGGGGACGCTGGCGTATGTCACGGGGATGGGCTCGAACAACGTCGTGGTGATCAACGGCAATGGCGATCGGGCGGGGCTGGCACCGACGATCGAGGTGGGCGAGGGGCCGACGGGCCTGGCGCTCGACGAGGGGCGTTCGCGGCTCTATGTGCTGAATCGCTTCGCGGGGACGATCTCGGTGGTGAGCACGACGACGGAAGCGGTGGTGGCGACGGTGCCGTTCTTTGATCCGACGCCGACGCCGATCAAGGTCGGACGGAAGCATCTTTATGACACGCACAAGACGTCAGGGCTCGGGCAGGCGTCGTGCGCGTCATGCCACGTCAATGGCGGCCTCGATCGCCTGGCGTGGGATCTTGGCGATCCGAGCGGCACGGTGAAGCAGTTGACGGGCCAGAACCTGGGCGGCGGGCTGCCGGGGCTTTCTCCGGGCACGACGAACCCCCCGTTCCAGGCGTGGCACCCGATGAAAGGGCCGATGACGACGCAGACGCTGCAGGACATCATCGGGAAGGAGCCGTTGCACTGGCGCGGGGACCGGGCGGGGATCGAGGAGTTCAACGGTGCGTTTGTGGGGCTGCTGGGTGACACGGTGCAACTGACGGCGCAGGAGATGCAGGAGTTTGAGGACTTCCTGGCAACGATGGCGTACCCGCCGAACCCGTTCCGCAACTTTGACAACTCGCTGCCCCCGAGCGTGTCGCTGGCGGGGCATTTCTCGCCCGGGCGATTCGCGTCCACAGGCGGGCTGGCCGCGGGCACACCGCTGACGACGGGCAACCCGCAGGCGGGACTGACGCTGTATACGGACATCAATCGGCGGATCGACGGCGGGGCGTTCGCGTGCGTGACGTGCCACACGCTGCCGACGGGCGCTGGGCCGGACCTGACGTTCAATCTCGGGACGCAGCAGTATCAGCAGTTCCCGGTGGGGCCGATGGGCGAGCACCATGCGGCGCTGGTGTCGGTGGATGGCTCGACGAATCTGGCGATCAAGACGCCGCAACTCCGCAACGCATACCAGAAGGTCGGTTTCGAGGCGACGCAACTGGAGAACAACGCGGGATTCGGGTTCCTACATGACGGCAGCGTGGACTCGCTGGCGCGATTCGTGTCGGAGCCCGCGTTCAACCCGCAGAACGACGCGGAGGTGGCGAATCTGGTGGCTTTCCTGCTTTGCTTTGCGGGCGGAGACTTGCCGCAGGGCGCGCTCAACAGCCCGCTCTTCCCGCCGGGCGTGCCGGGGAAGGACAGCCACGCGGCGGTGGGCTGGCAGACGACGCTGGTGAGCGAGGCGACGGCACCGCCCGCGCAGATCACGCTCATCGCGTCGATGATCACACAGGCGCAGACGAACAAGGTGGGGCTGGTCGTGAAGGGGCGCATCGGCGGCGAGCAGCGCGGGTTCGTCTTGCGGACGACGGGTCCGAGCGCGGGCAGTTTCCAGTCCGATCGCGCGGGGCAGGTCGTTTCGCCCGCGGCGCTGCGGGCGCTGGCGACGGCCGGCGGCGAGTTGACCTACACCGTTGTGCCCAAGAACACGGAGACGCGGATCGGGATCGATCGCGACGAGAACGGCGTGTTCGATCGCGATCAGGCCGACGTGGCGTGCTATGCCAACTGCGACGCGAGCCATGTGCCGCCGATCCTGAACGTGTCGGACTTCGTGTGCTTCCTGAACAAGTTCGCGGCGAATGACCCGACGGCAAACTGCGACGGGAGCACGACGCCGCCGGTGCTGAATGTCAATGATTTCATCTGCTATTCGAACGTGTTCGCCGCGGGGTGTCCGTAACGAGCGTCGTTGGGAGGGCAGGCTCGAGAGGAGCGACGGCCATGGTTGCGACGCCTTTCATGGAAGCGATGGGTGGCCTGCTGGTGAGGACATGCGCCGCGTCGGGCGTGATGCTCGTCGTGGCGATGGCCGCGAGCCGGGCCGACGTGCTGCCGATCGTCAACCCCGGATTCGAGCAACTCAATGTCACGCTGCGTGCGGGCGAACAGACGAACGGCGCGGGCGGGGGCGTGACGCCCGTGACGACGCGATGGGTCTTTCCGTTTCCTTCCAACGGCAACCTGCCGCAGTCGGGCGTGATCGTGCCGGGCTGGAGGACGTACATCCCGCAGCCGGGGAGCGGCGTCCTCGCGGGCGTGCTGCGGCCCGATGTCCTGTTCGGCGGCACGCCGTGGATGAGCGGGTATTCGGGGAGCCACGTCATCGCGGCGCAGGCGGCGGAGGTCTCACAGACGCTCAACGTGCGGTGGCAACCGAGCACGACGTACACGCTGCGCTTTCTCGCGGGGATCGGCATCACGGACAGCGAGTACGCGCCGCTCATCGGGCTACTCGCGACGCCGGACCTCACGACGCTCGCGTTTCTCGGCACGCCGGGGGTCACGTCGGTGGCGCGGATGCCGCTGGTGAACATCCAGCAGCAGCAGTTCGGGACGATGCTGGCCTTCTCGTTCTCGTTCACGACGCCGGCGGCGCTCCCGCCCGGGGTGGCGGGCCACTACATCGCCATCTCGTTCGTCGGGAGCGACGGCATCCCGCGGATGTGCTACGACGACTTCGGGCTCGAGGCGGTCTCCGAGTTGTGCTACGCCAACTGCGACCTGAGCGCGACGCCGCCGGTGCTGAACGTCGCGGATTATGTGTGCTTTCTGAACGCGTTCGCGGCCGGCGCGGCGAGCGCGAACTGCGATGGCAGCACGACGCCGCCTGTGTTGAACGTGAACGATTTCATCTGTTACTCGAACTCGTTTGCCGCGGGGTGCCCGTAGGTCAGCGCGAGCGTCGGTCCGGCCATTACTCATTCGGACGCTCGCGGGTTTCAACCGCGCGAGTGATCGAACGTCAACACGCGCAAATCCCGTCAGATGCGTCGCGTTTCAGGGGCACCCGGCTGAGAATCGCTGCTGGAAGCAGATGAAGTCGTTGACGGTCAGTTGCGGCAGGCCCGTGCTCTTGTCGCAGTTGGCGTAGAGGTCGCCGGCGGCGAAACGGTTGAGGAAGCAGATGAAGTCGGCGACCGTGAGTTTGGGCGGGGTCTGGCTGCCGTCGCAGTTGGCGTAGCAGGATGCGCAGCCCCTGTTGTAGAGGATGTTAAGTGTCGCGTCCGTGCTGGCGGGCTTCACGGCGACGAGGTCCAAGCGCCCGTCGTAATTCCAATCTTCGGCAATCACGTCGTATGGGTGATCCAGCGTGCCATACGCGACCGGGCCGACGAACGTGCCGTCGCCCCGATTGAGGCACACGAGAATGCCCACGAGGTCCGCGGTGGCCGCGAGGTCAAGGTCGCCGTCGCCGTCCAGGTCCGCAACGATCGAGCGTGGGCGGCAGAATGTCGAATGGCTTCGGGCCTCCCAGCCGGGGGCGAGGTTCCCCATTCCGTCATTCATCCAGACTTGGACGACGAGTTTGTAGTTCGTGCCGGGCTGGTCGGACCAGAAGAACGCGGCGGCGTCGGCGAAGCCGTCGCCGTTGAAATCGCCGACCACGTGCGATCGCGGGTAGGCGTCGAGCGTGTAACTCCGCGTGAGCGTGAACGTCCCGTCGCGGTTGTTGGCGAGCACGGCCAAGCCACCGGCGGTCACGCCGTTGCCCGTGGTGGCGATGATGTCCAGGTACTCGCGTCATCGACCCGACCGAGGCCGACGGAACCTTGCGGCGACACGATCGGCCACTTTCCCAGCAGATACTCCTCCGGACTACCGCAGGTGCCATTGCCGTTGTTCCGGTACACTAGGACGCGCCGGTCGATGGGAATCGGGTCGGATCCCTGGTATATCTGGCATGTGCGAATCACAACGTCAATATCTCCATCTCGGTCTATGTCGCCCAGTTCTGCGTCGGTCGGAAAGGAGTCTCCCATAAGGTATGGAACCGGCGCAGCGAACTCGCCGTTGGGCAGCTGCGGAAAGATCCATACTTTGCCCGGCCGGTCATAGCCACCTATCACGATCGTGTCGAGCAGCACCACGTCTGCACGCGCATCCGCGTTCAAGTCGCCGACGCAGGCGAACTCACCGCATGACTCCTGCCACCCGCCTAGGCCGTAGGAAAAAGTTGGAACCAGCGACCCGTTTGGAAGCTGACTGAAGATACGCAACTGGGGCGAGTTGTAGGCGGTGACGACAACGCGCCGGTCATTCGAAGCCGCCGAGAGCAAGCCGACGGCGCGCCAAGAGCCTTGAACCCCCACGGAGGGCCGGGGTTGCTGCTCGAAGCCCAGGAAGCGACCCGAAGCCTCGGAGTGGATGACCCGCAAGGTTCCCCGTTCGCCATTCGTAATGACCACTTGTGCAACCCGAGCGGAGCGACCCAGGCGGCCCAGCCTCACGAACCATGACTCACGCCACGTCTCCGTCAGTTCCTTCGTCGCAAACGTGCCGCCCCCTTGGTTCCGCAGGAGCACCACGGCCTTCCGGAACTCCTCGCCAAACAAGAGGTCGATGTCGCCATCCCCGTCGGCATCGCCCGCGGCAACGCTCGGGTAGTACACGGCCGTCCCCGCTGAGGAGCCGAAGCCCGCGTAGATCTCGTACCCGGTTGCGGCGCTCCACTGCCCGGCGCCCAGATTCAGCCAAACACTGGCGGTGGGCCATGTTCCACAGGAGGCCAGGTCCGGGCGGCCGTCGCCGCTCAGGTCGGCGGCGACGATCGCGTACTCCGAGCCGCCGGCGCTGGTGAGGACCGGGCCGGGCGTGAAGTTGGCAGCGCCATCGTTGAGGAGGATGCGAGCCTTGCTCCCGCTCGGGATCGCCAGATCGATGTCGCCGTCGCCATCGAAGTCGGCGCCGTCGAGGAATGGGCCTGGATAAGGGAAGTTGAGGTTAGAATCGCCGCGCTGGGTGACGCCCCCGACGACGGGGATGCGGCGCTCGCCGAACAATCCCCCGGAGGGGCTATTGATCAACATTGAAAGGTCGTTGCTCAGAGTGTTGAGCGAGGCCACATCCGGACGGCCGTCGTGATTGAAATCAGCGATTTTCACTGAACGCGGCATGTCGCCCACGCGGTGATCGGTTCGGGGGCCGAGCGTGCCATCGCCGAGGTTCGGAAAGAGCGAGACCGTGTCGTCGAAGCCGTTGGCAACGGCACAATCCAAGTCGCCGTCACCATCGAAATCGGCCAGTTCGACGTGGGTACACTCGCGCCCGCCGGGGTAGATCACCGGCTGCTCGAAGACGCCGTCGCCGCGGCCCATGAGCACGGACAGGTAGTACGCCTGGACCGGGGGCTTGACGTTCGTCACGACGGCGTCCGCGTTCCCATCGCCGTTGAGGTCGCCCAGGGCAAAGGATGTCGCGTGGGAAAAAAGCGGCGGCCCGATGAATCCCTCCCAGCCGGTGACCACCGCGGGATTGGCAAAGAGCGGGTGGCCGTCGCCCTCGGTGTCGGGCAGGCAAGCGGTCTGGGCGAGCCCCGTGGTGCTCATGCACAACAGCCCGAGCGCGATCATCGCCCTGCGCAGGCGCACCGCGACTGCGATCCCACCGGTCGGCACGGCCACGCCCTTTTCCATGACACTAAGTCTACCGCATTCCCCCGGGCCACCCAACGATCCCGGACCGCCAATCAAATTGGGCTTGACTTGGTGCCCGGTGTTCCGGTAATCCAGCGATCTGTGGTCCGGTTCCGCGTACGGAACGGCGATGGCGTGAAAAAGGAGATCACCGATAAGTCGGCAACAGTTCTTGGCTGTCGCGAATGGCGTGTTGACCATGGCGACCCAGGCATGGGCGGCGACCCGGACTTTTACGGGCCTCAATTCGAACGACTGGCACGACAGTGGCAACTGGTCGCCTCAATTCGTGCCGACGGCTAGTGATCGGGCGATCATTCCGGTCACCAAGACCGCCGAGATCTTGTCTCAAAACGGTCTCGCGGACACCGTGGACTGTGCCGGCACGATCCTGATCCATCCGACCTACAAGCTGACACTCGAGAACAACAACGACAATATCGCGGCCACGCCCGACAACTCGGAGATCGATGGAGAGATCATCCTCGAATACGACAACGTAAACGTGCATGGCGGCTCGCTGGCCTTCACCACGGCGGATCACGTCGTAGATGGAGACGGAAGGATCAAAGGCGGGAACGCGGATGTGTGCTTCATCGAGATCGACGGCGGGCGTAAGCTCACCAACCAACTAGCGAACACGGGCCAGGGCATCCGGGGTTCCCTGACGATCGTCGCCACCGGCGAGGATCCCCCCGCGACGACCTTCCGCAACGAAGGGCTCGTGGAAGTTTCGGAGCTCAAGTCCAGCAACATCGTGCTCTCGGCCAACATTGATCTGGAGGACATCGGGGGCGCGAAGTGGGCCGTCAACGCGTGCAACGCCAAGCTCATCTTCCAGAATGAGGCGCTCACGCTCAGTGGGGACTTCACCGTTCTCACGACGTTCAATCCGCAGGGCGGGCGCGATTTTCAGTTTGATCAGACGGTGTGGACCTGCGGGACTTACACGCGAGAAACCGGCGGGCTCGTGGACCGTGACCTCCACTGTGTCTGCTTGCGCGGCCTGTAACGAACCCTGATCGACCATCCACATGACCATCACCAGCGTCATGCCCGCCATCGGGTGACACCGGCTAGGCGCTCGCTTCGCGTTCGCGGGGTTCGTTAGCCCGAAACAGCACGGGTCCATGGCGCGCGGCGTGCATACCCGTGCCCGCCTTTGGCCTCGCCCCAACTCGCCCCCTCCGGCCCTCCTTCGGGGCTATCTCTTGATCGCCCGGATCCCCAGGAACATCGGGATCTCGCGGCGGGCGCGGTCTTCCTCGGCGGCGCGCGGGCCGGGCTGGCTGCGGCGCATGCTGGGCCATTCTTCGAGCGCCTCGATCACGAACCCCGCGTCGGCGAGCGACTTGATATAGGCCTGAATCGGGCGATGGAAGGTGAGCGTCGTCACCGGCGGCTGGCCGTGTGCGGCGCGGGCGGGATTCATCACGATCGCGTTCTGGCCCGGTGAAAGATAGCCATCAACGCGGCGGAACTGGCGCGGCTTGGGGGCTCGGCCCATCGGCGCGCCGGTGCGACCGCGTGGGGCCGACGGCTCGTCCCAATCCCATGACGTTTGCCCCGGCGCACGGAACGCGGGATGGAGGATGATCGCCACGAACGCGCCGCCGGGCGCGAGCGAGCCCGCCACGCCGCGAAAGACGGGATCGAGCGTGTCGATGTTCATCAGCGCCATGACGCAGATGGCGGCGTCGAACGTGCCGAGGTTCAGCGATGCCAGGTTCCGCGCGTCCCCAACCTCGAATCGGCACTCGGGCGATCGCTGGCGAGCGGCGTCGATGAGTCGAGCGGCGGCATCGACGCCGGTGACGCTCACGCCAAGCGCGGCGAGTTTGCGCGCGGCCATGCCCTGGCCGCAGGCCACGTCGAGGACGCGCATGCCGGCCTGTGGACGCAGAAGGCGGAGGGTGCCGGGCAGGATGACGTTGCCGAAGTGGTCGCTACGCTCATCCTGAAGGAGCGTGTCGTACCAGGTGGCGACATGGTCCCACGAGGTTTCGGCGGCCGGCCCGACGGCTGGTGATTTGCTCTTGGCTTCGCGCGCGGGAGACGGAGCGGACGCCCCGGGTGGAGACGCTTCAGAAGATGCAGAATCTGAGCCAGACGCGGTCGTCCCCGCCAGAGCGGATTCGGCGAGGGGCGCGAGGACTGCCGCAGAGGTCGTGCCCGCTGCTTCGCCGACACGCTTGGATTTCTGCGATTCCACCGGCGCGGCAGGCAGGATCGACGCCGTCGGGCGCTTCGGGGGTGTCGCGCCCACGCTGCGATAGAACGCGGCGGGTGCCTGGCTGCTCAGGCGCAGCGACTGCCCCGTGGCCGGGTGCGTGAAGCCGAGTTCCGCGGCGTGGAGCGCCATGCGTCCCATCGGGTCGTCGGTCGCGCCGTAGCGCGGGTCGCCGACGATCGGATGGCCGAACTCTTTCATATGGATGCGGATCTGGTTCTTGCGTCCGGTCTCGAGGCGGAGTTGGAGGAGGCATCGGCCCTGGCCCGATTCGAGGACGCGGTAGTGTGTGATCGCGAGTTTGGGCTCGCTCGCGCCGACCTCCGGGCCGCGCCGCTCGGCGAGGCGTTCGGCGGAGCGCTCGGCCTTGACGAAGTCGCCGATCTCGACGCTGCCCGCCGCGCCGAACTCCTCGTCCTGGATGAAACTCTGGATCGTGCCGCTGGGCTTCTGGCGAGCGAAGCGCGACTTGGGCTCGTCGGTGGGTTGGGCATCGGCCGCGCCCGCGGCGGCGGAAATCGCCGCGCCCGTGCCGGCGTCGGTCGCGCCGATCTCACCCTGCACGACGGCGACATAGAGCCGATGCACGCGGCGGCTGCGAAAGTCCTCTTTGAGCCAGCGATACGCGCGCTCGGACTTGGCAAAGACGAGGAGGCCCGAGGCCTCTTTATCCAGGCGGTGGATGATCCAGACCTTGGTGCCGCGCTGGCGTTTCTGGTCGCGGACATAGACCTTGACCATGTCGAAAAGGGCCGGACGTTTCTCGCCGGGCATGTTGGAGGTGAGCAGGCCGGGCGGCTTATCAACGACGAGCAGATGCTCGTCCTCGTGGATGATGTCGAGATCGCGCGGGGGCGGCTGGTCCTGTCGGCCTTTGTGCTGCGGCGGGCCGAAGTCACGGCGCGGGCCGCGAGGGCCGCCTCCTTGAGAGCCACGTGAGCCGTCGCGCGGTCCACGCGAGCCGTCGCGGGGCGGCCGGGAATCCGGGCGCGGGCCACGGCTTGGCGGGCGTGGTCCCCCACCACCTGCGCCGCCCAAACTACCCGCCCCGGGCGGGCTCACGCGACGCGGACCGCCTGGCGACGGGGGCGAAGGGAAGGGGGGAATCGCGTCGTGCGGGCCGCCGGGGCTCATGGCTTCACCGGACGCTTCGCGTCGATCAGGTCCATCAGCCAGCCGGCAAACTTCGATTTCGCCACCGCGCCGGCGGTTCGCGTCTCGGAGCCATCCGCGCCGAGGACGACGGCCTCGATCGTCTCGCCATCCATCGTTTCGAGCGGGTTGCCGACGACCATGTCGATGCGCTTGCGTTCGAGTTTACTCCGCGCGGACGCGAGCAACTCATCGCGCGGTTCGAGCGCGAAGCCGACCAGCAACTGCCCCGGCGTGCGCCGCGAGGCGACCTCGGCGAGCAGATCGGGCGTCGGTTCGAGCTCCAACATCAGGTTCTCGTTCTTGCGGCGAAACTTGCCGCCAAAGAACTGCGGGTCGATCTTCGGCCGGTAGTCCGCGACGGCCGCGGCCATCACCAGCACGCCGGCGCGCGGCGTCTCGGTGGCGAGTAAGCCTTGCAAATCGGCGCAGGTCCGAAACCGCACAACGCGGACGCGCGAATCGGCGGGCACACGCGAAACCGGGCCAAGCAACAACGTGACGGCCCACCCGCGGCGCGCGGCCTCGTCGGCCAAGGCGACGCCCACGCGGCCAGACGAGCGATTACCAAGGAATCGCACGGCATCGATCGGCTCGTGCGTCGGACCGGCAGTAATGAGCAGTGTTCGGGCGGAGTCAGGCAATGCGGCGGTTCCTCAATGTGGGGGCGATCGTAGCGCGACGGTGAGGCAGCGCACAGGCGGCACGCCCGTGCCACCAAAGCCAGGAGCCGACAAGGCACACTGCCACCAGTGCAGAGCCAGGCCAAAGCGAAGCGTCCCCGATGCGTCACGGCCGCTGAAAGAACCCCGCGACATCGCGTTTGAGTTTCGCCAGATCGTGGTGACGGATGTACATCATGTGCCCGCACTCGTAATACGCCCGCGTCACGTTGCCGCGAAGCGTCGGGTCGAGCCCGAGGTGGTCGATCGTGTAATCCGCGGCGAAGTGCGGCGTGGCGAGGTCGTAATACCCGCTCGCGACGAGCACGCGAAGATTGCGATTCTGCGACATCGCCCGGCGCAGCGTCTCGGCGACATTGGCGTATCGGTTGTTTGCCGAGGCGTAACTCCACGGATTCACGCGTCCGGTCAGGATCTCATACGCGTTATCGTTCTCGTAGCCCAACTCGCCGCGGACGTACGAGTTGAGCGCGGCAGTAAACGGCCCCTGAATCGCGGCGTAACTCGGGTCGAAATCGAACCCGTCGCCCACGCCGTCACGGTCGATGCCCTTGTACCTGCTATCGAGCCGCCCCACGGTCCGGCCCTGGTCGCGCAGCAACTCCTTGCAGAAGTTGCCGATGTTGATGCGGAGGCGCGAACGGAGCACATAGTCCTTCGACAGGCCCGTGAATCGGGCGAGGGCCGTGGCGATGCGGTCGCGCTCGCCGTCGGGGAGCGTGTCGCCGCGTGCGAGCGCCAAGAGGTAGTCCGTTGAGGCCCAGGCCTGCGCCTGCGCGAGGGTCTTGTCCAGGTCGGCCTGCAGGTCGGGCGCCAGCCGCTTGTGGTACCACGCCGTGGCGCAGTACGTCGGCACATAGAGCCAATACGGCGTGTCGTTGCCCTCGTCGAAGCGGATGGTTTGGAAGTTGAGCACCGTCGAGATCAGCACGATCCCGCTCAGATTCATGCCGTGCGTCTCTTGCAGATAGCCCGAGAGCCCCGCGGCCCGCGTGGTGCCATAACTCTCGCCGGCGAGGTACTTGGGCGAGTCCCAGCGCTGGTTGCGCGTGGTCCAGAGTCGGATGAAATCGCCGACCCAGCGGATGTCCTCATCGAGGCCCTGGAACTGCCTTGCCGATTCGCCCTCGACGGGGCGGCTGTAGCCCGTGCCGACGGGGTCGATGAAGACGAGATCAGCGAGGTCGAGCCATGAGAACTCGTTATCAACAAGCGAGTACGGCGGCGCGGGGATCGTGGGCTCGCCGGGCTTCTCGTCGGGCGTGGCGAAGTTCACGCGGCGCGGGCCGATCGTGCCGAGGTGCAGCCAGACGGAGGACGAGCCTGGCCCGCCGTTGAACGCGAAGAGGATGGGGCGCGGCGGTGCGGGCTTGGGCGCGTTGCCCTCGCGCGCAGGCGCGTCGCCTTCGGGCGCGGCCACGGCGTCCGTTTCCTTTATATATGACACATAAAAGACGTTGGCCTTAGGCTTGCCGTCGTAGTCGGGAAGGTCCATCAGCCCGGCGGTGGCGGTGTATTTGATGGCCCTGCCGTCGATGGCAACTTCGTGGTGCGTGACCGAGGGCGACTTCTTGTCGTCGGCCTTTTTCTTGTCCTTGGCGGGCGGCTGGTCATCAATCGAGGATTGCTGGCCCAGCACGACGGCCGGGGCGAGCGCCTGCGATAGCGCGGCAACGACAAGTACGGCGGCGATTCGGAGTTTCATGGCCGCATGGTACATCAACTGACGGCGCAGCCGCAGCCCCCGGCGGGCGCAAGACGCCCAGGCCCGCTATGGCGAGAGGTGCCATCCCGGAGCGAAAGTATCCAGTGCCCACATGAGCGCAGCAACCACGATCCCGACAAAGAACGGCAGCGCCAGCACCATGAGCGGCCATACGACAAAGCGCGCGATTCGCCAGAAGGCACGCCTGGTGCGCATGACTTCCGGCACCCCGGCCAGCCTCGATGTTCGCCGCCATGCCCGATGCCAGATTGGGATCGTCAAGACGCTGCCGCAAACCATTCCTCCGATGATCGACACCAACATCCACAGGCGCCCGATGGGGTCGTACGTATCCGCGATCACGAGGAGCAATAGCGCCAGATAGAACACCACGGGCTGCAACGCCATCCAATACAGGAGGGCCACGCACCACGCTCGCATGAACACGCGCCGATGCAAACGCGGGGTGCCGCGGCATGCGAAAGAGCCGACGACGACGGCCCAGCCGAAGGTTGCGCCAATCCCGATGAACCAGAAGAGATTGCCGGGATACTCAATGCCTCGCATCGACAAAAAAGCAAAGCCGAGGATCAGGATCAGGACTCCCCAATCCCACATCGCGCCGTCCAGATACAGCTCGCGGCGCTCGGCCAGCGTCCGATCCTCGTCGGTCACGGCATAGCCGCACTCTGGGCACTGCTGGCCAGGCAGCGTGGCCATCTCGTAGCCGCACGAGATGCAGGCTTGGAATCTCCCCGGGGATGGGTCCATCGCGAGACGAGCCTATCAGCTTTCTGCCCGCTATATTGTGCGATTCGTACCTGGAAAGGCAGCCACGGAGGGCCGCATGTCCGCTGTTTCCACCACCGATCGAGTCGTCGAGATGGCCAAGGGGCCCGCCAAGCCCGTCGAGCGTGATGCGTCAACCCCGCCCGAGCGCGGCCGACGCGGCACGCCCGCCAAGACAGACCAGCCTCGCCGCGCCGACGCCGAATCGATGGGAAAGAAGCAGCGGGATATCTCCGTCTCCGAGTTTTTCGCCAAAAACCGCCACCTGCTCGGCTTTGACAACCCACGCAAAGCGCTCCTGACGACGGTCAAGGAGGCCGTGGACAACAGCCTCGACGCGTGCGAAGAGGCGGGCATCCTGCCCGAGATCACGGTCATTATTGAAGACCTGGAAGAAGGGACGGAGGGACGGAGGGACGGGGGGACGAAAGGAGAAGATAAAGACCAAAGCAAAGGCAAGGGCAAGAAGAGTCTTGCTGCAGCGACGCCCGAGCCCGAGCGCAAGGAGTCGGCGAAAAAGGGCAAGGCCACCGGGTCGCGCTACCGCGTCACCGTCGTCGATAACGGCCCGGGAATCGTCCGCAAGCAGGTCGAGCACATCTTCGGGCGGCTGCTCTACGGCTCGAAGTTCCACCGCCTCAAGATGTCGCGCGGGCAGCAGGGCATCGGCATCTCGGCCGCGGGCATGTATGGCCTGCTCACCACTGGACGGCCCATGATGATCCACACCAAGCCCAAGGCGGGGCAAGCGGCGCACCACATCGAACTGGCGATGAACACGAAGACTAACCGCGCCGAGGTCGCCGTCGATCGCGAGACCGACGACTTCCCGCCGGCCCGCTTCGCGTCGCTCTCGGCGGGCACGCGCTCGCTCGCGGCCTCGGGGGAACTCTTCAGCGCGGCGACGCACGCCACCGGCACGAGCGTCACCATCGAACTCGAAGGCCGCTACCAGAAGGGCCGCGGGTCCGTGGATGAGTTCCTCGAACTGACGGCGATCGCGAACCCGCACGCGCGGATCATCTTCATCCCGCCCGGCCGAACGATCGCCGACGACGGCGATGCGACCGCGCTGCTCGCCGTGGCAGCCAGCGAGACCGACGGGACGACGGCCGAGCCTCCCGCCGTGCCGGACCCCAACGCCACCACCGTCGAGCGTGACGGCGTCATCCTCTTCCCGCGCGCGACCGACTCGCTCCCCCCCGAGACCCGCGAGATCCAGCCGCATCCACGCGGCGTCGAACTCGGGATGCTCATCCAGATGCTGCGGGAAGCCCAGGCCGAGCGCGACAGTTACACGCTCTACAAGTTCCTCCAGGATAAGTTCAGCCGCGTCTCGCCGACCACGGCCGCGACGCTCTGCCAGGCGATTGGCGTCACCTCGCGCACTCGCGTCGATGACCTCGACCACGCGATGTCGGAGCGGCTCTATCGCGAGTTGCAGGACGCGAAACTGCCCCCGCCCCCGACGGATTGCCTCGCCCCCATCGGCGTGCAGGCGCTCCTCCGCGGGATGTTCAAGGGCGTCCGCGCCGAGTTCTACGCGGCATCATCGCGCGAGGCCGAGGTCTATCGAGGTCGGCCCTTCCAAATCGAGGCGGCCATCGCGTTCGGGGGCGACCTGCCCGGCGACGAGCCGGCGCGCGTCATCCGCTTCGCCAACCGCGTCCCGCTGCTCTTCCAGCAGTCGGCGTGCTCGAGTTTCAAGGCCGTCATCGAGACGAACTGGCGCAACTACGACATGCAGCAGCCGCGCGACGGCCTGCCCGCCGGCGCGCTCGTCGTGATGATCCACATGGCGAGCGTGTGGGTCCCGTTCACGAGCGAGAGCAAGGAGGCGATCGCCGACTATGACGAGATTCGCAAGGAGATGAAACTCGCGCTCATGGAGTGTGGGCGGAAACTCGGGACCTATCTCCGCAAGCGCGCGAAGATGAAACGCGAGGCCCAGCGGCGTGATATTTTCGAACGTTATATCGGCGAGGTCGCGAAGAACTGTGCCGTGATCACGGGCGGTGACGCGGGCGAGTTGTACGAGGCGCTCCTCAAGCAGGCCAAGCGCCGCACCGCCGTCGCCGACCAGGTGCTCAACGACGAGGGCAAGCTCGTGGATGACCCGACGGAACTCGAGGGCGTGATCGTCGTCGAACAAGCGGGTTCGGCAACGACGACAACGCCCATGGCTCCCGCGACTCGTCAGGACGGGCCGCCTGCCGCGCCGGGCGAGGACACTCCGCCCACACCGACGAAGAACACACCGACGAAGAAGAAGCCCGCGGCATCGCGCGAGAAGCCGCCACCACGCCGAGCCAAGAGCGCGAAGACGCCGCCTTCGCGTCCGCCCTCGGCGGCCCCTACCACTGCCGCTCCGACAGCCACGCCGCGTCCCGCGAAGCCGAAGATGCGGCTCGTCAACGGCAAACTCGTCTCCGCCGACGACCAGCAGCGGCTCTTTTGACGGCCACCTACTCAGTCTTTTTGCTCGATCGGCTTGCCAAAGCCCACTTTCGGAAGCATGTTCGAGGGTAGGGGTTATTGGTCCAACGACCAAGGCAAGGAGCGACATGGCACTCCGATGGAAAGTGATCACGACGACGGCCTTCGTGCTTGCCGCCACGGCCCACGCTGAGCCCGGGCTCATGGTCGGCTGGGGGAATAACTGGAACGGGTGCGCCACGCCGCAGCCGGGATTGTTCTCCTTCGTCGCGGCGGGCGAGGGCTACAGCATCGGTATACGCGACGACGCTACGGTCATCGGATGGGGGTCAAATTACGGCACGCCACCGCCCGGACTCTACAAGAGCGCCGCGATCGGCGTCGGGTTTGCGATCGGTCTCCATACGGATGGAACGCTCGAGGGGTGGGGCACGAATACGGCGGGCCAACTGAACGTCCCGACAGGGCAGTTCCAGGCGGTGAGCGCCGGTGAGGGCTTCGCCATCGGTCTTCGCGACAATGGCACCTTGGTGGGTTGGGGAAACAGGCCCGCGAACACGAATGTCCCTGCAGGCACGTTCACCGCCATCTCAACTGGCTTTGACTTCAGCCTCGGCCTGCGAACCGACGGCACGCTCGCGGGCTGGGGGAGTCATCCCGTCTTGCTCGCTGGTGTCCCGTCAGGCCAGTTCTCGGCCTTCTCCGTCTCAGACGGTTATGCAATCGCGATTCGCTCGGACGGGACACTCACGTCGTGGGGATCGATCCAGTCAGGTGTGCTCAATATCCCGTCCGGCACCTACACGGCGATCGACGCGGGCGGGGGCTTCGCTCTCGCGCTCCGAGCGGACGGACAGATTGTCGGATGGGGCAGCAACACCTTTGGTCAAATGATGGTCCCGCCAGGAACTTTCACCATGCTTTCCGCAGGCAGCACATACGCACTCGCGATCATCCCCGCACCCTCTACGCTGCTCGCCCTCCTCGCTTGGCCGCTGATGAAAGGCCGGCGTCGTGCGCGCATCCTTGGCGGTGCTTTGCTTGTTGGCGCAGCCGCGTCTTCTGCCAACGCACAAGCAGGGATTGCCGTGGTCTGGGGAGATAACACACATTCCCAACAGACTCTTACTGGAGGAGGGCTCACGAGCATCGGCAGCGTCTATGACCAGCGCATCGGGCTGAATGCCTTTGGGACCGCTGTCGGATGGGGACGGGACGGTGGCCCTATACCGTCCAGCGTCGAACTCCTCGACCTCGTCGGTGGCCAGGGATTCACGGTCGGCCTCAAGACCGACGGGACGCTTGTGGTGACAGGCGACAACGGCGGCTACTCAGGCACGCCGCCTACTGGCACGTTCACCACCATCGCGGCAGGGAATCGCTTCGCGCTCGCCGTTCGCACCGATGGCACGCTCGCATTCTGGGGCGATCCTGCGTTTGGCGTCGGTGACGTGCCTTCGGGCACGTTTGTCAAGATCGCCGGTGGGTATGACTGCGCGTGGGCGATCCGCATCGACGGCACTCTCGTGGGATGGGGCAAGGACACAAGCGGCGAGACGACCTGCCCGTCGGGGACGTTCACTGCTATCGCCGGCAAGTGGTACCATGCCGTCGCGCTGCGATCAGACGGCACGTTGGCCGCGTGGGGGGATAACTTCTTTGGACAGACCAACGCCCCGACCACGGGCACGTACATCGCTGTTGCCGCCGGGAAAGACCACTCATACGCTCTCCGTTCGGACGGTGTGATCGTTGGTTGGGGTAGCAATGAAGAAGGTCAACTCAACGTCCCCACCAACGGCCCGTTCTGGAAGTTGAAGTCGGGGCGTCTCCACGGCATCGCCCTCCGCGGCTGCTACGGCAATGCCGACGACAGCACGGCCACGCCCATCCTCAACGTCAACGACTTCATCGTCTTCGGCAACCGCTATGCCGCGGCCGAGTCGCTCTCGACCAGCGAGCAGATCGCGAGTTACGCCAACTGCGACGGCAGCACCGCAACCCTGGTCCTGAACGCCAACGACTTCATCTGCTTTAAGAACGCCTTCGCCCTCGGCTGCGTTCCGTAGGGCACCGCCAACCCCGGCCGCCCGCTACACCCTTCGATCCAGCAGCCGATACTGCACCGCTTCGGCGACGTGCGCGACGCGCACGGCCTCGCTGCCGTCGATGTCCGCGATCGTGCGTGAGACGCGGCGGATCTTGTCATAGGCCCGTGCCGAGAGCCCGAGTTGCGTCATCGCCTGGCCCAGCAGCGTGCGCGCCGGCTCTTCCATCGTCGCGAGTTTGTCGAGTTGCTTGCCGCTCAGGCGTGCGTTGGGCGTGGTTGCGTCCTGCCGGGCTGCCTGGCGCGCGCGCGCCGCGAGCACCTGCTCGCGCATCCTGGCCGTGCTCGTGCCCGTGGGCGCGGCGGCGAGCGCCTGCCACGGCACGGCCGGCGCCTCAACGTGGATGTCGATGCGATCGAGCAGCGGGCCGGAGATCTTCGCGAGGTAGCGGTCCATCTGCCGACGCCCGAACTCGTCGGCAGGCATGTCGCCCTTGGGCGTCGGGTTCATCGCGGCCACGAGCATGAAACTGGCGGGGAACCGCACCGCCGAGTGCGACCGCGCGATCGTGACGACGTGGTCCTCCATCGGCTGTCGCAGCGTCTCGAGCACGTCGCGCGGGAACTCGGCGAGTTCGTCGAGGAACAGCACGCCGCGATGCGCGAGCGAGATCTCGCCGGGCTTGGGGATCGCGCCGCCGCCGACGATCGCCGCCGCCGACGCGGTGTGGTGCGGCGAGCGCACGGGCCGGGTCGTCACCAGTCCCTGGCCCGCGCCCAGGGCACCAGAAGCGGAGTAGACGCGCGTGATCTCGACGGCCTCCGCGGCCGCGAGCGGCGGCAGAATCCCCGGCAGCGCCTTGGCCATCATCGTCTTGCCCGTCCCGGCTGGGCCCAGCATGAGCAAGTTATGGCTCCCCGCGGCGGCGATGACCATCGCGCGCTTCACCGACTCCTGCCCGCGCACCTCGCTGAAATCCACCGACGCCGAGGCCGCTCGCAAGAGGCCGTCGATGTCCGGCGGGGGCTCGGGCCGCGGCTCGATCTCGCCGACACACAGCCCGACGACTTCCGTCAGCGTGCGCGCGCCCAAGACCTCTACACCAGCAACAACCGCCGCCTCTGGCGCGTTCTCGGCCGGCACGATCACGCCCGCCAACCCCTTCGACTGCGCCAGCGCCGCCATCGCGATCGCGCCCTTGATCGGCCTCAGCCTCCCGTCGAGTGCCAACTCTCCGGCCACCAGATACCGCCGCAGATCGAGCGGCTCATGCCCCGGCCCATCGCCCGACGCCGGCCGCGCCAGCCGTCTCGCCCCCGCCAGTACGCCCTGCGTCACCAGGAGCCCCAGCGCGATGGGCAAGTCGTAGAGCGGGCCTTCCTTACGCACGTCGGCGGGCGCGAGGCTGACCAGAATCCTCCCGCGCGGGAACTGATAACCGCTGTTGGTCAGCGCCGACCGCACCCGCTCGACCGACTCCTTGACCGCGGCATCAGGCAGCCCGACGATCGTCGCACGCTCGTTGATCCCGCCCATGTCATAATCGACCTCGACTTCGCAGGGCAATGCGTCGATACCCTGGAGGAGGTAGGACGAGATCGAGGCCAGCATGAACGGCAGAATACCCGGCCTTCCGATGCCACGCCCAAGACCCCCTGCCGGGACCGGTCCGCGGCTGGCCGACCCGCCGCTTCCTTGGGGTCGGGCAAAAAGAAAGGCACCCGCTCGGGGGCGGGTGCCGGGGAATCATTCGATACGGCCTTGCTTGGCTTGTTATGGTGCCGCGCAGGGGTTGGCACAACTCGCGGCGAACGCGTTGTTGAAGCAGATGAAATCGTTGACGTTCAGGATCGGCGGGGTGGTCGAGGCGTCGCAGTTGGCAGCGTTGCTCCCCGTCGCGAAGAGGTTGTTGAAGCAGATGAAATCGTTGACGTTCAGGCAGGGCGCGACCGTGGAGGCGTCGCAGTTGGCCTTGCAGGATGGCACGACCACCGGCAGAAGCGAGACGTCATCCCAGCGGAAGCCCACCATCTGGCTGTAGAGGTCGATGCACTGGATCCGCGCCGCGCCCACGGTAGCGGATGTGTTCTGTGACCACTTGTTCATCGGGCTGGGCGGCACCAGCGGCATCCCGCCGTAGGTCACGTCGAACGTGTCCATGTCCAGGTCGATGTTGACCACCACTTCGACCCAAGCGTCCCGGATCAGGGGCAGGGTCGTGTTGCCGGGGCCCCCGTTCGCCACGCTCCGGTTGATACTGGTCACGACGTTCGTGGCCGCGATGAAGTCGAGCTCGATCGACCAGTTCCCGCCGCTGACGTACGGGTGGGTAAACGTGTTGAGCATGATGAAGTAGCCAATGCCCGTCGCCGCGGACGGCACATAGGTCTTGGCCTTGCAGACCCACTTTCCAGTGGTGATGTTGAAGACCTGCACGACGTCCGTCTCGAGCACGCTGACCGCCGAGTTCGGCGCCGAGGCGCTGAGGGTGTTGTCCACCGTCGCGTTCATTGCGGCGGGCGGGCCGCTGCCGTTCCAGTAGAGCCAGCCGCCCTGCCCCACCAGCGGCGAGCCGTTGGCATAGGAATCGAAGTTGTCCGAGATTCCCGGACCATCAGTGACGGAACCGGGCAACAGGATGAGTGGACGCGGACCCGGCGGCACCCCTTGCTTTTTCGCCACATCGACGGGCGCGCCCATCGCAGACCCGGCAACCGCACACATCGTGCTCGCCGCCAACACCACACGCAAAACGGTTTTCATGGCCTCACTCCGCATGAGTGGAGAACTCCCGATTGACTCGGGATTTCTCTGTTGATGTCCCGCCCACGACCGCCGTGAGCATCCGCGCGCCAGTCTACCGCGCCATCAGGTCGGCTGGAAGGCGGGCGCGAAACCGGTCGGAAGCACTGATCTTGTGTTTGTCCCGCGTTAGTGCTTCCGAAATGCAAGCGTCACACCCAGCCGCCGGCCTCAATCCTCCCAGCAATCGGCCTCGACTCCGCGTCTCCGTCCGTCGATACCTTGATGCGGAAGCGCGGCGATCCCAGCGGACTCGCGCGGTGAATACAGTGCATTTTGACCCACGCCACACCCCAAGCACGCCGTCCCGATCGGTCCCCAGCCAGCCAAGGGCCGGCGACGCATCGGAAAGCACACCGGGAGCCGTCGGTCCTGCTGAGTCGTCCGAGGAACTCCCATGACCAAGACCATGAGCAAGCGGACACCGCGGGGCAGATCGTTGATCGCCGGCGTCGTCGCCGAGCCGGGTTCGACGCCCGTCCAGCCGTCCGAGATCAAGTTTCATGCGATCGATCCCGCGTCGGGGCGCGAACTGCCGACGATGTACCTCGCCGCCACAACCGAAGAACTCGACCGCGCCTGCTGGGCCGCCTGGGAGGCCTTTCACGCGATGATGGATCGCTCCGCGGCGGACCGCGCCACGCTCCTCGAAACCATCGCCGCCCGCATCCTCGAACTCGGTGACGATCTCCTTGCCGTCGCGGGCGACGAGACCGGCCTCGGCCCCTCGCGGCTGGTCTCGGAGCGTGAGCGCACCCTCGGCACACTCAGAATGTTCGCCGCACTCATCCGCAAAGGCGACTGGGTCGAGCCTTCGATCGATTCGGCCCAGGCCAGCCGCCGACCGACCCCGAAGCCCGACATTCGCCACATGCTCCGGCCACTCGGGCCGGTCGCCGTCTTTGGCGCGGGCAACTTCCCGCTCGCCTACAGCACCGCCGGCGGGGACACCGCCTCCGCCCTCGCCGCGGGCTGCCCTGTCATCGTCAAGGGCCATCCGGGCCACCCCGGCACGGGCGAACTCGTCGCCATCGCCATCGCCGAAGCCCTCGCCGACTGCGGATTCGATCCCGGCACGTTCTCATTCCTTCATTCTGGCGGCCAGCGCGAGATGGCCATCGGGCAGCAACTCGTCAAGCATCCCGCGATCCGCGCCGTGGGCTTCACGGGCTCGGTCGCGGGTGGGACCGCCCTCGCACGCCTCGCTGCCGAACGCACCGACCCGGTCCCCGTCTTCGCCGAGATGGGCAGCACCAATCCGATCTTCGTGCTGCCGTCCGCGCTCGAATCCCAGGGCGACCTCGCCGAGCGGCTCGCCGGCTCGATCACCGCCGCCAACGGTCAGATGTGTACATGCCCCGGGCTGATCTTTGTCCCTCGCGGGGGCGCTGCCGAGGCGCTCACGCAGGCCCTCGCCAAGGCACTCAACGCCGTCACGCCCCAGACCATGCTCAGCCGCCGAACGCTCGGCATCTATCAGCGCCGGCTCGAAGAAATCCGCGCTGCCGCGGGCGTCGAGCAGGTCGTCGGCCTGGTCGAGCCCGGCACCGCCGCCGAACGCGCCAAGGCCGCCGGCCCCATCCGTTGCTCGCCCGCGCTCCTCCGCACCTCCCTCGACGCCTTCCGCAAGACCCCGACGCTGCAGGAAGAGGTCTTCGGCCCGGCCGCGCTCATCGTCGTCTGCGACAAGCCCGAGCAACTCCCCGAGGCCGCCGCCTGCATCCGCGGCAGCCTCACCGGGACGCTCTGGCTCGGGTCCGCCGATCAGAAACTCGCCCGCCAGGTGCTCGCCGTCCTCGAGCAGCGCGTCGGCCGCATCATCTTCAACGGCGTCCCCACCGGCGTCGAGGTCTGCCACTCGATCGTCCACGGCGGGCCGTTCCCCGCGACGAATCAGCCGCATTCGACCGCCGTCGGACCACTGGCGATCCGCCGTTGGGTGCGGCCCATCTGCTACCAGAACGCGCCGGACGCGTTCCTCCCGGCGGAACTACGCAACAGCAACCCGATGAAGCTGCGAAGGACGGTAAACGGGGAGATAGTGGAGGCGGGGTAGCCTTAAAGGCTGGCCGCCCCACTCCGCGGCCGCAGATTTCGATAAGGATGCGGGGCGAGGACGACCTTTGAAAGCCTCGCCGTGAGTTCTTCCGCGTTGCCGGTCTGGCATTCCCACACCACGAGCACGCGCCACCCGGCCCGGCGAAGCGCGGAAACCGTGCGCCGATCGCGTGCGCGGTTCTTCGTTCGCTTTGCGTTCCAGAACGCCGCATTCGTCGCGGGCGTGCTCCGACCCCGCTTGCAGCTGTGCATATGCCAGAAGCAGCCATGCACCAGGACGATCAACCCGCGCGCAGGCATTACAATGTCCGGCTTACCGTGCAAGTTTGCGCGGTGCAGCGCGAAGCGGCAACCGAGGCGATGAAGGATCGAACGGACGGTCCGTTCAGGCGTCGTGTTCTTACCGCGAACCGCGGCCATGCAGTCGCTGCGCTGGGCGGGCGTGAGCGTATCGGCCACGGCACTGCCCTCACTTGGCCTCAGGCATGGGGCCGAACTTCTTGGCAAGGAACTCGTAGATTTCGAGTTGCACATCGCGCGGCTGGCGACGAATGAGCGCCATCGCGCTGATCGCGTCGCGCGACGTGGGGACTTTCAGATTGGCCTTGTCCTTGTTGTACCAGACACACACGGCCCGGAGGTTGTGTTCCTCGTCCGTCCCGCCTTGGCTGATCGGAACGGTGTGGTCGATTTCAAGGCGACACTTCTTGTCAGGTTCGCACAGCGAGTCCTCGCCTGCGCCCGCGCCGCAAATTTGACAGGTGTAGCCGTTGCGTTCGAGGATTTGGCGACGAAGTTTGTCCGAAATGTCGCGTGCGATGACCGGCAGCGGCGTTAGCGTTTCGATTAAGTACTCGTTGGGCTTGAGGCTGTCACGGTCCTTATGGGACAGGATTTGCATCCCTTCCTCGTTGCGCAACTCACGGATGCGACGCTGGTAGTCGTGAATGTCCGCAATCTTGCTCAACTCTTTGGTAGTGACAACTCGACCGACGTTCTTCTCGAAGAAGGCTCGCAGTTTTGTCCGTGCGCCAATCTTTGCAGGTTTCTTTGCCATGCGAAGTGTGCCGAATGTCAGCCGATCTTGTAGGAACGGGCGGGAGCCTTGACGCCGAGCATCACGGAGACGTGTTCCGCGATAGCCAGCGCCAGCAACGGAGGAACCGCGTTGCCGATCTGAATACCCACGTTGATCTTCCTCCCGCAGAACTTAAAGTCGTCGGGGAAACTCTGGAGCAAGGCGGCTTCAAGGTGCGTGATTGGCCTGTGCGCTACAGGATGAAGGTAACGGCCCTTTTCAGGCTTGTAGAACTCCGTGCGGATGGTAACCGACGGTCGATCCCACCAAAGCCGGCCGAACAAATCAGTCCCTCCTTCGGTCTTACGTTTCCAGCAGTCAGGCATGATGTCGAGTGGCAAATTCCAACGGTTTCCGCCCGCCGGGATGCTCCGGTAGCGGCGCAACGACTTAGCCGTCGGGTTGCGCCCGATGTGCCAGTTGACGCCGGTCGGTTCGATCGGCAAGTGACCGATGGCATCGCGGACGGTGCGCCAGCGGGGAAGGTACTGATTCAGCAAGTTCCTCTTCAGCGGGTCGGCGTGCGTCGGCGCTGGGAAGGAGGGATCACCGATCCGCGAGCCAATGACAATGGCACGCTTGCGCGTTTGCGGCACGCCGTAGTCGGCGGCGTTGAGTACGCGGCCTTCAACCCTATACCCGAGCTGCTCCGCGAGACGCTTCATCTCGCCGAACTCGGCGGATTTGAGGAGCGGCGGTACGTTTTCGAGAACGAAGACCTTTGGCCGGACCTGTTCGATGCACCGGAAGTAGTGCCGCCAGAGTTGATTGCGGGGATCGTTGGGAACCCGCTCTCCAAGATTGCTGAATCCCTGGCATGGCGGTCCGCCAGCAACCACGTCGGCTCTCGGGAACCTCTCGATTTCTTGGATCGCGCAGTTGAGGACGCGATCCGTGATGTTGGCTCGGAGACTGTCGCACGCGTCACGGTCCCATTCGTTGGCCAAGACGGTTCGGAAGCCGGCATCTTTGAACCCGAGCGCCATGCCGCCGCATCCAGCGAACAACTCGATGACACGCGGCCCCTCGCCTTTGGGTTCCGCGTCGAAGCGGAAAGCTGTGGGGCAGTCGCGGACTTCCTTGGCATCGAAGGGCGTGACGCGGAAACGGTGAGAACTGATCCGCTCGATCGCAACGGTGTCGCCGGGCTTGATGCCGTGCTTGGCGAAGAACTCGCGGGCCCATGCCCGGTCGCGGAAGAAGCGACGCGGCTTGCCGGACTTGGCCTCCGTCGGAATGTCGGTCATCACAGGTGCGGCGAGCCCGTCAACATCGAGCCGCAGAAGCCTTCCGCGCCTTCCGCTCTTGGTGGCCGCGCCGTAACTGTCAGCCGGGAAGAAGTCGGCGTGGCCGGTCAAGTTCAAGTGGTTCTGCCGGAGATTCCCGGCAGTCACGCACACAAGTCTCTTTCTATGCCCGACTCGTCCGCTCATCGGATAGCCTCATGCATGGTCAGTCTATTGTATCCGATCTCTCCACATGCTTGCAGCGCTGCACCCCAATACGCTCAACCCAACCCTTTGAGCCGATCTGCCTGTTCTCACACCGCCCAGCACGCCACGCGCTGCCCCGGCCCCTTCTCCTCCAGCGGCGGCATCTCGTGCCGACAGCGCTCCATCACCAGCGGGCATCGCCCCGCAAACGGGCACCCCTTCGGCGGCGTCAGCGGGCTCGGCACATCGCCCTTCAAGATCGTCAGCGGCCGCCGATCATCCGGATCATCAATCGGGTTCGCCCCAAGCAGCGCCCGTGTGTACGGATGCTTCGCCCCCCCACTCCCGCCGCCCGCGCTTCCCCCACCTCCCTCGTGCAGCCCCTCGCACGGCAGCTCCTCGACGACGTGCCCCAGATACATCACCATCACGCGATCGCAAAAGTGTTCCACCACCTTCAGATCATGCGAGATAAAGAGGATCGTCAGCCCGAACTCGGCCTTCAGGTCCGTCATAAGATTCAAGACCTGCGCCT
Source organism: Phycisphaerales bacterium (assembly GCA_046155605.1). Classification (GTDB taxonomy): domain Bacteria; phylum Planctomycetota; class Phycisphaerae; order Phycisphaerales; family UBA1924; genus JAEUIZ01. Next base: position 33,622 of record JBJXFQ010000045.1, read on the forward strand.
GGATCGAGACATCGAGCGCCGACACCGGCTCATCGGCGACGATGAACTCGGGTCGCGTCGCTAGCGCTCGCGCGATGCCGATGCGTTGCCGCTGCCCGCCGGAGAACTCGTGTGGGAACTTACCGCCCGCTTCCTTTCGCAGGCCGACCTTGGTGATGAGTTCACTCACATAACTATCAAGCTCGGTTGCGGGCACGACGCCATGGAATCGCACGGCCTCTTTGAGCAGTGCCGCCACCGTCAGCCGCGGATTCAGCGACGAGAACGGATCCTGAAAGATAATCTGCATCTTCCGTCGGAACGGCATGAGGTCGCCGTGGCCCAGCCCCGTGATTTTCTGCCCGGCATAGGTGATCGTCCCGCTGGTGGGCTCGATGAGCCTGATGATGAGTTTGCCGAGCGTTGATTTGCCGCAGCCGGATTCGCCGACGACGCCGACGACCTCGCCGCGCCCGACGGCGAGCGAGACGCCGTTGACCGCGTGAACGTGCCCGCGCACGGCATTGAGCACGCCGCCGCGGACGGGAAAGTGCTTCACGAGATTCGAGACCGAGAGCAGCGGACCCGTAATTGGAAGATTCGCCGTCGCAACCGGAGACGCAACTACGCTCATGGCCGACCTCCGAGCGCCGGCTCGACCTGTCGCACCACGCGCGGCTGCATCAGCGGGAAATGGCACCGCACGCGACGCCCCTCGCCATCGGCCGCCAACTCCGGCTCCTTCGCCACGCACAACTCCTGCCGATGCCCGCACCGCTCGGCAAATCGACACCCCTTCGGCAACTCGTACAAACTCGGCACGATCCCCTCGATCGTCGGCAGCTTTCGGCTTCCAGAGGTGCGCGCCTCTGGCCCGCTTCGGCCGCCCGCCTTCGGGATCGAATCCAGCAGCGCCCTCGTGTACGGATGCCGAGGGTGGTGAAATAGTTCGCGGATTGGCGCGCTCTCGATCGCCCGGCCCGCGTACATTACCATCACGTCGTCGCAGAACTGCGCCACCACGCCCAGGTTGTGCGTAATAAGAATGATCGCCGTACCGAGTTTCTGCTTGAGCCCAGCCATGAGTTCCAGGATCTGCGCCTGGATCGTCACGTCGAGCGCCGTCGTCGGCTCATCCGCGATCAACACCGCCGGCTCGCAGCAGAGCGCGATGGCGATCATCACACGCTGCCGCATCCCGCCTGACAACTGGTGCGGATAGTCGTCGACGCGCTTCTCCGGGCTGGGGATCTCGACGAGCCGCAGCATCTCGATCGCACGCTCGCGCCGCTGCCTGCCGCCGAGGTCCGTGTGATACTTCAGCGCCTCCTCGATCTGCCACCCCACTCGGAACACAGGGTTCAGCGACGTCATCGGCTCCTGAAAGATCATTGCGATCTTCGCGCCGCGGATGTCCCGCATCTGCGTGTCGCTCGCCTTCGCCAGATCGATCGGCCCCAGTTCGGCATCGCGCAGGATGATCTCGCTTTGCGGATCGATCCGGGCCGTGCGCTCGGGCAAGAGCCGCATGATCGCCTTACTCGTCACCGTCTTGCCGCAGCCGGACTCACCGACGATCGCCAGCGTCTTGCCCGCGGCCAAATCGAACGAGACATCACCCACCGCCGTGACGTTACCAAGGTCCGTGCGGAAGCCGACGGTGAGATGTCGGACTGACAAGATGGGGGCGGTGTGGGACATGTCAGACGCGACGATACGCTCGGACGACACGGGGCACCAACTCCTCGCCGCCAAGCACGTCGGCAAACACTCAGGTGTGCCCGTGGCGATCCCCGAGCCAGGTCTTCCGGCTCGATCGCGGCGGTACCCGAGTGAATCCTGCCGTCCGCCACCCGGCCGACGCGACACAACCGACACGGAACGGTGCCAAGGCGACGCACACGGGATTTACCGCAGAATCACTGCATGGATGATCCGAGATCGCGCCCAACGGTGTGTTTCAAGGTGAGCAGGACTCTGTTGAGCCCCCGCTGCCTCGGGCACCCGTCTGCACGCCCGCGGTGGTCTCACATCACGCAGACCAAGGACATGGCCCATGAACCGCACCGTTTCACGTCTTGTCGGCACCGTGGTTGTCGCCGCGAGCATCCTCGGGCTTTCGGATCCTGCGTGCGCCGCGGCGCGTCCGCACAAGTCGAGCGGCACGGCGCAGTTTGTCAGCCCCACCGAGTTTGTCGGAGCGGGTCGCGCCACGCACCTTGGCAACTACAGCGAAGCGGGTACCGTCGCCTTCACGCCCACGGGCAATCCGGCGGTGCTCAACGTCGTCGGCACGATTACCTACACGGCAAGCGACGGCAGCGAACTTCATGCCGCCGTGGCCGGGGAACTGAACGGCGCGACGGGCGCGGTCTCGGCAACCGTCACGTACACCGGCGGCACCGGACGGTTCGCCGACGCGACCGGCTCATCGTGCCTGACGGGGCAGGTGCAGCCCGACGGGTCCATGACGGTCGCCGTCAGGGGAACGATCGACTACTGATCGGTTCTCGACCGGGCCGAGGTAGTCAGCGCGGTGCGGTGAGAGGCCATGGATGAGACTCAAGCCCCATGTGCCCTCATCGCGCCGACGCACCACGAACTGACGGGGCACGGATCGGTATCGCATTGACGGTCGCTCGCCCACACGGCTCTACCAGCCAAATGGCAGGTTGTCAACAGCCGTCACTTGTCAAAGGCGGTACGGAAGTCACCGACGAATCGGGAAACAGTGCGGATTGGGCCGAGGGCGACGCTCATGCCTCGTCGGCTTCCCTGAGTCCGATCCACACCATCGTCGTCGCCTCGTCTGGCGTCGGACCCGGCGGGGCCACGACGGCGACATACAGGCCGCTGGTTCCCAGGTCGATCTTGAACACAATCACCGGCCCGTCAGCGCACTCCGGGCTGACCGTCCAGAACGAGCGGCCATACTCGAAGTTCTCACTCAGCGGTGGGTTGTACCACTCGCCCAAGACATCAACAACAAGGCCGATCGCCTCGTCCGCGAACCGCACACCGGATGGGACTCGTCGAACTCGAACACCTTGCCCAACTCGGGCAGCGGGCATGCTTCCGAGCACTCGACAATCAACGTTTGCCCGAACGGCGGGTCGAGGTCGGCCATGACGCGTCGCAGCACCGGCTCGCTGCCTTGTACGGGACGCTTGGGACGCCGGGGTTCGCCTTTGCTCTTCTTCGCCATGAGTCAACTCACATGCTTCGGGTCGAACGCGTCCTGCAGCGCGTCGCTCACGATATTGAACGCCAGCACCAGGAAGAACATGAACACGGTCGCCGTGCCGATCTGCCAGTAGAACCCGTTGATCACCTGCGGGGTCGATTCCTGGATCATCCGGCCCCAACTCGGTCCCACCTTTACCCCCAGGCCCAGGAAACTCAGCACCACCTCGTTCTTGATCGCCGCGATGAAGAGCAGTGAGAAGTTGATGAACATAAGATGCACCGTGTTCGGGAGCGCGTGCCGCAGCAAGATGTACATCCGTCCGAAGCCGATCGCCCGCGCCGCCTGGATGTATTCCAACTCCTTGATCTTCAGCACCTCGCCCCGCACCACCCGGCACGGCCCGATCCAGAACGTCAGGCACATCGCCGCATAGATAGGAATCAGGCTCAGCCACGGCTTGGTCACGTCATCAAAGATGCTGCCCGTGAACATGAAGACCAGAACTCCCAGGAGCACGAGATCGGGCAGCGACGAGAGCGTCGAATACAGCCACACGATCGCGCGATCGACCCAGCCGCCAAAGAACGCTGCCGCCGCTCCCAGCACGCTCCCCAGCAGTACCGCGACCAGGGCCACCACAAGCCCGATCTGGATCGCCACTTTGATCGAGTAGACCGCGCGCACGAGCGTCGAGCGGCCCTGCCGATCCGTCCCCAGCGCCAGCCGCAGGTGATAGATCGTCCCCTTGATGCCGCCGGGCACCGCCAGCAGCGATGCCACATCACGCTCGACCGCTTCCACGCGCGGGATAAGTTCCGGATGCCGATTCAGTTCGCCGACGTCCGTGAGCGCGTCGATCTCGTCCTGAGCCGCCTTGATCCGGTCGCGGAACTCCTGCACAGTCAGTTTGGCTGGTTCGGCCTCGGCAAAGCGAATGCCCGCGATGGCCTCCGCCGCGCGTTGATCCGCCTCGGCGCGATTGCGCACGCGGATGTTCGCGCGCTTGCGAAACTCATCGAGATACGACTGCACGATGCGGATCCGCTCTTCCGCGCTCGCCTTGCTGCCCAGACCCGGGATCTCCGGCGCGCCCACCACCTGGTCGGCACGCTCGACCGTCAGCGCATCGAGAATCGGTGCCCGAGCGACATCCCACCAGCCTGTCCGCGTGCCGAGCCGCTTGGCCGCATCAGCCCCCAACACCCACGCCCCGATCGAGAAGTAGCACGCGATAACGAGCAGCGCGGCGATCGCGAGCCGATTGCGACGGAACTTCAGCCAGGCGCGGGAGGACCAGGCTCGACGCACGCGACGGATCACGACAGCCTCACTCTGGGATCGACGAGCGCGTAGAGCACATCCGTCAGGATGTTCGATATGATGAAGACGCACGCAAAGATCGCCGTGAACGTCTGGATGATCGGGAAGTCGCGGTCCTTGATGGCGTCGATGATAAGTTTGCCCATGCCGGGGATGCGGAACTGGTATTCCAGTAGGATCGACCCGGCGATGAGGAACGGCAGCGTAATCATCACTCGCGTGATGATCGGAATCATCGCGTTCTTGAGCATATGGACAAACATGATCTTGGGCTTCGGCGCGCCCTTGGCAATCGCCGTCGTGATGTAATCCTTGGTCGTCTCCTCCACCATGACCGCGCGATAAAACCGGGTGTCATAACCGATCGCCACGACGACATAGATCAATACCGGGAGAAGGCAGTAATGCGCCCACGTCGCAGGCGAGAAGCGCGTGGGATAGGGGATCAATCCGAAGACCGGCTGTTTGCTCCATGCGAGCCAGGGTTCGTAACCGCTGGCCGCGAACCAGCCGAGCCCCAGCGCTGATTTCAGCCACGTCGAGCCGAACTTCTGCCCCAGCACGATGAAGACCAGCACGCTGACGCTCATGCCCAGCACCACGAGGAACATGAGCCACCGGTCGATCCATCGCCCGCGGCAATAGGCCGAGATCATGCCGATCGTGATCGAGACGACCGTCGTCAGCGCCATCTCCGGGAGCGTGATCGAGAGGCTCGGGCCGACCGCCTCGGCCAACTTCTTGCCCACGTTCTGGCCTTCGTACTTCCAACTCTCGTAGCGGCGATGCTCAGTGCCGAAATCGAGCGTCGCGATGCGGCCAAGAAACTCGACATATTGCGTCACGAACGGACGATCGAGCCCCATCGCGCGCCGCTTGAGTTGGATCTGCTCCTGCGTCGCGTTCTTACCGAGGTACGCGTTGACCGGGTCCGAGACGCGCAGCGCCGCCATGACAATAAGAATGATGCCCAGGTAGACCGGGATGCTCGCGAGCAGACGGCGGAGGATGAACGGCCACATGTCAGCAGCGGCCCAAGGAGCGAGGGTTCATCGCTTGCTGTCATCCACGTTCAGGTACTTGAAGTAGTTATGAAAGTCCTCGGTCGGCTTGAAGTTCCGCAGCCACGGCTGCACCAGATAAAACCGATACCGTGCCAGCGATCCCACATACGGCGTGTCCTCGATCACCATGTCCCTCATCTCTTCATAAACCCGCGTCCGCTCGGCGCCGGGCTTCATCGTCCGAATGCTTCTGTACAGCGCGTCGAACTCCGGCCGTGAGTAGTTGAACGCGTTCGATCCCGGCGATTTGTTCGGCGAATAGAACAACGCCAGGTTGTTCTCTCCATCGGGATAGTCCGAACCCCACGCGTAACTGAAAAGTTGCGCCTTGTTCTTGTTAATCGCCTCGATCAACTCCGAAAAGTTCACAAATCTCATGTTGAACTTGATGCCGATCTTCTCCACCATGCGCTGCTCGGCCTGCGCCTGCTCCTCCTGGTTCCCGCCTTGGCTCGTGTAGTAATCCAGCACAAGTTGCTTCCCCGAGGCGTCCCGGCCTCCGGGATACCCCGCCTGCGCCAGCAGCCGCTTCGCCTCCTCGATGTCCGGACCGCGGTACGAACTCGGTGCCTGACCATCCTTCGGATAACCGTCCAGCCCCGGCGGGATCGGCCCGTCATAGACGATCGCCGTCCCGTTATAGAACTTCTCGTTGATCTCGTCGAGGTCGTACGCCAGCGCGATCGCCTGCCGAAGCGCCTTGCGCTTCTCGTCATAGCCACCGACCACCGGATCGTTCATGTTGAATCCGCGAAAGATGAAATCCAATAACAAGATCGCGTGCCCGGTTACGCCCTTGTCCGCGTACTCCTTCTTCAGTTTCTGCGAGCGCAGGACGAACGCCTCTTTCTGATATTCCGACGGCACCTGCGTCAATCCCAGTTTCCCACCGTTGAAATCCAGCCACATCGGCGGGTCCGGCACATAGAACGGCACCTCGATCCTGTCCAGCAGCGGCAGCCGCTTCCCCGCGTCCGCCTGAAACCCCAACTCCCTGTCACGCGCCGCCTCCGCCGCGTCCGCGGGAATTTCCGCCGGATACAACTCCTCCCGATACCCAGGATTTCGCGTGAACACCATCCGCTCGCCAGGACGCCAGTCGCCCGGCTTGACCATGAACGGCCCGCTTCCCACCGGCCGCGTCGCAAACTCCGTCTTGTATTTCTCGACCGCCTCCCGCGGCACCACCGCCGTCTGGAACTGCGTCAGCACATACAAGAATCGGTACACGGGCTCCATCAGTGTCACTTCAAACTCAAGATCACTCACCTTCTTGAGGCCCGCGACCGGCGCGGCGTAGTCAAACTTGTCACCGGCCTTCACGGCCGCCGCCTGGGCTTCTTTATACTCGTTGAATCCGACGATCGCCTTGTCAATCAGCCACCAGTTCTCATATTCGTACAGCGGGTCCGCCAGCCGCCGCCACGAATAGAACACGTCGTCCGTCGTCAACTGCCGACCATTGCCGTCGGGAAAGCACTCGTCATCCTGGAACCGAACGTCCGGCCGAAGCCGGAAACTCCACGTCTGCGTCCCGTCGTCGTTAAGCCGGTCCTTCGGCATCTCCGCCAGCAGCAGCGGCTCCAAGGTCAACGGCCGAACCAGGTACTTCCACTGCAGCAGCGTCTCGTACACCTGCGAGATCGCCTGATTGTCGTACTGCGTCGAGCCCTGCGCCGGGTCCAGGCTCTTGGGTCCGTCCGTCCGGATCGGGATCGTCGCCACCTTCAACTGCGCCACGCACGGCACCGCAAACGCCACCACAACCAGAACGACAGTCAGCAATCGTGAACGCATCGGTTCTCCTTCGGCGATACACCCGGCAGCGCGATCCTATCGCTCTCGCTCCGTGGGCTCAATCGCCGATGCCCTAGGTAGCAGCCATTCGCAGCACAGGCCCATACGCCGGTGACTACCCCGTCCTTCGCTTCCCCGCTTCTCGGTTGGACGCCCGACCGCCTCACCAGTGCCCGCCCCGGACTAATCCTCCGCGGCGAGCCTTCATGCCCCACCACTTCTCGCTCCTCGACTGGCTCATCGTCGCGCTCTATTTCGCCCTTCTCGCCGCCAGCGGGTGGTGGTTCTCGCGCCGCGAGCCCTCTGGTGCCCGCGAGTACTTCCTCGCCGGGCGACAGATGCCCGTCTGGGCCGTCGCCATCTCCGTCGTCGCCACAGCCACCTCCGCCGCCACCTTTATCGGCGCGCCGGAAGAGGCATTCGCCGGCAATCTCACCTACCTCTCCACGAACATCGGTGCCTTCATCGCCGTCGCCGTTGTCGCCATCTTTTTCATCCCCGCCTTCTACCGCCACAACGTCACCACCGTCTACGACCTCCTCGAAGTCCGCTTCGGGAGGCCCGCCAAGATGGGCGCGAGTTGGGCCTTCCTCATCGGCCGCATCCTCGCCAGCGGTGCCCGGCTCTTCATCGGTGCCATCCCGCTCGCCCTCATCCTCTTCCGCGATGACCACCCCGCCGCCGTCATCGCCTCCATCGCCATCCTCGTCGTCGTCGGCATCCTCTACACCCTTGTCGGCGGCATCCGCAGCGTGATCTGGACCGATGCCATCCAGACGCTCGTCTTTGTCGTCGCTGTCGCCGCCGCCGCCGCCATCCTCCTCTCACGCATCCCCGTGCCCCTGGGCCAGATCATCTCCGAGCTGCGCGCCACGCAGGTCGGAGAGGGCTCCAAACTCGTCGCCGTCACCACCGGCCTCGACCCCGCCAAGCCCCTCCTCGGCTTCGACCCCGCCCAGGCCTACACGCTCCTGACCGCCGTCTGCGGCTTCTCGCTCCTCATGATCGCCGCCTACGGCACGGACCACGACCTCGCCCAGCGCATGCTCACCTGCAAGACCCCCTTCAAGGGCAGCATGTCCGCCGTCACCGCCATCATCATCAACCTTCCCATCGTCGCCCTCTTCATGTGCATCGGGCTGCTGCTCTACGTCTTCTACCAGCGGCCCGACTTGATGGGTGCTGCCGCGCCACACGACGCCCCCACCGCAGGCCGCAAAGTCTTCCTCACTTTCATCCTGACCGAAATGCCCAGCGGGCTCTCGGGCCTCATGATGGCCGGCCTCTTCGCCACCGGCCTGGGCTCCTTCAACTCCGCCCTCAACGCCATGGCCGCCGCCTTCGTCAACGACTGCTACACACCCCTCCGCCCCGGCAAGAGCGAGCGGCACTACCTCGTCGCCGGCCGCTTCGCCGTCGCCGGCTGGGGGATCATCCTCGGTGCCTTCGCCTGCTTCTGCGTCTTCTGGCAAGAGGGCAGCGGCGACACCCTCATCCAGTTCGCTCTCAACGTCATGACCTTTGCCTATGCCGGACTCCTCGGCGTCTACTTCACCGCGCTCTTCACCAAACGCCGCGGTAACTCCCGCTCCGCCCTCGCCGCACTCGCCGTCGGGTTCGTCGTCGTCGGCCTCATGCAGAAACAAGTCTGGCCGCACTGGGCTGCCGTCATCCCGCTCCACATCACTCTCGCCGACGGCACAAAGACCGCCTCGCTCGCCGACATCAAGATCGCCTTCCCCTGGATCCTCTTCATCGCCACCGCCTGCACCACCACCGTCTGCTTGCTCGGCACGACGCGCCCTCGACGCGCTCCCGGGTAGGTCGCACCTCCGGGGCGACTCCTTTCCTGGGTACGTCGCACCTCCGGGGCGACCTCTTCTCTTCACATGATTTTCCTGCCTTCGTGCCTCGATGCCTTCGTGCCTCGATGCCTTCGTGCCTTCTTCCCTCCTATACCACACCATGCCCGATCCTGCCTCACTCCCTCCTCTCCTCCTTCCTCGCCCTCGCCACCTCGAGCGAACCGGCGATTGGATCGACGCCGCGCCCCTCAACGAGCCTCTCCAGATCTCCGACCCCTTGATCCCAACCGACGGCTACACCCTCGTCATCTCCAGCACCACACCCTCCATCCACGCCTCCACTCCCTCCGGCTTCCGTCACGCACACGCCACACTCCGCCAACTCCGCACCCAATACGGCAGCCGGCTCCACGCACTCACCGTCCGCGACCAGCCCGCCTTCCCCACTCGCGGCCTCATGCTCGACGCTTCCCGCGATCGCATCCCTACCTCGCCGCACGCCCACGACACCCTCAACACCCTCGCCTCGCTCAAACTCAACCACCTCGAGTTCTACACCGAGCACACCTTCGCCTATGTCGGCCACGAAGACGTCTGGCGCGACTGGTCCCCCATGACGCCCGACGACATCCGCGCCCTCGCCTCTCACGCCGAGCCCCTGGGCATCCGCCTCTCCGCCAACCAGAACTGCTTCGGCCATCTCTCCTCTTGGCTCCGCCACCCGCGCTATGCCCACCTCGCCGAGACCCATGGCCACTGGGAGTTCGGCGAGCCCGGCGACACCTTCGCTCGCTCCGGCCCCTTTAGCCTCTGCCCGACCGACCCCGCCTCCATCGCCCTCGTGCGCGACCTCCTCGACCAACTCCTGCCATGTTTCCAATCGCCGCTCGTCAACATCGGCTGCGACGAGACCTTCGACGTCGGCTTCGGACGCTCCGCCGATGCCGTCCGCGCCCGCGGCCGCGCGGCCGTCTACTTCGACTTCGTCCGTCAGGTCTGCGACCTCGTGCGCGCGCACGGCAAGCGCCCGATGTTCTGGGCTGATATCGCCCTCGCGCACCCCGAGTCCATCCCACTGATCCCCGACGACCTCATCGGCCTCACCTGGGGCTATGAGCCCGACGCGCCCTTCGAGCGCTGGTGCCGTCTCCTCCGCGACGCCGGCCGCGACGCCTGGGTCTGCCCCGGCACCTCATCCTGGCGCAGCATCACCGGCCGCACTAACGAGCGACGGGCCAACCTCGCCGCCGCCGCCACATGCGCACACCTCGCCACCGGCTTCCTCGTCACCGACTGGGGCGACATCGGGCACCACCAACAATGGCCCATCAGCCTCCACGCCATCGCCCACGCCGCCGACGCCGCGTGGTCTGGGTCTGGATGGATGGGCGCTGCGCACTGCAATCCAGGAGCCGATCGCGCAAGCGATCGCTCTTCTTGCGACTCTGCTTCTTCCCTCCATCGCTCCGTCGCTCCGTCCCTCTCTTCCGCCATCTCCCTCTACGTCTTCAACGACCGCTCCCTCCGCATCGGTCCTTGGCTCGACGATCTCGGCGACCTCGACCTCCCCCTTCGCCACCTCGGCGGCCGCGTCGCCCCCGACGGTTCCCCACGACCCATGCGTAACGCCTCCGCGCTCTTCAACGATCTCCATCTCCCGCTCGGCACCGGCGGCGACGATCGCCTCCGCCGCGGCCTCATGAACCTCCCCGCCTCCCTCTGGCACGACGCCCGCGACCGCCTCGATGCCCTCGCCCGCACGCGCCCCACCCTCGCCGACCATACGATCAACGCCGAACTCGACCACACGCTCGCCGTCGCGCGATTCGCCATCGACCGTGCCCTCTTCCGCCGCGGCGGCTCCGCCGTCAAGCCCGCCGACCTCGCCGATCGCCTCCGCGCCATCCTCGCCGAGCACCGACGCCTCTGGCTCCTTCGCTGCCGCCCGGGCGGGCTCGATTCGAGTTCTCGCCACTACCAGCGCATCATCGACGAGTTCGACCCGCTTTGACATTCCTCGTGCCACGGGCTTCGTCGCCTCGACGATGCCCGTGCGGCGTGCCATCGGTCAACTGCCTTGAATGACTGCCGCCGATTCACCACAAACCATCTACTCTTCAACCCGTATGGCGACTTTCACCTTCGAGGCCCTCGACACCGCCCGCAAGCCCCAGACGGGAACCGTCGAGGCTGCGTCGACCGATGAAGCCATCGACCGCATCAAGCAGTTGGGGTTCTTCCCAACCGCCGTGCGCAAGCAGAAGTTCGAGGATTCCACGATGACCCAGATCGACACCAGCATTCCCAAGCGTCGCCCGCTCCGTTTCGAGACGATCGCCCAAGCCCTCGCCGAGGCCGAACGTATCGCCGCCGCCGAGCGCGCGGGAAGTCTCAACCGCCTCGGCAACTGGTCCGTCGGCCAGACGTTCGGCCACCTCGCCACCTGGGCCACCCTCGCCTTCGACGGCACGCCCCTCAAGCCCCCGTGGTTCATCAGGCTCATCCTCAAACTCCAGAAGAACAAGTACCTCAACAAGGGCCTTCCCGCCGGCGTCAAGATCCCCAAAGTCCCCGGCGGCACCCTCGGCACCGAGCCCCTCTCCACCGACGACGGCCTCGCACGACTCAAGGCCGCCTTCAGTCGCATCGACCGCGAAGCCCCGACCAAGCCCAATGTCATCTTCGGCCCGCTCTGCCACGACGAGTGGAAACGCCTCCAACTTCGCCACGCCGAACTGCACCTGAGTTTCCTCGATCCCGGTTGAGCCGCCCCGTTCCCGAGGAACCTCATGCTTCCCATCCTCTTCGCCATCCTCGCCGGCCTCTGCTGGGGCGTCGGCGAGATCTTCACCAAGGCCGCACTCAACTCCAAGGAAGTCGGCCCCATGGCCGCGTTTCTTGTCCGCGCCCTCGTTACCCTCCCGCTCGCGCTCCTCGCCTACTTCCTCGCCTCGCGTTTCTGGACCACCGAGGTCGCTAACGAGTGGCGCACCATCACCGGCCCGGTCTGGCTCAGGCTCATCCTCGGCTCCGGTGTCCTCGCCGGCTTCGCGGGCGTCTTCTTCTTCTACGCCGGCCTCTCGATGCCCGGCGGCGACATCTCGCGCCTCCGGCCCATCGCCTTCTCGCTCGCGCCCGCCTCCGCCGTCGTCCTCGGATGGATCATGCTCGGCGAGCCCATGACCCCGCGCAAAATCATCGCCGTCGTCCTCATCCTGCTCGGCATCGTGATGCTCGCCGGCGAGTCACACGCGCCGCGCCCAAGCGACCCCGCCGCCGTGTCGTAACGCACATATACTTTCAATGCACCGGCCCGTCGATTGTTGGTTCTTATCTTGGGTACCCCGCCCCTCCGGGGCGGTCTTTCTCGTCTCGCATTGCCTCCATCCCTCTCTTCTTTCTCACCCTCGACGGTTCCCGTCGATTCTCCTGTCGTGCCACGGACCCTGCTCTGAGGGTCCGTGCATTTCACCACGGACCTCCGAAGCGAGGTCCACGCCACGAACCTGCGAGCCCAGCGAGTGCCGGGGGGAGAGGCTTCGCCACTGAGGCACGGAGAAGCGAGGACCGATGCAGTTCCTCAGGATCAGAACGAGCCCCTTCGGCGTTCTCGGCCAGTTCCGCGGTGAGCCTTCTTCTTCCTCGACCCAGATTTGCTTCTCTGCGATCTCTGCGTCTCTGCGGTGAGTCGGTTTCTTCCTTTATATGCACCCCGCCGCGAACGCATTGACATAACAAATGAAATCCGCCACATTCAGCGCCGGCGGCGTTGTGCTCGAGTCACAGTTCGCACCGGGATCGATCGCCGCGAAACGGTTCATGAAGCAGACGAAATCCGCCACGTTCAGCGTCGGCATCAACGTGCTCGCGTCGCAGTTGGCGTAGCACGGCACCGCGCTCGGGCACGACCAGAACGCCAGACCCGGCGAGACGATCCCGCCGGCCTCAAAGAACTGCCCCGCCACAACGAGCCGGCCCTTCCAGACCGTCATCGAACGGACGGTGCCCGTCGTGCCGCCCCCCATCGCGCGCCACTGTGTGCCGTCCCATGCCGCGATGTAACTTGCCGGCCCGCCCCCGGCCATCAAGAAACTTCCGCCCGCGATCAGCAGTTCTGGCAGCGGCCCCGGGCCGTCGGGATCGAACGTGCAGAGCGCCAACACCGGCCCATTCAGCCCCAAGCCCAGCGGCTCCCACGTGGCGCCATTGAAGCGCGCGATGTGCTCGCCAGGCGCTGGCTGATTGCCGCAGCAGGCATTGGTGAACTCGCCGCCGGCGATGAGCTGGCCCTGGTACACCGCCATGGCATCAACGTGGTCCTGCGGGAACCCCGTGCCGACGGTCTCCCACTGCGTGCCGCTCCAGCGGTAGATGCCGGTGAGAAGCAGCGGATTCTGCGTGATCTGCCACCGTCCGCCGACATAAAGCGATCCGAAGGCGGAGAGGAGCGAGTCGGGACCTGTGGCCCGAGCATCGGGGAAGGCGTGCCAGCCGGCTTGATCCCAATATGCCAGGCCGGGAACGGACACGCCGCCGATCGACGCGAAGTTGCCCGCGGCCAACAGCCAGTTGTTGTGTCGCCCAAGGTGATACACGGTCGGGCTGCCCGTCGCCGTCACACCGCCGCTGATCGGGAACCACTGCGTGCCGTCGAACGCACCAATCCGGCTCAGCGGCATGGTGCCGCTCGCCGAGAATCCTCCCCCAGCGACGAGACGCGGCGTCTGTGGCCCTGAGCCGTCGAAGTCAAAGCTGATGACGCAGTCCGGGGTTCCGCTGACGCCCGCGCCCGCCGGCCGCCAGCCGCCTTCGTCGAGAAGCCCGACACGGCTGAGCGGGATGCTCCCCGCACTGGTCAGATTGCCGATCCCGCCGATGACCGGCTGGAGCGGGCCGGCCCCGTCCATGTCCCACGTCGTCACCCCGACGACCGCGCTGTTGAGATCCCCTCCCGCGTAGCGCGACCAGCGCATCGATTCGAAGGAGCACTGCGCGCTCGCCGATGAGGCCGGGAGGCCCACGAGTGACGCGAGAGAGATTGCTCGAATCGAGTTCAGTCGCATTCGGCCCATCCGCTTCCCCTTTGCTCCGCGCGCCGCGGTCGTCCAATGCCATGCTACCGACCCTGTCAATCGCTCGACGGACGGCGCGTCTCCTCTCCTCGCCCTGAGCAAGCTCTGTGGTGAACTCCTCTCTTCAGAACGCAAACCGAAATCCGAACCCCACTCCCCAGTCCAGTTCCGCGCGATCGTCGAGCGCCTCATAGAGCGGCAGCAGCACCATCGCCTCAAACCCCCACGTCCGCCCTTCGTACATCACGCCCAGCGACCCGCGCAGTTCGTAGTCGCCGTTGGTCTCGTAGATGCCCACCGCCTCCGCCGTGCCGTACCACGCGCCCACCGTCTCCTTCGTGTAGCGAGCGGGCGCGAGGCGGTACAGATACGCGGTGTTGTGGAAGATCGCGTCGCTCCGGCCGTCGCCGCCGAAGTTATGCTCGTCGTCGCCCCCGGTGTTGATCCGAACGCTCAACTCCTGGTTGAACCCGTGCCGACCCTGCACCATCGTCACCACAGCGCCAAACTGCGGGTTGACAGTCTGGCTCGAGAAATCGTGGTCGTCGCCGCTGGCGAAGGCGAACCCGCCGAAGACCGCCGCGCGGACCGTGTTCACCCCTCCCGTATCGCTCTTGTAGAAACGGTACTTCACCATGAGGTCGAGGTCTTCCACGCCGCGATCCGAATCTGACCCTCCGCCCACGAGATCCTCATCGCGATAGACCAGCGGCACATCGAGCCGCAGCGAAACGTCCCGCACCAGCCCATAGTCCACCGTCGTCATCGCCTCGTACTGCGTGGTTTCGCTGATCCCCGCGTCCCCGTTCATTCCGAACCGGAAGACGTGGAACTGCTGCCGCAACACGAACGTGCCGGGCGAGGGCATCGTCGCCGCCTCGGTATACATCGCCTCCTGCGCCCTCGCGCCGTCCGTCGCCGCCCCGCTTGCCGCTGCCACACACACCACATGCCACAATCGCACGCGCATGAGATCACTCCCTCTTTGTCAAGATCCATCCGAACAAGCCGCCGCCCTTACTGCTGCTCAACCTTCATGAGGGTGAACCCGGCATCCTCGACCGCCTCGCCGAACTGCGCGGGCGACGGCCGGAGGCTCGAACTCAGCATCACCGTGATCTTGCCGGTCGAGATGTCGGTATCGACCGACGCCACGCCCTTCATCCGCTTGAGTTGGCGATCCGCGTTGGTCGCGCAGAGCGGGCAGCCCAGCCCGTTGACCCACAGCACCACTTTGTCGGACGACACCGGTGCCGTGCTCTTGGTCGCGGCACGATCGTCCGCCGACACCTCATGGTTGACGGGATTCTCTTCGTATTGCGGATCGGTCGCGCTCCGCGACGCGCAGCCCGCGGCCAAAGCCACGACGCTGACAAGGACCAGATGACATGCTCGCATGGAACTCTCCTAAATAAGGTTTGGAACTGAGTGAGAAACTGGAACAGGGTGGAGGGGGGGGGGACAGGGGAATGTGGGGGTGACACGCGAAGGGCGCGCGCCACTGGACTTGTTTCACGTGCAACCCGACGACACGGAGCGCGCGCACAAGCGCGGCGCGCGCAGCACCAACGACGGATGGAACGCCTCGCCTACGTCTGCCAGATGCACAGCACGCTGCGCGCGCACGCCGATGGCCCGTGCCGGATCGTGTCGCGTGGCACCACGAAGCGCGCGCGCGGCGCGCCGGCGACGATCGGCGTGCCCGCGTCGTCGCGCGGGAGTGCCAGATCGGCCCGCGGTGAGTTCGGCAGCGCTCCCGGCTCGTCGGGCATGCTCGGAACGATCGGCTCGTTCGCCATGCACGGGCACTCGTCGCCGCAGCAGCAGGCCACCGAGCAGCACGACGTGACGCAGCGGGAGGCACCCTGGAAATCGGCACATGCCGCGAGGATCGGTTGGAACAGGAGGGCGAGGATGATGAGCCAACGGACCATGCCGAAGCATTATGGACGACGCAGGGGAGTCGATCAAGAGCGTATCGGCAGCACGCGGTTGACTGAAGGTAACGGCAATCGCAGAAGCGGAGCAGTAGGGGGTGTAGTCACCGGTCAGGAGACCGGTGCCACCAAACCAAGCCATTCGATCGATGCTGCGGTGGCGTCGTCCTGGAGCAGGTCGGTGCCGGCGAAGGCGATGGCGTCGGCGAACACCGCGCGCGGGTCTCCGGCGGCGTCGGCGGATCGGGCGAGTGCGTCGATGATGCGGTCGTACCCGAACTCGACGCCTTCGGCGTTGCGCTGCTCGACGAGCCCGTCGCTGAGCAGCACGATTCGGTCGCCGGGCGAGAGCGTGAGATGCTCGGCGTTGTAGTTGACGCCGGGCTGGATGCCGATGGGGATGCCGCCGACGCTTTTGACTGGTGCGGCGCGCTGGCCCGGGCGGAGGATGAGCCAGTGGCCATGACCCGCGTCGACGAAGTGGAGCGTGCCGGTGCGGCCGTCGAGCACGCCGGCCCAGAGGGTCACGAACTGGGTGAGCGCGGAACGCGGGGCGAGGTATTCGTTGACGTCGTGGAGCGCGGCACCGGGATCGCCGTGGCGGAGTAGGGCGGCGTGGATGGCGGCCATGGCGGCGGCCATAAGGATGCCGGAGCCGACACCCTCGCCGGTGACGTCTCCGATGAAAAAGGCGACGCGATCGTCGCTGAGACGGACGGCGTCGAAGAGATCACCGGCGACGACGCGGCCGGGCTTGGAGGCGACAGCGAAGCGGATGCTGCCGAGGGTGCCCTGATTGGCGGGCGAGAGCATCTGCTGGGCCTCGCGCGCGATGGCGAGGTCGGCCTCCTGTCGCTGCTGGCGGCGTTCGAGTTCGAGACGGAGGAGGTTGGCGAGGGCGAGGCCGCACATGCGAGCAACGGCCTGGATGAAGCCGGGGGCTTGCGGGTGGACCGAGGTCTCGCCTCGACGGGCGTCGAAGTAGAGGTAGCCGGCGGGAGTTGGGCCGAGCATGATGGGGGCGCAGAGGGCGGAGTGGATGCCGAGCGCGATGATGCTCTGGCCATGCTCAACGGGGGCATCGGAGGCCATGCGAGCGAGCCGTCCGCCCTCGGCCTCGCGGATGAGTGATTGGCTGAAAGCGAAGGGATCGCCGGCTCCACGGCCCGCGGCGTCGCCGATAGCGGTGCCTCCTCGGCTGACCTGGGCGACGACCTCGACCTGTCGCGTGTTTGATGCGGGTCTGACCCAAGCGGCACGGCGGTAGCCGGTGGCGGAGAGGGCGCCTTCGAGCGCGGCGTGAGCAAGCGCCTCGACGGTGGCGGCGGCGTTGATACGGGCCGAGGTCTCAATGAGGATGTCGAGGCGCTGCTGAGCGGCCCAGGCGAGTTCGCGCTCGGGGACTCGTTCGACGCGCTCGCCGGACTCGGTGGAGGACTGAAACGTGGCGTCGGAGGTCGGCGCGGCGTGGGCGGCGTCGAGGCGGAAGGTCCAGGGGCCGATGCGGAGGAGGTCTTCGCTACGGATCTCGGCGGGCTTGTGGGGTTCGAGGCAGATGCCGTTGAGCCAGGTGCCATGGCGGCTTCCGAGATCGGTGACGTACCAGCGTCCGCCGCGGCCGGCGATGGTGGCGTGACGCCGCGAGACGGTGTCGTTGAGCAGGCAGATGTCGCAGTCGGCGGTACGCCCGAGGGTGGTATGGGAGACGGACTGGAGTTCGGGGATGTCGACGGGTGGCCCGGCGATGGCGATGAGGGAGAGGCCGCGATGGGGCGGGCTGAGAGACATGCGGGTTTGGGAACGATATCGGTCGCATGATGCGTCCGCATAACGAGTTGGCTTCAAGTTCGGATGGGGTTGGTCGATACTCGGACGGTGCGCGACACACCGTGGAGCCCCCATGTCCAAGATGCGAGATAACTTTTTACGGCGAGCCATGCCGTTGGGCGAATCGCTGATTGCGCCGACGGGGTTCGCGGCGGCGCTGGTGCTGCTGGGGACGCTGGCGGGCGCCGGTGCATGGATGATCCACGCGCAGCGCCAGGCGGCGCGCGCCGACTTGGGCGCGGATCTGGAAGCGAGCGCGCGGGTGATGGCACGGTCGGCCGAGGGGTTCTTGAAACTGGAGGACGAGGTCGGGCTGCGGCAACTACTGGTCGAGGCAGCAGCGACGCACGGGCTGGCGCGGTGCCGGGTGGTGGGCGCGGATGGGCTCGTGGTGGCGGACGGGATCGTGCCGAAGGTGGCGGTGAGACGGCAAGGGGAGGCTCGGGCGTCGGAATCGGCACCTGTGCCGGATGGCGCGATGATTATGGACCAGGCGGTTGGGCTGCCGGAGGGCGGGCAGGGGAGGCTGGAGTTGGCGCGCGTGACGGTGTATCCGGCGTGGGCGCGGTGGGAGAGCCTGACGGGCGTGTGCGTGGCGGGCGTGGCGGGGATGGGAGCGATGTGGGGGCTCTATCGGCGGCTGCGAGCGCAGGTGCGGGCGATGTCGGCGATCCGGGAGGCGCTGCTGGCGATGGGTCGTGGCGAGGCAACGCCATCGGCACTGACCGTGAGCGCCGGATTCGGGCGCGAGGCGACGCATTGGAACGCGCTGGTCGAGGAGCGTGACCGGCTGCGGGCGCAGGCGCTGGCGGAGAGGGGACGAGAGGCGGTGCAGTCGCGCGGGGAGGCTGGGACGGAACTTGCGCAGGCCTACGAGGCGCTGTGGATGGGCCTGATCGTGATCGACCCGGAACTAACGTGCCGGTATGCGAACTCGACGGCGTCGGCGTTCCTTGGGGTGAAACGAGAGGAACTGACGGGGACGAGGCTGGCGCACCATGTGGGCGAGCCGGCGTTCGCGGAGGCGCTGGGGACGCTGAAGGCGGGGAATCTTCGTCGGCGGGTGTCGGTGGAGTGGAGCCGGCCCGGGCGCGACGGAGGCGAATCGCCGACGGTGCTGCGGCTGACGATCCGGCCGGTGCGACGGGACGATTCGCACGCGGCGATCGTGGTGGTGGAGGATGTGACGCAGCAGCGCGTGGCGGACGCGGCGCGGAACGCGTTTGTGGCGCAGGCGACGCACGAGTTGCGGACGCCATTGACGAACATCCGGCTGTATGTGGAGCAGGCGATCGAGGCCGGGGAGGGCGAGACGGCGGTTCGGTCGAACGCGCTGAATGTCATCAACCAGGAATCGCGGCGATTGGAGCGGCTGGTTGGGGACATGCTGTCGGTGTCGGAAATCGAAGCGGGCGCGATGAAACTGCATCGGGATGACGTGCGTCTCGACGCGCTGTTTGAGGAACTTCGGACGGACTATGGCCCGCAGGCGGAGGAGAAGAAACTGGGGCTGCGGTTCGCGTTGCCGCCGAAGGTGCCGGTGATCCGCGGGGATCGTGACAAGTTGAGCATGGCGCTGCACAACTTGATCGGGAACGCGCTGAAGTACACGCCGGAGGGTGGATCGGTGGAGGTGCGGGTGGACGCGGACGAGGCGGGGCTGCGCGTGGAGGTGGCGGACACGGGGATCGGGATCAAGCCGGAGGAGACGGAACTGGTGTTCGAGCGGTTCTATCGGGCGCAGGACGAGCGGGTGCGGACGATCACGGGAACGGGGCTTGGTCTGGCGCTGGCGCGAGAGGTGGCGCGTCTGCACGGCGGGGACGTGACGCTGCGGAGCCAACTGAACCAGGGGAGCACGTTCACGCTGACGCTTCCGAACCTGGCGGAGGCGGCGTAGCACCATGGAGATCAACGAACAGACGAAGGGGGCGGTGCGGGTCCTCAGGCCGCGGGGTCCATTGTGCGGGACGGACGCCGAGCAGTTCAAGACGCGGGCGTCGGAGGCGGCGACGGCGGCGATGGGTCGGATCGTGATCGATGCCGGGTCGATTCCGTTTGTCGATAGCCAAGGGCTCGAGGTGATGGCGGAACTTGGCGACCTGCTCGGGCAGACGGGGAACACGCTGCGGCTGGCGGGGGCGAACGAGACGTTGCGGGAGGTTCTGGAACTGACGGACCTGGCGTCGCAGTTCGAGCACTTCGAGGACGTGAACGCGGCGGTGCGGAGTTTCCTGTGAGCACGAATCAGCCATCCAAGCGGCTGCGGATCGGCGACGCGCTCGTGCAGGAGGGCGCGATCACGGCCGAGCAGTTGTCGGCGGCGCTGTCGCAGCAGGGCGGCCGGCGCGTGGGCGAGGTGCTGGTCGAGCAGGGCGTGATCTCGACGGGGACGCTGGTGCGGGCGCTGGCGAAGTGCCTGGGCGTGCGCGGGTGCCAACTGCGGCACGGGCTGATCGACCCGTCGCTGTTGAAACTGATCGGCGAGGAGGAGGCGGCGCGGCTGAACGTGATCCCGATGTTTCGGGTGCGGGATGAGTTGACGGTGGCGATGGCCGAGCCGCAGAGCCTGCCGACGATTGACCGGTTGCGGCAACTGACATCGTGCCGGATCAGGCCGGTCCTGGCGCTCGAGGCGAACATCCAGGAGTTCGTGAAGAAGTACGCGTCGGGGGACGTGGACGTTGACGCGTTCCTGACGTCGCTGGCGGAGTCGGATGTCGAGGTGGTCGAGCGGGAGAGCGTGGACGAGGGGCCATCGGCGGACCTCGATCGGCTGGTGGCGGGGAGCCCGATCGTCAACCTGGTGAACATCGCGCTCTTGACGGCGGTGCGGGACAAGGCGTCGGATATCCACGTGGAGCCGGACAAGAAGGGGACGCGGATCAGGTATCGGATCGACGGCGTGCTTCGCGACCTGATGAAGCCGCCGCCGGGGATGCACGCGGCGGTGGTGTCGCGGATCAAGGTGATCGGGAAGATGGATATCGCGGAGAAGCGGCTGCCGCAGGAGGGGCGGGTTCGGATCGTGGCGGAGGGTCGTGAGATCGACCTGCGGGTGTCGAGCATGCCGACGCTCTTGGGTGAGAAGTTGGTGCTGCGGATTTTGGACAAGACGAACCTGCGGGTGAAGATGGAAGACCTGGGGATGCGTCAGGAGACGCTGTCGGCGTTCAAGCGGGTGCTGGAGTTGCCGCACGGGCTGGTGCTGGTGACGGGCCCGACGGGGAGCGGGAAGACAACGACGCTGTATTCGGCGCTGGACCTGTTGCGCGGCCCCGAGGTGAACATCGTGACGGTCGAGGACCCGGTGGAGTATCAGTTGGACCTGGTGAACCAGATCCAGGTGAGCGAGCAGATCGGGTTCACGTTCGCGCGGGCGCTGCGGAGCATTCTGCGGCAGGACCCGGACATCATCATGGTGGGTGAGATCCGCGACGAGGAGACGGCGCGGGTGGGGATCCAGTCGGCGCTGACGGGGCACCTGGTGCTGGCGACGCTGCACACCAACGACGCGCCCGGGGCGGTGGCGCGGCTGACTGACATGGGGATCGAGAGTTACCTGCTGTCGGGGTCGCTCAACGCGGTGATGGCGCAGCGGCTGGCGCGGACGATCTGCCCGAGTTGCGAGACGAAGTATCACCCGGCGGCGGCGGTGCTGGAGGCGGCGGGAATTCCCGATCACGCGGGACGGGCGTTCCGACACGGGGCGGGGTGCCGGGCGTGCCATGACAGCGGATTCCAGGGGCGACTGGGTGTGTATGAACTGATGGAAGTGACGCCGGCGCTGCGGCGGATGATCCATGTGAGCGCGCCGACGCACGAGTTGCGGTCGCGGATGAGACAGGGCGGGAACTTGACGCTGCGCGAGGAAGGCGTGCTGCTGGCGCTGGATGGGAAAACGAGCCTGGAGGAGATCCTGCGCGTGACGGGTGACGACGGCGAGACGCTGGAGACGGCGAAGTTGGGAGCCGCGGCATGAAACTGCGCTACCGCGCCTTCGACAAACTGGGTGCCGCCCGCACGGGGACGATCGAGGCCCCGAGCGTTGGTGAGGCGACGGAATCGCTGCGTCGCGATGGCTTGTTCGTCGCGGAGATGACGCCGACGGAGGGCGAGCGCAGCGGCGCGGACGGCGGGCCGGCGACATCACGCGCGAAAGCAAATCTGAAGAATGTGGCGTCGTTCCTGCGGCAGTTGTCGGTGCTGGTGTCAACGGGGACGCCGCTGGTTGAATCGATCGGGGCGCTGGAGCGACAGATTCCGGCCGGGTCGTGGCGCGGGATCGTGGAATCGGTGCGGCGGCGGGTGGAAGAGGGCGCGCCGCTCTCGGAAGCGATGGCGGCATATCCGAGGGCGTTTGACGCGGTGTGCCGGAGTTTGGTGCGGGCGGGCGAATCGAGCGGGAAACTGGACCAGATGCTGACGCGACTGGCGGAACTGACGAAGCAGCAGTTGCGGATCCGGCAGCAGGTGATCGGGGCGATGGTGTACCCGTGCCTGCTGGTGGTGGTGTCGTTCGGCGTTCTTGGGGTGATGCTGCTGTTCGTGCTGCCGAAGTTCACGGGGTTGTTTGACACGCTGAAGATGGAGTTGCCGCCGACGACGAAGTTTCTGATGGCGCTGAGCGCGTCGCTGGTGGAGTGGTGGTATGTGTACCTGGGGTTGATCGTTTCGGCGGTGGTGGGCGGGCGGGTGTGGCTGGGGACGAGCGCGGGACGAGAGTCGCTGGATGTGGCGCTGGTGCGGCTGCCGCAGGTGGGTCGGATGACGCGTGGGTTTGCGACGGCGCGGATCGCGCGGCTGATGGGGGTGCTGCTGGAGAGCCGGGTGCAGTTGCTCGACGCGCTGGAGTTGACGAAGGAGGCGTGCGTCAACGTGCAGTATGCGCGACTGATTGACCATGCGCGCGATGTGGTGACGCGTGGCGAGCCGTTGAGTTCGGCGATCGGGCGCGGGGGACTGATCAATGGGAGCGTGGTCGAGGCGGTTCGAAACGCGGAACGAGCGGGGCGGATCGGGCCGGTGCTGACGGGGCTGGCGGATTTCATCGACGAGGAGAATCAGACGGTGCTGAAAGCGGTAACCGGGCTGATCGAGCCGTTGATTCTGCTGACGCTGGGGGTGGTGGTGGGGCTGGTGGCGACGAGCATGTTCTTGCCGCTGTTTGATCTGACGGCGATGGCCGGGGGCGCGCCGACGGGGGGAGCCACGCCATGATCAGGAAGGTGTCGCCGATCGGATTGGAGATTTCCGGTGACGCGTTCGTGGCGGCGCAGGTGGAGCGTCGTCGGGAGGGGCTGTCGCTGCGCGCGGGCGTTCGGTTGGAGCGAGCGGGGACGGGCACGGAGTTGCCGACGCGGGAGGAACTGGAACGGTTGCGGGGCGTGCTTGAGCGGCAGGGTTTCGTGGGGCGGCGGGTGGTGGCGGCCGTGCCGGACGCGTCGCTGATGGCGTCGACGCTGGAGTTGCCGCCGGCGGAGAGCGGGGCACCGGTGGAGCAGATCGGTCGCGCGGAGTTTGCGAGGCTGCACAAGCGTGAACCGGGGACGTTCGAGATGTCGCTGTGGCCGGCGGGTGCGGCGGGGCGGACGGGCCAGACGTGGATGGCGCTTGGGTGCGAGCATGCGAAGGCGGAGGCGCTACTTGCGGCGCTGGAGTCGGCGGACCTGTTTCCCGTGGGGCTTGATGCGCGTGCGGCGGCGCTGGCGCGCGTGCTTTTCGCGCTCAACCCGGCGGAGTCTGGGCTGGCACTGGCCACGGACGCGGGCTTTGACGGGGCGCTCACGGTGGTGCTCCAGGGCGGAATGCTGGCGTATCAACGGTTCACGCCCGAGTGCGGATTGCGCGGGCTGCGGGAGGCCTTTGCAAAGTCGACCGGCGCGGAGGCGGGAGATTCGATCCGAGCGGGGATGGAGACGGATCGACGCGGCGAGAACGAGGCGGCGCGTGAGCACGCGGACGCGCTGGCTCGGGACCTCTCGGCAGCGATCGCGTATGCGACGCACCGGTACCAGGCCGAGGTGACGGGGCTTCGGCTGAGTGGTCCGGGCGCGCGGATTCCCGGGCTGTCGGATCGGCTGGCGGAGGCGGTGGGCGTGGCGGTGTCGCCGTTGGCACCGGCGGGATTGCTGGTGACTTCGGAGGAGACGGGATCACTGGGGGCGGACCCGGCGCTGGCGACGGCCATCGGGCTGGCGATGTACCCGACGGAGTTGGCAGCATGATCGGGACAAACCTCATGCCGGCTCGGCGGGTGGCAGCGATTCGTCGTGCGCGGCGGATTCGGATGTGGGGCCTGGGTGCGGGCGCGCTGGCGGCGTTGCTGGGCGCGGCGCTGGTGATCATTCGCGCGGGCGGCACGGCCTCGACGCACGACCTCGACCCGGTGCTGGCGACGGCAACGGCGAGCCTGACCGACGCGGAGCGGGCGTTGGCCGCGGCGAAGACCAGGCTGGCGACGGCACAGAAAGCGGCCACGGCGGCGAGTGTGCTCTCGGACCAGCCGGACTGGGGTGCTTTGCTCGATCTGCTCGCGTCGCAACTGGATGACCAGACGGTGTACACGATTGTGTCGGTCTCTCCCGAGGAAGCGGGCAAGGGCGGGACGAAGATGGAAGCGCGGCCGGAGCGGCTGGTGCTGAAACTCGCGGGGCTGGCACAGGGACAGCCGGCGGTGTCGCGGTTGGTGCTCGGGCTCGAAGAGACACGGCTGTTCGAGCGCGTCTCGCTGGTGGAATCGCGGCGTGTGGGCGAGGGCGCGGAGCAGGCGGTGGCGTTCTCGGTGGCGTGCAGCCTGACGGATTCAGCGGGAGGCGTGCGATGAGCGTGTCGCGAGGCCCGATGTGGCGAATCGACGTGGTCGGGGTGGTGGCGTGCGTGGGCGTGAGCGGCGCGTGGTATGCGCTGGGGGTGAGGCCGCTCGCGTCGGCACAGGCCGCACGAACAGGCGTAGTGGACGAGATCCAGGCGCGGCAGGAACGAGCGGAGAAGGTGGCACGGACGGCTCGCACCGTGGGGGCGCAGGCGGAGGCGGCGCAGAAGCCGGGGGGCGGGCAGACGATGCTGTTGCCGGTCGAACAGATGAATCGGCGGGTGGCGGAACTGAACGAGGCGGCGGCGAGCGGGTCGCTGCGGCTCGACGCGCTGAAGCCCGGCGCGCCGTGGACAGGGGCGCGACACACGAGCGTGCCGATCGTGCTCTCGGGCTCGGGGTCGTACGCGGCGGCGGCGGCGTTCCTGCATCGGCTGCGGACGGAGTTTGCGGACGTCGGGGTCACGGGGTTTGATCTGCGAGCGAACACGACGGACCCATCGGCGTCGCAGTTCGTGTTCAACCTTGTGTGGTATGCGGCGCCGGGGGCGTCGGGGACTAAGAAATAGTCGGCCAAGAGGTGGCGGGCCCGCGAAGCGGTTGGCACTGTTGGATTGTGAAACTCTCGAAGCAACGGAAGGCGTGCGTGGCGGTTCTCGGGCTGGGCCTGGTTGCGCTGGCCGCGGATCGAGCGCTGCTCGGGCCGTCGGGCGCGAGCGCCGCGGCGGTGGACCCGAGCGAACTTGGCCCGATTCCGGCCGAGAAGTCGGCGGGTGCGAACGTGGATGGGCGGAAGGGTCCGTCGCTGAGCATGAGGCTCGCGTCGCTGGTGATCAAACCGGCCGAGCGTGACGGATTCACGCCTCCCGAATCGTGGGCGACGGTGGCCGCGGCGTCCGGCGATGGCGAGGGCGCGACAGCGAAGTTCGCGTCGTCGCACAAACTCACGTCGATCGTCTCGGCAACCAAGGGAGAGAAGAGGCCCGTGGCGATTGTGAACGGCAAGCCGCTGCGCGTGGGCGAGCGGATCGGCGATTTCAAGTTGATCGGGTTGACGGTGGATTCGGCGACGTTTCACGGTGAAGCGGGCGATGTGACGCTGCGGTTGCGCGAGCCGGAGGCGCGAGATATCCGACTCAGCGTTCAGGGGCGTGCGGACGGGCACGAGCGAACCGACGGCGGGCAAAGCCGATAACGCGGCTTTGGAGGGCTTTGGAGGCAGTCGCGGTTAGGCCCCTCAAGTCGTGGCGAACACAGGACGATCTGGTGGGTGGGAGAATACCTCCCGCCTGGAGACCGCCATGGAATTGCGAGCGAGGGCATTCAGCCTGATCGAACTGGTGATCGTGATCGTGATTATCGGGATCATCGGAGCGATCGCGATCCCGCGGATGAGCCGCGGCGCGGCGGGTGCGGCGGACAGCGCGCTGGTCGCGGACCTGGCGCGGCTTCGCAACGCGATTGATCTCTTCCACGCGGAGCATAACAGCACCTACCCAGCGATCGGCGACCTGAAAAACTCCCTGACGCAGTTCTCGAACGAGACGGGAACGGCATTCTCGGTGACGAAGGACACGGCCAACGGGATCGTGTTTGGGCCGTATCTGCGGGAGATTCCGAAGTTGCCGGTGGGCGCGGACAAGGGCAAGGACACGTTCGTGGCGGCGTATGCGGCTGGCAGCGGCTGGGTGTATGACGCGGCGACGGGCGAGATTCGTGCGAACTGCGCGGCGGCGGAGAAGGACTCTCGCGGCGTGGCGTACAACACCTACTAGGGTGTGAGGCAGCGAGTCGCGGAGTGCCGAACATGAGTTGCCGTATGAAGGCCCGACGATTGGCGTCGGGCTTTTCGCTTGTTGAACTGCTGATCACCCTCGCGGTGCTGGGGATCATCTCGGCGATCGTGGCACCGCGGTATGCGTCGTCGATGGAGCGGTATCGGGCCGGCGCTGCGGTTCGTCGAGTGATGGCGGACCTTGTGCTGGCGCAATCGGCGGCCCGGGCGGCGAGCGCGACGCGGCGAGTCGTGTTTGACGTCAATAACGCGGAGTATGTGATCGAGGGTGTGGCGGCCGCGGACGCGTTGCCGGGGCAGCCGCGCGGGACGAGCACACGGGTGCATCTGGGCGGCGAGCCGTATCGGGCGGCGATCAAGACGGCGGACTTCGGGGGCGATGACTTTGTCGCCTTCGACGGCTTCGGCAGGCCGCTGCAGGGCGGCACTGTGGTTGTGAAGGCGGGAGGTCGGCACGTGACGATATCGGTAGCCGCGGAGACGGGGGCGGTAACGAGCGACTAGAGGAGCGACGATGCGGCGGGGATTCTCGCTGATTGAGTTGGTGCTGGGCATGGCGATTGCGTCGATCGCGATGGTGGCGATCGGCTCGGTCTTCGTGCTCTCGGCCAAGGCGCTCCCGACGGCGCGGGGGAGCACGTCGGCCTCGTCGCAGACGTCACTGGCCGTGCAGGAGTTACTCGATGACCTCCGGATGGCAACCGCAGTCTCTGAGGCGACGGGGACGGCGGTGACGCTGACGGTGCCGGACCGGACAGGGGACAACACGCCGGAGACGGTGCGGTATGCGTGGTCGGGGGTGGCGGGCGGGCCGCTGACGCGGGCGATGAACGGCGGAGCGGAGACGGTGCTGGTGCCGACGGCGTACGGGATGAGCCTGGAGTATTCGCGTGAGCCGGTGTCGGTGAACGTGACGATCCCGACGCCGATGACGAGCGGGACGGTGCTGATGGCTGAGTTCACGGGGTGGAGCGGGGTCACCCATGCACAGGTGTTGCTGGGTGTCAGCACGTCGACATGGGGCTCGCAGGCATTCACCATCAATCGTGTGACGCTGCCGGCAACGACGACGGCGGTTCGGCTGACAAGGGTCGACCTGAGGTTGAAACGAAACACGCGCAGCACGAGCAACTCAACGGTGAACATCCACCAACGGGCGAGCCTGTTCAACGCCGAGCCGGGCACCACACCGATCGGCACGGGCGGGGTCGTGCTGCCGGCAAGTCTCGGTGCCAGCGCGGCGATGATGACCGTGCCGCTGACGGGCGTGTCGTTGCCGATCCCAGCGGTGCTGAGTTACTGCATCGTGATGAAGGGGCTCGGCTCGCAGGCGAGTTGCGATCTGGCGTACTACAACGCGAACGCCGCGCCGACGGACCTGACGGTTTTCCTTTCGACTGGGAACTCGGGCAACACATGGACTCCCTCAAACAACACGCATCGGAACGATGCGCCATTTGCCGTCTATGGCGAGTACGACTGGACAGGGAGCAACGTGCAGACGACAACGACGTACCTGCTGCGATCGGCGACGGTGAAGTTGCAGACGGGGCGCGACGCGGGATCGGCACTGGTGTCGTCGGTGGTATCGCTCAACAAGCCGGGGATACCGGGGCCATGAAAGACCAGCGCGGACAGATCGCGGCGCGTGGCATCACCCTGGTGGAGACGGTGCTGTCGATGGCAGTCGCGTCGCTGATGTTGGTGGCGTCGCTGAACACGGTGGCGGCGGCGCGCGTCGGACAGGTGTGGAACACACAGCGGATGGCGGCGGCGACGGCGGCGTCGGCGCTGATGGCGGAGGTCCGCGACATGCCGTATGCCGACCCGCAGGGCGACCGATCGATCGGGCCGGATTCCGGGGAACTGACGCGGGCGCTCTTCGATGATGTCGATGACTATGACGGGTACGCGGCGGCGTGCGTGGATCGGGCCGGGGCGGCGCTGCCGGGGACGGCACGGATGACGTTTGCGGTGGAGGTGAAGTGGGTGGAGCCGACGGCTCCCGAGACGATGCGGGCGTCGGACTCGCTGCTCAAGCGTGTGACGGTGCGGGTGCTACGGGATGGGACGGAGTTGGCGCGGCTGACGGCGTGCCGATCGGAGTTGGTGCCACGATGAGCAAGCGAACGCACACCGAGGGGCGCGTGCTGGTGGGGCGTCTCGGAGCGTTCGCGGGCGGGTGCGTCGGGCGGCGGGCGCTCGCGACGCGACGCGGAGGCGTGTATTTCGCCGTCCTGGGGGCGTCGATGCTCGTGGGGCTGATCGGGATCACGGTGGTGGCGGAGATGCGGTCGCAGCGGCAGGGCGTGGTCGCGGCGATTGACGGTGTCGAGGCGCGGCAACTGGCGGACTCGGCGATCGAGGCAGCGGTGGCGGATATGAAAGCCGACCAGACATGGCGATCGCGGACCGCGGGAGATTGGGCCCGAGAGCGGCCGCTGGGCAGGGGCGCGATCGCGATGCGCGTCGTGGACCCTGTGGACGGGGACGTGGGCAACAGGCCGAACGACCCGGTGTTGCTCACGGGAATCGGGATCAAGGGGAACGCTCGACAGATGACGCAGGTGCGACTGACGGCGAGCGGCTCGCCCCTGGACTCGCTCTCGCTGGCGATGCACGCGGACGGAGGCTTTGAGATTGCGCAGGGCGCGTGGCTGACCGCGTATTGGGCACTGATCGCTACACATGGGAACATACAGATCGATGGAACATTCGCCGGTATCGGGCGAGCGAAGACCAGGACGGGTCCGGGGCTGGTGGTTGGGATGGTCACGCTCTCGTCGCAGACGCTGACGGTGGCGAGCGTGAACTCGCCGGGGATCTATGAGGGGCTGGGGACGGTGATCTCGCCCCCGAGCAATCGGATCGAGAACGTGGTGCTGGGGCCGGGGGTGAATCCGTATGGAGCGGCGAACGCGGACGGTTTGTATGTGGTGCGCACGAACAGCGACTTGACGGTGCGGAACTGCCGCATCTACGGGACGTTGGTAGTGATCTGCGGCGGGGGCGCGGTGGTGCATGTCGCGGATCGGGTGTTCATGCACCCGGCGCGCGCGGACTATCCCGGGCTGCTCGTCGAAGGGGACCTGGTCCTGGAATACGAGAGCGCGGCGACGAACCTCAGCGAGGCGACGGTGGGCGTCAACTTCAATCCCGCGGGCGCGCCGTATCAGGGCGTGTCTGATGCCGACCTGACCGACACCTATCCGAGCGAGGTGCGCGGGCTTATCCACGCGACCGGAGCGATCGAGTTGACGGCGACGGCGACGATCCGCGGCGTGATCCTGTCATCGCTCACCGGAGGCACGGCGGTGACGGTGAACGGGAACTGCCAACTGTTCCACGATGCGACGATCGCGCAGAACCCGCCGATGGGATACACGGAATCGGTCACGATGAGCGTGCAGGGCGGGACGTGGGCGCGGGTGGTAGACCCGTAAGGAAACGCCCGCTTCGTCGCTCGCGGATTCTCACGACACCTGCCCCGTCGGCACGCGGGAGGGTGAAGATGAAGGCAGGAAGAAGACTGCCCCGGAGCGGGGGTGTACGAAAGCAGACGGCACGAGCGCGGTTATGCCGCGGCGGGGAGCGCGTGCTGCGAGGAATGGCGGCCGAACATGGCATCGAACTCGGCGAAGTCGAGCCGGACGAACAGGGCGGCGAGGTCGGGGTCGAACTGCACGCCGACGTTCTTGGCGATCTCGGCGAGCACGCGATCGCGCGGCATGGCGGATCGGTAGGAGCGATTCGAACTCATGGCATCAAAGGTGTCGGCGAGGGCGAGGAGCCGGGCCATGTAGGGAATGGCCTCGGCGGCGAGGCCCGCGGGATAGCCCTTGCCGTCCCAGCGTTCGTGGTGATGGAGCACGCCCGGGAGGACGTCCTTGAGGGTGGGAATGTCCTTGAGGATGCCGTGGCCGATCGCGGGGTGGCGCTTAATGAGGCTGAACTCTTCGTCGGAGAGGCGGCCGGGTTTGCAGAGGACGGCCTCGGGAACGCCGATCTTGCCGACGTCGTGGAGCAGGCCGCAGATGTGGACGCGTTCGGCGGCGGCGGGCTTGATTCCGGCGGCGAGAGCGAGGTCACGTGCGAGGAGCGCGACGCGCTCGGAGTGGCCCTTGGTGTAGGCGTCCTTGGCGTCGATGGCGGCGGTGAGGGCACGGAGCGAGCCGAGGAACATGGCCTTGTGGTCGTGGTACAGCCGAGCGTTCTCGGCAAATGAGCCGGCAAAGGCGGCGGCGGCGCCGACGAGTTGGGTGTCATAACTGCTGACTTGTGGATCGTCGCCGCGTTTGTCGCAGGCGAGGATGATGCCGGCGCGTCCCTGTTCGGTGATGATGGGCTGGAGAAGGAGTTGGCCCCTGGGTCCGCGATCGTCGTCGAGCGGCACGAGGGTGGGGCCGATATCGCAGCCAGAGCGTTCGCGTTCGTAGAGGCGATCGAGATCAACGCCCTCGGGCGGTTGGCCGCGCGCGAAGCGTTGGCCGGAGATTCCGGGGAGGCCGCAGTCGTCGAACCAGACTCCGAAGTAGCCGAAGTCCATGGTCTCGTGGAGGCGATCGCAGAGGAGGCGGATGAAGTTGTCGGGGCGGTCGATGTCCTGCATCGAGCGGCCGAGTGCGTAGAGCATGTCGATGGTCTCGTAGGAGCGTGAGAGTTCGGAGGTGAAGCCGCCGACGGCGGACTCGTGCTCGTGGAGCGTGATGGAGTCCTGCATCATCCACGGGAGCGCGAGGGCGAGGGCGGCGGTGCCGCGCTCGTCGTGTCGCGCGTAGCGCCAGAGGGCTCGGCGGGTAGCGGCGTGTTCCAGGCCTGCGGCATCGCAGGCGGCGGCAAAGATGGGGGTAGCGAGGCCTTCGGGCGCCAGGGCGAGGAGGAGGATGCCCCCCACTTTCCGGCGGCGGCGGCTTTCTGTCAGTCGAATGACCCAGACGCCCGGCGCCACGGGATCGACACCCTCGCCGGCGTTGGCGGCCCACCGACGGGCCTCTTGCTCGATGGCGCTGGCGATGGGATGACTGCGGAACCAGAGGCCGGCCTGCCCGGGCTCCATGGGCTCGTCGATCACGGCACCGGCGGTGTCGCATCGCCACGCCGGAAGGCCCAGCGCACGGCAGCGGTCGAGCACCGGGCGGATCGTCGCGCGCTCATCGGCGGAAGTCACGCGGCACTCTCCGCGGCGGCAGGAGCACCGATGAGTTCGATGACGCGACGGAGGACGTCCTTGGCACTGAAGGGCTTGCTCATCAGGTGACGGATGTTGGTCTTGGCGAGTTGGTCGGGATTGAGGATGTAGCCGCGGGCGGTGAGCATGATGACGGGGATGGCGGCGGTCGCGGATTCCTGCTTGAGGCGCGTGGCGAGTTCGAGGCCGCTCATCCGCGGCATCTGGAGGTCGGTCACGAGCACGGCGGGCGGGTTACGCAGGGCGAGTTCGAGCGCCTCGGTGCCGTCGCGCGCGATGACGAGCCCGAAGCCGGCGGCCTCGAGGCGCTGCCCCACCACACAGGTGATCGGAGCCTCATCATCGGCGAGCAACACGAGTGGTCGGTGCATGAAGTTCTCCGAGATGAGAATCGGCACGCGGTGGAGGCGGCATCACGAGCGGACGAGGGGCCGTGAGTTCCCGGACGATCGCGGCTATACCTCGCCGGGCACGGGTGGTAGCATGGGGCATGTCTGAGCGAGAAATGGCTGGGGAGATCGAGGCCAAGCCGCAAGCGTCGGCCTTGGCCGGGGCGGTGGAAGCAGTGGTCTTGACCTCCGATCGGCCGGTCTCGGGCAAGAAACTGGCGGAGGTTCTCGGGCCGGTCGAGACTGCGGCTGTCGCCGAGGCGGTGCGCGAACTGAACGATCAATACGCGGCGAGCGGACGGAGTTTCCGCATCGAGGAGGTTGCGGGCGGGTATCGTGTGATGACGATGCCTGAGTTTGGCGGGGTGCTGGCGGCGTTCCACCAGTCGAGGTCGGAGTCGAAACTATCGCGGGCGGCACTCGAGAGCCTGGCGATCATCGCGTACAAGCAGCCGATCACGCGAGCGCACCTGGAGGCGATCCGCGGGGTGTCGTGCGGAGAGGTCTTGCGGTCGCTGCTGGATCGGCGGCTGGTGACGGTCAAGGGTCGAGCCGAGGAACTTGGCCGGCCGCTGCTGTACGGAACGACGAAGGAGTTTCTGGATCACTTCGGGCTGGCGTCGGTGAACGATTTGCCGACGATCGCGGAACTGAAAGGGTCGCCATGAGGACGCGCGAGGCATGGATGGGGGTGGTTCTGGTGACGGCGGTGACGTTGCTGGGCGGCTGTCGGCGCGGGAGCCTGGTCGATGGCAAGGTGATCGCGGGTGATGTGCCATTCGTGATGGTGGTGGATCGATCGGACCCGCGGTTGTCGTCAGAGGGCGTGGCGGGAGCGGTGGTGACTGGGCGTGTCGATCCGGGATCGCCTTCGAGCGTGAGTCTGGGCGATGCAACCGCGGATAAAAAGGGCGGGTTCAGTTTCCGCGTGCGTGAGCAGACGGCGTTGAGCAAACCGATCGAGTTTCGGGCGAGCGCGGAGGGATTCATGCAGACGCTGGGCAAGATCTCGTCGCCCCCGCCGCAGAATCGCGCGGTGCTGATCATCATGAAGCGCACGGCGCCATGACAGAGCAGGTGGCGGGGTCGTCGCCGAGGCGACGATACCACTTTCATGTTCCGGGCGTGCTGTATGTGCTGGTGACGCTGTTCCTGGCGGTGGGCGCGATCAACAGCCAGAACAACCTGTTGTTTTTGGCGCTGGGACTGGCGATCGGCGGGCTGCTGGTCTCGGGCGTGCTGAGCGGCTCGTCGCTGATGAGCGCTGACCTCGTGCGGGAACCAACGCTCAGCGCCGAACTGGCCACGCCGACGGCGCTGCGCTATCGCGTGGCACACCGGGGGCGCGTGATCCCGGCCTATGGCATCGCGATCGCGGAAATGCGATCGGCGGGGAGCAACTGGGCGGAGTTTGCGGAGTCGCCGCGAGCGTTTGTGGTGGGGATCGAGCCGCGGCGTTCGGCACCGGCGGAGGCGACGATCATGCCGAGGCGGCGCGGGGTGATGCGGGTGGATGAGGTGCGGATGTGGACGACGCTGCCCTTCGGCCTGACCCGGAAGTCGAGCACGTTCACGCTGCCGATGGTGGTGACGGTGCTGCCGCCGGACGTGCCGATCCGCGCCGGGCTCTTTCGTCGCGTGGCGGCGCGTGCGATGATGGGGGCGGAGTCGTCGCGTGCGACCGGAATGAGCGAGGAGTTTTTCGGGCTGCGGGAGTATGTAGCGGGCGATGCGACGCGATCGATCGCGTGGAAGCGGTCGGCGCGGATCGGGGAACTGGTGGTTCGGCAGACGGCGTCGCCCTCGCCGCGGCGGCTGTGGGTGGTCTTGCGGCTCGACGGGCGCGCGAAGCCGAGCGCGAATGAACTGGCGATCGCGGCGGCGGCGGGGCTGTTGCGTCGGGCGAGGGCGGAGGGACTGGCGGTGGGGCTGGCCGTGCCGGTGCTCGGTCTGACGTTCGCGCCGAGCCAGTCGCCGGCGCATCTGCGCAGGCTGCTTGATGAGTTAGCGCTGGTCGAGACGCCGAAGGCGGGCGCGGCGGAGGTGGCGGGGGACGCGGCGGGCCGTGGCGGAGCGTGCGTGGTTGTGCATCCCGGCGAGGCGGATCGGAGCATCGGGCCGAACCACGCCGTGCATATCGACGCGACGAAGACGAACGAGGTCTTCGAAGCCGACGAGCGTTCGCTGCGGATTCTCGCGGTGATCACGGGGGCGTCGGCATGAACGTGGAGCGCGGGTTCAGTTGGGCGGCGGGGGTGCTGGTGATGCTCTCGATCACGGCGTTCTGCATTGCCGACGACAACCTGGGCCTGGCAGCCTTCGCGATGCCAGTGGGGCTGGCGGCGTGGGTGCTCTCGTGCCGACAGGCTCGTCCGCTGCGTCTGCCGCGGCGAGCGGTGAACCTGGTGCTGGTGGGGATCGTGCTTCTGGCGGTGGTACGGGCCCAGCAGGACCTGTCGGTGAGCGTGATCGCGACGATCGCGGTCTACATCCTGCTGCTGAAGATCGGGGACCGGCGCGGGCCGCGGGATGATGCACAGATCGTGGCGCTGGCGGTGTTCCTGCTGATCGCGTCGATGCTGACGAGCAGCCGGATGTCGGTGGGGCTGTTGCTGGCGGCGTCGGGACCGGCGCTGGTGCTCTCGACGATACTCGTGCAAATTCGAGCGGGGATTCGCGCGGCAAGCGCGGGCGCGCCGAGCCGGACGACGGGAGCGCCAGAGCGTCACTCAATCGCCATTGCGCCGCGGCTGGGCATCACGACGGCGGGCGCGGTGGTGACGATCATCGTCGCGGCGGTCGCGGTGTTTCTGATCGTGCCGCGGGG
Source organism: Phycisphaerales bacterium (assembly GCA_046155605.1). Lineage (GTDB taxonomy): Bacteria > Planctomycetota > Phycisphaerae > Phycisphaerales > UBA1924 > JAEUIZ01. The sequence continues at coordinate 68,623 of JBJXFQ010000045.1, forward strand.
CGTGGGAGAGAACTATTTCGGCGGGCTGGCACGGCGCGAGGGCGGATCGGTCACGGGATTCTCGAACGAGGTGCGGCTCGGAACGCGGGGCGTGATCTCGACCTCGCCGACGGTGGTGCTCGAACTCGCTGTCAGGCAGGCGTCGTCGCAGGCAGACACCGAGGGCGAGCCGATGGGGTCGGCCAACGAGGTGTTCTACTTGCGTGGCGCGGTTCTGGAGGACTACGAGAAGGGTCGGTGGACGGCGCGTAGCGAGGCAATCAGAGGGCTTCCGGTCGAGCCCAACGGCATCGTGTCGCTCGACTATGAGCGGTTGGTCCGCGGCAATCTGATCCGGCAGGAGGTGTTCGTGCGTGACACGCCACCCTCGGGGATGCCAGCGTATCTCTTCACGCTGTGGGAGCCGATGGCGATCCAGATCCGCGAGCAACTCAAGGACAGGCAACTGTTGATGCGCGGGAGCGGCGAGGCACTGACGGCGCGGATGAACGGCGGGCCGTTCTCGTATGTCGTGTGGTCCAGGATGAACGAGTGGAGCGATGAAGAGCCGCAGCCGACCGAGATCGCGAAGTTCGAGGAACGGGCGGCGATCGGCGCGGAGGCGGCGCGGGTGCTAGCCGCGGCGGGGATCGAGCCGGTTCCAACGCAGCGCGACCCGGCGGAGAACGCGCGAGCGGCGCGGGCGATCCAGTCGTGGCTGCGGACCAACTTCGCGTACACGCTGGAAGAGGCCGGCACGCCGGAGGGGGCGGACCCGATCGAGCACTTCCTGTTCGAGTCAAAGCGAGGGCACTGCGAGTATTTCGCGGCGGCGATGGTGGCGATGTGCCGATCGATCGGAATCCAGTCGCGGATGGTGACGGGGTATGTCGCGGCGGACTTCAACGAGGCGTCGGGGACGTATGTCGTGCGCGAGAGCAACGCGCACGCGTGGGCGGAAGTGGAGATCAGCCGGGGTCGGTGGCGCACGTTTGACGCGACGCCGCCGGATGACCTGACGCGGCTGCATCGGGCTTCGCCGGGACTGTCGGGGCGATTGCGGCACGCGCTCGACGCGATCGAGCACCTGTGGAATCGATCGGTGGTCTCGTTTGACGAGCGCGACCGGGCCAGCATCTTTGCGAGGGGCTCGCGGTCGCGGGCGGGCGATGCGGCGGCGGAGTTCCTGGCGCGTCGGCTGCAGCGCGGCGGGCGAGAGTTGCTTCTGAGTGCCGTGCTGGCTGGTGTGGGGACGTTTGTGGCCGTGGCGGGCGTTGGGTTGGGGGCGGCGTGGCTGATCCGTCGATGGTGGCACACGGGCGAACAGCCGCCGGGCGATCCGCGGCGATTGGCGTTCTATGGCGAGATGCTGGCAGAACTGACGCGGCGGGGGATCGGAAAGCCGACATGGCTGCCCCCTCGCGCTCATGCCGACACGATCGCGGCGGTGGACGCGGCTGCATCCGTCGCGGCGGAGGAAGTCTCACGGCTGTATTACCGTGCGCGATTCGGCGGCGAGGCGATCACGGCGGACGAAATCCAGGCCGCGCGACGGCTGCTCCAGACGATCCGCAAGCGGCGATAGGCTCGGCGGCGCGCGACAGGGCACACAGACGGACGGAAGCGCCGATAACCACGTCACGTGCCGATCATGCGGCGAGGGGTGACGGCTTGCGTGATTCGCGCGGCGGCTGGTGTGGAGCGGACGCATGGAAGCGCCGATGTGCGCGCCGTGTCGCGGCGGCGCTGCCGGACACTCTTCACGCACGCCAGAGAGGCCGGACATGCCCGCGAACCGATCACGCACCGAGCGTTGGCACGAATCACTGGACCAGATCCTGGAGCGGCAAGGGGCGCTCGAGATCTCGTTCCCGACCACCGATCCCGGCGCGGGCGACGTGATCTGGCGGGTTCGCCTGCTGAGCGTCTCGAGCGATGAGATCGCGGTGGAGCAGCCCAATGCCGCGGGCCAACCGATGGATTTCGGCCCGGGGCTTGAGTGCGTGGTCTCGATGTCGATCGGGCAAAACCGATGGATGTTCAAGACCACGACGCTCGGCGCGGCGGGTGGGCCGGGGCTCTCGGTGAGGGCGCTGCGGCTGGGACTGCCGGCGCATGTCGAGCGGTGCCAGCGGCGGAACTTCTATCGCGTGTCAACCGCGTCGCTCTCGCCGACGGTCACGGAGTGCTGGCCGATCCTCGATCCGATGACTGTGCGAGCGGCGGAGGTGGCGAATCGGGCGCACATTACGGACTTGATCGAGCGGAAGTCGATCGCCACGCCAACGGACGATCCGCTGATGCTTCCGGAGGTCGGGCCGAAGTTGTCGGCGACGCTGCTGAACCTTGGCGGGGGCGGCGCGGGACTGTTGTTCTCGCGCGAGGTCTCCGGATCGATCGAGCGCTCGCGGATGTTCTGGCTGCGGCTGAACCTGATGCCGCATGTTCCCGCGCCGATGGCCGTGACCGCGCGCATGGCACACACGCACCTGGATTCGACGCAGCAGTTGTACGCGGGCATGGCGTTTGAATGGTCGTTCAACCCCGCGCACCGCGATTTCGTCATCGAGCAGGTGAGGCGGTACGCGCGGGCGTTGCAGGTGGCGCAAACGGCGCGGAAGACGGCGTAGGCACCGCGTTGGTGGCCGGCAAGCGGCGTGAGGCGACGCTCGATGCCGACGCCGACCTCACGGCACCGGGCCGGCGGGCAATGTCTTCATCTTGGGCTCGGGGATGGGGTCGGGCGGCCAGCCGTCCCAGACCTCGGGTCCGATGGTGCCGGCGTTGGCGATGATCCAGGCGCGGGCGGTGCCGGTGCCGGCGCGGAGGACCACGGGATTCGTGCCCTCATTCAGCACCGCGCGAAAGTGGCCCGGCACGGGGCGCGCGCCGCGAACCGCGCCCACCTTCGAGACAAACTCGGCGGGACCGCTGTCACTGGAAATGTCAAAGGTGCCGGATGAACCCGGCCCGGCCTGGAAGTGGACGAGGCCTTGCGGGCTCGTGAGCGAGACGGGCGACGTGATGGCGGCACCGGTGCGCACGACGATATCGCCACCGCGGAGCCCCCCACTGCCGTTCTCGACGTCGATCGCACCCCCGACGCCCACGAGTTCGACGTCGCCCCCGGCGTTGCGAACGGTCACGCCCTCAGATCGCGGCACGCGGATCGTGAGCACGAGAGAGACATCGTTCTCCCGCTCGGGTGACGCCGGCGAGCCGGTGACTCGGAGCACCCGACGGCCGTCGTCGTATGACGCGATGGCCCGGATCGTCGCGGCAATATTGAGGTCCTTGCCCTTCGGCCCCTTGCGACTCTGTCGATAGATGGTGGCGGAGACATCGGGCGCGGCGAGGCGTTTGTCGGCTTCAACGCGCACGCTGCCGTTCCAGTTGATGACCTCGACGGCGGTAGTGAGTTCGGCGGGGAGCCGCTCGCCCAAGACCGGGACGTCGAACGAGCGGGTACGGGCGCAGCCGCCCACAACGACCAGGACTGTTGCCAGAGTGATGAGCCAGCGCGTCATGCGCGAATCTCCTGAGGGACGAGACGATACACCGTTGCGGCGAGGTGGGCGTGATCCAAACTTTATCCAAACCTTCTGCATGGCATTGGTGAAACCTTCGCGCGAGGTTGACGGATGTATAATCGGCTTGTTGGGTCCGGGCCGTGCGAGCTTGGCCCGATGCTGATCGAACAGTCGGGCGACGCGCTCGCCCGTGTGTGGTACCCGGTTGGTGCAGGTGGTGTTCGAGGAGAGACGCATTCGTGTGCGGACGACGGAATCGGGCCGGAGTAGTTGAAGAGCCCGAGCCCGCGCGCCCGCGAGCGGCTTGAGATACGGGTAGCCTGGTCAACATCGGCTGGCCCTTGACGGGCCAGAAGTTCCACGCACCGGAAGAGGCCGGCGGCATTGTCGTCGGCACGAGGAGCGTGGCATGTTGTCGATCTATCCGATCCTCGGCATCAGCGACCTGTGGGCCGCCGCGATCGCCGCGCTCATGCTGCTCGTGGGCATGAGCGTGGGCGTGCTGATCGCGCGGTTCGTCGTTGGGACGACCCTGTCGCAGGCCAAGCGCGATGCCGAGCAGATTGTCGAGCGTTCCGCCGCGGACGCCAAGGCGGCTGCGGCGAAGGTAGAACTGGATGCTGAGCGCTCGCTTATGGAGCGGCAGGCAAAGGCCGAACGGGAGTTGGAGGAGGCTCGGGCCGGGCTGAAGGAATCCGAACGCCGACAGGCCAAGCGCGAGGACGCTTTCGATCGAAAGGAAGAGGCCCAGGCCGCGCGCGAGGCGGCGGTGGCCAAGACGGCCGAGGCCTTGAAGTCGCGCGAGGAACGGGTCTTGCAGCGAGAGGCCGAGACGGCTGAAGTGCTCGCCAAGCAGCGTGAGGCGCTGCTGCGCGTGGCCGACATGACCCGCGAGCAGGCCCGAGAGGTGCTACTGACACGGATCGAAGACGAGTTCCGACATGATGCCGCCAAGGTGGCGCGCAAGGTCATCGAGGACGCCGAGAACGGTGCCAAGGAGCGGGCCCGCGAGATCACGCTCCAGGCGATCCAGCGGTACTCGACGGAGCACACGTCGGAGACGACCGTGCGCTCCGTGGCGATTCCTTCGGACGACATGAAGGGGCGGATCATCGGGCGCGAGGGCCGCAACATCCGCGCCATCGAGAAGGCCACGGGCGTGGACATCATCGTCGATGACACCCCCGGCGTGATCGTTGTGTCCTGCTTCGACAAGGTCCGGCAGGCTGTGGCGGTCGAGTCACTCGAGCGGCTCATCGCCGACGGACGCATGCACCCCTCGCGCATCGAGGAGATCGTCGAGAAGGTGCGCTCCGAGATCAACGACAAAATCATCAAGCACGGCAAGGACGCGGTGCTCGAGGTCAACCTCCGCGGCGTGCATCCGAAGATCGTCGAGGCCATGGGCAAACTCCACTTCCGCACCAGTTACGCCCAGAACGTGCTGCGCCACTCCATCGAGGTCGCGTACCTCTGCCAGATCATCGCCGACCAACTCGGACTCGACGGCACGATCGCGCGACGGTGCGGGTTCCTCCACGACATCGGCAAGGCCATGGACCACGAGATCGAGGGCGGGCACCCCAAGATCGGCATGGACTTCGCGAAGCAGTACGGCGAGCGCGAGCCGGTCCTCAACGCCATCGGCGGGCACCACGCCGACATCCCAAGCACCAGTTTTTATACGCCGATCGTCATGGCGGCGGACGCGGTGTCGTCGGCCCGCCCGGGCGCGCGACGCGAGAGCCTTGAGCGATACGTCCAGCGACTGACGGACCTGCAGGACATCGCGCTCTCGATGCCGGGCGTGACCGAGGCGCACGCGATCCAGGCGGGACGCGAGGTGCGGGTCATGGTCGACGCCCGAAAGGTCAGCGACGACGAGGCGTTCCTCGTGGCCCAGCGGATCGCCAAGCGCGTGAGCGATGAGATGACCTTTCCGGGTGAGATCCGCGTGACGGTGCTCCGCGAGACTCGCGCGATCGAGGTGGCACGCTGATCGGACCTATCCTCTCGCCACGAGTTCGAGCAGACGCGCCGCCGACCGCGGCACGGCACGCCGACCAGAGCCTTTGGAGTTCACCATGCAGCAGATCAAGATCTTCTCCGGCGAGGAAGACCGGCTGAGCACGATGGAGAAGGACATCAACGACTGGCTGAAGCAGTCGGGCGCGAAGGTCGTGCAGATTTTCGGCAACATCGCGCCGCAGGCGGTGCTCAAGGGCACCGACGCGACCAGGCCGTCGCTCTCGGAAGCGGCGTCGAGCCGTCGCTTCGCGCCGTCGGATGTGCTGATCTGCGTGCTCTACGAAACCAAGTAGCCGGATAAAGCCTCGCGCGGCGTGCCGGCGCGGGCTGAGCCTGACGTAGCGGCCCCGCACTCCGCCTCAGGTATTCTCACCCCCGTGCGCGGGCCGATATCCGTGTCGTGTGCGGCATTCTTGCGATCGCGACGGCGGTGGGCGAGAGGCCGGGGCTCTCTCTGGCCACGGTCGGGGCGATGCGCGACCGCATGGCGCACCGCGGGCCGGACGGCACCGGGCTGCTTGACCTCGGCCATGTGATCCTTGCGCACCGAAGACTCGCGGTCGTTGATCTGTCGCCAGCCGGCGCGCAGCCGATGACGACGACCGACGGTCGGTTCTCGCTTGTGTACAACGGCGAACTCTACAACAACGCGGAACTGCGGGCTGAACTCGCACGCGTGGGCACGCGCCTTTGCTCCACGAGCGACGCGGAGACGGTGCTGCACGCGCTCGCGTGCTGGGGGACGGGGGCGCTGCCACGCCTGCGCGGGATGTTCGCTCTCGCACTCTTTGATCGAGTCGCCGACACTCTGCTCCTCGCTCGCGATCCGTTGGGCATCAAGCCCCTGCTTTGGTGGAAGCGGACTCGACCAGACGGCATCGCCGAGATCGTCGCGGCAAGCGAGCCGGGGGCGATCCTCGCGCACCCGGAGTTTCGCGCCAAGCCCGACGTGGCAACGATGAGCGCCTACCTCACGACGATCCGCGTGACGCTCGGCGAGCGGACTCTCTTTGAGGGGATACGCACGCTCGAGCCCGGCACGAGCCTGAACTTCGACCTGCGCGCAGCGGGCTTGCCGGCGGAGCGCGGTAAGATCGCCTGGCCCGAGCCGGCACCGATTGACCCGACCAAGGCGAACGCCGCGCGCGAAGCGGTGGAGGACTCGGTGCATCGCCATCTGCACGCGGATGTGCCCGTCGGCTGCCTGCTCAGCGGCGGGCTTGATTCGACGATCATCACGGCACTTGCGCGCCGAGAACTCGCTGGCCTGCGCACGTTTGCCTCTGGCGCTCGCGGCGGAAACGAGAATGACGACCTCGCGCACGCCGACGCAGCGGCGCGGGAACTGTGTACGCGCCACCTCGAGGCACCGGTCTCGCGCGGCGGCTTCGCGGAGTCGTGGCGCTGGCTCGTCCGCGAGCAGGGCGTGCCGCTGGGAACGCCCAACGAGGTCGCAATCCTTCACGTTGCTCGAGCGGTGCGATCGGCGGGCATCGTGGTGGCGCTCTCGGGCGAGGGCGCGGACGAACTCTTCTGCGGGTATGACGCGCCGCTGCTTTCGGCAGCGCGATTCGAGCGGAACGAAGGCGCGGCAGATGCGATGGCGCGGACTCCGAGCGGACGCGGGCTCTTTCATCTGCGAGATGCCGCGTGGATGCCGCTGGAACTCAAGCCGACGTTACTCTCGCCCGGGCTGACGCGTGCGATCGAGGGCGATGCCGCGTTGATCGATGACTATGAGCGCGCGTTTGCCCTGCAGTGGCGGGCGGACGACATGCTCGGCTCGCACCAGCGATTCCTGCGACGGGTCAACCTCGCGGGGCTGCTTCTTCGGCTCGATTCATGCACGATGCGCGCGTCGGTCGAGGGCCGTACGCCGCTTGCGGATGTGGCCGTTGCAGCCCTGGCGGAATCGATGTCGATGGAGGCTCGGATCGATCTGAAGGGCACGCCGCCCGAGACCAAGATTCCGCTGCGGCGAGGGTTCGCCGACGTTGTGCCCGCGGCCGTGCTTGCGCGGCCCAAGGCGAGTTTCCCACTGCCATTCGCTGCGTGGCTCGAGGATCAGGCCGGCGTGCTCGGGGCGTCTCGCTTCGCGCGAGAGGTCTTCTCAGCGGAAGCCATCGCCGCGATCGACGCCAACCCAAGCGCGCACTGGCGTTTCGCGTGGCCCATGCTCAACCTGGCGATCTGGGGAGAGCGGTTCTGGGGCGGATAACTCGGGTTCGCGGCACGACCGATCGGGCCGATGACGGATATGGCCGTAGGCCCGGCATCACGGTGAAGAGCCCCACGCCGTCGGCCGATTCGCACGCCATGGGGCTGTTCGGACCATCACGGACGACGTTTCGGCAGCGCGCGGAGCGTTATCCGACCATCGGGATCGCCTGCCCGCTCGGACAGGTCCGCGACCTCTCGGCGACCGGGATGCGGGTTCGATCCGAAAGCAAGCCGGACATCAAGCGCGGCGAATCGCGGCAGTTCACGGTCGGCAACGACTCTCAGCGACTGCGGGTCACGGGCCGGGCTGTGTGGGTCCGCCGAGTCTCGTTGCGCGCCTTCGAGATCGGCATCCAGTTCATCGGGGTGACGCCCGCATCGTCGGTGGCACTCGTGCAACTCGGTCGATATGGCTTCGTCGGCGCGGGCGGTGGCAGCGCCGGTGGAACCGGCAGCGAGACCGGCAAGGTCGATGCGGCCGCGAAGAGCAGTTCTCAGGCGGGTTCAGGGGCCGGTGCTCAGCGCGCCGGCACGCCGCTCCATGCAGCCATCGAGGTGGAGGACCTCTACGCGGCCCTCGGTGTCTCGCGAGAAGCGTCCGCCGCGGAGATCCGTGCCGCCTATCGCACGCTCGTCATGCGCTTCCACCCGGATGTCGCGAGAGAAGAAGGCTCGGAGGAGCGATTTGCCGCCATCAGCAAGGCGTATTCGGTGCTCCGCGATCAGAGCAAGCGTGAGCGCTACGACAAAATGCTCGATCAGGCGCTGCGCGCGGCGTGACGTGAACCCGACGATTTCGCAGCGCCATCGAGTTCGACCTCAGAGGCAGGCGATGCAACGGCGTTTCCCGAAGCAATATACCCTCGCCGCAGAGACACGCGTTCCGTCGGCTAGTCCAACCTTCTCGGGGTAGTGGACGCGATGAGCCGCAGCACCTGGCCGGGCAGGCTCGTGCTGATCGCTGTCACGTTTGTCGAGGCGTCGTCGGGCTGGATGGTCAGGTCTACGGTCGCCCGCCGCAACACAGGCCCGATGTCGTATTCCAGCGTGAACTTGGCGTCACGCAGGTTGCGGATGAGCGGGTACGAGAACTGGGCCGTCTGCGTCCCGTTGACGAAATCGGTCCGCGTGAACTGGAGTTGATAGGTCGTCGCGCCGACGGCCGTGGGAACACGCTCAAGCCGCGTCACCTGCCTCTGGCCCGTCGCGGCGTCGTCGAGCGAGACGAACTCGACGTAGTTGGAATCGAGTTTGGTGGGCACAAGCACGCCGACGGGATACGGCCCGAACTCCTCGCCCTGGCGGATCATGCCCAGCACGCGGTGCATGACGAGCCGTGAGACGACGTGCGTGGACGCCGACTCGGTGGTGGCCTCATAGACCTTGAACGAGCGGTCAAGGGCGACGAGGCACGCCGTCATCAGCAGCGAACTCACCGTGAGCGCGATCAGCATCTCGACCATGCTGAAGCCGCGACGGGAACGGCCTGGCGACATGGGGCTGCTCACTTGGCGGTCTCCCGGTAGGTGGCAGGGTTGGTATCGACCTGCAACGGCATGAGGATGCCGTCGGGCATCAGCATCGATGGATCGAACCGCAGCGTCACACCGCCATACCCGTAGAACGGGACGGTCACGGCACCCGCGGCGGTCTGAGCGGCCGTCGGTGGGGTGTTGGGTCCGAGGTCCGGGAGCCCGTCGCCGTCGAGATCCCACCCGACAATCTTGACGCCGCCGACGATCGGCAGGGTCTCGGGGTCGAGCGACTCGTCGTCGCCGTCGGCCGGCCCGAAATACCCGAGCGTGGTGTTGAAGGTCGCGGGATTGCCGACGGGGTTGCCGAGGGCGTCGCGGAGCGGGATCAGCCCAAGCACGGGCTTGAAGGTGAGGAGGAGCGCGCCGTCGATCGAGGCGTTGCCGCGAACGTCGAGCACGCCGGCGACGACCGCGCCCTTGAGGCGGACGTCCTGCGTCGGCGGGCTGTTGAACTGACCGATGTCCACCGAGTAGTTCGGCAGCATGAGCGAACTCTTCTTGATCTCGGGCAGGTCACCCGGATCGGGGTTCTTGTTGGGATCGTTCGGATAGTCGGGGTTCTGTTCGACGAAGCGCGTCCCGCCGGTGAACTGGAGTTTATTGCGCGCGTTGGTGTACTCCTGCGGCGCGTCGCCGACGACCGATCCGACGAAGAGGCACCCGTGGAAGCGGATGTTGTTGGAGAACTTCTTGGAGTCGATGCAGCGGTAGCCGTTGATGATGAGCGGGTCGGGGAGGTTCGCATAGCCCTGCGTCGAGCCGATCTGATTGTCAGGGATGTCGGCCTTGTCCAAGGGTGGATTGGCCATGAGCACGGGCCGATCGTTGCCCGCGAGCATCGCCGGGAAGTTGCTGCCGAGGTAGGTCGTTCGCGGTGGATCGAGCACGGGCTTCCCGCTCGTGGCGTCCAGTCTCAACTTGCCATAGATCGTCCAGTTGATGTGGTCGTTGCTGGTGCGGGCGCGAACAAAGGTCACGCCGGCGAAGGTGCAGTTCTTGAAGAGCCCGTTGTTGCCGATGGGGATTTGGACGTTCTTGAACGTCATGTTCTCGTAGACGGGGCGGTAGTACCAGTCGCTGTAACTGGGGCTGTTGAAGGGCATCTTCTCGAAATACGCCGTCTGCCAGTTGTCGGGCAGCCCGTCGGCGTCGGCGTCGGGCGAGAGCGGATAGAACTTGGGATCGGTCGGAACGGCCGAGTTGTTCGCCGGCACCCAGGTGGCGAGTTGGCCCACCGCGATGCCCAGGTTCGCCGCCACCTGCTCGTCAAAGGCCGCCCCGTCGGCCGCCGAGCGCAGCGCCGTCTGCGAGTTCGTGAAGTTCGCCGATGTCATGTCGGGGAGTTGCTCGACCGTCGCGCCAAAGGTCATGGGCGACTCTCCCTCTTCGGGATCGATCGGTCCGCGGAGGCGCTGCATGTAGTCGCCCTGGGCCGTGGCCCATGCCGATTCCGTCACCCGGAACATCAACTTGCCCGAGACCTTGGCATACTGGTCACGCTTGTCGATCACGCCGTCGCGGAAGCCCAGCACCTGATCGCGGAAGACATAACTCAACCCGCCGATGACGTGGATGTAACTCTGGTAGGCCTGCGGGACCGAGCCCGGGTTGACCTGCTCACGGTCGTCGAGTTCGTCGGTGCCCGGATCGAACTTCCCGTTGCTGTTGTTGTCGGTGAAGGAGTAGACCTTGTTGCGATTGCGGTCGGGGATGCCCGAGTCGACCATCAGCGCGAGGTCGGGGTCGGTGGCGGTGCCGCCGGCGTTGACCATCTCGGGCGCAACGCCCGAGTTCGGCGTTCCGGCCGAGATCGCCGTTGGCAGGCCGACCTTCCCGTCGCCGTTCTTGTCGTAGAAGAGCATGAACACGTCAAACTCGTCAACGTAGCCGTCGCCGGTGACGTCGGGCGAGCCGTTATACCCCGGCAGGCCGGAGAAATCGGGGATGCCTGGGCTCTCGGTCGGGTGGCCGACGCGGAGGCGGTTGTCCTGGTTGTGGTCATAGGTGGCGAGCGCGTTGAAAAGGAGCGTGAGTTGCGCATTCAGGTTGTTCTCGATGCCCCAGAAGTCGCTCTTGACGATGAGCGGATCGCCGTACTGGTGGGTCACATCGGTAAACGTCGAGCCGAGGTCGCCCTCGATGGTGACGTTCTTGCCGATCATGATCTTGGAGGGACTGACGACGGCGGCGTTGACCCGCTTGACCATCGTGAAGTCCTGAATGATGCGGCGACGCACGGGCTGCCCGCGCGGGCTGTAGTCGAAGTCGTAGCCCGTGACCATGACGCGGATTTGCGTGCCGTTGGCAAGCGGCGCGTAGTCGATCTGGAACGCGGTGTTGGTAGCACCACCGGCGGATTGGGCCGTGAGCGCCACCGCGGGCGTGCGCAGCCAGTCGGTGAGCAGGAAGACGCTGGGATCGGTGCCGGCGGGCGCGGGGCCGATCGTCGGCGCGGTGATGTTGTTCACGACGACGGTGTTGGAGTCCTGCTGATGGATCTGGGCGACGGCCTCGGCCATCCCTCGCGGGTTGCTCAGGTTCGTCGAGTACGTCGATGGCGCGATCACGTTGACGGTGCCGTCGGAGATCAGAAAGTTGCCCGACCAGAGCCGCTCCCCGAAGCCGCTGTCGACGGTGCCCTTCTCAACGATGAAGCGAGAGGCTCCCTCTTGCAGGCGTCGGCGCGCCACGGCCAGGCCTGTTTCAGCCGCCCCCTGCGCGCGGTTGACATGCAGGTGCGTCGCGGCGGTGGTGATGTTGCCCCGGCTCATGATCGCCATCGCCGCCGCCAGCGAGCCAAACAGGATCAGGAACATCATCGAGAGGACCGAGACGACGCCGCGGCGTCGCGCCCAGACCCAGGACAATCGCTTCGTGTAGCGCATCGCTCGAACTCCACCGCCTCGCACCACCCCACCACTTCCATCTCCACGCTTCCGCCGCCGCACGCGATCGGTGCTGATCATGGCGGCACGATCCACGAGACCGTGGTCACGTCCTGCGCTGCGACCTGGTCGGGTGCCTGATACCGCACCGTCACCGTCACCAGCAGCGGGAACTGATCGACCGGGCGACCGTTGAACGCGCCCAATGGCGGGTCGGTATCGACCCAGCCGCGAATCGTCGAGTAGTCGTACGCGCTCACCTTGCGGACGGTCACCGCCTGCGACCAGCCGCGCAGGGCCATCGGCTGGTTCGTCTGAGGGTTGATCACGACGTTGCCCGCGATGTCGATCTCGGGAATGACGCGACCGAACGCGTCGATCGGGCCGTCGAAGTTGCCGCCATTACCAAAGGTCACGGCGTCGAAGTCATCAACGTCATCGAAGTCATCAATCGTGACCTCGCCCGCTTCGAGGCCGACGCCCTGGGCCTGCGGCTGACCGCCACCACCCGTGACGACGCTGAGCCCCGTGACCGGATCGTGCCTCGGGAGCGTGCGAACCCGTTCGCGGATCTCATTGGCAAGATAGGTGGCGGTGGCCTCCTGGCTCGACCACCCGTTGCTGATGATGAACCCGCGCTGCGCCTCGACCATCGCGAGGACGCCGACCACGACGATGACCATCGCGAGAGCGGTTTCGAGCAGCGTGAATCCGCGAGCCGATGCGGGCATGATCCCTCCCGCCGGAGTCGCCCGGCCGGGACAGGGTTCTCGGGCGGCGCGCCCGGTCCCCCCTCCGTCTGCCCCCATCGGCTACTTCACGATCTGGCTCATCTTGAAGATGGGGAGGATGATCGCCATCGCGATGAATCCGACCACACCACCCATACAGATGATCATGATGGGCTCGATCATGGACGTGACGGCTTTGATATGGTCCTTCAACTGCTTCGCGTAGTAGCCCGAGATCTCGTCGAGCACCTCGCCGAGTTTACCGGACTCCTCGCCCGCCGAGATCATCTGGGAGACGGCGCGAGGCAGCAGTTTCGTCTTCTGCAGCGGGGCCGTGATCTTCTTGCCCTGTTTCACGTTCGCGTACACCGTCCGCCACATCGACTGGTACAGCCGGTTGCCCGAGATATCTCCCGTGATCGCCAGCGTGTCGAGCATCGGCACGCCCGCGTTGATGAGTTGCCCCATCGTCTGCAGCGAGCGACTGATGTAGAGCGACCGGAACATCGTCTTGACCACCGGCACCGTCAACTTCAGTTTGTCAACCGTGAACGCCCCGACCTCCGTCTTGCAGAACGCGAAGAGCCCCACGAACAGCCCGAAGACCCCGCCGACGATGTAGGGCCAGTTCGCCACCATCACGCGGCTCGTGTTCATCAGGAACGTCGTCGCCCACGGGAGCACCTCCTCCTTGCCCTCGAAGACCTTGTAGAACTTCGGGAGCACGAAGGCGAGCAAGAACACGGTGACGGCCACGGCCATCGTCCCGATCACCGCCGGATAGATCGACGCGCCGATCACCATCTTCCGCGTCTCGATCTGCTGCGTGATATAGGACGCGATCCGCTCGAGCATCCGCGCGAACGAGCCCGCCATCTCCGACGCGCGGACCATGTTGACGTAGAGTGGCCCGAACAGTTTCGGGTGCCGCGCGATCGCCTCCGAGAACTGCTTGCCGGACTCGACGTCGCTCTTGAGCCCCACGATAATCTTGCGGAACGCCGGGTGCTGCGTCTGCTCCGCGATGCCGTCGAGCGCGGCACGCAGGTTGATGCCCGCCTTAATCATCACCGCCAACTGGCAGGTGAAATCCAGCACATGCTTCTGCTTGGGCTTGCCGGCGTTGAGCTCCCGAAACCGCGACAACAGCGCCCCGCCGTCGAGACCCGCGATCATCGGGGTCAGCGACATGACGTGTACGCCCTGGTTGCGGAGGATTGCCGCCGCCGTCGTCACGCTGTCGGCGCTGACCACGCCCACCTGCACCTGGTTGTTCGGCGTGCGGACCTGGTAACGGTAGTTGGGCACGGTTCAAGTTCCCAGATGCCGTGTTGCCACAGCGCCAATGCTCCAGCCCGATGCCGCCGCACCCTTTGGCCTTTGGTGCGGTGGCCCTCTGACTCACGCCACCAACTGCCGCTCCAGTTTGTCCGGGTACGCGGCCTGCGCGATCGCGTCTTCCTTCGAGATCATCCCGTTGAAATACAGTTCGGCGATCGAACTGTCCAGGCTGCTCATCCCGATCGCCCGGTTCGTCTCGATCACGTTGGGGATCTCGAACGTCCGCGCCTCGCGGATCAGGTTCCGCACCGCAGGCGTACACAGCAGCGTCTCGACCGCGGGGCACATCCCCGGCTTGTCGATCCGGCTGAACAGCGTCTGCGACACCACCGCCTGCAGCGTGTTCGCCAGCATCGACCGGATCTGGTTCTGCTGCCCCGCCGGGTACATATCGATGATTCGCTCGACCGTCTGCGACGCGTTCACGGTGTGCAGCGTGCTGAGCACAAGGTGGCCCGTCTCGGCGGCCGAGATCGCCAGGGCCGTCGTCTCCAGGTCGCGCATTTCGCCCACCAGGATGATGTCCGGATCCTGACGCAGCGCGTGCTTGAGCCCGCTGGCGAAACTGGGCATGTCCTGCCCCAACTCCCGCTGTTCGATCAGGCACTTCTCGCTCTTGAACGTGTACTCGACCGGGTCCTCCAGCGTGATGATGTGCTTCCGGTACCGCTGGTTCATCGCGTCGATCATCGCTGCCAGCGACGTGGACTTCCCCGAGCCCGTGTCCCCCGTCACCAGCACCAGCCCGCGCGGCAGGTACGTCAATCGCGCGATCACCTCCGGCAGGTTCAGCGCGCCCAGCGGCGGAACCTTGCTCTTGATCATTCGCATCGCCAGCCCCACCGCGCCGCGCTGCATGTGCGCGTTCACGCGGTAGCGGGCCAGCCCGTCGATCTGGTACGAGAAGTCCGAGTCCTTCTGCCGATCGAAGACGTCCTGCGACTCCTTCGACGCCATCTGCTCGAACATCTGCCGCGTCGTCGGCGGCGTCAACACCGGATAATCCATCGGCGTCATCACCTGATGCACCCGCACCACCGGCGGCTGCCCCGAGATCAGGTGGATATCCGACGCGTCGGCCTCGTACGCCGCTTTCAGAATCTGGTGCAGGCTCACGCAGCGCCCTCCGTCGGCGAGGTCGGCCCCGCCGCGGGGTCTATCGACCGCCCACGCCCCGGCGCTCACGATGCCCCCGCGCCAAACCCCGCCGCTCGGCCCCCCACGCCCCCCCATCCGCACTCGTCGCATAGACCGCACAATCGGCAGCATCGACCCACTTGCCCAATCGCCACGGACCCGGCCCGCGAGACTATGGCTGCGGATTGCACTGGCAGGCGAAGGCGGTGAGGAAGTGCTGCATGTCCGCGGAGTCGATCGTGCCATTGTTGGTGACGTCGGCGCGCGGGTCGCACGCGAGGAACTGCATGGCAAAGGTCGGCGGGTCGTTGGCGGTCAGCGCGCCGTCCTGGTCGGAGTCGGCGACCGCGCAGGTGGAGACGCGGGTCACATAGATGTCCGCGCCGCCCGTGCCCGGCGTCACGGCCATCTGGGCGAGCACGACCTTGCAGCCCTGCGTGTCGAGCATGTTGTAATCGCGAACATACTCTCGCGAGGGAGAATCTGGGTCTTGAATGGGTTGAAACTCCGCCGAGGTGGCATGCACGAACGGCGTGGACGGGCTCACCGCGTTGAAGGTGGCGAAGCGAGCGTAGTAGTTGCGAAGCAGGATCGTGCTTGGGTTCAGCGGGTTCTCGCGTACAGTGGTGAAGATGAAGTTCACGCCGCCCAGATCGTCGATCGCAATCCAGGAGAGGAGTTGGTCGATGCCCGTGGGCAGACCGAGCATGGCATCGGTGATGTGGAGCGCCTCGAGTGGAGAGAAAGAGACGCCACCATCCAGACTCCGCATGATGATGAGATCGACGTTGCCGGCGCCGGCGCTCGGCGTCGTCGCCGGGAAGATCAGATAGACGATGCTCGGGTCGGCGCGATGGAAGGCGAGCGCGGGGAAACTCCATGGCTTGAACACGCCGGGAACGTCGGCATCGGCGTACCCAGAAAACGTCTCCGCTGATCCCCCAGGGGTCTGAACGAGAGCGGGGAGGACTGTCTGCGTCCATGCCGGGCCACCGGGGAGCGTGCCACCCTCGGTATCGGACCACCACATCTCGGGTGGGTTGTTTGTCAGGAGCGGGGAGGGAGTGAATGCGACCGCAACCCGTCCCTGAAGCAATGGGTTTGGTACATTGGCGGGCAGCACGATTGGCATGGCACCGAGGCGGTGATTAGCCCTTTCCTGCATCGGACCCCAGCCCATTCGTGATTCCGGCCTCACGATCCGGGGCGGTCGGGTTCGTGCTTAGACCGCAGTTCTTCCTGTCTTTCCGCTTGCATCGCCTCCCGCCTAGCGGTCAACTCGGATTGCGGGACGAATCCAGCCATTCGCGCCGCACGCTCCGAAGTCATCAACCCTTGCGGGGGGCCAATGATCTGCATCCGGGCCATGGCGTTTCCGAAAAACTCGCGCCAATAGGGCCACGATATCGCAACGCCAGCGGCCCGGCAAAACGTCTTTCTGTCCTCTAGCGCGGCGTCATCCTGGAACTGAAAATCAATCTGGAACGCGAACGCAATGCTAAAAACATAAGCTTGCTTACCCTCTGCTTCGAGTTCGTGATACAGGTTCTGATTGAACTCTGTGCGACTGGCGGACACCAGGCCGTCATGCTCGTTTCCACTACGGGTGATGAGCCGGTGTTCTCGCTTGCTCGATGCGTCTAGCGGCAAGACATTGAACGATCCCATCACGGCCCGACTGTTCACCATCCCGACTTTGCCGGTGAACAATTGGAGAACCGCAAGAGCATCCTCCAACGACCTGTCCTGTGGCTGAAGAGTCTCGATGTCGCCAAGCTTTGCCATTTCAAGTTCCCGTCATGCTAAATACGGCGGGTTCCTCAGACGCAGACGGAACGAAGCGGGCAACGCGAGTTTGTGGAGTCATTGCCTGAACCCGTTGCACAAAGTTAAAGCTCGTGGAACTTGCAACGGGTGCCCGCTTGTCCGCCTCATCGACCGGAAAGCGAATCTCGTACGGATCAACTCCAAGCGTGAGATACGGTGTGCGCCCGAAGATTAAGAGGATGTCGGCCAACGTATCGGCAGAGAGGTTTTCGCAGCCAGAAAGAAGCTGGGTTACGCGAGACTTGCCTTTACCCAACAGCGCCGCGAACTCAGTACGCGAAAGACCATGCCCTTCCATCAACTCGAAGATCGCTTGGGAAAGGTGATTCTTAACGCGCTCGCGATTAAACGCAACGAGTTCTTCGGGTAGTTCGTTGATGCGGACAAGATTGGATTTCATTTTTGCGACCTGCTCCTTCGTCTCGACTCGTGTTCTGCCCTTGCCTCTAGCGCTGCCTGTATTTGCTGATCGTGGTCATCGCCCTTTAGTGCAATCCGGGTCACATACCGCGTGTCCCCGTCTCTGAAATAGAACGCTCGCCAGCCTGGACTTGGCTTAAGCACTTTCGCTTTCCCAATTCCGCGATCGGTAAAGTGCTTCTCCTTCGGCAGCCGTTTCCCTTGTGACTCTGCAACCGCAATCTCG
Source organism: Phycisphaerales bacterium (assembly GCA_046155605.1). GTDB lineage: Bacteria > Planctomycetota > Phycisphaerae > Phycisphaerales > UBA1924 > JAEUIZ01. Next base: position 86,482 of record JBJXFQ010000045.1, read on the forward strand.
CGGAATCTGTAGTCCAGTTTGTGACGATTCCGACCCAGTTCTTCCCACGCAAGCATTGCCGCATCCCGTTCAGACCAGTCCGCCCACGACCATCCGGGCGGAAGAGGGGTCGGCACGGTTTGGGCACACTGTTCAGTCAAAGGTAAACAATTCGTCCAGAAAGTCAAGCATTCTGGTTGACTTTTGCCACAAGTTCAGTTATAACTGAACCGTCGTCATCGTTTAACGGACCAAGCCAGCTGGGAGGGCTGCATGTCAAGGGTCGCAGGGATGCTTTGTAAGGTAAGCGGAAGGGTATCCCCAAGAGGCTGTGAATAGAGCCCCCGTTGGCGCGGGGGCGAGTGAGCCGGTGATCCGACCGAATCGGACATTCACGCTGGGACGAGTCGAAAGGCTCGTCCCTGCTTTAAGCCCCGCGTGTGCTTGTAACACCCGCGAGGCAGACATCCAAGGCGGGTAAGCGCCCTGAACGCCCTAGCAGACGATTCTAGCGCTCCCGCCGCATTCGCGGAAGGGTCGCCATGATCGCAGTCAACCAGAACCCGCGCACGCTCATGGAAGCGATGCGGCACTTCGATATCGAAACCGCCGAGAAGTTCATCGCGGGAATCAAGTGGCCGGAAGGCCCGTGCTGCCCCAAGTGCGGCAGCATCAACGTGGGCGCGATCCCCAGCCGTCGGCGCTTCCAATGCCGCGAGAAGGGTTGTCGCCGCCAGTTCTCACTCACGACGAACACGATCCTTGAAGCGACCCACCTTCGCGCGGATCAGTGGGTGATCGCCATATGGCTGATCGTGAACAGCAAGAACGGCATCAGCTCGTGCGAGATGGCCCGCACGCTCGGGTGCAAACAGCAATCGGCTTGGCACCTTCTCCACCGCGTCCGCCATGTCATCGCCGCCGAGCATTCCGAGCAACTACGGGGCGTTGTGGAGAGCGATGAAACGTTCGTGGGTGGGCTCCAGAAGTTCATGAGCATGTCACGCCGCATCAAGGCTCGGGCCAAGCTCAATGGCGGCAAGGCGGTGGTTCACGGGCTCAAAGAGCGGGCGAGCGGCAAGGTCCGCGCCGAAGTCATCCCCGCTGCGACCACCGAATACATCCGCGATGCGGTGCTGGAGAACGTCGAAGAGGGCTCCATCCTCTGCACCGACGAATCCCACGTTTACAAATGGGCGCGAGCGCCGTACTACCACCACCGCACCGTCAACCATGCCGATCGCTACGTTAATGGGATCGCCCACACGAACGGGCTGGAGTGCTTTTTCAACTGTCTCAGGAGGGGCTTGAAGGGGACGTACATCCGGGCCACGCCCGACCACCTCACGGCCTACGTCGATGAACAGGTCTACCGCTTCAACCACCGCAAGCTCACCGATTGGGAGCGATTCGAGGGCGCGATGCGGATGATCGTGGGCAAGCGGCTCACCTACTCGGCACTGACGGATGGGGCGGTGCGGTAGGACGGTGAAGCGGGTAGAATTCCTGAATGTCAGAGTGGCTACAGGCAATCTCCCGGTTCTCTGAGGGCAAGGCAACACGCACGACTGCACTTCAGCCGCTGTTGTGGCTATGCGCCTTGCTGGCGGCCGGCTTTGTCGGCGCGGCGTCCACGGGTGCCGCCTTGTGGGTCCAAATCATTTTCGGCTCCGCGTTCGGCGCTGTGGTATTGACCACAGTTGTGTTGCATTGCATCCTGCTTTGGAAGAATCCGGATTTGGTGCGGAGCGAGTCGTTTGTGATTCGAAAAATGGAAATAGAACAGGCGTCGATTGGCGACAGTGATCGCGGCGTATTAGAACAGCCCAAACCCAGCGACAGGAAGTTGCTCGGACCTCTTCCATCAGTGGACGGGCAGAATGAGTAAGGCCTTCGTCATTCTGACTCACGAGGCCACCGCCGAGAAACAGGCGGCTATTGGCGAAGCTCTCAAGGGGTGTGGCTGGTGGCACTACACGCCGCAAGCGTGGGTAATTCTCGATCCGACAGATGCTCACACCACGGACACAATACGGGCCAAAATCATGGCGGCGGCTCCCGAGGTGGCCGTGATCGTGTTTCAGATCGACAAGTCGGTTAAGTACGCGGCATATATCCTGCCTGATTGGCACGACTGGCTAAGTAAGCATCTGTAACGCCGAAGCCGCGTCCTCTCCGCCTTCCTCACCCCGATGCATCAAAGGGCTAATCACCACCGAGGCCGTCGCGGATGCCGACGCAGGTTGCGGCCGGCGAAACCGGAAGATCGGTCGTGAGGGTGGGCGTCGCCAGATCAGCCTGGACGACCTGGATGCGAGAACTCTCACAGGGATCGTCAACGATAAGCCGGTAAGAGACATAGAGTTTGTCCCGCGTCCCGTCGCGTGAAGGGCCGATCGCCAGAAGCTCCTTTTCTGGCGATCTTGTGGATTCCACACACGTCAGTGGAACCGACGTTCCAAACAAACTCAGGCCGAGCCCCTTTCGGGCGATAGAATACATGGTCTTGGAGGGCACATTCGTGAGTGCCATCTGTCCGCCGATGACAATGTCGCCGTTTGCGGCGCGCGCCGCCATCGGATCGACGCCACGAGTTACCGCGCCAAAGACACAATCTTGCCCGATGAACTGGACACCACTATAGAGCGGATTGAACGTCGCGCCCCCGTCGACACTGAGAGAATGCCGCACATAGTATTGCACGGCATCGTTGTACGCGACGACGACATCGTTGCCCGATAGCACGATCGCGGTCTCGCAATAGCCCGTGCCCGTTGGGTTCGGAGGATGGGCCATGACCGGCGGCAGCACAACCGGCTGGGCTGAGGCAAGCGACACGAACAGAGCCAGGACCGATACGAACGAGATTACACGAATCATGTCCGATTCTCCTTGCTTTTCGTCCAACATACTGCATATTTGCATTATGTCAAGACTTACCGGACGGATTTTCGCGGCGACTTGCTCCACGGCTCTTTGTGCGCCGTGCGTTGGCCAATGGAACTGGTCGGTGGTTCGACTTCATCCGGAAACAGCAACCTCATCCATCGCAAGGGCTGTTTGGGACGGACGGCAAGGCGGAGAAGTGCTCGCGGGAACGAGCCTCTTTCCGTCGCTGTGGCAAGGTTCGGCGGCTTCGTGGAGCACGCTCACGAGTGGCTCGCCGTTGAACGGTTCCGTCTACGGCATGGACGAGGGCGTCCAGGTCGGCGACGCGGGCGGGCGGGCGGCGCTGTGGCGCGGCACGCCCGGGAGCCGCGTCAACCTCGGCCCTTTCAATGCGCAGGCCTCGATCGCGTACGCCGTGCGCGGCGAGATGCAGGTCGGCGTCTCCATCCTCCCGGGCACGTCGTCCCAAGCCTCGCTGTGGCGCGGCACGGCGGAGTCGTTCGTCAACCTCCACCCCGCGCTCACCGTCCGCTCGGAGGCGACCGCCACGGACGGCACGTTGCAGGGCGGCTGGGTCGATACGCCGCAGCGACACGCGTATCTGTGGAACGGCACGGCGGCCTCGGCCCGCGACCTGCACCCGGGCGGGCCGTATGGCACGAGCGAGGTTCACGGCATGGCACCGGGCATCCAGGTTGGCGGGGCGTTCGCGATCGGCGGGCAGCGCGCGAGCGTCTGGCATGGCACGGCGGCGAGTTTCGAGGACTGGAACCCGCCCGGCGCGAGTTACTCGCTCATGCGCGCGACGACGGGGTCGATTCACGTCGGGCGCGCGGGACTGCCGGGGGCGATCGGGCAATCGGCGTGCGCGTGGCTCGGCTCGCCGAGCAACATCGTGAACCTGCACGCGATTCTGCCGTCGAACTATGGATTGTCGGAGGCGCTGGCGGTGTGGGAGGGGCCGGGCGTTGTGTATGTCGTCGGCTGGGGCGATGACAACCTGACGGCGCGCAAGCACGCCTTCATGTGGGTGGGCGTCCCGACGCCGGCGTCCGCCCTGCCGTGCCTTTTCGCCGCGATTCTCGCGCCCCGCCGTCGCCGCGCGGCCAGGTAAGCCTCCCGGTATGCTGTGGCCGACGAACGGGGCTTCCTCGTGGCCATGCTGACTCCAGCCGAAGAATCCGGGCTTGCCGGGCTGCGACTCGCCGGTCGCGTGCAGCGGGCGCTCGCGCAGGTCGGGCCGGCACGCCTGGGCGAACTCCTCGAAACCATGCGCCGCGAGGCCACGACCCGCCACCTCATCTATCAGCACGAGGGTGTTGACGAGACCATCCGCATCCTGCCGTGCCCCATCACCATCCGCCGCGACCAACTCGCCTACATCCATTCCGTCTCGCTCACGATCCTCAACGCGCTCAAGCGCCTCCCGGACATCTACCTCAACAGTTTCCCCGTCCGCGACCTGCTCCGGCTCTCGCCCGTCGAGGAGCAGTGGCTCTGGGAGTGCTGGGGTCCCGCCCAGCGCGAGAACAACCCCATCTTCGGCCGCCTCGACGCCATGGTCGATTTCACCAGCCCCATGTGGAAGGACTCGCTCCGCTACGTCGAGCCCAATCTCACCGGCATCGGCGGGCTCCACCTCGCGCCCACGTGCGACCGCCTCCTCCACGAAGTCGTCGTCCCCGAACTCCTCGCCCGCGACCCCGGCCTTCGCCTCGACCTCGCCCCCGATATGCGCGAACTTCTCATCCAGGAACTCATCGACCACCTCGAGACCATCGGACGCCCGCGCGGCACCATCGCACTCATCGACCCGAAGTTCGAGTTCGACGGCCCCGACGAGCAGGACCGCCTTGCTCGATACTTCCACGAGCGCCACGGCCTCACCGTCGTCCACGTCGATCCCTCCGAACTCGTCGTCCGAGATGGCGAGGTCTGGCACGGCAATATCCGCATCGACATCGGCTACCGCGACTACAGCGTGCTCGATCTCGAAGATCGCGCCAAAAAGGGCGTCGACCTCGCCGCGATGCGTCTCCTGTTCAAGCAGAACCGCATGGTCTCCTCGATCGCCGCCGAACTTGACCAGAAAAGTTGCTGGGAGATCATGACCGATCCCGCCATGGCCCAGCATTTCTTCAACTCCGAAGAGCGGCAGGTCTTCCGCCGACACATCCTGTGGACACGTCTCCTCTCCGACCGCCGAACGACCAACCCCCGCGGCGAACCGGTCGATCTCCTCGCTTTCGCACGCACCGAGCACGAGCATCTCGTCCTCAAGCCCAATCGCGGCTTCGGCGGCAAGGGCGTCGTCGTCGGACCGGCTGTCTCGAGCGAGCAATGGGACCAGGCCATCGATGCCGCGCTCAAGGACAACGAGCGCTGGGTGATCCAGGCCCTCGCCCCGATCCCGGTGCGCGAGTTCCCCGTGATCGACGCCGCGGGCAACGTCAGCGAGGAGCCCTTCTACGTCGTCATGGGATTCGCCGCGACCAAGTACGGCGCGGCCATCATGGCCCGGGCGTCGCAGAAGCAGGTCGTGAATGTCGCTCAGCGCGGCGGGGTCTGCGCGGTGATGCTCAGCGACGAGCACGCCCGCGCGTAACACCCGTTCAGATCTCCTTCACGGGCACCCGGCCAGGAACCGCTGCTGGAAGCAGATAAAGTCGTTGACCGTCAGTTGCGGCAGGCCCGTGCTCTGGTCACAGTTCGCATATAAATCGCCCGCCGCGTACCGATTGAGAAAGCAGATGAAGTCCGCGACCGTCAGCTTCGGCGGCGTCTGACTCCCGTCACAGTTGGCATAGCACGTCGTGCAGCCCCGATTGATCAGGATGTTGAGTGTTGAGTCAAGGCTGTTGCGCTTCACCCCGACCAGGTCCATCTTCCCGTCGCCGTCCCAATCCGTCGCCAGCCCGTCAGAGAGCGTCCCAGCGGTACCATACCCCACCGGCCCGACGAACGTCCCGTCCCCGCGATTGAGGCACACGATGAACCCCACCAGGTCCGCCGTCGCCGCCAGATCAAGATCGCCGTCGTTATCGAGGTCCACGGCCATCGACCGCGGGCGGCAGAATGTCGATCGGCTCCGCGCCTCCCATCCCGGCACGAGGTTCCCCTGCCGATCGTTCATCCACACCTGCACGACCAGTTTGTTCTCGACGCCCGGCTGGTCCCACCAGAAGAACGCCGCCGCGTCCGCGAAGCCGTCTCCGTTGAAATCGCCCACCGCGTGCGAGCGCGGGAACGCGTCCAGCGCATAACTCCGCGTCTGCGTGAACGTCCCGTCCCCCTTGTTGATGAGCACGGCCAGCCCGCCGGCCGTCACCCCGTCCCCCGTGGTCACAATGATGTCGAGATACTCGTCCGCGTCCACCCGGCCGAGGCCCACCGTGCCTTGCGGGGTGACATAGTTCCAGTCGCCGAGGTGATACTCCTGCCTCGGGCCGAAATGCCCCGCGCCATCATTGCGAAAGACGCAGACTCGCCGGGCGATGGGAATCTCAGGACTCCCCTGGTAGATTTGGCACGTCCGTACGACCATGTCAAGGTCGCCGTCGCGATCCACGTCCGCGAGTTTCGCGTCCATCGGGAAAGCGTCGCCCAACCCATATCGTTCCGGCGTCTCCCACCCGCCCTGCGCTGTCTGCCGCACCACCCAGATACACCCCGGCTGGTCGTATCCGCCATTGATGATCGTGTCGAGGAGGATCACGTCCGGGCCGTTGACCCCGTCCAGATCGCCGATTTCCGTCCTGTATGCGCTGGAAGCGCCGATCGGCCCGAAATCGAACTCGTGCGTCTGTGACAGATACCCATCCGGCAGACGCCGAAACAGGCGCAGTTGCGGCGAGACCACGCACGCCGTCGCGACGAGTGAGGGCGGCGCCCCTGCGACGCGTTCCACGGCCGCGCCATGCCAGGAACGCTGCACCTGGGCAAAGGGCCGCGGTTGAAGGCTGAAGCCCACGAACTGCCCCGACGCCTCAGCATGGATTGTCCGAAGTGCCCCACGTTGGTCGTTCGTGATCACCGCAAGCGCCATAGGCCCCGACGCCCTGAAACGCTCCAGGCCGACAAACCACGACTCATACGTCGTGGGCGTCAACTCCTTCGTCGCGAACGTTCCGTCGCCCCGGTTGCGCAGAAACGGCACGCTGTGCCGAAACTCCTCGGCGAAGAGCAGGTCAATGTCCCCGTCTCCGTCCGCATCCCCCGCAGCGACGCACGGATACTCAAGCGCCAATCCCACCGGCGACCCGACGTCGTTGAAGATGTCATACCCGCTCACACTGCCCCACTGCCCGTCACCCTGGTTCAGCCAGACGCTCGCGGTCGGCCAGACGCCGCACGAGGCCAGGTCCGGCCGCAAGTCGCCATTGAGGTCCGCGGCGACCACGCCGTAGACCGAGCCTGCGGCGCTGGTCAAAATCGCGCCCGGCGTGAAGCCCGCCGCCCCATCATTGAGCAACGTGCGCAGCTTTGTGCCGCTGGGGATCGCCAGATCGATGTCGCCATCGCTGTCAAAGTCGGCGGAAGCGAGGAAGGGGCCGGGGTACGGGAAAGTCAAGTTGCCGTCGGCCCGCTGCGTCACGCCCCCCGCCACCGCCACCCGTTGCTCTCCTTCGAACGTCCCATCGCCTCTTCCCAGCAGAATCGAGACGTCGTGGCTCAGCGTGTTGAGCGAGATGATATCGAGCCGTCCATCCCCGTTGAAATCGGCGATCACGACCGATCGCGGCATGTCGCCGGCCGAATAGTCCGTGCGTGGCCCGAGCCTGCCGTCGCCCAGGTTCGGGAAGAACGAGACCGTGTCGTCAAAGCCGTTGGCGACAGCACAATCGAGGTCGCCGTCGCGGTCAAAATCTCCCAACTCGACATGGGTGCATTCGCGCCCGCCGGGATAGATGATCGGTGGATCAAAGACGCCGTCACCATGACCCATCAATACCGAGAGGTAGTAGGCGTTGATTGGCGGCTTGACATTCGTCACCACGGCGTCCGCATTGCCGTCGCCGTTGAGGTCGCCCATGGCGAACGAGGTGGCCTTCGAATAGAGCGGCGGGCCGATAAATCCCTCGACGCCCGTCACCGTCACCGGATTCGAGAAAATCGGATGGCCGTCCCCCTCTGTATCGGGGAAACACGCCGTTTGAGCCAATCCGCACCGGGCCGTGAGCAGCCACAGCGCCATCAATGAGAGCCGCAGACAAGCCGCTACCGTCCCTTGAAGTGGCCACATGGCTTTTGCTCCCTCGTACAGTCTACATTGAATGAGCCGAGCGAGCAATACCCTAACGCCCGTTTCACACAGATTTTTCTTGACTCATCTCGACTGGTTCCGGTAATCTGTCGGCGTGTAGGCTTGTATTCCGTGACCGACCTCTCAGGGAGTTTCACATGTTCAAGCTGACCATCGCCGTGCTCACGTCCCTTCTTTTCTCGACGACGGCTTTGGCCGCCACCATCACGTTCACGGGCGCGACTGACAACGACTGGCACAAAAACTCCAACTGGTCGTCAAACAGCGTCCCGACCGCTGCGGATCGTGCCGTCATCCCGAGCAGTTTGACTGCCGAGATTTCACAGGACACGACGGTGGACACTCTCAGCTGCAGCGGCACGATCCGTATTCAACCTGCTTTCACGCTTACGCTCCAGAACAACAACGACAACGCGACGCCCAACCCCGACCACTCTCAGATTGACGGCGAGATTCGCCTTGAGTACAACAGCAGCACCCTCGACGGCGGCAATCTCGCCTTTACAACCGCAGACCACATCCTGCACGGCTCGGGCACCGTCATCGGAGACAACGAGGTCTGTGAGATTCGCATCGACGACGGCCGCAAACTCACCAACCAACTCGCGACTACCAACAAGGGCATCCGCAAGTTTCTCACAGTGACCGCCACGGGCGAGGATCCCATCGTGACCTTCCGCAACGAAGGCCTGGTTGAGGTGACGGAAGCTAAAACGGGCCAGATGATCCTCACAAGCAATGTCGAATTGGAGGACATTGCCACCGCTATCTGGTCCGTCAACGCCTGCAATGGCACGCTCGTCTTTCAGAACGAATCTCTGGCGCTCGGCGGCCATTTCTTCATTGGCACCACGTTCTCACCCGCAGGCGGAAAGTTCAAGTTTGATGAGACCGTTTGGACTTGCGGCACGTATACGCGCAATGGCGGCGGTCTTATCATCGCCAGCGGCAAGACCTTCAATTACGGGGGCTTCGCCGGAGGATCGGGGCCGTGTCCGAATCCTGGATCGCTTGCCTCCAATCCCCCAACATGCAGCCGCCCCTACAGCGCAACCGGCACTCACACGCAGTGCGCCAGTTGCCCAGCTGACTAAGCCGCGGTCCGCCAGCGCGATTCGCAAGTCCTAACGGGTTCCAAATCGTGTTTCGCCCGAGCGCCACGCCGCATTCGGCGAACTACTCCTCGCCGCGCGATGCCTGCGCGCAATAATCCCGCCCCCAACCCAAGACACATGACTCCAAGCGGCGAGGCAGCGGGGCTCGCCGATTGACAGAGGATCAAGACCATGAGAATCCGCCCGACCGTGTTGCTGATGCCCTTGCTTCTGGCCGCTCCCGCGATGGCACAGACCGATGCCGACGCCGCCCGTCCGCAGCCGCCCGCGGCCGCCCAGCCCGCACCCGCAGCCCCGCAGCCCGTCGGCTTCGAGACCCTCGCCCTTCGCGACGCCCAGGGCAAGGTCATCCGCGTCTCGGGCATCCTCGACATCCTCGCGATGAAGAAGAACGCGATGCTCGACGACGCCGCCCGCGCCAAACTGCGGCCCATCATCACCAACTGGCTCGCCGACGTTGACCAACTCGCCATCGACAACCTCGACTTCCTCGAGCGCATCGCGCCGCCCAATGGCGAGCCCGGCGTCGTCGACAAACTCAATCTCGAAGAGATGCCCACCGTCCATGCCGTCGCGCAGATGATGACGCAACTCATGTCCGCCGGCCCGCTCACCACGCACTGCGAGATGAAGGGCGGCTTCACCCCCGAGCAATCGCAGCAGAACCAACGGATCGTCTCCGACTACCTCCAGGCCGTGATGAACGAGATCATGGCCGAAGCCGGGCGCCCCAACGACGCCGCCATCGCCGTTCCCGCCGAAGCCCAGAAGCAATCCGCCAACGCCGTCAGCAAGTTTCTCTACGGCGTCTCAAGCCGCGATTCGATGTACCAGTATCGCCGCATGATGGCCGACGCCGCCGTCAATATCGATGCCGTTGTTGGCTCGCTGGGGCTCTCCGGCTCGGCCGCGGACAAGGTCAAAGGCCTCGTCCCTGCCGCCAAGAGCGCCGCAACCTTCAACGATCGCATCAAGGCCGTGCGCACGATCATGAACGAACTCACCTTCGATCAGCGGCGGGCGCTCCTCCAGAAGGCCCGCGAACTCAAGCCCATCACCGATCCCTTCGAGATGGAGATGTATTGACCCGCCCGCGGCCCCACCGCGCCGCCGCGTTCATCACCTCCGATCGGCCGGACCCCGCCGTTGCCGATCGTGTCTCACGCCGGTAGAGTGGTGCCATGCAACCCGAGCGACGAGGCCAGCGGTTGCGGACCTCGCGTGGCACGCGCATCGGGCTCTGGCTGATCGCCGCCATCGTGCTCGCGTGCGTCGGCTCGCTCCCCTGGACGCTCGGCCCCGGCGGCACCGGTGCCGGGCGACATAAAGAAGGATGGAGCGAACTGGCGCGTTTGCCGCCCGCGTCGCTCGGCGCGCGCACCAGCGCGACCGTGCTGCGGCTCGACGCCCGCACGCACGAATCCGGGCCTTCTGCCGACGAAGCACGGCGGCTCGCGGCGCGCGCACGATCGTGGTGGAACCTCCTGGGCACCGACGCCCTGGGCCGCAGCCTCCTGATCCGGCTCCTTGCCGGAGGGGGCGTGTCGTTGGTCATCGGGATCGCCGCGGCGGGCGTCAGCGTCTGCATCGGCACCATCTACGGCGCGATCGCGGGCCTCGCGGGCGGCACGATCGACGGCGTGATGATGCGCATCGTGGATGTGCTCTACGGCCTGCCGTATGTGCTGCTGGTCGTGCTGCTGGCGGTGGCGAGCGACGCCGTGATGGACGAGCACATCTCGCGGCACGGCACACGCACGGCGTGGATGGAGCGCGAGGCGGCTCGAGGCACCGCGCCGGGGGAAGTGGCCGATCGTGCCGCGGGCCGTGCGGCGATCGCGCGCGACCCGACCCTCAAGGTACGACTCGAGGACGAGGCGCTCAAGCGCTGGCCACCGCGAGAGATGTCCGAGGGCACCCGCACGGTCGTGGACTTGGTCATGCTGCTCGTCGCGATTGCCGGGGTGAGTTGGCTGACGGTGGCGCGCGTTGTTCGCGGTCAGGTGCTGTCGCTGAAGACGATGGCGTTTGTCGAGGCGGCCCGCGCGGTCGGCACGGGCTGGTGGGGCATCCTGCGCCGACACATCCTGCCCAATCTGGTGGGGCCCGTGGTGGTGTACGCGACACTGGCCGTGCCGCAGGCCGTCCTGCAGGAATCGTTCCTGAGTTTCCTGGGGATCGGGGTGCGGCCCCCGATGCCGAGCCTGGGTAACCTGGCGGCCGATGGCCTGAGCGAACTCAACACCGTCCGCTCATCGTGGTGGCTGCTCGCGTTCCCGTGCCTGGTGCTCGCGGCTACGCTTTTGGCGCTCAACGTGGTCGGCGAGGGGCTGCGCGTGCGGCTTGATCCACGGACGGCCCGCGGGACGCGATAACGAAGGGACGTGCGCGATGCAGAACCGGTTCGGGGTCAAGGACGCGGCGGTGCTTGTCGTCCTCCTTGGCGTGGTTGTCAGCCTCTGGCTGGCGATGTTCCAGAAAGACCGGCAGTGGGTCGAGGTTCAGAAGATGAGCCAGCGGCTCACGGCGATCGAGACCTCGCTCGGACGGATGCAGGCGGGCACTGATGGGGCCGCGGTTGGCGAGCGACTCGGCCGGATCGAGTCGGCGCTCGCCGCCGGGGTCCGCGTGGCGGGCGGCGGTGCGGCATCGGGCGGCGGCACAGGATCAGGCGGTGTTGCCGGCGGGGTCGGGTCGCGCGATGAATCCTGGGCGCGGCCTGGAGAGCCGGTGGTCTGGGGCGAGCCGTGGGGATGGGTGAACGATCCGCGCAAGCAGGCGGGGTTTGTCGAGGGCGGCGAGTTCTGCGAATCGATGGAGGGCCAGCCGCCCAAGGTGATGCCGTTCCTGTCGCAGGACGTCTACGGCCGGCGGGTGACGGATCGGGTCTGCGAGCCGCTGGGCGACTATGACCCGGCGGACCTGTCGAAGTTTCGCGGCGTCCTCGCCGAGGCGTGGCAACTCGATCCGGCGGGACTGTGGCTTCGGGTGAAGATCAACCCTCGGGCGCGATTCAGCGATGGCGAGCCCGTGACCGCCGAGGACGTGCGCTACACCTACATGGACTTCATCAACAACCCGCAGATCGATGCCGCCCGCGTGCGTGCAATCACCGACATGATCTCCGGCGTGACGGTCGTCAGCCCGTTGGTCGCGGAGTTCACCTTCAAGCAGGCCAACTACTCCAACCGCGACGCTGCCATGAACCAGTACATCTTGCCCAAGCACTTCTACGAGAAACTCACACCGGCACAGATCAACAAGGCGACGGGGCTGCTGATGGGCTCGGGGCCGTTCAAGATGGCGACGATGGACGCCGAGAACCAGTGGACACCGCCGGCGGACGTGGTCCTCGTGCGGAACGAGGGCTACTGGGGCACGCGGCCCGCGCTCGAACGCCTCCGGTTCAAGGTGATCCGCGACGAACTGTCACGCCTGACGGCGTATCGCAACGGCGAGGCGGACATGACGACCCCGCTGGCACCGCAGTTTGTCCGCGCGACCAAGGAGCCTGGCTGGGAGAAGGAGAACCAGTCGCTCAACTGGATCAACATGCGATCGGGATACTCGTTTATCGCGTGGCAGTGCGGGCCGCGGAACGGCAAACTCACGCCGTTTGTCGATCGACGCGTGCGATTGGCGATGACGCACGCGCTCGACCGCGAGCGGATGGTGCGCGAGGTCTGGGAGGGCACGGGCGTCGTGGCATCACAACCCGCGAACACCGTCTCGCCCGCGGCAGACCCGACGATCAAGCCCTGGCCCTATGACCTCGCCGAGGCCAAGCGGCTGCTCGCGGAGGCGGGGTGGACCGATCGCAACGGCGACAACGTGATCGAGAACGAGCGCGGCGACGCGTTCACGTTCGAGTTCACCTATGCGACGGGCGGAGAAGTGGCCGAGCGGATCGCGCGATATGTGCAGGGGCAGTCGGCGCTCGTGGGCATCCGCTGCACGCTGAATGCCGTCGATTGGTCGATCTATGCGGACCTTTTGCAATCACGAAACTTTGACGCGATCACGCTCTCGTGGCAGGCGAACGCGCCGGAGTCGGACCCGTCGCAAATCTACCACTCCAAATCGATCAAGGACCAGGGCGATAACTTCGTGCAGTGGGCGAACGAGGACGCGGATCGGCTCATCGACGCGGGCCGGCGCGAGATGAACGACCCGAAGCGCATGGCGATCTGGCACGAGTTGCACCGCCTGATCCACCGCGAGCAGCCGTACACGTTCGTACGGATTCAGCCGTGGCTGCGGTTCGTCAAGAGCGGCATCGGCAACGTGCGGACCTATCCCAAAGGGCCTGAGATTCCAGAGTTCAGTCGTTCGCAGGCGGTCACGGCACCGCCGGGCTGAAGTGGAGGAGATCGCGTGGCCGCGTATCTGGCGAGGCGCCTGCTGCTGATGATCCCGACGCTGATCGGGATCACGTTCCTCGTGTTCATGCTGGTGGCGCTGAGCCCCGGCGGGATCGGGGCGGGTTTGCGCTTTGCCGGCGGGCAGATGGAGGCCTCAAAGCGGGCGCAGCAGGAGGCGTATCTCGAGGACCGCTACGGCCTGGACGACCCAGCGGTCGTCCAATATGTGCGATGGCTCGGGCGGATCAGCCCCGTGAAGGTGGGCTCGGGCGAGTTGGTGACGAGGGAGGGCGAGACGATCCGCTCGCCAAGGCCGATCAAGCCGCCGCCGATGTGGGCCTGGTTTGTGGAGCGATTGCCGAAGGCGAAGGCGGCGGAGGCGGTGCGGTTTGACGGCGTGAGCGAGGAGGAACGGGCTCGCGCATACCGGCGCGCGGCCGCGGAATATGCCACGGCCCGCTCGGGCGCGATCGTGGCCTCAACGCTCCTCGAGCAGGCGATTGCGGAGTACGCCCGGGCCGCGGGGCGCGGCGACGCGGTGACGGCCAAGGGCAAGGTGCGTCGGGACTCGCTCGCGCGACACACGCCGGACAAGACGTGGACGGGCTGGCCGGGCGTCGAGCGGTCAGGGGCCGAGGCGGTGCGGGCGTACGGCGCGGCGGTGGAGGCGCGAGAGAAGTTGAAGGCCGTGTTCGACGCCGGGCCGTTCCCCAAGACGGGAGTTGGCCTGCTGCCGGGCGTGCGTGCGGCGTGGCCTGACTTTGGCGTGAGTTTCAGCCGCGGAAGGCCGGTGCTCGAACTGATCGGGCAGGCCCTGCCGGTCACTCTCCTGTTGAACCTCATCGCGTTCCCGATCATCTATCTCGTGGCGATACCGTCGGGGATGCTCGCGGCGACGCGGCGGGGCTCGTGGTTCGACGCGGCATCGGGAGCCATGTTTGTGGCGCTCTGGTCCATTCCCACCGTCTGGGCCGGCGTGCTGGCGATCGGCTTCCTCGCGAATGACCAATACCTCGGGCTGTTCCCAGTGACAGGGCTGCACGATCCTGACGCGGAAACCGCGACGTTCCTTCCCTCATCGCGCGACGGGCAATGGCACGCCGGCTACCTGCTCGACACGCTTTGGCACCTCGTGCTGCCGGTGTCGTGCCTCGTTTACGGCGGTTTCGCGGTGCTCGCCAAGCAGACCCGCGCGGCGATGCTCGACAACTTCAATGCCGATTATGTGCGCACGGCCAAGGCCAAGGGCGTGGCGGCCCGCGACATCGTGGTGCATCATGTGTTCCGCAACAGCCTCCTGCCGCTCATCACGATGTTTGTCACGGTCTTTCCGGCGACGCTGGCGGGATCGATCGTCATCGAGAGCATCTTCTCGATCCCCGGCATGGGGAGCCTGATCCTCGACGCGATCAATCTGCGCGATCGCGAACTGATCCTGGCGAACACGCTGATGGTGGCGGGGGTGAATCTCTTGGCGCTGCTGCTCGCGGATGTGCTCTATGCGCTCGCCGACCCGAGGGTCTCGTATGCGTAACGACCACTTCGATGGAGCGCCGCACGCATGACCACCGCCGACGCCACATCGGTCTCGGGGGTCGAACTCGCGCGAGGTATCGGCGTGGCACCGGCGCGCGGGTTCTGGGAAGAGGCGTGGCGGAGTGTGCTCAAGCGCCCCGCCGCGGTCGCGGGCCTGACCTGGATCGGGCTTGTCGCGCTCCTGGCGATCTGGGCGCCGATGCTCGCCAACGGGCATCCGCTGCTGATGCGAGAGACGCTCTCGGACGGCGGCCAGCGGGCGAGTTCGCCGTTGTGGGAGCATCTGACGGCGATCGACCTCCTGTTGCTGCTGGGCGGCGT
Organism: Phycisphaerales bacterium; assembly: GCA_046155605.1. Taxonomy (GTDB): domain Bacteria; phylum Planctomycetota; class Phycisphaerae; order Phycisphaerales; family UBA1924; genus JAEUIZ01. Next base: position 101,946 of record JBJXFQ010000045.1, read on the forward strand.
GGTTGGGCCGGCGTGGATGTTCTGGCCGATGCGCATGGGCCGCGGCAGACGGCTCGGCTGGCTGCTGGCCGCCGGCGCGCAGAGCGCGGCCGTCATCGTCGCGTGCGCCATCATGTCGGCGTATCTGGGCCAGCGCGATGCCGCCGACTGGGCTCGCGCGCTCGACCTCGCGGCGTGGTTCCCGTGGGTCGCGGCGGCTGCCGCGGCGCTCATGAGCGCGGGCCTGGTGATCTGGCTGGGACGCCTCCGCGGCGCGGCGCTCGTGGGCGTGCTGCTTGTCGCGGCGGTGGCGGCGATGATCGGCGCGGGACGTTGGAAGTCACCGCTGACACGCTATGACTACGCCGAGCGCGAGGCCGCCGGCGCGATCAGCGCAAGTTACACGCTTGTGCCGTTCTCGCCGGATCAGACAGACACGTCGATGTATGTGATGCCGCCCGGCTCAGCAGGCCCGAGCGGTCGCTCGCACGCGCTGGGCACGGACCCCTATGGCCAGGACGTGCTGAGCCAGATGCTGCACGCCTGCCGACTCTCGATCTCGATCGGGCTCGTCTCGACGGGGCTGGCCGTGCTTATCGGCGTGACGGTCGGCGCGCTGGCGGGCTATTTCGGCGGGGTGGTCGATCTCCTGCTGCAGCGCGTGATCGAGGTCTTCATGGCCATCCCCGTGCTCTTCCTCCTGATCGTCGCGGCGGGCGTGCTGCCGCCGGAACTGCGCAGCACCTATGTGATGATGGCGATCATCGGGTGCGTGACCTGGACCGGGGCGGCCCGCTTCACCCGCGCGGAGTTTTTCAAACTGAGGAACCAGGATTTCGTGCAGTCGGCCCGCGCGCTGGGCCTGCCGCTGCGGTCGATCCTCTTTCGCCACATGCTGCCCAACGGCGTGACGCCCGTGCTCGTCGATGCGTCGTTCGCGGTGGCGGCGGCGATCCTGGCCGAGGCCGTGTTGTCGTATCTGGGGCTCGGGCCCGTGGGCCAGCCGAGTTGGGGCAAACTGCTCTCGAGCGGCAAGGGCGCGACGGGCACGTTCGTCTGGTGGCTGGCGGTCTTCCCAGGCCTCGCGATCTTCCTGACGGTGCTCGCGTACAACCTCGTGGGCGAGGCGCTGCGCGACGCGATCGACCCCAAACTCAAGAAGGCGCGCGTATGAGCGAGGCGGCGACATCGACGGGCGGCGCAAACGCGAAAGGCCCCGCGCACGAGCACACGGAACAGCCCCTCCTGCGCGTCGAGGGGCTGGGCGTCTCGTTTGATAACGGCAGCGGCCCACGCATCCGTGCCGTCGACGGCGCGGCCATGTCGATCTTCCCGGGCCAGACCCTCGCGGTCGTCGGCGAATCCGGGTGCGGCAAGTCGGTGACGGCGATGAGCGCGCTCCAACTCATCCCGCGTCCGCCGGGGCGATTCGATGCCGGGCGGATCCTCTTTCGCACCGCCCGGCTGAATGCGAGGGGGCACGGCGGCACAAGCGGCTCGAGCGCCGGAAACGGCGCGACAAACGAGTCTCGCCATGAACGTGAGGTCGATCTGCTGACGCTCCGCGAGCGCGACATCCGCGCGATCCGCGGCAACGAGATCGCGATGATCTTTCAGGAGCCGATGACGAGCCTGAACCCGGTCTACACCGTCGGCGATCAGATTGTCGAGGCCGTGCTGCTGCATCAGCGGGTCGGCGCGGCCGAGGCGGGGACCATCGCCGAGCGCGCCATGGCGGACGTGGGCATTCCCGATCCCGCCAAGCGGATGAAGGCGTATCCGCACCAGTTTTCCGGCGGGATGAGGCAGCGCGTGATGATCGCGATGGCGCTCGCCTGTCGCCCGAGGCTGCTCCTCGCCGACGAGCCGACCACCGCGCTCGATGTGACGATCCAGGCTCAGATTCTCGAACTCTTGCGGCGATTGCAGCGCGAGCGCGGCATGGCCGTCATGCTCATCACGCACGCGCTGGGAGTCGTGGCGGAGAACGCGGACGTCGTGTGCGTGATGTACGCCGGCCGCGTCGTGGAGTACGCCCGCGTGCTCGACCTCTTTGATCGCCCGCTCCACCCCTATACGCGCGGCCTGCTCACGAGCATCCCGCGGATGGGCAAGCGGCTTGATCGGCTCGTCACCATCCGTGAGATCGTCGAGAACGAGGCACAGTTCACGGGATTTGGCTCGGGAATCCGGCCGTGGTGGCCCTGGCACGAACCGCCCAAAGGCCTTGCCGCGCGGGCCGGCGCGGCGGGAGATTACTGCCTCCACGAGGCCGAGCAGGGACACTGGGTCGGCGTGTGGCGAACGGAACCCGTGGCCCGGCGCGAGGCGATCGTCCCCGAACTCTCCTATCGAGCCGAACGATCGGCGGTGGTCTAGCCATGCGCGTCGTGCTCATGGCGGACGAGGCCTATGCGGTCCGCGAGCGGGCCATGCTTGTGCGCCTGGGCGTGGGCATGGCTGACGAGGGCATCCGCGTCATCCACGCGACGCCTCGGGCCGCATCGAACCCATCCGACGACCTCTCGGCGGAGCAGGTGGAATACGAGGGCCGCGGCCTCACTATGAGCCGCGGTTGGCGCACGCGGCAGTTCGTCGAGCGCCTCGCCGAGGTGCCCTCCGGAAGCGAAGGACCGATCGGCATCGTGCATGTCTTCGGACGCGGGGCGTGGGAACTGGCCGCCGAGACGGCCCACGACCTCGGCGTCGCCCTCGCCGTCGAGGTCGCTTCCGGCGAAGACGCCGCGGCGGTTGCGGACTTCCACAAATCGCACGGGCTGCGAGGGGCGTGCCTCGTCACCGATCCGCTCCTCGAAGATCGGCTGCGATCGATGGCACCGGAGTTGGCCGTGCGGGTCACGCCCTGGGGTGTCCACGCGCCGTCTTCGCCCCGTGCGATCCTCGAGCCCGAGCGCGCGCCCGCGCTGCTTATCGTCGGCGGGGGCGAGGATCGTGCGGCGCTGGGCGGCGCGCTCGATGCCATCGCCGCGGCCGCGGCGCGGTGGAGCGACCTCGCGCCCTTTGCCGAGGGCGATGCCGTCATGCGTGCGGGGCTGTGGGGCCGCGTGCGGGAGTTGAAGCTGCACGAGCGGCTGACGCTGGTGCCGGACGTTCAGGGTCGCGCTGACCTCGCATTGATGGTCGACCTCATGCTCTTTCCACGGAGCGCCGCACCGCGATCGATCATGCTCGAAGCGATGGCGGCGGGCGTGGCGGTGGTGGCATCGGCCGATCCGCTCTCGAGCGTGCTTGCCGACGGGCGCACGGCCCGCGTCGCCGATTCTCCCGCGGCGTGGACCGCTGCCGTCGTCGGGCTGATCGAGAGCCCCGAATCGGCGCGCGCCCTGGGTCGCTCGGCGCATCAATGGGTGCGCCATCACCGCCGCGCCAGCACGCACGTCGCGGCCGTCATCGATGCGTACGAGTGGGTCAGTACGTCGGGCACGCTACGGTTTCCGAACACCGGATGAGGTCCGATAGCCGGTCCGTCTAGACGACCTGTAACGGCAATTCGCTGTGAATCCGCCAAATTGCGTTGATTCCAGCGGCAATCCGTGGCAAACTGGGTTCATCGCGCGGCAGGAGGCTCCGCGCCCATGGAAGGAGCATCACGATGATGATTGCCGCTTTGGTGTTGGTCGCTTCGGTCGGCTTTGTGCGCCACGATCACTCGACGCTGGATCAGCGGCCGATCGCGACGCGGGCCGACTATCCCTCGGGCATGGCTGACAGCGTCAATCGCCCCGGCTTCAACGGGCGGTTGTGGGTGACGACGCCGATCATCGGCGGATCGGAGACCTACGCGGTCGAGAGCGGGAACCCGGGTGCCGAGGCGTATGGAGCCGCGGGCGCGGAGGATGCCCGGGTCTATGCCCGCGTCGGCCACCAAGTCGTCAGCATCAGCGCGTGGGAGCGGCAGGAGAAGCACGGGCTGAAGCGGTTTGAGGAGGCGCGGAACTTCTGGCTCAAGGAGCAGGGGTACACCGGCGGTGTGCGCACATTCGTGAACGATGCCTACCTGCCGCGCACGGTCGCAGCGGCAGGCGAAGCGGAGGGAGGCGCGGCGAGTGGGGGCGAGACGGGCGGGAAGGCCGTGCCCGAGCCTCGCGCGACGATCAGGTTGCCGGGGGATGTGCCGCGGAGTCGCGGTCGGCTGAGGGTGGATGCCGACGGCGTTTCGGGGCAGATGGTCGGACGGCCGGTACTGACGGCCAGCCGGGTCTCGTGGCCGCTGGGGGTGCCGGGGCATGTGGCGGCGGGCCGGGCCGCGATCGTGCAGGCCCCGGTGCGGGCGGTGGCGGCGAAGTAGGGGTGTGTCGCCGAGCGGCTGGGCGGCGGAAAAAATCGGAAGCCCTGTGCGGGTTTTGGCCGCAGCGGTTGACTCGCGCCCGGGGTAGGGCTAACTTGATCGTCCCGGGCGGTCGATACCGACGGGCGATGCGGGTGTAGCTCAGTGGTAGAGCGTCACGTTGCCAACGTGAAAGTCGAGGGTTCAAGTCCCTTCACCCGCTTTCTGATGTGCCGATGGAGCGCGGCTGAACGAATCGCTTACTCGTATTTTGCAGCACCCGTCCATCCGCCGCACGCCGCGGGAGCCCGCTACATACAATCGCTCCAATGAATTTTCTGCATACCGATTTGGGCTCACTTCGTGGCGGTGAAATCGTTGAAATCACTCTCCAAGGGAATGCCGCAAACGTTCGCTTGATGGATAGCAGCAACTTCTCGTCGTACAAGAGTGGACGCCAACATCGATATATCGGTGGTCAGGCGAAACGCTCACCCGTGCGATTGCAGGTGCCTCGTTCGGGACACTGGCATGTGGCGATTGATACCGGGGGCTATCGTGGACGTGTCAGAGCTGGCGTGCGAGTGCTTCCCGGCGCATTACCCGGTATTCGCGAGCCATCTCTTACGAGCATTCCGAGTCTCCTGCAAGGATTACCTGATAATGCACCGGGCGATATTCATAGTAAATCTCGCGATTTTGACGTGTTTATTTCTCACGCGTCAGAAGATAAGAACGACGTAGTTCGACCACTCGCTACTGCGCTGCAATCCGCCGGCCTCAAAGTCTGGTACGACGAGTTCGAGATGCGTATCGGCGACAGCCTGCGCAGGAAGATTGATACCGGACTGGCGAGGAGTCGGTTTGGCGTCGTTGTTTTCTCAAAATCCTTTTTTGCGAAAGGATGGACGAACTACGAGTTGGATGGCCTCGTCACCCGAACGGTTACCGGCGAACAGGTACTGCTGCCCATTTGGCACAACGTAACGAAGCAAGAAGTGATCAGTTACAGTCCTTCGTTGGCTGATAAACTCGCTCGCAGCACGGCAACGCATACGGTCGAGGAAATCGCGAATGAAATTGCGGATGTGATTCGTGGCAAGTCGAAGGACGACGTCGATTTCCAATAGTATGACAACGGCCCCTGATTCATGGCGGATTAGACCCGGTGCTTGTCTTCTCATCGCACCGACTTCGCAGAGCCGAAGTCGGTGGCACGCGTGATACGAGTCGATCCTGCAAATCGGCGGGGACATTCGATGTACCCCATCGTGCCACGGACTTCGCTTTGGAAGTCCGTGCAGCTTCTCACGGACCCTGGCTCTGTTGAAATGGTGATGACGCGGGCGGATTTGGGTACCCCGCCCCTCCGGGGCGGATTCGAGTGCCCCCGAAATTCCCTCCGCGACGGAGTCGCGGGGTACCCAAGAACCGCATTTCAACAGAGCCACGGGGAATCTCCGCTCGCTTACGCTCGCGGCTCGTTCGGCAGGCAACTTCCGCTCGTTTACACTCGCGGCTCGTCAGGCAGCTCAGCGCTCAACTCTTCAGCGACGCCATATCGATCACAAACCGGTATTTCACGTCGCTCTTGAGCATGCGTTCGTAGGCCTCGTTGATCTGCTGCATCTTGATGATCTCGATGTCGCAGACGACGCCGTGTTTGCCGCAGAAATCGAGCATTTCCTGGGTCTCGGCGATGCCCCCGATGAGCGAGCCGGCGAGGTTTCGCCGCGGCATGAGCAGATTGAAGACGCCAACGGGCTGCGGGTTGGGCGGCGCGCCGACGATGACCAGCGAGCCGTCGAGCTTGAGCAGCGAGAGATAGGCGTTGAGGTCGTGGTCGGCCGAGACGGTATCGAGGATCATGTCGAACGAGCCGGCGTGCTTGGCCATCGCGTCGGCGTTCTTGGAGATGACGACCTCGTCGGCGCCGAGCTTCTTGCCGTCGGCGATCTTGGATTCTGAGGTCGTGAAGAGCACGGTGTGCGAGCCGAAGGCGTGGGCGAACTTGACGCCCATGTGGCCGAGGCCGCCAAGCCCGACGACGCCAACCTTCTTGCCCTTGCCCGCCCCCCATTTCCGCAGCGGAGAATAGGTGGTGATGCCGGCGCAGAGGAGCGGCGAAGCCGCGGCGGGGTCAAGGTTTGCGGGCACCTTGAGCGTGAAGGCCTCGTCGCAGACGATGCGTTCGGAGTAGCCGCCGAAGGTGACGCCGCCGGAATGCTTGTCGGCACCGTTATAAGAGAAGACGGGGCCGTTGAGGCAGAACTGTTCGAGGTTCTGCTTGCAGCTCGAGCAGGATCGGCAGGAATCAACGAGGCAGCCGACGGCGGCAAGGTCGCCGGCCTTGAAACGGCGGACGTCCTTGCCGACGCGGGTGACGCGGCCGAGGATCTCGTGGCCCGGGACGACGGGGAACTGCGTGAAGCCCCACTCGTTGCGTGCGAAATGGAGGTCGGAGTGACACACGCCGCAGAAGAGGATGTCGATCTCGACGTCCTTAGCCAGCGGCTCGCGGCGATTGATGGAGAAGGGAGCGAGGGGAGACGTGGCGGACTTTGCGGCGAAGGCTTTGGTGGGCATGGGGCAGGATATGCGGCACGCAGGCTTGCGGTGTTCAGGCCTGATGAGGGCTGTTCATGTCTGAGGATGTTGCGGGTCTGGCTCTGAACGCACGATCTGGCGGGAGGCGGGGTCGTAGGTGTAGAGCGTGCCGGGCTGCTCGTTCTGGCGGCAGGCTTTGTGGGCCTGGTCGCAATAAGGCATGGTGGCAGAGAGCCCGCAGGCGCAGATCCAGATCGCCTTGCCGTCCTTGGGGAAGTCGGCGGGGTCGATGCGATAAGGGCCCATCTGGTCGTTGCGGAGGATTCGTGCCATGTCTTGTATGAGAGCGTGAGGGAGTGGCGGGCGGATCAGGGCGGCCGGTTTGAGCGAGAGGATCAAGCCGGGCTGCGGACGGTCTCGACGATGCGGTTGAGGATGACCTCGGCGTGAGCGGCGTCGCGCTGGTAGCCGCGGGCGATCACGCGGTGGGCGCACACCGGCAAAATGTTCGACACGATGTCTTCGGGGATGGCGTAGTCGCGGCCGTCGAGCACGGCGGTGGCGCGGGCGGCCTGAGCCAGCGCCAGCGAGCCGCGCGGCGAGAGCCCCACCTGCAGCTCGGCGTGCGAGCGGGTCGCGGCGGCGAGCGAAACGATGTAATCGAGCAGGCTGCGATCGACACGCACCTTATCGACCGCGGCCTGGAGATCAACGACATCCTGCCGATGCAAGACGGGCTCGAGCTGCGGGAGGAAGTAGTGCGCGGGACGCAGGTCGAGCACGCGGGCCTCTTCGGCGGCGTTGGGATAGCCCAGCCGCGTGCGGATGAGGAAGCGGTCGAGCTGGTTCTCTGGGAGCGGATAGGTGCCCTCGTATTCGTACGGATTCTGCGTGGCGACGACCATGAAGGGCTGCTCGAGGCGGAGGACTTTGCCGTCGATCGAGACGGTGGCCTCGTTCATGGCTTCGAGGAGCGCGGTCTGGGTGCGCGGGGTGGTGCGGTTGATCTCGTCGGCGAGGACGATGTTGGCGAAGATCGGGCCGCGCTTGAACTCGAAGGTCTCCGTCGATCGGTTGAAGATCGAGACGCCCAGGACGTCGCTGGGGAGCATGTCGGGGGTGAGCTGGATGCGGCTGAAGGC
>JBJXFQ010000049.1:0-22212 GCA_046155605.1 Phycisphaerales bacterium
GCGGCTCCCATCGTTGAGCCACAATCGCCCGCGTTTGGGCTGGCGTCTGGGCACTTTCAGTCCCCCGCTCCGCCAGATTCGTTCCACACGCGTGTGATTCACACGCCACCCTTCGCTTCGGCGCATCGCCGTGATCCGCGGCGTGCCGTACCGACCGTACACCGCCGCCACGTCGATGATCCGTCCCGTCAGCCGATCCTCATCATCACGCACCAGCGGCGCGTGCCGCCGCACCGCTCTGGCCTGGCCCAGCACCCGGCACGCTCGGCGTTCGCTCACGCCCATCTGCTGCTGAACGCGTTCGACCGCCACACGCCGCCTTGCGCGGGGGGCGGGCTCAGAAGTTTGGGGACGCGGCTTCCCGCAGGATCGCCTTGTCCAGTTCCGCTTCGGCCAGAAGCCGCTTCAGCCGCGCGTGCTCTGGTTCGAGTTCCTTGAACCGCCCCCCATGAGATTGGCCTGATCGACCTTCAGCCCGCCATGCTCACGCCGCCACGCGTAGTACGTCTGCTCGCTGATCGCGAGCAGGTTGCACACGCCAGTCACCGTGGAACCCTTGGCCATGTCCACGTCCGCCTGCCGCAACTTGTTCACAATCTCTTCCGCCGAATGACGCTTCCTGCCCATGACCTTGATCCTTCTGATCCAGGCCGAAGTCTAAAGCTCCGCCTGGACTTGGTTCAGGAGGGAAGGTCACGTCTCGCTGGTGTGCGCGTCATCGGCTCCTCTCGTTTTGGGCCTCTTGTTGCCATCGCCTCGCAACTCCGTATCGTCCGTGCATGCCGATCTCTGCTCTCCGTTTAGCGAGGGCGATTGCTGGCCTGCGTCAACTCAGGTGCAGCAGCCAGACGTTCCGACGTCTTCCGGCACATCTGCATTGATAGTCGCTCAATGTGTAGCCTGCGAGTCACGGGCTCGTTCGATGGGTGCGGCACGGCCGGGCTATTAGGCCGAGATTCGATAATCTCTCGCGCGGGATGCGATCGCGCACCTGAAGCCCGAAGTGAATCCCGTGGTCAATTCCTGCATCTGAGAGGGGTCACGCGTACGCCGCGCTCCGAACAGAGGCAGCGATCGCGCACCCATTGGAATCCACATGACCACCATGACCCAGACCAAGATGAGCAGCACCTTGATCCGCGACCTCATGCCGGATCAACTGCCCGATGTCGTCATGCCCGCCTGCGAGGCGCGGGCGATCCTCAAGGGCCAGACCGCGATCGTGACCGGGGCCTCCTCCGGCATCGGGCGCGGCATCGCCAATGCCCTGTGCGCTGCCGGGGCCAACATCATCGTCAACTACATCGGGCCTGAATCGGATGCCGAGGCGGTGGTCCACGAGGCGACCCACTGCGGCTGCGCCCACCGCGGCAAGGCCGTCGCCGTCAAGGCCGATGTCTCGGATGAGGGCCAGGTTCAGGCGATGTTTTCCCAGGCGATCGACGAGTTCGGCACCGTGGACATCCTCATCAACAACGCGGGTATGCAGCAGGACGCCCCGATCGAGAAAATGTCTCTTGCCCAGTGGCGCAAGGTCATCGACGTCAACCTCACCGGCCAGTTCCTCTGCGCCCGCGAGGCCATCCGCGAGTTCAAGCGCCGCGGCGTGAAGCCCGGCGTCTCCTGCGCTGCCGGCAAGATCATCTGCGTCTCGAGCGTTCACGAAGTCATCCCCTGGGCCGGGCATGTGAACTACGCCGCATCCAAGGGCGGGGTGATGTTGATGATGAAGAGCATGGCCCAGGAAGTCGCCCCGTGGCGCATCCGTGTCAACAGCATCTGCCCCGGTGCCATCCGCACGCCCATCAACCGCGCTGCGTGGGAGACACCTGAGGCGTACAACGACCTCATGCGGCTCATACCCTACAAGCGGATCGGGGAGCCTGAGGACATCGCCCGCCTCGCCGTCTGGCTCAGTTCCGACGAGGCCGATTACATCACCGGCGCGAGCCTGTTCGTGGACGGCGGCATGACCCTCTACCCGGGCTTTGAAACAGGCGGCTGAGCCCATGCTCGACGCTCTCGCCGCTCACTGGCCCGAGTACCTCATCGAGGCGATCTTACTCGGGTCGTTCATGTTGTCGGCGTGCCTTGCTGTCGTCGCGATGGAGCACCCCCGATCCCCGCTCGCGCGTGCCGGCCGTTCGCCCACGAGCCGACGCGTCATCATCGCGATCCTCATGGGCCTGACTGCCATCGCGTTGATCTACTCGCCGCTCGGGCAGCGATCGGGCGCGCATATGAACCCCGGCACCACGCTCACGTTCCTCATGCTCGGCAAGATCAAGCCCTGGGACACTTTCTTCTACATCGTCGCTCAGTTTGCGGGCGGGTTGATGGGCGTTGCCGCTTCGCGCATGGCGCTCGGGCGATCGCTTGGTCACGAGCGAGTCAACTATGCGGCCACCTTGCCGGGGAAGCGCGGCATGGGTGTCGCCTGGGCCGCGGAGTTCGCCATTTCGTTCGCGATGATGGGCATGGTCCTCTTGTCGACCAATCATGACCGCACCGCCCCCTACACCGGCATCTTTGCGGGCCTGCTCGTTGCTGTCTTCATCGCGGTCGAAGCGCCGCTTTCGGGTATGAGCATGAATCCCGCTCGAACGCTCGCCTCGGCCCTGCCGGCCCGAGCGTTCCGCGGCCTGTGGATCTACTTCACCGCGCCGCCGCTGGCCATGCTCTCGGCCGCCGTGCTGTACATGGTGACATCCGGCGCGGAGCACGTCTACTGCTCGAAACTGAACCACCGCGGACACGCGCGGTGCATCTTCGACTGCCGGATCGCTGCGATGCCCGGTCGCCCAGAGACACCGATCGCGCCGCACGGCATCCAACGTCCATGACCGCCGTCGTGCCCAGCCCGCGACTCATCGTTGAGGGCTGAGAGTTCACGGCCATCCGCCCTGAGGCCCATGTATATGCCCACCGACTCGCATTACGACATCATCATCGTCGGCACTGGTGCCGGGGGCGGCACGCTCGCCCGCCGGCTCGCCCCATCGGGCAAACGCATTCTCATCCTCGAACGCGGCGACTTCATCCCCCGCGAGCGCGAGAACTGGGACCCCAAGGCCGTGTTTGAGGAGAAGCGGTACCTCGCCAAGGAGACCTGGTACGACAAGCACGAACAGCCCTTTTCTCCGTACACCCACTATTGCGTTGGCGGCAACACCAAGGTCTACGGCGCGGCCTTGCTCCGTATGCGAGAGTTCGATTTCGGCGAAGTCCGACACTTCGGCGGCGTCTCGCCCGCGTGGCCCATCTCCTATCAGGATCTGGAACCCTACTACACACTCGCCGAGCGGCTCTACAGCGTCCACGGCCGGCGCGGGCTCGATCCATGCGACCCGCCCGCCTCCGCGCCGTTCCCCCACCCGCCCATCGCTCCCGAGCCCCGGATCAAGGCGCTTTACGACGACATCGCCGCCCTCGGATACAAGCCGTTCCCGATCCCGCTGGGCGTGCGCCTCAGCGACGCCGACACGTCCGCGGCACCCTACCGATTGAGCAACTTCGACGGCTACCCAGACCTCACCGAGGTCAAATCCGATGCCCATGTGGTCGGGATCAAGCCGATCCTCGCCCGGCACAACATCACGCTCTTGGCCCGCGCCTTGGTCGAACGCCTCAACACAGACTCCTCGGGCTCGCGCGTCACTGAGGTCGTCGTGCTGCGCGACGGCGAGCGGATGGTCTTCAGCGCCGACCTCGTCGTCCTCGCCTGCGGCGCTATCAACTCCGCGGCGGTGCTGCTCCGATCGGCCAGCGACGAGCATCCCAACGGCCTGGCCAATCGCTCCGATCAAGTTGGACGAAACTACATGACCCATCAGAACGGGTGCTTCATCGCCGTCACCGAATCTCCCAACCCGTCCCAGTTCCAGAAGCACTTCGGCCTCACCGATTTCTATCGCGGTGCCGACGATTCGCGCTTCCCCCTGGGCACAATCCAACTCATGGGCAAGCCCGATCGCGGCACGCTTGAATGGCTCCGCGGCGACAAACTCCCGGGAGTGCCCCTGGACGAAATCATCCCGCGCACCGTGGATTTCTTCCTGACCGCCGAGGACTTGCCCCACCCCGACAACCGCATCACGCTCCGAGGCGACGGCTCGATCAGGGTCAGTTACACGCCGAATAACACCGAAGCATACGACAGACTCCAGGCCCGCCTGATCGACATTCTCACGCGGACCGAGCGAGCACACGGGCGCGCTGCACCCGCGTTCCTCGCCTCGCGGCTGGGCGTCAGCGGCGTAAGCCATCAGAACGGGACGCTCCGATTCGGCACCGACCCCGCGACCAGCGTGCTCGACATGAACTGCAAGGCCCACGACCTGGACAACCTCTACGTCGTGGACGGCTCGTTCTTTCCCTCCAGCAGCGCCGTCAATCCATCCCTGACCATCATCGCCAATGCCCTCCGCGTCGGCGATCACATCCTCGACAGGATCGGTGCCGCGCTGCCCACGCACCAACCACAGGAAGTTCTCACATGAAAGCACGACCCTCGCTCCAGCGTCTCCTTGCACGGTCGATCACCGCCGCAGCCGGCGCGAATGTGCTGGCGGTAGCGATCTTTGCCGTCCAGCCGACGACCACGGTCGCGCAAGTGTCGGCACAGCCCGGGGTTCAGGCCGTCGCCTCGGTCGGCATCACCGTCGGAGACCTGGACCGCGCCGTCGCGTTCTACACCGGCGTGCTCTCATTCGAGAAAGTGTCCGAGACCGAGTCATCGGGCGACGCCGTCGAACACTTGTCCGGCGTCTTTGGTGCCCGCTGCCGCATCGCCCGCCTCAGAATCGGCGATGAGTTCATCGAACTGACCCAGTATCTCGCGCCAGAAGGGCGACCCTTCCCGGCTGACTCCCGCGCCAACGACCGCTGGTTCCAGCACATCGCCATCGTCGTCTCGGACATGGACAAGGCCTACGCCCACCTGCGGACCCACCAAGTCCGGCACGCATCCTCCGGCCCGCAGACGCTTCCGGATTGGAACCCCAACGCAGGCGGGATCTCCGCGTTCTACTTCAAGGACCCCGAGGGGCACGTCCTGGAGGTCATCCAGTTCCCATCCGGCAAGGGCGACCCCAGATGGCAGCGCCAGACAGACCGACTGTTCCTCGGCATCGACCACACCGCGATCGTCGTGGCCGACACGGACCGGAGCATCGCGTTCTACAGGGACACGCTGGGCCTGCGCGTCGCCGGCACCAGCGAGAACTACGGGACCGAGCAGGAACACCTCAACAACGTCTTCGGCGCACGTCTGCGGATCACCGCCCTGCGGGCCGAGCAGGGGCCGGGGATCGAACTGCTGGAGTATCTGGCACCGACCGACGGGCGGCCCTATCCCACCGACACGCGATCGAATGACCTGGTCAACTGGACGACGACGTTGGTCACGCCCATGGCCCAGAGCCTTGCCGACCGCCTGCGCTCGGCGCGAGTTTCCTGGATCTCTCCCTTGCTCGTTACCCAGCCGGACTCCGCCACGGCATTCGTCACCGCGGCGGCATTCCGCGACACGGACGGGCACGCGCTCATCCTCGGACAGCCACGGCAACCGCTCGCGGCACCTGGTCCCAGCACTCGCGGAGAGTGATCACTCGTCGTTCGAATCGCCCTCACGGCCGCGGCATCAGACCGGGTGCGCCGCGCGGGTTCCTCTTCTCGCTCGCGCCGAACACACACGCATCAGTTCACATCGAAGGAGTCCACATGAATCGAATCGCCATCGCGTCGTTGACCATCGTTCCCATGCTCGGCCTTGCCGCGCTAGGTCGGTCCCCGAACTCCGGGGTCATTCTGACCGCATCGCATGTTCAGGGCGACGATGCCGCTCTCGTCGCCGTCAAGCACTCGCTGACGCTCCACGGCGCGAACCGCGCCCTCGCCGCGGCCATAGCCAGAGCCCGCGAACGCCACGCCGGCGGCGCGATCGCCGTCGTGGATGATGGCGGCAACCTCATCGCCTTCCAGCGGCTCGACGGCACCTTTGCCGCGGGTGCCTCGGTCTCGATTGGAAAGGCACGCACCGCAGCGCTGTTCAAAAAACCCACCAAGGCGTTCGAGGATTCGATCAACGACGGGCGGACAGCCCTGACGGCCGTCCACGAAATGACTCCGCTCCAAGGCGGCGTCCCGATCATGCATGAGGGATTCATCGTCGGCGCCATCGGGGTCAGCGGTGCCCACAGCCAGCAGGAGGACGAGGAAATCGCCATGGCCGGGGCAACTGCGATTTCCGACACCTCCGCCGCGATGACGAAGTAACGCCCCTCGCAGCGCGGGCATCAAACCCGGCACACGCACCCACAGGAAACAACCAATGAACAAACGCTCAACTCTGTCTCGGCTCACGGCACTCTCACTCGCCCTCACCCCCTGCCTTCTCACCGCCTGCGCCGGCGGCCACGGCCGATGCGTCGGCATCGCCGGCGGTTCCGGAGTCACCGAGGGGCAGAGAGTCCTGCAGAACGTTGACAAAGACGGCCTGGCGATCCAGGGCTACGACCCCGTCGCGTACTTCACGAATGGCAAGCCCGTCACGGGCGACCCGAAGTTCCGCTCCACGTCGCACGGCGCGGTCTACCAGTTCGCCTCCGCCGAACACAAAGCCCTCTTTGACTCGAATCCCGCGAAGTACGAGCCCCAGTACGGCGGCTACTGCGCCTACGCGGCCAGCATCGACGCCATCTCGCCGATCGATCCGGCCTTCTTCGAGATCGTGGACGGACGCCTGATCCTCCAGCACAATCAGAAGGCCTGGGACGCTTGGCAGAAAGACGCCGCGGGCAATCTGGTCAAGGCCGAAAGGAACTGGCCCGGCCTTGTTGAACGCAACGGCACGCCGCCGACCGCGCTCCTCAACGTTGACAAGGACGGGCTGGCACTCGAGGGCTATGACCCGACGTCTTATGTTCTCGACGGCAAGCCGCTCAGGGGCGATCCCGCGCTCGCCCGCCAGTTCCAGGGCGCGACGTACTACTTCGTCGATGCGGCCCACAAGAACGCCTTTGAGAAGGAGCCCACCCGGTACTTGCCCAAGTTCGGCGGCTTCTGCGGCTACGCGGCCTCCATCAAGAAAGTCTCCCCCGTCAACCCCGAGATCTGGCAGATCGTGGATGGCCGCCTCGTCCTTCAGCACACGCCCAAGGCCTTTGAACTCTTCAACGCCGACATCCAGTCAAACTATGCCAAGGCCGAGAAAAACTGGCCGGGGCTCTCTCATCGCCGCTGCAACTGACTCTGATCCGCCACCGGCCCGCCGCTCGATTCCCTGCCCTCCCACAACCCCATGTCTGGCACCCGCGTTCAGCGCGCTGGTGTCCTAGGTTCTGTCTGACGGATCGGTTCAGCAGGTTTCCAGCCATGATGACCCCCGGTTTCCAGGCCGCAAACAGCACCTGCCACCCGACCATTCGCCGTACGAATAACCCATCAGACAGAGCCTAGCCCCATTCGAAAGTCCGCACCATGACCAAACCCGCTGCATCACTCGTTCTCGCTCTCGTCGCCGGGTCGGCGATCGCCGGCCCCGATCAGTCGCCTCCCGTCCCCGACGCCGCGATCGACCTGCGCACACCCGGCGGCGTCGCGGCCGTGGCGGGCCAGTGGCGATACGCCGACGCCCACATCATCGCCGCCGATCACCGTGCGCCGGGTCCGGACAACAAGCCCACCGGCACGCCCGTCACGACCCACGACATCCACCCGCGCATCGGCACGCCCGACTTCGACGCGGCTACCTGGCAGGTCATCGCGCCCGACACGCTCGAAACCCGCCGCACCAATGGCCGCCTCTCCTTCGGCTGGTATCGCCTGGACCTGACGATTCCCGACAACGTCAACGGATTGGCCACCACGGGCTCGACCCTCGTGCTCGAAATCGCGGTTGACGACTACGCCGAGGTCTGGGTCGATGGCGCGTTGCCAACAGTGCTCGGGCAGTCCGGCGGCGCGCTCGTGCGCGGCTGGAACGTGCCCAACCGCGTCACCATCGCCCGCGACGCGACGCCCGGCCGCCAGATCCACCTTGCGATCTTCGCCGCCAACGGCCCGCTCTCCGACCCACCCCAAAACTACGTCTGGATCCGCTCGGCTACGCTGGACATCTACAAGCCCGGGCGCACCGGGGTGAACGCGCCGACGCCCGTCGTGACTGAGATCACGCGCGCCGACCCCGCCTTCGATGCGATCGTCGCGCCCGACGCCAGGGCCGAGAAACTCGCGGACGGCTTCTCCTTCGCCGAAGGACCCATCTGGATCCCGCAACTCGCCGCAGGCAAGTCCTACGGCGGAGGCGGCCTGGGTGGCTACTTGCTCTTCAGCGACCCCAACAAGAACGTCATCCATCGCTGGGACCCGATCACCGGCACCGCCTCCATCTTCCGCACCAAGAGCGGCTACTCCGGCCTCGGCGGCCCGGCGGGCGGGAACATCGGTGAGTATCACCAGCCCGGCTCCAACGGCCTTACGCTCAGCCCCGACGGCCGCCTCACCATCTGCGAGCACGGCAACCGGCGGGTCACGCGCCTGGAGCCCAACGGCTCCACCACCATTCTCGCCGACCGCTACGAGGGCAAGCGCCTCAACAGCCCCAACGACCTGGTCTACCGGTCCGACGGCGCGCTCTTCTTCACCGACCCGCCCTTCGGCCTGCCCAAGGTCTACAACGACCCCCGCAAGGAACTGCCCTACAGCGGCGTCTTCTGCCTCTACAACGGCACGCTCAAACTCGTCAGCACCGACCTCAAGGGGCCCAACGGCCTGGCGTTCTCGCCGGACGAGAAGCACCTCTATGTGGACAACTGGGACGAAAAGAAGAAAGTCATCCTCCGGTATGACGTCGCGCCGGACGGCACCCTCACAAATGCCATGACTTTCGCTGACCTTACCGGGATACCGGGTGAGATCTGCCTCGACGGCCTCAAGGTGGACTCGCGGGGAAACGTGTACGCCTCCGCCCCCGGCGGAATCCGCGTCTACTCACCCACGGGTGACCACTTGGGCACAATCAGCCTGCCCGAACTGCCCGCCAACTTCGCATTTGGCGACGCCGACGGCCGGACGCTTTACATGGCCGCACGCACCGGCCTGTACCGATTGCGACTGAACGTCGCGGGAACACACCCCTAAGACTCGCCCGATTGCCGATCAAAGCCGCCCGCGAGATCGTTTATGCCGCTTCAGCCCTTCTTCCTTGCGCAGGTGATTGTCTGCTCGCCTTCGTTCCACAGGTCGTGCATGATCGCTTCGGGATGCGCTACGAACACGAAAGGCGGCGGCACCGAGCATCTCTACGCGACCACAGCCTTCGGAGAGTCCGGTACAATCGCGCGATGCCCAACTCCACCCTCATCGGCACGTTCCGCGTTGAGACGGAGATCGGCCGTGGCGGAATGGGCGTGGTCTATCGCGCCCGCGACGAGCGGCTCGACCGCGTTGTCGCGCTCAAGGCGATCGCGCCCGCCCTCGCCTGCGACACAAGTCGCATGTCGCGGTTTCGGCAAGAGGCCAGGACGATTGCCCAACTCAATCACCCGCATATCGCCCAGATCCACCATTTCCTCGAGCACGACGGTAACACCTATCTGGTGCTCGAGTATGTGCCGGGGCGTTCGCTGGCCGAGCGGATCGAAAGGTCCGGGCCCATCGAACCGCGTGAGGCGCTCCGATTGTGCGTCCAGATCGCTCGAGGGCTCGAGGCGGCCCACGCCCGCGGCATCATCCATCGCGACCTCAAGCCCGAGAACGTTTGCGTCACCGACGACGGGACCGCCAAAGTTCTCGACTTCGGCATCGCCCTCGTCAGCACCGCCGCCACGCCCGCCGACGGCGCCACGCGGATCGGGCCGACTCAGGCCGTCGAAGCCGGAATGGGCACTCCAGGATACATGTCCCCGGAGCAGGCACGCGGCGATTCTGTGGATGGCCGCGCCGACATTTTCAGTTTCGGCTGCGTGCTCTTCGAGTGTCTGACCGGGCACAACGCGTTCGAGGGTCGCACGACCGCCGACCTGATCGCCGCAACGCTCCGTGGAGACCCGAACTACGGGATCCTGCCGCCTGATCTTCCCGAGGGCCTCGGCGCGCTACTCCGGCAGTGCCTCGCACGCGAGGTCGAATCACGGGTGCAGACCATGCGCGAGGTGCGCGAGCGCCTCGAAGAGTGCGTCGGAGCGAGGCGTGCCACCCCGGAGCCTCGTCCCGGCGCTGATGATCCGCCCAACAACCTGCCCCGAACCTTCGATCGTTTCATCGGGCGAGTGGCCGCGCTGACGGAGATCGATTCGCTCCTCGATCAGCGACTGCTCGTCACTCTCACCGGCGCGGGGGGCTGCGGCAAGACGCGGCTGGCAATCGAGGCGGCGCGACGGGTGATGCCGCGGTTCCCGGACGGTGTGTGGATCGCGGAACTCGCGCCGGTCGGCGATGCCGCGATGGTGCCCAACGCTGTTGGCAACGCGATGGGCTTCAAACCTCCCGCCGGACGCTCGATCTCCCAAGCGCTCGCGGAGCACATCGGCACCAAGCGAGTCCTTCTCGTACTCGACAACTGCGAGCACATGCTTGAGGCCGCGTGCGAGATGACGCAGGAGTTGCTCGACGCATGCGTGAACCTCCGGATTCTCGCCACGAGCCGCGAGGCCCTGGGCGTGCGCGCCGAACAGTCCTGGCGAGTGCCAAGCCTCGGCGTTCCAGCCGAGACGCGATCCGAGGTCCGGTCGAAGCCGGTCACGCGCGGCGGAGGTTCGTTGACGCCCCCGGGGAACTCGCCGACCTCTCCGGCCGCACTGATGGAGTGCGAGTCCGTCTCGCTATTTGTCGATCGGGCCACCGCGGCCAAGCCCGCCTTCGCGCTCACGGCCGAGAACAGCGCGAGCATCGCGAACATCTGTCGCCGGCTCGACGGCGTCCCGCTCGCGATCGAACTCGCCGCGGCACGAGTCAAAGTGCTCGCGCCCGAGCAGATCGAAAGGCACCTCGACGACCGCTTCAAACTGCTTCGCGCCGGGCGCGGGCGTGCCGAGCGGCATCAGACGCTCCGGGCCGCCATCGACTGGTCATATCAAATGCTCGGACACGAAGAGCAACGAGCCCTTCGACGGCTGTCCGTCTTTGCCGGCGGTTGTACCCTTGAGGCGGCGACGGCCGTCATCGCGGGGCCGGACGCCGACATGTTTGAGGTGCTCGATCTGCTGACGCATCTGGGCGATAAGTCAATGCTCGTGACCGACGAGCAGGGCGGGGAGGCCCGCTATCGGCTCCTCGAAACGATGCGGCAATACGCCATCGAGGCGCTCGCGCAGGCCGGTGAAGTTATTGACGCTCGGCACGCGCACCTGCGGTACTTCCACTCGCTCGCCCAGGCCGCGTACGTGCCGATGGCCGGGTCCGAGCAGCGGTTGTGGTTCGAGAGGCTGGATCGCGACTTCGACAACATCATCGAGGCGATGTCATGGGCGTCGGTCGATGCCACTGCGGAGGGTGACGGCACGCCGCTTGACCTTGGCCTTTGTATCGGCGGTCGTTTGCACCTCTTCTGGGAAGCGCGCGGGCATCATGGCGTGGCTCGGCGCATGATCGCCGCCCTGACGAAGTCAAAGGGTGTCGCATCGCCCGCCTCCCGTGCCTCAGCGCTGCACGCGGCGGCCCAATGCGCCATGCGGCAGGGTGACCTCGACGACAGCCGGGCTCTTGGTGAGGAAGCGCTCGTGCTCTGGCACGAATGCGGGGATCGGCGTGGCGAGGCCGGATCGCTCAATCAGGTTGCGGTGGTTGAAACGATCTCACGGCGTTTCGACCAGGCCGAGGTCCTGTATCGCAAGGCGCTCTCGATCAATCGCGAGATCGGGAACAAAGACTGGGAAGCGTACAACCTTGGCAACCTGGGATACACGGCGTCGGAGCGCGGCGACCTCGACGAGGCCAAGCGGCTCTACGAGCAGGCCATCGCCGTGCATCGCGAGGTCGGCGCTGCCCGATTCATCGCCTCGATGCTCGGCAATCTCGCCGATCTGGCGCGTCGGCGAAATGACGTCGTGGAGTGCCGTCGCTTGCGGGCCGAGGCCATCGATCTCTATGCGCCGCTTGCAGACAGGCAAGGCTTGCTCGAGCAACTCGGCCAAGCATCAATCCTCGCGGCGGTGAGCGATGAGCCCGAGGCGGCGGCTCGGCTCGCCGGTGCGGCCGAGGCGATCCGCGAGGCCATCGGCGTCACGCACATGCCCGATACGCAGCGCGAACTTGAGCAGAATCTTCCCGCGTCCAAGGAGGCGCTGCGCGGGCGGACCGGCTCGGACGCCGCTTGGGCCTCCGCCTACCTGGAGGGCAAAGGGATGCCCCAGCACGATGCGATCGAGTTCTCGCTTGGTTGGTTGCGAGGAAGCGCTCAGCGACTCGCCCGGTGAACACGCTGCCCGAGGCCGGAAAGCCGACGCATCGTCGCGCCTCAACTGCACCCTGCTGCAAACTTCGACAAGAAGCAGATGAAGTCGTTGACGTTGAGGATCGGCACCGCGGTGCTGTTGTCGCAGTTCGCGTACGCGTCGCCAGCCACGAAGCGGTTGTTGAAGCACACGAAGTCGTTCACGTTCAGCAGCGGCTGGGCCGTGCTCCCATCGCAGTTGGCATAGCACGGCACGCCGGTGACCTCGACGATGCCGTAGACCAGGAGCGGAGGCGCGTTCTGGTTGTCGTTCCAGAAGCCGTTGCTGTAGAAGAGTTCGGCATAGTCCTCAAGCCCGCCGGAGTTGTTGGGCTCGCCGCCGTTCCAGTTGGTGTACGCCGCGGGATCGCCGCTGGTCCAGGCGAACGTGCCCTCGACCTGCTCGTCATTGAGGCCGATCCACCCGCGGCGATCCATCCCGTCAAACCCGAGCACCATCGTGCGGACCCACTCGTTCTCGTCGGCGGAGCGGATGGTGACGAGGTGCCCCCCGAGCGCGACTGCCGAGGCCTCGGCAACCGTCCAC
This sequence comes from Phycisphaerales bacterium, assembly GCA_046155605.1. Lineage (GTDB taxonomy): Bacteria > Planctomycetota > Phycisphaerae > Phycisphaerales > UBA1924 > JAEUIZ01. Next base: position 12,981 of record JBJXFQ010000049.1, read on the forward strand.
GACGAGGGCGAGAGCAGGTAGTACGCGTGGTTGTTGGTCGGGTTGATCACCGGGCCGACCAAGATCGACGAGCCGATCTCAAAGGTCCCGCTCCCGAACGCGGTCGCGCCGAACGACCCGACGCGGATGAGGTACGACGCGCCGGCGGCGGCGAACCAACTCACCTCTGTCTGCGTCGCGCAGTTGTCGTCGCTGCACGCAATAGGCTCGGTCGCGCCAGGACATGGCGAGCAGGTCGAGTAGACCGCGATCTTGCTGTCGAGCGTTGTCTGCGAGCATGTGCGGAGCCGGACCGGGCCCGACGCGCTCGCCGTCCAGCAGTACCAGATGTCGTTGTAGATCTCCTGGCTGTTGAAAAAGTTGCAGGCGACGTGCGACGAGCCGTCGGTGGTGGCGGCGTTGTTATCAAACGGGAACGTCCCGAATCCGCTGATCGCGGTCGGGGACGAGCACAGGTCGTTGGCGGGCTGTGCCCACGCCGAGCCGGCGCAAAGGACAACCGCAAGCGGGGACACGACGGAACGAAGAATCGGCATGGAGCGACTCCAATGGGCGCGCGAGGTCGGGGCTTCGAGGCGACCCGGCGGCCTGAGCCTGCCAGTCTACATGATTCTCTCGCCCGCGCCAAGCCCCCCGCGAAGATACCCAACCTACGAGCAGCCCGCCGCGAACGAGTTCATGAAGCAGAGGAAGTCATTGACATTGAGCACCGGAAACATGGTGCTGTGATCGCAGTCGCAGTACAGGTCTCCCGCGGCAAAGCGATTCATGAAGCACACGAAGTCGTTCACGTTGAGCACGGGCGTGGTCGTGCTCTCGTCGCAGTTGGGGTAGCATGGGCGGGGTGAGCCAACAAGTTCCAATACATTGAGCCTGCAGACGAACTGCTGCGTCTCCAGATAAATCCCGATGCGAGGAAACGGGTTCTGCGGATCGGCGAGCACCAGCCCGCTGTCGTAATGCAGCGGGGCCGCCCCATCGATCACAAGGTCCAACTGCATGCGGTGCTGGATGGCGACTTCGCCCCCAATGGTGTAGGTTCCGCTGCCGCTGACCAGCCTCGTTCCCGTCGGCACGGTCGCAAGCCAATCCACGAGTGTCACCGAGTACTCGTTGAACAGCGGCCCGGGATTCGTCAGCGTCAGTGTGAACGTTCCTGCCGCCATCCCCGAGAGTTGACTCTGCGGGCACGCACACGGCGGAAGGCAGTAGACCTCGATCCACGCCGTCTGGGGTTCGACGTTGTATCTCACCTGGGCGAGAGTCGCAGTCGATAAGACGCCACCGACGCACGCCCCGACGCACGCTGTCACGGTCTTCATGATGGCACCTCCGAGTCCCAAGCACCCACAGGGTGGGGACATGCACAATTATGTTCTTCGTGGAATGCGGGTCAAGGGAGCGGCGGCTGTGACGTCGCGCAGCGCCGGAGGCACGCTCAAGCCGGGTTGTGCCACGCCCGCCCGTCTCGCGCCAGCATGGCGTCCGCACCTCGCGGCCCCCAACTCCCCGGCGCATAGTCCTCGATCCGCTCTCGCAACGCCGCGCAATCCAGCAGCGGCTGGCAGATCCGCCACGTCCCCTCGATCTGGTCCCGATGCTTGTAGAGCGAACGGTCGCCGCGCATCGCGTCCAGGATCAGCGGGCCGTACGCCTCCACCTTCTCGCCGCCGAATCGATCGATGTAATCCAGGCTCAGGTTCGCCGCGTCGATCCGCAGCCCGGCACCGGGCACCTTGCCCAAGACGTGTAGTTCCAGGCCCTCGCTCGGCGCGATGTTGATCACCAGCCGGTTCCCCGCCAGGTCGCCGCCCTGGTCAAACCCCGGAAACAGATGCACCGGCGGCCGCTTGAACTGCACCACCACTTCCGTCAGTTTCTTCGCCAGCCGCTTCCCGCTCCGCAGATAAAACGGCACGCCCGCCCATCGCCAGTTGTCAAACTCCACCCGCATCGCGCAGTATGTCTCCGTCCGCTTCCCCGGATCGACGCCCTGTTCCTCCACATACGCCGGCTCGCCCTTGCTTGTCCGCCCATACCGCCCGAACACCGCGGACTCATACGCCCGCGCTGCATCGATCGGCCGCGCGCTGTTGAACAACTTGATCTTCTCCCGGTGCGACGAGTCCGCGTCAAACGTGCTCGGCGGCTCGATCGCCACCAGCGCCAGCACCTCCAGCAAGTGGCTCTGCACCATGTCGCGCATCGCCCCCGCCGAGTCGTAGAAGTTTGCCGCGCGCGACCCGACGCCCAGCGTCTCCGCCGCCGTCAGTTGCACATGGTCGATGTTGGCGCGGTTCCAGATTGGCTCGAAGATCGCGTTCGCAAATCGCATCACCAGGATGTTCTGAACCAACTCCTTCCCGAGGTAGTGGTCGATCCGGTAGATCGCGTCCTCCTCAAACACCCGGCCCAGCGCCATGTTCAGCGACCGCGCCGTCGCCAGGTCCGTCCCGAACGGCTTCTCCACGATGATCCTCTGCCACGGCGTCGCGCTAGGGTCCAGCGAGCACCACCGCTTCCCCTCCGCGATCAGCCCGGATTCGCCCAGGCTCCCGATGATCGGCCCGTACAGATTCGGCGACACCGAAAGATAAAACAGCAGATTCGCCCCGCCCGTGGGCATCGCCAGGCCGAAGTCCTTCGCTAGTTTCCCGAGCCGATCGCTCAAGGCCGGATAGGCCTCCGGCGTGGCCGCGTCTCCCGTGTGATAGTGAATCCGCTTCGCAAACGCTGACCAACTCTGGTCGTCGAATCCCGCCGCGTGCTCCTTGGCCGGACCGCGCAGCCTATCTCGGAACTGCTCGTCCGTCATCGGCGTCCGTGAGACGCCCACGATCGCCAGCCGCTCGGGCAGCCTGCCGCGCCCGCCGTTACCGCGCGACAACTCATAGAGCGCCGGGATCAGTTTCCGCTGCGTCAGATCCCCCGACGCACCAAAGATCACAAGAATGCACGGATCGGGATGGGTGTGGCGCGTACTCATGGCGTCATGCTACATCGGCACGACGCACCCCACCCCGCCAGCCAGGCCATTTCCGTGCCACCGACTTCGGCCTCGCGAAGTCGGTGCCTTCCTCCGCATGAACGTCAAAACCGGTAGTGGAACGCGTTCCCGTCCCCGTTGTTGCTCCCATTGTCATCGCCCGGAGCCCCGACCACCACCTCGCCCCTGCCGTTCCCGTTCGTGTCGCCGATCCCCGTCACCGAATACCCGAACTCCTCGCTCGAGTTCCCGCTCGGCGGGATCAACTTGAACAGAAACGCTCCGCTGACGCCCGAAAAGATGTACGCACGCCCGTTGTTGTTCGGGCTCGTGCCTGGATCCTCGTGCGATGCCCCAACGATCACCTCGCCGCGCCCGTCATTGTTCATGTCCGGCACGCCCGACACCGACGTCCCGAATCGCCCGTCAGGTTCATTGCCAGGCGACACCAGCCCCCGGATCAGCACCCCCGTCGCCCCGTTGAAAATATACGCCCGGCCGGCATGGCCAAACTCCCGCGGCGCGCCCACCACAATCTCCGGAACCCCGTCACCGGTCGCGTCCGGCACTCCCGCCACCGATTCACCAAACCGCCCATCGTTCTGCGGCGTCGGAGGCAGCAGTTTCCTCAGAAACGCCCCCGTCGCGCCGGAATACACATACACCCGCCCCGCGTCATCCGGCCTCTCTTTCGGCGCGCCGATGATGATGTCCTGCACGCCGTCCCCGTTGATATCCGCCGTCACCGCCACCGCCTCGCCAAACTCGCCCGAGTCCTCCGGCGCGATCGGCGTGATCGTCCGAATGCGCTGCCCGGTCGCACCGGAATAGATGAACACTCGACCGCTGTCGCTGTTGCTGCCCCCGCTCTGCCGATCCTCCCGCGGATAGCCCACCACCACATCACCTCGCCCGTCGCCGTTCACGTCCGCGATCCCGGCCACCGCCTCGCCGAAGTTGCCGAACGATTCCGCCACGGGCGGCACCAACGAACGCAAAAAGCCGCCAGTTGCGCCCGAATACAGATACACACGCCCGCACTGCGCCGGGCTCGTTCCGGGGCTGTCATTGGGTGCCCCCACCGCCACGTCCGGCACACCGTCCCCGTTCACATCAGGCACGCCAGCCAGCGCGTACCCGAACAATCCGTCAACCTCAACAATCGGCTGCCCCAACTGCCGGATCCGCTGTCCCGTCGCTCCTGAATACAGGTAGACCCGTCCCACGTTTCCCGTGCCGAAGTACGACCCCACGATGATGTCCGGCCTGCCGTCGGCATTGATGTCCCCGATCGCCGCAACCGTGCTCCCGTGCAACGCCACTGTCGTCGGATTCGGGGGTGCCAGGGTCACTGGCGTCGGAACTTGCGACATGGCCACTCCTGGCCACATCGCCACCGCCACCAATCCTGCCATGGCCAGACGCCGCCCACCACGAACCGCCGAGGCTGAATCGAAACGCATCGCAATGCTCCATTCTCCCGCCTCCAGCGGGGATGACCGACAACGATAGCCCGTCTAGCAAAGCCCATGCCCGTGTCCGTTGCTCGAAAGACCTCGCCTTGTGCAAGTCTTCTCGCAACCCACGCGCCCAGCCGCGGAACTTCGAGCCGCCAGCCTTCGGGCTCGCGAAAAAGAAAAACTGCCGGCTCTTTCGAACCGGCAGCCGTAGAAGTCTACATCAGGGCTGCGCAACGCAGCTCCGTCGAGCTCGCGTCAAACGCGCAGCCCCTTCATACAGTCACACTTCGTCACTGGATCACCTCCTTCCGAAAGAGCCTACCCAGCCGTCGCGACTTGACTCCAGTCGCCGCTGGACTCCTTCCCCGCGGACCGTCATCCGCGGCACATCGCCCGACAAGTCGCCCCGTCGGTCGTCCGGCTGCTCGTTCTTCCCTCGTCGATTTTCGAGAGGGGCCGGAACGTCGTCACCGGATACACCATTATCGTCTATTTTGTACGCCTTTGCAACAGTCCGGTTCCATCCACCCGCAGGAATCCGGCCTCCTGCATTCGCCCGCCGACAATCTGGGCAAGATCGCAAAGCGGGTGAATCCTCACGACCCTTCCGCAGCCCAATTGCCTCGCCCAGTCCACTCCTCCGCCGCGCGCAACCGCCGATCAATCAGACCCTTCCGCTAGGCCCTAATCCTCCAAATCCTTGAACGCCCCCTTCCGCTCCTGCTCGTCCAAATAGGCCTGAAACGCACTCATCTGGTACGACACAAAGCAAAACGCGTGATGGATCGCCACCCATTCCAGGTCGGTAGGGTCTTCACCCAAATCCTTCCGAATCCGGTTCAACTCCGCCAGAATCCGCTCCGCTTTCATGACTCATCCCTTGGTTTCGGTACTTCGACTGGTTCGGTGATCGATAGTCCCCGTCGATTCTCTCTGCTTTGCATTGGATCCCCCGTCACTCCGCGGCGGCCCCTCCTCTTCTTACTCCCCGTGCCTCTGACGCCCCTTCCCGCCTCGGCCACGCGCGCGCGGCCGCATACCCCAGCACCAGTACACCCACAATCGCCCCGCCCGGCGGCAAATCCATCTCAAAACTCGCCACCAAGCCTCCAACAACCCCGAGCAACCCCGCCGCGAGCGAGCACCCCATCACCACCCACAACCGACGGCTCAATCGCAGCGCAATCGCGCCCGGGAGCACCAGCATCGCCGTCGCCAAAAGCACGCCCGCCAACTTCATCGACGCCACGATCGCCAGCGCCAGCAGCCCCACCAGCAGGTGCTTCATCGCCCACGAAGACACCCCGAACGCCGGTGCCGCCGCCTCATCAAATGCCCAGAACACCATGGGCCTGCGAAACCACCACGCCGCTCCCAGCACCGCCGCGGCCACGACGCACGCCATCCCCGCGTCCGTCCACGTCACCACCAGCATGTCGCCGAACAGCAGGCTCTCCCAACTCCGCACGTTGCTCGCGCCCGCCCGCCGCGCCAGTTGCACAAGAATCGCCCCCAGTGTCATCGCGCCGACGAGCACGATCCCGATGGCGGTGTCCGCCGCCGTCGATCCGCGCTCCGTCAGCCGAGCGATCAACCAAGCCGAGCCTGCACAGAATGCGAAGATCACCAGCGACTGCGCCATTTCGTGTGAGACCATCGCCGCCGCCGTGCCCCCCAGCGCCGACACGATCGCCACGACGCCGACGCCGCCCAAGGCCGCGTGACTGATCCCCTGCCCCACAAATGACATCCGCTTGAGCACCGCCAGCGGGCTCAGCACGGCGCACGCGATCGCAACCGCCAGCCCGGCCAGAATCGCCGGCGCGAACATCTCGAACATCGCCGGATCCGAGAGATAGCGCAGCGTCTTCACGGGCCGACCCCACGCGGCCGCCCCCCGCCCTCAGAAGACTGCCCGTCGCCGTGCGGCCGGTGTCCGTGCGACCCTCCATGCGCTCCATGTTGGTGCGACGGGTCACTGCAATCGTGCGCCAGATGCGCATCAACATGGATATCCCCGAACACCGCCGCCACGTCGTGGCTGAAAACTTCCGCCAGCACCTTCGGCGTCAGGCCCCGCGGTGCCGTGTGGCTGTGCAGAGTGCGACTCAGGCACGCCACACGATCGCACCCCGCCGCAATCGTCCGCAAATCATGGCTCACCACCACGATCGTCACTCCCAACTTCGCGCGCACGCCGCCGAGCAGTTCGGCAAACTGCTGCTGCCCCACCACGTCGATCCCCACCGTCGGCTCATCCAGCATCAAGAGCCGCGGTCCGCCCGCCAGCGCCCGCGCGATCATCGCTCGCTGCAACTGCCCGCCCGACAACTCCCCAATCGGTATCTCGGCACAACTGGTGATCCCCACCACCTCCATCGCCAGCGCGACGCGCTCTCGCCGATCCCGTGGCAGCGACCGCCACGCCGACACGCCCCGCGCCGCGCTCATCTCCACCACCTGCGACACGCTCAGCGGAAAGCCCAGTTCCGCCTCGACACGCTGCGACACATACCCGACCAGCCCCTGCCGTCGCGACTCTTCCGGTGTCTTGCCGAACACCCTGATCTCGCCGACATGGCCGGCGAGCAACCCCATTGTCAACTTCAACAGCGTCGATTTACCCCCGCCGTTGGGCCCGAGAATCCCCAGCCGCTCGCCCTCCAGCACGTCGAGCGAAACCCCCTCGAGCACCGATCGCGCGGAGCCGGGATACATGAACCCCACGCCCCGATACGAGATCGCCACCGCTGGGGAGCGCACGCCGTCCGCAGCGCCCGTCACGGCTCGTCGGTGCGGCTCAGAAGTTGGACTCGCCGGCATCCGCCAAGTGTAGATGAGGATGCCGACGCGCGCACGCCGCGACTCGCCCACAAAGCCGGTCGCACGCGCACGCCTACGGCCCCAGCGCCCGCACCAGCGAGTCCGCGTTCGCGCGCATGAGCGCGAACCAGTCGCCATCACCCAGCGGATCGAGCGTCCCCAGGCGCTCGCCCGTGGCCTGCGCGATCCGCTCTCCGGCCGCCCGGTTGAACTGCGGCTCGACAAAGATCGCCGCCCCCCCCACCCCACCGCTGGCTTCCTTCACCGCCCGAACCGCGCGCTCAATGGCGTCCGGCGTCGGCTCGCTGCCCTCCACCTCGCGGATCACCGCCGCCACCTTCAACCCGAAGCGATCGGCGAGGCGGCTCCAGGCGTTGTGGTGGGTCACGATCGTGCGCCCTTTGAGCGGCGCGAGTTGGCGCACAAGGTCGGCATCCAACTCGCGGACCCGCGCCGTCAAGGCTTGCGCGCGCGCGGCCAGTGCTGCACGCTCGACGTCGGTGAACTGGCCCTGGGCCACGAGCGCGCGCTCGATTGCGGCGCGCATCGGCTCAACCAGTTGCTCGACCAGCCGCGCGTCGAGCCACAGGTGCGGGTCGATGGTGCCGTGACGCTCGTGGTCGTGGCCCTCATGGTCATGGTGCGCATGGTCATCCTTGATGCCCACCGCATCGGCAAAGCACACGACCTCGCGGCCTTTGACCGGACGCCGCTCGACCAGCCGCTGAAGTTTGGCCTCCAAGCCGAGTCCCACATACACGAGCATGTCGGCACGCCGTACGCGATCGGCCTCGGCGGGGGTGAGTTCGTGGCCATGCTCGGATTGGCCGACGGCGATGAGAGCGCTGACATCGGCCCCATCGGGCGCGAGCGCCCTCGCCAACCCGAGCAACGGCTGGATTGAGACAACGACGCGCAGCGAGCCGGGCTGCCGCGCGGGCTGGCCGCACCCGACGAAAAGCACGGCAGCGAGCGCGGCGACAAAGAACCCGGCAACGAGTGCGGCACGAGATGCGGAACAATACGCAAGGGTTCGGCTCATGAGAGTGGTCCAGCCTTCCAGAACGCCCGTTATCATTCGCGCTCGCGGGACGCACGGCCATGCCGAGCGGCTCGTCCTTCTCGGGCGGGCTGGATATGCTTACGCCCCGCGGCAAGCCCGGTTCTGCCGCGGCGTCGGGGCGGTAGCTCAGTTGGTAGAGCGCATCGTTCGCAATGATGAGGTCGGGAGTTCGACTCTCCTCCGCTCCACTTGAAAAAATGGCTCTGGCGCTAGCGTCAGGGCCGTTTTTATTGGTGCATCGGAAGAGCCAGAAAATCTGAAAAAAGCGCCGCGGGAGAATGGCGGGAGAAAATTTGATGCGGGATCGACTACCCTAACGGCTTCTGGAGGCACTCATGGCGGCCCCTGACTCTCCGAATGCGGCGCAAGGTGTCGGCGAAACGCTTGCATCCTTCGAGGTCTATGTCTCCTCTCCTGATCGAGAGGCAGACAGGCATCTCGTCCGTGCAATCCAAGAGTTCGACGGCGAGTACGGATCGTCGAACGTGTCCGATGATGGTGGCATCGCGCGAGAAGTCCGCCGAATCGTCAAGGGATACTTCCCGGAAGGTGTGACGGTCAGAGACGTTCGCATCCGCTACGGCGAAAGCGCAGAGTTGACACTTGTTCTGGTACTCAGCACCGCATACGCGATCTACGACTTCATCGCCAAGTACGAGGACTTCCGCAAGGGATTGGATCGCATCGCAGATGATGTGTTCGGAGGGTGTCCCATCCGTAGTGGGAAGTTGAGCCGCGCCGCGTGAGCGTGGAGGATGGCGGCTCCAAGGGTGCCCGGTCGTGCAACCGACCGGACACCCCTCTTGAAGGAGCCGCAGATGAATACGAAGACAGGGTACAGGGTCGTCGGGCGTCAAGATGTGCTGGGTGGACGCGGGCGCGTGCGGGGCGGGCGCGAGC
>JBJXFQ010000066.1:0-45457 GCA_046155605.1 Phycisphaerales bacterium
CTTCACGGGGATGTGCGGCTCGATGATCGTCCACAACGCGTCGTCCAGCAGCGGCTTGGCCATGGCGTGCCTCCTTGCACGACAGACTCACCGCAAAGCCGATGCCATTCTGTTAGAGGCTCTAAGGCCACGGTTCGAGAACGAAAGGTCGCGGGCTATGCGAATGGCATCTTTGATGAGCATCATGGCGCTCGCCGCTACGGACGTTTCGCTGAAGGCTCAACCCGGATTGATTGGCATCGGCGGCGGCCGGGCGTGGGGAGTATCGGCTGACGGATTGGCGGTGGTTGGCCAAGTTTCTTCCGGGGGCACTCAGCGACCGTACCGCTGGACAGCAGGATCAGGTCTCGTAGCCCTCACCACTCTGACAGCAGGCGGCCGGGCGTACAGAGCGAGCAGCAACGGCGCAGTAGTCGTGGGAGAATGGGGCGGCAGCCCTTTCCGCTGGACACAGCCTACCGGGCTGGTCGTCTTAATCTCGGGCGGCGAGGCGTTCGACGTTTCCGCCGACGGCTCGATTGTAGTAGGGTATGGCGTAGCCTCCTCCCAGCACTACCCGCTGGTCTGGAGGGAACAAACGGGGGGTGTGCAGTCGCTGCCAACTCCGGGATTCTTTGGCAATCGAAGCCTCTCGGCCATTTCCGGCGATGGCAGGGTCATGGCCGGGCAGGGCGAGTCGCTCACGATCGGCGGCACACGCGGCTTTCGATGGACCGCCGAGACCGGAGCGGTTTTGGTTCCCATGTTTGGCGCGGCCAACCAGATGTACCCGCGCGACCTCAATCACGACGGCTCCATCATGGTTGGCATCTGGGACAACGCGGCCGGCGGCAGCCGTAGGGGATTCATCTGGCGCTATGGACAAGCCCCCGTTTCGCTGAGCCCTTTGGATGGCTACTCGAGGGTTGAGATTGCAGCGGTTTCCGACGATGGCTCGACGATCGTCGGCGGTTGCAATAACAACAAGCTCGGTGTCGCTTGCGTCTGGAAAAACGGCTCTGTGTTTCTGCTCACGGACTATCTCGCGGCCCGCGGCGTGACCGTACTGCCGGGCACCAGCCTTTTCTATGCCCACGGCGTCTCTGCACACGGACGAGTGATCGCAGGCTACGGCATTGTTCCTGGCAACGCGGGCACATCCTTTCGCGCTGAGGTTCCGCGGTGCTATGCGGATTGCGACGGCTCGACCTCGACGCCGGCGTTGAACGTGGTGGACTTCATCTGCTTTCTCAACAAGTTCGCGGCGGGCGATAGCTACGCCAACTGCGACGGGAGTACGACGCCGCCGGTGCTGAATGTTTCGGACTTTGTGTGCTTCCAGAACTCGTTCGCGGCGGGATGCACATAAGAAGGGACAAGGGGACGAAGGGACGGGGGGACGAAGGGGAAGGCAAAAACGCGGGGCGTGGACGCCCCGGCTCACGATGCGGAGAAGGTAAGAAAGCGACCGACCGCTCGCGCGGTCGGCTCAAGAATCACCGTCGCGGCAGCCCTGGGCCGTATTGCTGGTCGAGGTATCGTGCGACGTAATCGACGATGCTTGAGCACTCGGGGATTTCGGGGTTGCTGGTTGGGCCCATGGGCTCGAAGCGCATGCCCTTGAAGCGGACGACGGCCTCTTCGACGGAGAGGCCGTATTGGAGGGCGAGGCTGAAGGCGCGGCAGAAGGCCTGGCACATGCCGGAGATGGTGGAGCCTTCTTTGGACATTTTGATGAAGATTTCGCCGGGGCGGCCGTCTGATGGCAGTCGGAGAGAAGTTTGTGCGGTTCGACAGGAGGCGGCTGGGGGTATGGGGTGTTTGCCGTCTCTATGACGGTGAGCGTGCGGCGATGCATCTATTGGGGTAGAAGGGACGGATACACGCGTAAGGCCCGATATGATCGGGCGGGCCTCGTGTCGGAGGGAGCGGCGAACGACCGTCGCTCGGCGTGCCGATGGCGAGAGCAGGAGGGAGCGGGCCGCGCGGTGCCGCTCAACGGCGGGTTCAATTCCAGGCGCGACGCGCCGGGGGCAAGCATGTTGCGAGTTCGTCACTGGGCGGCCATCGTCACTGTGGTTGCGGGCTTTGCGATCAGACCCTCGGCGGTGGTGAACACGGCACGGGCCGCGGAGGGGTGGGGGAGCGCGACGGTTCTAGCGGATGAATGGTCGCAAAGCGTGTGGACGACGGCATCGCGCGGCGACGCGAAGGGGCTGATGGAGTTGCTCGACAAGGCGCCGGCGGGCAACGAGACGATCGCGAAGGCGGTGCAGCGTCTCAAGTCGAATCTGGCAGCGCGCGAGGCCAAGCGAGCGGAGGAAGAGACACGGATTCGCAAGGAACTGGACGAGACGCTGGCGTCCGACGGCGGCGACCTCGGGTTGTCACAGGGGCTGCGTTCGGCGGTGGCGCTGAGCCTGGTGGTGACGGACAAACTGACGGTGCCTCAGGAGCCGAAGATCAAGAAACTGATCCAGGACGCCGACGTGGCGGCTCATGCGGCGGAGGCGCGCGGGGACTGGCTGATGGCCAGCGAGTTGTATTACCGGCTGCACTTGCTACTGGAGGAGCACGGGACGTACCGCGACGACGTGTTCCGCGAGCGTCGGCGGCTCGAGGTGATCCGGCTCTACGCGCCGGAGCGGTTCTGGGAGTTGCGGAGCAAGCGGCGGGACGCGGAGATCGCGTGGAACAAGGCGCACAAGAAGCCGGAAGCAGCCAAGGGCGCGGGCGAGGATGAGGACGAAGAGCAGCCCTTGCCGCCGTACAACCCGACGGGGGATGACTTCCGTCAGAAGTTGGCGGGGATCGACGAGGGCATGATCCGAGAGGCGATGGGCCGCGCGTTCGGCAAGCATGTGGAGCGGACGCCGATGGAGAAGATCCTGCGTGGCGGGATCGACGCGGTGCGGACGGTGGCGACGACGACGGACCTCTCGCCGACGTTCGCGGGGCTGGCGGACGAGGCGTCGCGGGCGGAGATGCTGCGGTTCCTGGCGGCGGAGGACGATCGGATCGCAAAGAGCCCGACGGCGGCGGACGGCTCGGACCTGAACATGCTGGTGGATCGACTCGTGGACATGAACGAGCGGACGATCAAGTTGCCGAAGGTGGCGCTGCTGCACGAGTTCACCAATGGCGGGATGGATGCGCTCGATGAGTTCAGCGCGGTGATCTGGCCCGACGAGATCCGGCGATTCAACAAGAACACACAGGGGCATTTCTTCGGCGTGGGCATTCAGATCGAGCAGGACCCCATCGGCAACATCAAGGTTGTCGCGCCGATGGAGGGCACTCCGGCCCATCGCGCGGGCGTTCGCACGGGCGACATCATCAAGAAGGTGAACGGCGCGTCGACGATCGGATTCACGCTGGATCAAGCGGTGGACAACATCACCGGCCCGCTGGACACGAAGGTGCTGCTGACGCTTGAGCGGGAGGAAGCGGACGAGGAGGGCAAGACGACGCGGAAGGAGATCGATCTGCCGCTGGTGCGGGCGCGGATCGAGGTCTCGACGGTCAAGGGCTGGAAGAAGGCCGGGCCGGGCGAGGACAACTGGGATTGGTTCGTGGATCCGTCGAACAAGATCGGGTATGTGCGGATCACCAACTTTGCGGAGAAGACCGACGGCGAGTTTGATCGCGCGATCGCGCAGATGAAGGCCCAGGGGCTCGCGGGGCTGGTGATGGACCTGCGGTTCAATCCGGGCGGGCTGCTCGATCAGGCGGTGGCGATCTCGAATCGCTTTATCGATCCCTCGACGCCCAATCCCTTCGGCAGCCGCATCGTCTCGACGCACCGGAAGGATGGAACGGTGGTGGAGAAGCAGACGGCGCGGCGCGCGGCGGCGCGGCTGACGGGCTTGCCGGTCGTGGTGCTCATCAACGAGGGCTCGGCGTCGGCGAGCGAGATCGTGTCGGGCGCGTTGCGCGACTATTCGAAGGCTGAGGCGGGCGTGAAGGCGCTACTGGTGGGCCAGCGGACGTTCGGGAAGGGGAGCGTGCAGAACGTGTGGCCGCTGCGTGGCGGGGCGGAGGCAGCGGTGAAGGTCACGACGAACTATTACCACCTGCCGGGCAACTCGATGATCCATCGCCTGCCCGCGGCGACGCAGTGGGGTGTCGATCCGAACCTTCAGGTGAACATGCTGCCGCAGCAGATCGTGGACGCGCTTCGTGCGAGGTCGAACTCGGACGTGACGCGGAACGATGGGAAGCCGGTCCCAGCGAAGCCGGACGGTGCGAAGCCCGAGGGCGAGATGGCGGACACGAGCGGCCTGCCGGCGGTTGGGCAGGATCTCCAACTGGAGCACGCGTGGCTGGTGTTGCTGACGCAGGTTCCTGCCCCGGCGAATCAGGCGCTGCTCGACAAGCCTGGACACGCGAACCCCTGAGTTGTTGGCGCATGGCTGGGGAAATCGCCCCGCACCCGCCGGCTTCGGACGACGAGGCTTGCGGGTGCTCCCTATTGTTGTGCCGGGATGGTGGTCGTCACACTTCAGCGAAAGCGGAACCGTTGAGCAGCACGATGAGTTCGATTCCCACACGCGGCACGCGAGCAGCAACTGCCCGCCCTTCGGCAGCACTCTCGAACGAGGCCGTGCTGGGTTGGCTGCGGATGATGATGCTGATCCGGGAGTTTGAGAACCGCTCGGCGCAGGCGTATCAGCAGGCCAAGATCGGCGGGTTCTGCCACTTGTACACCGGGCAAGAGGCGGTGGCGGTGGGGACGCTGGGTGCCTTGGAGCCGGATGATCCGGTGGTCCACGCGTATCGGGACCATGGGCACGCGCTGGCCCGGGGGATGGAGCCGAAGCACTGCATGGCGGAGATGTTCGGGAAGATCACGGGCTGCGCCAAGGGCAAGGGCGGCTCGATGCACATGTTTGATAAGCCGCACTGGTTCTTCGGGGGTCATGGCATCGTCGGAGCGCAGACGCCGCTGGGCGTTGGGCTGGCGTTCGCTGCGAAGTACGAGTTGGAGGTGCTGGGGACGGCGCTACCGAATCCGGGCGTCGAGCCGGGCGCGGTTGCGAAGAAGAAGGTGTCGCTGGCGTTCCTGGGCGATGGGGCGCTGAATCAGGGCGCGCTGCACGAGGCGATGAATCTGGCGGGGCTGTGGAGTTTGCCGTGTATTTTCGTCGTGGAGAACAACGGCTACTCGATGGGGACTTCGATCCATCGCGGGACGACGATGGCGGACGACCTGGTGAAGAAGGCGGACGCGTACGGCATCCGCGGCGAGGTGATCGACGGGCTCGATGTGCTCAGTTTGTATGACGAGTTCCGGCCGCTGGTGGATTGGTGCCGCGAGAAGCAGAAGCCGGCGTTCGTGGACCTGAAGACGTATCGGTACCTCGGGCACTCGATGTCGGACCCCCAGAAGTATCGCACGAAGGACGAGGTCGATCGGTACAAGGCGATGGACTCGATCGAGCGTCTGGCGAAGCACCTGAGCGAGGAGCGGCGGTGCCTGACGGAGCCGGCGCTGGCCGAGATGCAGGCGGAGGTGCATCGGATCGTGATGGAGGCGCTGGAGTTTGCGGAGGCGAGCGCCGCGCCGGACCCGGCGACGGAACTGTACTCGGATGTGATGGTCAACCCGATGCCGGGGATGAGTCCGAGCGGCGCGTATGTGCGGGGCGTGAAGAACCCGCTGCTGTAGGCTTGCGTTTGATATTGCCGGGCTTTGGATCGGAGCGGGCCGCGAGTCTTCGAGGCATCGCCATGGTCCCGGCGCGTTCGTTGGCGCGAGGTCGATTCTCGCAGGCCTCGCCGAACTTCTGACAAATCGGGCTCGTGCAGGAGGCTCCTCGTGCCGTGCAGGCGGTTCGCCCGTGCGCAATGAGCAGGTGCGAGAGCCGGCACCATGATTCGCGCGGGAAGAGTGCCATGAGGCGGCGTTCGATGGCGTCCACGGTGGCACCTTGGGGTACGAGGGCGAAGCGTCGCGCGAGGCGTTGGACGTGGGTGTCTACGACGACGCCATCGTTGATGTGGAACCAGTTGCCGAGGACGACGCCGGCGGTCTTGCGCGCGACGCCGCGGAGGGCGAGCAGTTCTGTCATCGAGCCGGGCACCTGGCCTCCGTGCCGATCGACGATGGCCCTCATGGATTCGTGGATGGCGCGAGCCTTGTTGCGGAAGAAGCCGAGGGAGCGGACGAAGGGCTCGATCTCGGCGGGGGTAGCGGCGGCGAAATCGACGGGGGTCTTGAAACGAGCAAAGAGCGCCGGCGTGGCCTTGTTGACCGCGGCGTCGGTGGTCTGCGCGGAGAGGATCGTCGCGATGAGCAACTCATGGGCGCTGGTGTAGTGGAGCGCGCAGGTGGCGTCGGGATAGGCCGACTCGAGCGAGGCATAGAGACGCTTGGCGCGGGCGCGATCGGCGGGGGTCGTCTGCGGCAGCGAGAAGGGCAGACGCGCGAGCGGGGTTTCGTTGCGCGATGCGGCCATGTTGCGCGGGCCGCTCATTTGTTGACGCTTTGGCGTGGCAAGCCCGAGACGATCCATGCGACGATCGCGCCGAGGACGAGTGCGGCGGTGGCAACCATGATTCGGCTGGCGCGCGGGTGCAAGGCGTCGAAGCGCGCGCGATGCAGTTCGGCGTCGATGAGCGAGCCGGAGGAAGCGGCGGCCCAGAACGCGTTGAGTTCGGTACGCATGATCGGGTCGAGCAGGGCGAGTTTGGCAGCAAGCGTCAGGACTGCCACGCCGATTGCAATCCAGCCCAGCCGGGACGCGATGCTCGCGTGATCGCGGTGTCGGCTTGCCAACAAACCCGCGACGAGCACGAGCACGGCAGAGACGACTTGCAGGGCGTCGCACGCGATGAAGACGCGGGCCATGATCATGCCGGCGGCGATGCGGTGGTGCTCGCCGGGATACGCGGCGAAGCCGGGCAGTGTCGGGTTCAGTTGCTTCATCATCGGGAACGCGATGGCCGCGGTCGCACCACTGATGATGAGCGCGCCGAGCCAAAGGCCCGCAGCCGACATGCGAAGCGCCCGCGTGCGACGCTGTGAATCGCCGCTCATCGCTTGCTCTCGGGCGTTTCGATGGGTGGTGCGGCGGGGCCGGCGTCCGGGCCGCTGGGGTGGTGGGTGTCGTCGCGGAGGGGGAGTTGCCAGAAGCCGACATCGTGCCACTGGCCGAACTTATGGCCCGCGTGACGGAAGCGGCCGACGAACTCGAAGCCGAGCGATTCGTGGAGCTTGACGGAGGCTTGGTTGGGGAGCGTGACGCCGCCGATAACGGAATGGAAGCCGCGGCGGCGGAGATCGTCGATGATGGCGGCGTAGAGGGCGGAGCCGATGCCTCGGGCGCGGCAATCGGTCTCGACGTAGATGCCGGCCTCGGCGGTCCATTGATACGCGGCGCGAGTACGCCAGACGCCGGCCTTGGCATAGCCGGCGAATCGGCCATCGACCTCGGCGGTGAGCCAGGGGTAGCGGTCGCGGCCCTCTCGCCACATGTGGAGCATCTCGGCGACGGGGAGCGGCTCGAACGAGAAATGAATGGGCGTGGCGACGATGAAGGTGTTGGTCAGCGACGTGATCGCCGGAAGGTCGGCCTCGATCGTCGGACGGATCAGCATGCGCCGATGGTATCGTGCTCGGGCCGATGGTCGCTGTCGTCTCCACGGTAGCGAGGCGGGAGTATGCTGCTCGCGTGGCCCGATTCAAGCTCACCATCGCCTATGACGGGACCGGCTACCACGGGTGGCAGCGGCAGGAGCCGACGCTCGAGCACGCTGTGCTGACAAACTCGGAGCGGTATGTTGATGCGTCGCTTGTGGCGGCGCGGCCGGGGCGTGTGGCGCTGCGGACGGTGCAGGCCGTGGTCGAGCGGGCGGTGCGCGAGGTGGTGCGAGAGCCGGTCGAGATTCGCGGTGCGAGCCGAACCGACGCGGGGGTCCATGCGCGCGGGCAGGTCGCGGCGTTCTCGTGCAGTGAAGAGTGTTGGCCCGAGGCACGGGGGACGGAGGCACTGCGGCGCGCGATCAACTCGCGTCTGCCGGAGGATGTGCTGGTGGTTTCGGCGGAGCGTGCGAGCGACGGGTTCGATCCGATCAACGACTGCGTAAGCAAGGGGTACACCTATGGGCTGCATGTGTCGCGGGATCGGGCGCTGTGGGATCGCGACAATGTGCATCATGTGTGGGTGCCGCTTGATGCGGCGAGAATGAACGACGCGGCAGCGCGATTGGTGGGCGAGCACGATTTCGCGGCGTTTGCGGCCGCGGGCCACGGAAGGATGACGACGGTGCGGACGATATTTGAGTGTCGGGTGGTTGCCGGCGCGTCCTCTGACGGACCTGTCGCACTCGGCACGAATGCCGAGTCACGAATGCCGAACGCCGAGGCTTCACCGAGTGCCACCGCTCCTTCGAATGCCGAGTCAGGAATCTCGAATGCCGTCGCCTTCCCGCCATCTCGGCTCATCATCCACGTCTCCGGCTCGGGCTTTTTGTGGAACATGGTTCGCATCATCGCTGGCACGCTGGTGGAGGTCGGTCGCGGGCACATGGAGCCGGAGCAGGTCTCACGGGCGTTGATGGAGAGGGATCGCCGACTAGCGGGGCCGACGCTGCCGGCGACGGGGTTGTGCCTGGAGTGGGTGCGGTATGCTTAGGTGGTGCTTCGTTCGACGCTTGCCGAATCGCATCTGGCTCGCGGTGTCTGCTTTGTTGTTTGGGTTGGCCCTAGTCTTTGGGCCGTTCCGGCTTTGGGTTCCGCTCCCGAAGGTGGATGCCGGCTTGTGGTCCCTTGGTTGTCAGCGCGGATGTGCTCTACTTCAGCGTCACCCGGCGGATTGGGGCTTTCCGCGCTCGGTTACCATTGAAGCATCACAGCGATGGCGTTGGTCACGGCCTTGGAGAGTATGGCGAGGATGGTGCGACTGGCGGCTCTGGCCCATAACTACGATCGCACAAGCCGATCCAGTAACGACTTTGTGGATTCCACTTTGGATCCCCGGCAGCATTTGTGTCGCGATGTCGCTGTTGCAGTCCAGAAAGCGAGAGGTGACTCCATCGCTGCGTTGCGAGCGCTGTTCTTATGATCTGCACGGACTGATGTCGCCAGAATGTCCTGAATGCGGATATTGTCCTGAAGCCCGAGCGCGATGTCTATGCGAATCCTCCACATCTCAACCCGCCTGATCCTCGGCGGCTCGCAGGAGAACACCGTGCTGTCTTGCGAGGGGCAGGCTCGTCTCGGCCACGATGTCCATCTCGCCTTCGGACCGATCCATGGCCCCGAGGGCTCGCTGCTGGAGCGTGTGCGGGCGTTTCGCACGGCCGATGGCGGCGGCATCGCGTCGCACGAGATCCCCGACCTTTGCCGCGAGGTGAGCCCGCTTCGTGATCGTCGCGCGATGGTGCAACTGCGGCAACTGATCGGGCGGACTGCGCCCGATGTCGTCCACACGCACAGCAGCAAGGCGGGCATTCTCGGGCGCGAGGCGGCGTGGTCGGTCTCGTCCAGGCCGGGCGTGGTCCACACGATCCACGGGCCGCCGTTCATGCCTGTCGATGGCCGGCCGCTTCGCCGCGCCAGAATCAGCGTCCTCAACCAGGCGTATGTGCTGGCCGAGCGCCGCGCCGCGCGACGCTGTCATGTCATCGTCTCGGTGGCTGACGCGATGACGCGGCTGTTCGTGTCGAAGCGCATCGGCAAGCCCGAGCAGTACGAGACGGTCTATTCCGGGATGGACGTCGAGCCGTTTCTGCGTGCGACGCCGGGCGAAACGCGCGACGCTGTGCGCGCGCGGCTTGGCATCGCCGAGTCGGACATCGTCGTCGGCACCGTCGCTCGACTGGCCGAGCACAAAGGGCACGACGACCTGCTTGATGCGCTGGGTGAGGCGATCCGCTCCCGTCCCGCGCTCCGACTGCTCTGGGTCGGCGACGGCTGGTGGCGGGATCGCCTCGTCGCGCGAGCACGCTCGCTCGGCTTGGGCGTCGCGCAGATCGATCGCGACCCCGCTCCCGCGGGACTCGATGCGAAGATCGTCCTCGTCGGCCTTGTGCCGCCGGAGCGCATCCCGGGCCTGATTCGAGCGATGGATATTCTGGCGCATCCCAGTTATCGCGAGGGCCTGCCTCGCACGGTACCGCAGGCGCTGCTTGCGGGCGTCTGTCCGGTGGCGTATGACGTTGACGGGACGGGTGAGGTGTGTATCGATCGCGAGACCGGCCGCCTTGTCCGTGTCGGTGATCGGGCGGCGCTGCGTGACGCGATCCTCTCGCTCGCGGATGATCCGTCGGAGCGGGCCGCGCTGGCCGAGCGAGGGCGTTCGCATTGCCGAGAACGGTTCGCGGCGCGAACGATGGTCGATCACCTCGAGCAGGTCTACGCTCGCGCGATCATGCTCGCTCGCGGAGGTGCCCAAGGCCATGCAGTTCAATCGTCGGATGCATGATGACGGCGAGTCGGCGCGGTGGTGCCGCGCGAGGCGTGGCCTCGCTGTCGTGCTGGCGTTCGCGGGCGTCATCGGTGCGAGTTTCATCGAGGCCCGCGCGCAGCCGCTTCTCGATCTTGGAGCCCCGCCGGGCCCGCCTGCACCCGGTCAAGGTGCGGCCGCGCTCGCCGAGGCCAATCGGCTCGGGATCGAAGCGGGCCTCGTCGGGCGTGCTGGAGATCCGGCCGGAGCCGTCAAGGCCGGGCTGCGCACTCTGGCACGCACGCTGTTGCTGACCGGCGAATCCGCGGGCCAAGCGGGGTCCGGGCGCATCGTTCTCGGCTACACGGCAGCGCGGCGAATGCGAGAACTGGACGCTGCGACCAACGTGATTGCCGGCCCGCTCGCGCCGGTCGAGTTGGCGCTCATCGAAGCAGATCTCCGCGCGGCGGTCGCATCGCTCACTGATCCTGCGATCGATCCGCGTCACGCGCTTCGTCGCGCGCTGGCGGGATTGGTGCCGACTTTTGCCGCGGCCAGGAGCGAGGCGAATGCGGCTGCGATGGAGCGTCTGCGTGAGATTCCGGGCATCGATCAAGCGACCATCGGCGCGGCAGCGGCACTCTTCGAGGTTTGTGATTCGACGGCTTCTGCACCCGCCTTCGCGGCGTCCACGGCAGCGCTCGCCGCGCTTCTGACGAGCAGCATCGAGGCGATGCATCGGCTCGTGTCGGGTGTGCCAGAGCCGCGCCGCGAGCGAGCCATCTCGGCATTCGGCTCGGCGTTCCGCAGGCTTGCGGTCGATCCCGCGGCACGGCCCGCGCGCGAATCGCTCGCTCATCTGCTGGCGCAGGATCGGCTACATCGTGCCGCGTTGACGGCGGTGCCGGGTCCGCTGCGCCGTGCGCTTGAAAGCGTGCTGGAGCGGACCCAGACGGTGAGCAACGTCGAGGCGTTTGCTCCCGTGCCGACGAACGTGTTGCGCGTGCTCGAAGTTGTTGAACGAGGCGATGGCCCTGATGATGAATCGCTTCCCCGTCAGTTTCGACCCGCCGCCAAGTTGTTCAGGCAGGTTCTCCGCGCGACCGATGCGGGGCTTGCGAATGCGCTCGGCGCCCCGAGCGAGATGGACCCTTCGCTTGCGACGGCGGTTGTCGCGCGGCGTGCAGCGCTCGCCGACGTTGACACGCTTCGACGTTCTGCGGACTCGATCCGTGCGGGCGGCGAAGCGATTCGGCCGGAGTGGTCCGGGGCTGCCGATTCCGTTCTTCAGATCACGCAGGCCGTCGCGAAATCGCCGAGCACGACAGACGCGCTCGTACCGCTGCGCGCCCGGCTGAGCGAGATCGCACGATTCGCCGTCTTGACGGGCGAAGAGTCTCTCCGCGACGAGGCGAACAGAGCCGCGAATCACGCGGCCTGGCGAGTCGCGTGCGGGTGCGATTCTGTGGTGCTCTTGGGTCGCATCGAGGCCGCGCGGCGTCGGTGGCTCGTGAGCCTCGATCCGCGTGACCGCATGCCGGACGACAGCGCGGCCGCCACTGAACTTGCCGCGCTCGCGGAACTGATGTCGCTGCTCGCCGACATCGCTGTGCTGATCGATGCGGAGCGAGGCTTTGGCTATTCGGAAGCGGCGATGAGTCTTCGGGACACGGGCGAGTGGGAAGTACGGCCCGCCACGCTCGCTGCGTTTGGGCCTGTTGTTCTCGAGATCGCTTCTGAGGCTTCACGTGCGACACTGGATGGTCGAACGGAGGATGCTCGTGCCGCGATCGCACGTGCCCGAGACGCGGCGGCTCTCGTTTGCCTTGTTGGGCGGCTTGCGCGGCTGAAAAGCACGCGAACCGCCGCGGCAACTGCGACCGTTACGTCAAGTCCGATGTGGCGGGAGTTAGTCGGCGTCGGAGAGTCGTCTCCATCCTTGCAGGCCGGGCTCATCGAGCACCTCGCGACGATTTGTCGCTACGCCGAGGAGGCCGCGCAACGCCGCGCCAGTGGTAAGCCAGATGCGGCGCTCGAGCAATGGCTCAACGCTCGCGCGCTCGAAGCGTTCGCGCGTATCAAGGATGAGTGACGAGATGTGTCACGGGCTCCGCGCTCGCGGTCCGCGGCTTGCGGCGCGAGCCGGAGTGTCACGAACACGATCGCGCGACACTGACTACTCGTCGACTCCCATCGCTTTGTGCGCGTCGTCACGCATCTTCACGATTTCTGCAAGCAACCTCTTGGCGTCGTCGGCCTTGTCGTCCACAATCGCCTGTTCCATGTCCAGCAACTTCCGCACGACATCCATCAGCCCGCGGCGATACTGCGCCTCCATCTTCTTGCGCTCGCCCTCGTCCTTGGCCTTGTCGAGTTGCTTGCCCGGTCGCAGCAACTTCGCGGTGACGGCGGCCCGTTGCGCCTCACCGACCTGCCGGAGGTTGTCGTCCTTCTTTGAGGCGTCGTCGAGTTGACCCTGGAGGTTCTTGAGCGACCGATCGATCACCTTCATCGCGCCTTCGACGCTCTGCTGTCCGCGCTCGCCTCCGCGTTCGCCCGGCTGACGATTGCCGCGTTCGCGCGGCTGCTCGCCCCGCTGGGCCGGCGGTTGAAGGCCCGACGCGGGCGTCAGGCTTCCGAGCACCACCATCGTCCCGATGATTCCGAGGCCGACCAGACGCACGGCATTCGATCGCATGGCACCCATCTCCCGTAAGAGTGTTCGTCAACCATGCCGCGCGAATCGCGGCACCACAGCATCCTACCGTGAATCCGGTGTCCTTATGGGCCGGAGCCCCCGGCATTCGCCTCATCGCTCCCCTTCCTGCGCCCGAACATGTCTTTCGTTGAAACATCCAGCCGCGTCTCGGCATCGAATACTCTTGGGCGTCGAACCCGCATCACGCGGCCAACCGAGCCATCGCCCAATGGAGCACATTCATGCGTCGCTTGCTTGGTCTTTTGTTGGCACTGCCCCTGGCCGTCGTGCTGGCCGTCGGTTCGTTCGCACAGCCCGAGGAGAAGCCGATGAAGACCACCCCGGCCTATTCGAAGTCCGCGTATGACATCACCCCGCTCGACGCCAATCGCGTCGAAGCACTCGCAACGAAACTCACCCCTGAAGATCGCCAGGTTGTTCTCGCCAAGGGCACGGAGCGCCCGTTCTGCGGCAATCTGCTCGACAACAAGAAGGACGGCGTATATGTCTGCAAACTCTGCGGCCTGCCGCTGTTCCGCTCCGACGCCAAGTTTCAATCCGGCACTGGCTGGCCATCGTTCTTTCAGCCGTATGACTCCGAGCACGTCCGCACGATCAGCGACCGTTCGCACGGCATGGAGCGTGTGGAGATCCTGTGCGCTCGGTGCCCAGCGCACCTCGGACACGTCTTTGACGATGGCCCGGAGCCGACCGGATTGCGCTTTTGCGTGAACTCGGCCTCTCTCGATTTCATTGAGCAGAAGGCGGATGGCGCGCTCGACCTGCCGCCGGCGTCGCGCCCGATTCGCACTGAAACGGCGTATTTCGGCGGCGGCTGCTTCTGGGGCGTAGAGGATCGATTCCAGCAGGTTGCGGGCGTGGTCGATGCTGCCAGCGGCTACCAGGGCGGCAAGATCGATAACCCGACCTACCGCGAGGTCTGCAACGGTGACAGCGGCCACGCCGAGGTGGTCCGCGTGGTGTTCGATCCCGCGCGGGTCTCCTATCGCGACCTCCTCGCGTGGTTCTTCAAGTTTCACGATCCCACGCAACTGAATCGACAGGGTCCGGACTTTGGCGAGCAGTACCGCTCCGCGATCTTCACCGCAGATGACAAGCATCTCGAACTGGCACGGGCGTTCATCGCCGAGCAGCAGGCGACGGAGCGGTTCAAGAGCCGCAAGATCGTGACCGAAGTGCGACCCGCCGACCGTTTCTACCTCGCCGAGGACTATCACCAGGACTACCACCTGAAGAACGGCGGCTCATGCCCGCTGCCGGCGAATCCGTAGCGATCGTGATCGGCGCGGCATCCGCCTTGTGACACGGGAGGCTGGCCCGCGTGCGTGAGATCGCGTGCTGGCCGGCCCTTCTGTACCATTCGCTCGTTGGTCTCCGTTCCGCTCCATTCCCGTCGATGGCTGTGGCCCGCGCTGGCCGCGATTCTCGCGATCATCGCCTACGCCCCGGCCATCGGTAACGGCTTTGTCGACCTTGACGACCAGGCATTGCTGATCGATAACACCGCGTATCGAGGGCTCGGCCCGCGTCAGATCGTGTGGGCGTTCTCCACGACGCTTTTCGGCCACTATCAGCCGCTCACGTGGCTGTCGTTCACGATCGACCACGAACTCTTCGGCCTCGACCCCGCCGCCTTTCATGCCACCAATCTCGTCCTACACGCTATCGCCACAGCGCTCGTCTGCGTGCTCGCGGCACGGCTGGTCGGCATCGCGCGTGGTCACGACGACCTTCAGGGCCGTGTTGCGGCGTTCGCTGCGGCCGTCTTCTGGGCCGTGCATCCGTTGCGTGCTGAATCGGTAGCGTGGGTAACGGAACGCCGCGACGTGCTGAGCACTGTGTTTCTGCTCGCCGCGGCTTTGGCGTACCTGCGTGCTGTCGAGGTCGTCGGTCCGCGCAGCCTTGCACGCCACGCGATCGCTTTCTCGCTTCTTGCGTTCTCCTTGCTTTCCAAGGCGTGGGGGATGACGTTCTTCGCGGTGCTGTTGATCCTCGATGTCTATCCGCTTGCCCGATTCGATTCGCGGCACCGCCCACTCCGCTGTGCCGCGCTGCTCGCCCTCGAAAAGGCCCCTTACGCGCTGCTTGGTGTCGTTGCCGCGCTCGTTGCTGCTTTTGCGCAGCGCTCCGCTCCGGGTGCCGTGCGCACGCTCACGGATTGGACCATCGCCGATCGAGTGGGCCAAGCCATCTACGGGATCACGTTCTATATCGAGAAGGCCTTTTCGCCCTCGGGCCTCGTGCCACTCGTCGAACTTCCTTCGAGCGGTCAACTCTGGGATTCTGCCGGCCTCTACGTTCGCAGCGGTGTGCTCCTGGCCTTCGTAGGCGTGGCGATCGCCCTTCGCCGGCGAGCACCGGTCGTCGCCGTCGCGCTCGCGGTCTACGCGGTCCTCCTGCTACCCGTTCTCGGGATCCTTCAGAGCGGCGACCAACTTGTGGCCGATCGATACGCCTACGTCGCCGGCATTCCGATCTCAATCGCGCTCGGCTCGGCGGTTCTGCTCATTCCGGCGGGTGCTCTTTCGGGCAGTGGGCAACGCCGCCTCGCGCTGCTCGTCGCGGTGGGCTGCCTGCTGTCGATCTCGCTCATTGTCCTCAGTTGGTCGCAGGCTCGCGTGTGGCGTAGCCCACTCTCGCTGTGGTCGCACGCCGTTGCCGCCGGCGCTCCCGGCTCCGCCGTTCATGTGAATCTGGCGCTCGCTCTCGCGCAGGCCAATCGCCCGGCTGAAGCGATCGAGCGACTCCGCGTCGCCGTCGCTATCAACCCGCGTGATGGTCGCGGGTGGTACACGCTGGGCACCTACCAGCGCCGGGTGCGAGAGTTCGCCGAGGCCGAGGCCGCGCTCCGCCACGCTACTTCGCACCTGCCTCAGGCCTATATCGCACACACGGCGCTGGGGAATCTGCTCTTCAACGACCTGAATCGCCGCGAAGAGGGGCTTGCTGCGTATCGCGCAGCGATCGCTGACCTCCATACGCAGCGCGCCGACTCGTATAGCGGCCGGCAACTTTCGGGCGTTCCCTATCTCGCCCTCGGTGCCGCGCTTCGCAAGACGGGCGACCTCGCCGCCGCGCGTGAGGCCTTTACCGGGGCACTGAACTATCCGGACTCGCGCGACGAGGCACGCGCTCAACTCAACGCGTTGCCGATCGTTGTGCCGCAGTTTCCTGCCGCACCGACATCGCCAAATGCGCCATCATCGACTACGGTGCCGCGCCCGCCAGATCGCTGACGCCCAATGCGTCATCCGGGACCACGAAATACCCCCGCGCGATCCGTGCGCCGAGTTCGACCTCAAGCCGCGGCGCGCGACAGTCTCCCTTCCACTGCGCCTTGGCACCGATCCGCACGAGCCCGCCGCTGACCACGTTGGCCTCAAGAATCCCTTCGACCTCGACACCCGCGTGGGCCTCGATCGTGCCGGCCATGACACGGCCCTTTTTCTGCACGATCAATCGACCACAGGTCTGGATTTTGCGCACCGAGTGAGCCGTCTTCACCACGACGTCCTCGACGACCAGCGGCTTTGAGCACGCCGGGCACGAGGTGGTCAAGGCCCGCCTGGGCGCGTCAAACCGCCGGCGGCAGTGGTAACACTGGATGGTCCGCAACGTGGACACGCTGTGCCTGCTCCCGCTTGCGCGGCGCGCGACGCCCCCCGAACTGCCTCGATCGTCGCCGCGATTGTGCCCTAGCCGCTTCGACGCGCGCCGGCGGGCTGCTCAGGCTTGGATTCGACGGCCTGGGCCTTGGTGTCCACGCCTGGCTTTGCGTCGAGTCCAGCCTTGGCGTCCGGCCCGACCGACACGTGGCCGACGAACGAGGCACCCTCGGCCACCACCAACTTCGCCGCCACGAGGTCGCCCTTCATCTTTGCGCGCGAGGTCAACTCGACGCGCTCCCGTGCCGTGATGTTCCCATCGACAAGCCCATCGACGAGCACTTTGCCCGCGTCGACGGATGCCCTGCAGGCCGCGGTGTCGGCGATCTGGAGTTCTCCCTTGGCCACGATCTTGCCCTCGAACTGGCCGAGAATTCGTGCGGTGTTGTCGAAGGTCATCTCGCCCTTGATCTTGGTGTCCGGGCCGATCACCGTCGTCTGAACAGGCTCTGGCATGGCATTCCTCCGTGAGAAAAACGGGTGGGGGTGCGGGTGCTGCGAAGCGGCGCTTCGGCGAACGCAAGCCGCGATTGTAACGGCGCGGGAGCCTCGGCGATCGGCGGGAGAGTCTTTCGTGCTTGGCGCGCTTCCTGGTGTGGCCGCGGTGCCCGTGATGCGGCGGCGGCTCACTCTTTCGGTAGTTTGTCGAGGTTCTCGCGTGCCGATCTGTAATCCGGCTTGAGCCTGAGCGCCCGCTCGAAGCACTCGCGTGCCCGCGACATGTCGCCGCTGCGGGCGAGCACGGTTCCAAGTTGATTCCAGACGTTGGCCTGGTTCTGGTCGCGTTCGAGCGAGGCGGCGTACGCGCGGGCCGCCTTGGGCAGATCGCCGCTCAACTCGAGGCTCAACGCGTAGTTGTTCCACTCCGCGATGGGGGCGTTTGGCGTGGCGGCCAGGAACGCCTCGTACTCTGCCGCGGCCCCTTTCGGGTCGCCCGTCGAGGCCATGCAGAACGCGAGCGCCTTGCGAGGCTGCTGATCCGCGGGCGAGAGTTCCAGCGCTCGCCGGAGGTGCGGGATGGCTGCCGCGTGCGCGCCGCGTTCGATGAGCGTGCTGGCCGCGTTGCGGTGGGCCGATGGGAGTGACAGCAGTGCCGTCGCATCGCCAGGGCGGATCACCAGCGTGCGCTCGAAGTATCGCGCGGCATCTTCGAAGTCGCCGATGGCCCAGAACGAGTCGGCCATTCCGGCGGAGAACCAGGGCCGAGCCGGCCCGCCCAGCATGACCTTCCATCGTGCGGGCCGCTCGACGGGTTCGGGCTCGCGCGGGGACCACGGCTTCGCGGGGTCGATCTCGCACCGGGCAATGAGTGCCGCGTTTTCCGGCGATCGTCGCACGAAGACGAGATTTCGCTGGTCGAGATGCACAAGCGCCCACCGTGGCGAGGCCCGGATGCCCGAGACGAGCGAGGAGAAGCCCGTGTTCGTGACGATCGCGACGCCGAGCGACCAGCGATCGGCGAGCCGCTCCCAGTCGTTCGCGCTGTGGTTGAAAAACTCCCGGAGGAAATCTTCGGAATAGGCGTCGGTTCGGCCGTCGATGTAGATCGGTTGCTTCGTCTGCCACGCCAGATACCCGCCGTCGCGCATGGTGTTGAAGAGGTTTCCCGCGGGTTTCTCGCGAAGGATGAACTCGGCAGCGCCGCGGGGCGTGCCCCAGTCGACGACGCCGATGCCTGATTCTCGCGGCGCGTTGGTGTTGATCGCCAGCCGATCCGTGACGACATACCACGCGATCGCGGCCGCGGCGAGGCCGACGGCGAGATGCGGGAGCGCCGCGAGCCACGAGGCGCGTTGAACGTCGCCACCCGGTGCCCCCGTCATGGCTCGCCGCTCATTCCAGTCGCGAAGATTGGCGAGGATCGCCCAGCCGACCATGATCGACATGAGGGCGATGTGACGCTGCCCGCTGGCGGCGAGATAAACGCCCGCCGAGCACACGGCGAAGCGAGCGGCATCGGGCCTGCGAACCAGCGGCAGGAAACTGGCGAATCCGGCAAGCATGAGCAGCGCCATCGCCCAGAAATCGAGCCGCCATTGAGACATGGCAAGCGTGAAGGGCGACCGCAGTTCAATGATGCTCTGCGCGACGATGCTGTCGGCGCGGGATTGGACCCACACCTCCCACGCGACGAGCAGCGAACGGTGCAAATAGGGGCTGACAAGGCAGGCCGCGAGCGTGGCCAGGCCGACGAGCGCGAGACGGCCCGCGCGACGACCCTGACGTTCCATCGGAATCGCGATGTAGCCGGCGGCTTCGGGCTGCCGAGCCATTTCTGGCGCTGCGCCCTCGCCCGAGAGCACTCGGCGCACTATCGGCGTCACCAGCGCCCCGAGCGCGAAGGTGAACACCAGGATCGGTCCCAGGATAAACACCGTGTGCGTATTGACCCACACCACCTGAAGCGCCGGAATGAGCCAGAGCGTTCGGCGTAGCGGCCGACGCGAGTCCGCGTCGAGCACGACGAGAAACGCCGCGGTCAGCAGATACGTCATCATCTCCGGGCGCAAGACCCACCGCCCCAGCCCGGCGACAAGGCATAGCCCGATCACCACCGTGCCTATCGGCGTCATGACCACTCGGCGATACGCCCAAGCGAGCAGGCCCCAGGTTGCCCCGATAACCACGACCACTGCGGCGATGAGCGGTGCGGCACCGCCGAGTTGCCACCCCCAATGCAGCAGCAAGCAGTAGAGCCATCGCACCTCGACGATCGCCTTGCCACCCGATGTGAATGAGAACACGTCCGTCGTTGGCACCGCCCGATGCGCCGCGATCCACTCGCCGGTGTTGATCTGCCACCAGGTGTCGCCCGCCCAGACCTTCTGGATCGTGGCCGCGAGCAGCAACAGCACGAGCCCGACCGCCGCGACGATCCATGCTCGCCCCCCTCGGTCTTGAGTCGTTGCCTGGCCCGTCATCTGTCCGCCATGCTACCGCATCGGAGCGGATCAGGAACGCCATTTCGTCCGTCGCGCTCACTACACTTCGGGAGCCTGAAGGAGCCAACCCATGACGACCTCGCCCGCAACGCCCGCTCCCGCCAGACCCGCCGCCGCCAAGGCGATCGACCCCCATGCGGTGACCATTAGCGGCCTCGTCCTGAACCCAGCCTACGGCCCCAAAGTGACCGCTTCAGGACCGAGGACTGGGGATGCCGGACTTCCGGATTCGCTGCAACCGCAGAATCTCGACTCTGAACTGCCACCTCCGGGCACGTTTCCATATTCTCGCGGCCTGTTTCCGAACGGCTATCGCTCGCGGCTGTGGACGATGCGGCAGTTTGCGGGCTTTGGCTCGGCGGACGATACGAACCAACGGTTCAAGTACCTGCTGGCCGCGGCGAAGACTTCGACGAAGGCGAACACGGGCCTCTCGACCGCGTTCGACCTTCCCACGCTCATGGGCCGCGATTCCGACGACGAACTCTCCGCGGGCGAGGTCGGGCGCTGCGGCGTCGCGATCGACACCATCGAGGACATGCACCGGCTCTACGCCGACATCCCCGTCGATCGCGTGACGGTGTCGCAGACGATCAACGGCCCCGCCGCGTGCATCTGGGCGATGTACCTCGCTATGGCGATGCAGCGAGGGATCTCGTGGGACACGCTCGGCGGGACGCTCCAGAACGACATCCTTAAGGAGTTCCATTCCCAGAACGAGTTCATCTATCCGCCCGAGCCCTCGGTCAAACTCGTAGTGGACACCATCGAGTACCAGTCCAAGTTCATTCCCAAGTGGCACAGCGTCTCGATCTCGGGGTATCACATCCGCGAGGCGGGCAGCACCGCGGTGCAGGAACTCGCGTTCACGCTGCGTGACGGGATGGAGTACGTCGAGGCGTGCGTGGAGCGAGGGCTGAGCGTTGATGATTTCGCCCCGCGGCTGTCGTTCTTCTTCAACTCGCACAACGAGTTTTTCGAGGAGATCTGCAAACTCCGCGCCGCCCGCCGCATCTGGGCCCGCGCGATGAGGGACCGGTACGGCGCGACGTCGGAGAAGTCGTGGTACATGAAGACGCATGTGCAGACGGCGGGGTGCTCGCTGACCGAGCAACAGCCGCTGAACAACATCGTGCGGGTCGCGTACCAGGCGATGGCCGCGGTGCTCGGCGGGTGCCAGTCGCTGCACACCGACAGCATGGACGAGACGCTGGGCCTGCCGACGGAGCAGGCCGTGACGGTCGCGCTGCGGACGCAGCAGATCCTTGCGCACGAGACTGGGGTGACGCGCGTCACCGACCCGCTGGGGGGCTCGTGGTTTGTAGAGCACCTGACAGACACGATGGAGGCGGGTGCGCTGGAGTACATCGCGGAGATCGACCAGATGGGCGCGTCGGGTGCGAATCGCGCGAGCGATCGGACGCCCTCGCGCTCGACGCCAATCGCCCACGGCGTCTACGCTCCGCGACCCGCGTACACACGAGGCGTGGTCAACGGCATCAACCGTGGGTATTTCCGCCGGCAGATCGCCGAGGCCTCGTATCGCTTCTCTGAGGAGTGCGAGGCGGGCGATCGCATCGTCGTCGGCGTCAACGCCTATCAGGAGGGCGACGACAAACGGCCGATCGACATCCTGCAGATCTCGCACGACGTCGAGACGACGCAGGTGTCGCGGCTCGCCGACTTCAAGAAGCGTCGCGACGTCAAGGCCGTTGCTCACGCCCTCGACAACATCCGTGCTGCGTGCCAGGGCAAGCCGTATTCGAATGCCGAATCACGAATCCCGAATGCCGGGCTTCATCCGACGAATGTCATGCCCGCGCTCGTTGATGCCGCGCTCGCTAACTGCACGCTCGGCGAGATGGTGCAGGCGATGGCGGATATCTACGGGCGGTACAGCGGCGGGCCGGAGTGGTAGGGGCGATGCGACTGCCGAACGTCGAGGATCTGATCATTCCAGACCTGAAGTTGGCTGGGTACTTGCTCGCGCCAGCCCACGAATATGGGCGTGGCAAGGCGCTTTTCTTTCTCGGACGCGGGTTCTCGGCGGAATCATTGGAAGAGTTTCGGCGATCCTTGGAGCGGCACGCCCGACAGAACAACATTGTGACGGTCGATCAAACCGCATTCGGCGTGCGCTACCGGATCGAGGGACCACTTGTCTGCCCCGACGGTTCGACTCCGATCGTTCGTGTGATCTGGTTCATTGAGCGCGGCGAGGATGCCCCGAGATTGGTCACTGCCTATCCCATCAGCCCGCGGCCCTCTGAGTAGAATGACAAACGGAGCAGCGAAATGAAACCCCTCAACGAACTCGATCACGCCATTCTTGTGGTGGACCTACCGGAGCACGGCCTTCGTGCGGGGGATGTCGGCACTGTCGTTCTTGTGCATGGGAAGGGCGAAGGCTACGAAATCGAGTTCTGCGCGATGGATGGCGAGACGATCGGTGTCGTCACGGTTGACGCGAATCAGGTTCGGTCGGGTGCCGCGCGTGAGGTTCCCCACGTTCGACGGATGGCGGGATGAGTGGGTCCATCCCCAACTGCACGCTCGGCGAGATGGTGCAGGCGATGGCGGATATCTACGGCCGGTACAGCGGCGGGCCGGAGTGGTGATTGTATACTGGTATCAGCGATAGCCGTCACCCTGAGCGTCAACGGTATTGATATATGAGCCGCTTTTTCAATCCAGAGCCTGGCGACAATGTCGTGGCATTTGCCGGATTGCGGGATCACGGACCGAATAGAGTTTCAGTCAATCCAGGCACCATGGGGAAGATTGTCAGATCTGAGATGGGCGACGTTTCTCGGTTATGGTTCGTCAGGTGGCCAGACGGCCAGACAAGCGGCCACTATGAGTCGTCCCTTTTCTCGACAGAAATGGGAAAGGTCGTTTGCATTGGCGATTGCACCGACCTCAGTGCCTTCCAGGGTTGGCTTCGAGAGGCAGTTCAAAGTGCAACAGTCTCGCGCGGGCCTCAAGGAGGCTTCAAGAGGGCATGGGTCTACTTCCGCACGCAAGCTGACCCGGTTGTTCTGGTTTCTCGAAGTGCCTGGGTCGAGTTTGTTGAGCCTGCGCTTCGAGATACTGGCGGCGCTGTCAACATTCACCGGTGAACCATGATCACGCGATCTTCCGGCATGGCTTGTGCCATGTGCTACCCCGCGCGTGCAGCCGCGGCTCGTTTATCACCTCTCCAACTCCTCCATCCTCGCCTCGTGCGCGAATCCGATGCTCGGCCGGCGCACTCCCGTGTCATAGAGCAGCCGCGAGATCTCACCGGGAGCCTGATACCGCAAGTTCCCCGTGA
This sequence comes from Phycisphaerales bacterium, assembly GCA_046155605.1. Classification (GTDB taxonomy): domain Bacteria; phylum Planctomycetota; class Phycisphaerae; order Phycisphaerales; family UBA1924; genus JAEUIZ01. The sequence goes on from JBJXFQ010000066.1 coordinate 23,007, forward strand.
TTCGGACCCGCGTCTGCGGCCCGATCGGCCCCGCCGATGCCGGGATGACTGCCGGGAAGCGCACCAACTGCGTCCCGACCCGCCGCAGCGTGGCCTCGGGCGAGCGCATCGCATCGAAGACGCGCCGGCCATCGACATCGACCGCGTACCGCACCTCGCGCAGCGGCAACTCCGTCTGGTTGCGGTTCTCGGCCTCGAGCGTCACCTCGACCACCACGCCCTCGGCGGTGCGATCCGTCACACGAGCGTCGGCAACGCGGACGCCGGGCCTCGTGATCGACGTGCAGCCGCCGAGGCTCGCTGCTGCGATGCCGCCGAGCAAGAGCAACCGGTGCCGCGAAGTGATTCGCATCGGCCCAGCATAGCCGGACGCCGGTTCACATGCCGTCGGGCAGGCTGACCCAGCGGCCATCCTCCGATGCGACCATGGACGGCAGGTCGCGCGTCAGATGCGAGAGGTGGTCGGAGTAGACGATCCAGCGGTGCGTCAGCCAGGTGAGTATGCAGCAGCAGATGAGCGCGCCGACCTCTGCCGCCGGCTGGCGTCGGGTGGCATAGAGGATGAAAATCGCGAGCGAGACGCTTGCGACCTTCCAGGCGATGAGGCCGGCGGACGTGCCGTGGATGATGAGCAAACGGGCGATGGGGTTTCCCTCGAGCATCCCGACGGCGCGGAGGTGGAGGAGCGTCATCCAGAGGTCGCCCAGGCTGAGGAGCACCACCGCCGCAAGCATGATGACGACGCGAATGGGGCGATGCCTGGCGGCCGGATGCCGCGCGACGGAAACAACGATTGACGACACCACCCCTGCCATTGGTATCGGCGGATCGGTTCATTCGGCGCGGATGGTGACGCCTTGGCCCGCGCCGAGCCCGTAGACTTTCGCGGCGAGCCTCCCGAACCGATACGGTCGGTTGGAGCACAAGATATGGGAATACGCGTGACCCGAGCGATCTACCTGATGGTGCTGCTGGCAGCGGTTCTCGGACGCCAAGCCATCGCTCAGCAGGACAACCCCGTCTATCCGGACGATTCCGCGACCGCCCGCCAGACGCTGCTGCGCGTGGGGGAACTCGTCGGCGGAGGCAACTCGCCAGAGGCGGTGCGCGAGTTGCAGCGATTGCTCGACGAACAGCCGGATCGTGTGGTGGCGTCGGAAGCGGACGGGGCGGTGTTCGTGAGCGTGCGTGCGCGGGTTCATGCGATGCTGCTGAACTCCGCGGAGTTGCTGGAGTTGTATCGAAAGGTCGAGGGTGCGCGCGGGCAACGCGAGTTGGACGCGGGCCGACACTCGGACGTCGAGCGTGCGCGGCTGCTCACGTCGGCCGGGCTCGAGGCGACGCTGCGCGTAGCGCAGGAGTGGCTGGAGGCCGGCTGCTTCGATGCCGCGTCACGGACGCTCGACCAACTCGAACGGCATCCAGATCGGCGGGGCGGCGGCGACGGGCCGCGCAGAACGGTTGAGTTTGCCGCGCGATTGGCACCATACCTTGCGCGCCCGGTCGGGTGGGACCGTGTTCGGCGTTGGCAGGCCGAGGCGGGCTCGGGTCAGCCTGTGACTGAATCGATCGCCCCACTGCCGCCGTTGCTTCGCACGCCGTCGGTGGATTCGACGATCGGCAATGAGGCGCTCGACGCGGAGGGCGTGCCGGCGACGCCACTGTGGTCGCTGCCGATGGAGCCGGTGGCGCTGCCGGATGAATCGTCCGCGAATCATCCCGAGGCCGCACCCACGCCCGAAGACCTGGCGGCGAATCTGTGGGTCTTCCCGACGGTGGTGGGTGACACGCTCGTCGTGAATGACGGCGTGTTCATCACGGCGCGCGATCGGTACACACTCCAGCCGCGGTGGTGGGTGCGGCCCGCCTCGCCCGAGGCCACCGACGATCCGCTTCGCCCGCGTCGAGCGGCAGCGACGAGATCGTCGGGTCGCCTGGTCGAGGACACCAACACGACAACCGTCCATGGCCGAACGGTTGTCGCAACGACGGGTATCGCCAGCACGGGCGAGCGCGAGGGCGAGTCGGTGACGTGCGCGATTGATCTCGTGACGGGCAGGTTGCTATGGGCCGTTGACCTGCCCAACTCGGACCCGCGGCTCGAAGGCACGTCGATCCGCGGCCCGGCGCTGATCGATGGGCAGACCGTGGTCGTCTGCGCGCGGAAGAACCCGCAGGGCCGACGGATTATCTCAATTTCGCTGGTCGGGCTCTCGATCGCCGACGGCTCGGTGCGCTGGGTGCGCCCGCTGGGCAGCGCCGGGGCGATCCCGTGGGGTCGTGGCGAGCGACGAGTCGGCGACGCGCCGCTGTTGCACGAGGGCGTAGTGTATTGCGTCGATTCGCTGGGCATCGCCGCGGCGGTCGAGGCGGCAACGGGACGGCCCGTGTGGATCAAGGCATTGCCGATCCCGGCGATGAGCAATGCGGGCGGCATGGAAGTGGGGATGCCCTGGCAGTGGGGCAAGCCGATCATCGAGGGACCGGATGTGATCTTCATCGCCCCGAATCGACGCGCCGTCGTGCGGCTCGATCGGGCCACGGGCGCGATGGTGGCGATACGGTCCACGACTGATCTAGGCGACCCACAGTATCTGCTGAAGGCGGGAGACCGACTCGCGGCCGTGGGCAGGAACGCCATCGCGTTCGTCGAGTTGACGAACCTGGCGACCGGACAGATCTCGACGACACGCACCTTTCCCAACGGCATCGTCGCGCGAGTCGTCGTCGCGGGCGATCGGCTCGTCGTGCCGCGGTTTGATGGCCTGGCTCTCATCGACCCGAAGGAACCGGGCCGCGACGCCGGGAACGTGCGAATCCAGCGGTTCGGCAACGTGCTGGCGCTGGCGAGCCAGTTACTGGTCATCGACGCGACGAACTTGCACAGTTTCCTGACGTGGGGCGTGGCGAATCGGCTGCTCAACGACCGGATGGTCGCGGAGCCGGACGATCCCGAGCCCGCGATCACGTTTGCCGAACTCGCGTACCGCTCGTCGAACCACGACCAAATCGCGGGGGCCGCGGATCGGGCGCTCCAGGCGATCGACCGGCCCGGCGCGGGCGAGGCGCATCGGCTCTCGCGGCAGCGGCTCTTCCGCGTGCTGAGCGAGATGGTCGTCTCGACGCAGGAGCGATGGGTCGGCGGCGAGGGAGCGTTCCCGGCTCCGCGTCGCGCCGCGAGTGGTCAGGCCGATCAACCCCCGATGATCGAGGCGAGGCACCTTGGCGAGGTCATCGTGCGTCTTGGACGCGCCGCGCAGACGCCGGACGAACGCGTGTCGCATCTCATCGCGATGGGGCAGTTCAAGCAAACCAGCGGCGATGCGGCGGCGGCGGTCGAGGCGTTCCAGCAGGTGTTGGCGGATGCGAACCTGTCGGCGGGGGCATGGCGCGCGGGCGGCATGGCGGTTCGCGCCGAACTCGAAGCGACGCGACGTCTGCAACGATTGATCAGCGAATCCGGTCCGACGCCTTATGCCGGCTTCGATGCGCAGGCCCAGGCGACGCTGGCCGCGCTCGCCGCCACGGCACCGGCGACGGAGTTTGAGCGGATCGCGCGGCAGTTTCCAGTGTCATCGGTTGCGCCCGGAGCGTGGATTCGCGCGGCCGAGGCGCACGAGGCGGCGGGGCGTTCGCACGCGGCGCTCGCGGCGCTTCGCGCCGGATTGGCCTGTGCCGAAGCCATGCCGTCGCACGCGTCGGCGGTGGGAGAGTTGGCCGGTCGATTGGTCACGCGGCTGCGGGCGAACGAGCAGTACTTTGCCGCGGCCCAGATCATGTCGCGGATGGCGCGCGAGCATCGCGCCGTGGTTCTGACGGATGGCGGCCTGCCGCTCGATGCCGGCGCGGTCTCGGCGGACCTGATGAAGCGGCTGGCGGGGCTCTCTCGCTTGCCGCGGATCAGTGCCGAGGTGCGTCCTGATGCGCAGTCGATCGCGGGATGGTCGCTGCTCTCGGCGCGGAGCCGCGAGACGCACGGGCGAGCCTGCGAGCAGGTGATGATGGTCAGCGGCGCGGAATCGAAGATCGGGCTGTGGGGGATCGGCTCGGGTGGGGCGGCACAAGCCGCCGGGGGCGAGCACCTGCATCTGCTGTGGTCGCGGGCTTTCACCGGCGTGCCGCCCACGATCCTGCGGCTCGACCCGGATTCGGTCTACATGGTGTGGGACGACCCGGCGGACGCGGGCCCGAGCGTTGAGCGCGTCGATGCGATCGACGGGCGCTCGCGCTGGAAGACCGAGCCGCTGCGGACTCTGTTGCTGGATGATCGCGCGGCGAAGGCGCGGCTCGATGGTTCGCCGCGATATTTCGAGGTGCCGATCGACGGGCAGGTTCGCGCGACGGACGTGCTCATCGCGCTCGATGATCAGGCCGTGGCGGTGGTCGAGCGGTGCGGGCGTGCGGCGGGGTTCGACGCCGAGACGGGGCGCGTGATCTGGAAGGCGGTATCGCCGATCACGCAAGTCAGTGACATCGACGCGGCGTCGGGCGTTGTGGTGATCGCCGGCGCGGCGGCTCCGGCTGATGATGCCGCCGCCGTGGTGGGGCTGACGCCCACGATTGTGGTTCTCGACGCGAGGACGGGCGCGCCGCTGCACCGACTCGACGCGCTCGCGGGGACGGTCCGCTGGATCAGGCTGTGGTCGTCGGCGGACGCGCCCGGCGCGACGCTGATCGCGGGCCTCGGGCCGCAGATCGACGCGTTCGATCTTGCGTCCGGGCGACTGAACTGGAGCATCCCAGGTGGGCCGGGCTTCTCGTCGCTCGATGCGTGGCTCTTCGGCGAGCGGCTCTTCGTGCTCGATGAGCATCGGTCGCTCTGGCTGGCGAGCGCGGCAACGGGTCGCGTCGGCGCTTCGCCGCTGGAGACTTATGAGCATTTGCTGGGAGCGGCGATCATCGAGGCGTGCGCGATCGGCGCGGGGCGAACAAGCACGGTCTTTGCGACGCAGCACGGGGTGTGCGTGTTCGATGCGGCGGGCGAGTTGGTGGGCATCGATGCGCTGGACGCGCAGGCCGATGACGGCTGGCTGCTGCCCGCGGCGGTCGCCGAGGGCGTGCTGGTAACGGTCGAGACGCGCCCTGTCGAGAACCTCGACGGTGACGCGGTCTATCGGCTGCACATCCTCGACTCGCGCTCGGCGCTGCTCAAGGCCACGCGGGAGTTGACGGGGCTCGACCTGCCGCCGCGAGCGATCGCGGTGGTCGATGGCCGGATCATCGTGACGGCCGGGGCGCACAGTTATGTCCTGCCCGCGCCCGAGGCCGACGCGGGACGGCGGTAGTTGACGCGGGGCTGGGCGAGTTCCGGTATCATGCGGCACGATTTCAGGAGCCGACGATGGAACCGCTGCCAAAGGGAAACGCGGCGATCGGGCAATCCGGCGGCCCGACCGCGGTTATCAATCAATCGCTCGTCGGGTGCGTCGAGGCGCTGCGGCGGGTCAAGGCCGTCAAGAAAATTCTCGGCATGCGCCATGGCGTAAATGGGCTGGTCAAAGATCAGGTGGTCAATCTCGGCAAGGTCGCACCGGCAACGCTCGAAGCGATCGCGCGCACGCCCTCGGCGGCGTTGGGCTCGAGCCGGGACAAGCCCGATGCGGAGTATTGCGGGCGAATCCTTGAGGCGTGCAAGCGGCACGACATCCGGTACTTCTTCTACATCGGCGGGAATGACTCGTCCGACACCTGCCGCATCGTCAACGAACTCGCGGCGCAGGCGGGCTATGAGTTGCGATGCTTCCACGTCCCCAAGACCGTGGACAATGACCTGATGATGAGCGACCACACACCGGGGTATCCGTCGGCGGCGCGGTTCGTGGCGCTCGCGTTTGCGGCGGACAGCCTCGACAACGCCAGCCTCCCGGGCGTCAAGATCAACGTCGTGATGGGGCGGCACGCGGGATTTCTCACGGCGGCGGCGGCGCTGGCGCGCGGCGAGGGCAAAGAAGTCAAAGGCCGCGGACCGCATCTCATCTACCTGCCGGAGGTGCCGTTCTCAAAGCAGCGATTCCTCGCGGATGTCGAGCAGATGTACGCGAAGCACGGCCGCTGCCAAGTGGCGGTGAGCGAGGGAATCCAGGATGCTTCGGGCACAGCGGTCGCGACCACGCTGGTCGAGGGGCTCGAACGCGACGCGCACGGCAACGTGCAACTTTCAGGCGTGGCGGCGCTTGGCGATGCGCTGGCCGATCTCGTCAAGAAGAACTTGAAGATCGGCGGCAAGGCGCCGCGCGTGCGGGCTGACACCTTCGGTTATCTGCAGCGTTGCTGGCCGGATTCGTCGCCGGTCGATCGGCGCGAGGCGCGCGGCGCGGGCAAGTTTGCGGTACGCATGGCCACGGGCGGCGCGAGGTCCGGCAGTGTCGCGATCGTGCGTGTCGGCGATCGCCCTTACAAGTCCGCGTTCAAGGCGATCAAGTTGACCGATGTGGCGGCCAAGACGCGGCACATGCCCCCGGAGTTCATTGCGGGCAGCAACGACGTGACTGCGGCGTTCGTGAAATACGCGCGGCCGCTGGTGGGCGCACTTCCGGAGATGGCGCGGCTGTAGAAGGGGGCAAGCGGGCGGCTCGTGCGACTTTGACGCTGAGGATGAGAACTGACGCCGAGGATGAGAGAGGCGTGGCGAACGAATCCTCAAGTCGACGAACCCGAGCCTTCGCTCGATGACTCGCTCAGACTCGGCGTGGCCGAACCGGAGTCGGACTACATGTCGGTTTCACATGACCACCCAGTTGCAGTCAGTGGCATCAAGCGCTCCGTCTCGGCGCGAGGCGCCGCGTGATGAGCATCGCGGCAACCGCGACGGCTAGGAGCGCGGCACCGTTGGCCTGGTGAGCGGTGCGGAGGATGGCCTCGCCGGGGGCCGCGGCGCGAACGGCGGATGAGCCGGCAAGGAACGCCGCCCAGCCGAGCCCGACCTGAACGATGACGATCGCGGCGACGGCCTGGCCCAGGCGGCGCGTCGTGCGTGCGGCGGTCGGCCCCGCGGGCCGAACTCCAAAGAGAGCCGACGCGGCAACGACCGCGGCACCGAGCACGACGAACGAAAATCCGATGTGTGTATACAGCGAGTGATTGTCGCGGAAGTGGCGGTACATCGCGCCGAAGACGAGTTGAAGGATCGTGGTATGGGCGAGCGCGGCGCAGGCGATTCGTGCGAGGCGTCCGCCCTGGGGCTGTTCGGGCTGCCGCGCGTCGGCGAACGCGCGCGAGCGGATCGTCCACGCGGCGATGAGGAGCGCGAAGAAGATCTGGGCAAGAATGCCGTGCGCCATCGCATAGATGGGTTTGTCTTTCGCGGCCTCGGCGCTGCCGAGCAACACGCGGCCGCCGCCGAGCGCGCCCTGCGCGAGCACGAGGACGAACAGCGAGATCGTGAAGATTCGCATTCCGCGGTGGCGCTCGTGAGCGAGCGTGGCGAGCAGGAGCGCGACCGTGGCAAGGCCCGCCAGCGTGCCGAATAGGCGGTGCGAGTGTTCGAGGAAGACATCGGCCGCGACGTGGCTGCCGAGCGGAAAGAGGAACATATTGGCACCGTAGGTGGTGGGCCAATCGGGCACGGCCATGCCGGAGTTGGTGCTCGTGACGAGCCCGCCGATGATGAGCAGGGGCACCACGGCGGCCACGGTCGCGATGGTCAGTCGCCGCAGCACAGCCTGAGCGGTAGGGGGTTCGGCCGGCCCATGAAGAGCGCTGGAGATGGCCCCGCCGATCGCGCCGATGGCCGCGCCGAGCGCGATGAAGCCCAGCACCATGATTGCGGCGTTGGGCCGCAGCCCGGCAATCCCAGGCTCGGGAGCGGAGACGAGTTTGGAGCCGAGCACGAGGAGCCCGAGGATCGCAGAGCCGATTCCTGCCGCGAGGCCGGCTTTCCAGCCGGGCGTCTCGAGCGCCGATCGCACAGTCAGAACGAGCGCGGCGAGCCAGATGGCAAGAACAACTCCTGACGCCACCCCGGGCGACATGCCAAGCCACGGATGGTGTGTGATGAACCAAGCGCACCAGACGGGTACTGCAACGGCAACCGATGCCGCGACGGTATTCAGGAAAAGGGGAGGCTTTGTGGGGAGGACCATCGAAATGTTCGTATTATGAAAGGGTGGTTGCGAAGAAAGTGCGACTTCTGCTATACAGTAACCGATCAAGCGTAGGTCGGTGTCAGTGGCGTCGAATTCTGGTCAGGCAGGAAAATCAGGCGGTGATCGCCTATTGTGGTGGCCATCGGCCGGGCGAGTGTAACCAGGCCAACCCCGTTTCCTTGCAACCTCCCCAAGGAGATCGAGCGTGCTCTTCGGGAAATGGATGAACGCGTTGCCGACGGTCGGTGCCATCGCCGGCCTGGGCGGCGTCTGCACGGTTGTGTGGGGCTTCTGGTATTGGGCGACCCCCAAGTACTGGGAGGTCGGCTACATGCCCATACAACCCAGCACGGGCTTCAACCACCAACTCCACGCGGGCAAACTGGGCATTGATTGCCGGTATTGCCACACGAAGGTGGAGGAGTCGCCCGAGGCGAACATTCCGAATGTCGCGACGTGCTACGGCTGCCATGCCGAGAACCATGTGTCGTCGCAGTTGGTGGCGGACGACAAGATCAAGTTCATCCGCACGGCGTACGAGGCGAACGAGTCGATCGCTTGGCGTCGCGTCCACAAACTGCCGGACTACGTCCGCAACTTCCCGCACAACGCGCACGTGCGTGCCGGCGTGAGTTGCTTCTCGTGCCATGGGCAGATCACGGCGATGCCCGAGGTCGTGCAGCGTGAGAGCCTGAGCATGAGTTGGTGCTTGTCGTGCCATCGCGACACGCCCAAGCACCCCGAGTTGCACCTTGTGCCGCAGGACAAGGTGACGCGATTGTTCGACGTCGAGCAGCATCTGGCGAGCATGAAGGAAGAGCCTGGGCGCGGCAGCCCGGTCTTCGCCGGCTTCAGCGCGAAGGCGGTGTATGAGTCATTGAAACTAAACCCGCCGGACAACTGCGGGGCGTGCCACTACTAGTCGGACGGCCCATTGGCACAGCGATTTCGGATGAGTTGAGGCGGATCTCGAAGCAGGCGGACGAGTCGGAAACGAGCGGAACCAGGTTGGACCACGGCAAGGCAACGAGGCGGCAAGCATGAAGCCCTTGGATCAATGCCCATCGTCGAAGAAAGCGGGCCTCCCAGGCAAGGACGAACTCGCGCTGATCCCGAGCGATCTGCCGCGGCTCGAGGGCCAGGCCACGCGGATGTGGCGCAGCCTGGATGAGGCCGCGGACACGGCGGAGTTTCGCGACTTCCTGCATCGGGAGTTCCCCGCTGGTGCGTCGGAACTGAGCGAGCCGGCGACGCGGCGGTCGTTCCTGAAGTTGATGGGCGCATCGGTGGCACTGGCAGGAGCGGCCACGGTGCCGGGCTGCCGCCGCCCTGACCACAAGATCATGCCGTACGCCGCGCGGGTGCCGGAGAACACGATCCCTGGCAAGCCGCTGTTTTTCGCCACGAGCATGCCGTTGCCCGGGGGCGGAGCGGAGGGGCTGCTGGTCGAGACGCACGAGGGCCGTCCGACCAAGGTCGAGGGCAACCCGCTGCACCCGATGAACCAGGGCAAGAGTTCGGTGTGGGCACAGTCGAGCGTGCTCGACATGTATGACCCCGATCGGTTGAAGTTCCCGATCTATCGCCCGAAGGCCGGCGACGAGCGGACCGCGAGTTGGGAAGACTTCCGCCCGTGGGCCGTGGATCATTTCGCGAAGTTTGATGCTACGCGCGGCGATGGGCTTGCGTTCATCGTCGAGAAGAAGACGAGCCCGACCCGAGACATGCTCCGCGAGAGGCTCCGCACACGATTCCCGAAGGCGATGTGGGTGCCGTATTCGCCGGCGAGCAGCGATGCCGCGGCGGCGGGATCGACGATCGCGTTCGGCGCGCCGATGCGCGAGTTGCTCACACTCACGGAGGCTGGCAAGGTCAAGGCCAAGGTGATCGTCTCGCTCGATCGCGACTTTCTCGACGCGCCGGAGGCGGGGCAACTCCGCAACGCGCGCGAGTTTGCAGCGACTCGCCGCGTGATCGCCACGACCGACGAGATGAGCCGGCTCTATGTCGTCGAGCCGGGATTCTCGAATACCGGGGCTTGTGCCGATCATCGGTTGCGGCTTGCGCCGTCGCGGGTGCCGGCGTTTGCCGTCGCGCTCGCCAAGAAGATCATGGAGAAGGCCCCGGGCACGGGCGGCGCTCTGGCGTCAGCGCTCGGCGGGCTTGCCGCATCGGGCACGGACATTCCCGAGGCCTTTGTGGATGCGGTTGCCGAGGATTTGCTCTTCGCCTCCGACGGCCACGGCGGCAAGACGACCCGCACCGGGCAAACGGTGGTGCTCGCGGGCGCTCGCCTGCCTGCCGCGACGCAGGCACTCGTTCACGCGATCAATGGTGTGCTTGGCAACATCGGTCAGACGGTGTCCTATGTGCCGATGACGCAGGACGAGGCCGCGGGCGACGGCATCGTCGCGCTCGCCAAGGCGATGGCCGAGAAGCGGGTCAAGACCGTCGTCTGCGTCGAATGCAATCCGGTCTACGACGCGCCCGCAGACGTCGATTTCGCGCACGCCTACGAAGGCGTGACAAGCATCTGTCTGAGCGTGGGATCGACGGAGACCGCCGCGGCGTCGATGTGGTCGCTCAACGGCGCGCACTACCTCGAGAGTTGGGGAGACACCGAATCGGCGGACGGAACGATCGCGCCGATCCAGCCGATGATCGCGCCGCTCTACGAGCCCTCGCTCTCGGAGATCGAGTTCCTCGCGCTGATCGCCGACCCCAATGGCGGGATGACCGCGCCGGCGACGACGACGCCGGCACCGCCAGCGACGATTCGTCCCGGCCCCAATGCAGCGCCGCCCCGGCCCTTGCGCGTGGATGACGGCTACGCATTGGTTCGTCAGGCGTGGCGTCAGCGTCTGGGCGCGAGCGTGAACGAGGCCGAGTTTGAGAAGCGCTGGCGTCGCGCGCTGCACGACGGCATTTTGCACGGCAGCACGCCCAAGCCCGCCGCGCCGACGGTCAGGAGCGATGAGGTCGCGCGGGCCGTGGCCGCGATGACGATCGAGCCCGCGCCTTCGGCACAGGCGCTCGATGTCGCCTTCACGACGACGCACGTCCATGACGGGCGCTTCGCTAACAACGGCTGGCTGCAGGAACTCCCGCAGGCCGCGACTCGCGTCGTCTGGGATAACCCGGCGATGATGAGCCCCAAGACGGCCAAGGAACTCGGGTTGCTCCCCGACAAATACAACAAGAAGCACCCGGATGACATCTACACGAAGAAGTATCCCGAGGCCCGTGTTGGCAAGCTCGATGTCGGCGGGCGCTCGTTGGAGATCGCGGTCTGGCTCTGCCCCGGCATGGCGGATCACACGGTCCTTTTGCCTCTAGGCTATGGTCGCACGGTTTGCGGGCGCGTCGGTGATGGCGTCGGATTCAACACTTACGCGATGCGGTCCTCGGGCGCGCCGTGGATGATGCGGGGCGGCAAGGCCTCGGCCACCACGCGCGGCTATGCGATCGCCAGCACGCAGAATCATTGGTCGCTCGAGGGCCGCACTGCGATCCTCCGGCAGGTCGATCTCCCGGCTTGGGCCAAGCACGGCGGCGAGCCAGTGCGGATTGAGCCCGATCGGCTGTACGACACCCGGAAGGAACTGCCTTTCGGCGAACGCGTCTCGCACGGTGAACTCACCCACACGCCGCCGAACATCAGCATCTATCCGCACCCGTTCCGTGAGGCGGAGGGCAAGCCCTCGCCGCAGGATGAGACCATGAACGGCCGTGGGGCAAAGCCCGCGCCCGGTTCGGTCTATTCGTCGCGGCCGCAGTGGGGGATGTCGATCGATCTCTCGACCTGCACGGGCTGCGGGGCGTGTACGGTGGCGTGCCAGGCCGAGAACAACATCGCCATCGTGGGCAAGAAGGAAGTGGCCAAGGGCCGCGAAATGGCCTGGATCCGCGTCGATCGCTATTTCACGGGGGACGACCCGAACGAGCCGACGCGGATGCTCCACCAGCCGGTGGCCTGCGTGCAGTGTGAGAACGCGCCGTGCGAGACGGTCTGCCCCGTCAACGCGACGACGCACGGCCCCGAGGGCATCAACTACATGGTCTACAACCGCTGCATCGGCACGCGGTACTGCGCCAATAACTGCCCTTACAAAGTACGTCGATTCAACTTCTTCGACTATGGCGTCACGCGGTTCAACGGCGACTACATGGGCAAGGACATGGTCGAGAAACTGCCCATGGTGCCCGGCCATGGCAACGGTTCGACGGCCCACAACAAGATCAACCCGAACCTGATCCCGCCGCGCCTCCGCGAGAAACTGGAAGAGATCAGCAAACTCCAGAAGAACCCGGACGTGACGGTCCGCTCCCGCGGCGTGATGGAGAAATGCACCTACTGCATCCAGCGCATCAACGAGGCCCGCATCGAGACCAAACTGCAAAACCTCGGCGATATCCCCGACGGCCTCGTGCAGTCCGCGTGCCAGCAGGCCTGCCCCAGCGGCGCGATCGTCTTCGGCGACCTCCTCGACACCGAGAGCCACGGCGGACGCGGCAGCCGGGCGCGGGAGATGCATCTCCACCAGCGGTCCTACATGCTGCTGGGCTACCTCAACACGCGTCCTCGCACGACGTACATGGTCCATGTCGCCAACCCCAACCCGAAACTTCGCACGCCGATCGAGGATCCGTTCGGCCATCACGACGACCACGACAGCCACGGGCATGAGGGCGAGCATGGCGGCAAGCCGAGCGGAGGGCATTCCGATCTCGGCGTTTCTCGTTCATCCTTTCTCCGCGATTCGGCGAAGGCTCTCGCCGACCGCGGGTACGCGGTGAGCCTCAAAGTTCTGGGATCGCTGGCCTAAAGGAGCGCGGGTCCGCCCGCCCAAGCGAGCACACGCATGACAAGCATGAATCCAGACAAGGTGACCGCCGAGAGGCTCGCGGGGCTCGCGCCCGGAGCGGCTTGGGAGCCCGCGCCGGGCACGGGCGACGGCTCGCTGATCGATGATCCCGCGGTGCGTGCGCCGCTGGTCCTCAACAATCGCTCGTTCACCGAAGTCACCGACATCATCTGCGGCTACACCGAGAACAAGCCCGGTCGTTGGTGGCTGCCCACGCTTGGCTTCACCTCGACCGTCGCCGGCGTCGGCACGATCTTCATCCTCTATCTGCTCATCACCGGCGTCGGGACGTGGGGGCTGAATAACCAGGTTGACTGGGCGTGGGACATCACCAACTTCGTGTTCTGGATCGGCATCGGCCACGCCGGCACGCTCATCTCCGCCATCTTGTGCCTCCTCAAGCAGAAGTGGCGCACGGCGGTGAACCGTTCGGCCGAGGCCATGACGATCTTTGCCGTCATCTGCGCCGGCACCTTCCCGGGCATCCATGTCGGGCGCGTCTGGATGGCCTGGATGCTCTTCCCCATCCCCAACTCCAACTGGATCTGGCCCAACTTCCGATCCCCGCTCCTCTGGGACGTCTTCGCGGTCAGCACCTACGGCACGGTCTCGCTGCTCTTCTGGTACATGGGCATGATCCCGGACCTCGCGACGCTCCGTGACCGCGCCGATCAGCGGCTGCGCAAACTAGGCACCTTGGCCCCAACCCTGCCGTTCGTCGGCATCCGTGTGGACAAGTTGCGTGCGATGATCTATGGCCTCCTGGCTCTGGGCTGGCGATTCAGCAGCCGCCACTGGCACCGGTACGAGAAGGCCTACATGCTCCTCGCGGGCGTCTCGACGCCGCTGGTGCTGTCGGTCCACTCGATCGTCTCGTTCGATTTCGCCACGTCGATCCTCCCCGGATGGCACACGACCATCTTTCCGCCCTACTTCGTAGCGGGCGCCATCTTCGGCGGCTTCGCGATGGTGCTCCTCTTGCTCATCCCGGCGCGAGAGTTGTATCCGAACATGAAGGACTTCATCACCCTTCGCCACCTCGAGAACATGGCGAAGATCATCCTCGTCACCGGCATGATGGTCGGCTTCGCCTACGCGATGGAGTTCTTCGTCGCCTGGTACAGCGGAAACGAACTCGAACTCTCCGTCTTCCTCAACAACCGAGCCAATCCCGCCAAGGCACCGTATTGGTGGGCCTACTGGACGATGATCTTCTGCAACGTCATCAGCCCGCAGGTCTTCTGGAACAAGGCGATGCGGCAGAACCCGCTCGTCATCTTCATCGTCTCCGTCCTTGTCACCATCGGCATGTGGTTCGAGCGATTCGTCATCATCGTCACCTCGCTCCACCGCGCCTTCCTCCCGGGCGAATGGCACATGTTCTTCCCAACCGCCGTGGACATCGGTATCTTCGTCGGTAGCCTCGGCATCTTCACGACGTTGTTCCTTTTGTTCATGCGAGTGCTGCCGGTCTTTGCTATGGCGGAGTTGAAGGCGGTGCTCCCGCAGGCCGACCCCCACGCGGAAGGAGGTCACTGACATGGCGCTCCTCGACATGCTCCAGAAACTCGGAGCACACAACTATCTTCCGATCCCGCGACCCGCGCCGCGATTCGTCACCGAATCCGGTGCCGAGGTGTATGGCGTGCTCGCCGAGTTCCACACGCCGTCGAGCGTCTACCAGGCCGCCGAGAAAGTGCGTGACAAGGGCTTCACACGCTGGGACGTCTTCACGCCGTTCCCGATCCACGGCATCGAAGAGGCCATGGGCGTCAAGCGAACGATTCTGCCTGTCATCATGGCCTGTGGCGCGTTCACCGGCACGTTTCTGGCACTGCTGATGCAGTGGTGGATGGGTGCGATCGATTATCCGACAGTCGTCCAGGGCAAGCCACACGCCGCGTGGGAGCCGTGGGTGCCGATCACGTTCGAGTTGAGCATCCTGCTTGGCTCCTTCACGGTGCTGATTGCGATGCTCATGCTCAACGGCCTGCCGCGATGGCACCATCCGCTGTTCGCGAGTGATCGCTTTCTCCGCGTGAGCCAGGATCGTTTCGCGATCGCCGTCGAGGCCGTGGACCCCAAGTTCGATCCGCACGAGGTCAGGCGTCTCCTCGAATCCGCGGGTGCCAAGCATGTCGAACTCATTGAGGAGTGAGCCGCCGATGAACCCCGATCGCGCAATCACGATGAGGCTGGCCCTGGCGGCGTGTGCCGCGCTGGCGCTGGGGGGCTGCCGGGGCGACCGCGAGGACGCCCCACCGCGGCAGTTCTTCCCCGACATGGACGATTCGCCCAAGTGGAAGCCGCAGTCCCAGAGCGACTTCTTCGCCGATGGCCGCGCGATGCGCCCGCTCGTCGATGGCGTCGTTCCTTCGTCGCGCTGGGCGCTGGGCGCGACGGAGTTTGCCGGGACCGACGGCAGCGTCGCCTGGGCGCAGGCCTTCCGAGACGAACGAACCTCCCTGCTCAAGGAAGACTCCGCCGTCTACTCCGGCCTCGACGCGCAGGGCCTCTATGTCGAGCGGATTCCCATCCCCGTCACCGAGGCTTTGATGGCCCGCGGCCGCGAGCGGTTCAATATCTACTGCTCCGCCTGCCACGGCTATTCGGGCGACGGGCAGGGCATGGTCGCTCAGAAGTGGGCGGCACCCGTGCCGAGTTTCCACGATCCCAAGTACATCGACATGACCGAGGCCGCGGGCCGCGGGCGCGACGGCTTTATCTTCTACACCGCGATGCATGGCGTGCCCGGTCCTGACGGGTTCGCGCACGACTATGACCCTGCCGACAAGCGGCTCGAGAAGATGAAAGCGATGAAGATGCCGGGCTACGCGCACGCCCTGAGCGAGCGCGATGCATGGGCGATCACCGCATACATCCGCGCGCTGCAGGAGAAGACCACGCTCGAGCAGATCCCCGAGCCGCGGCGGGCTCCGCTCGAACAGGAGCGTGCTCGGCTCACAGCGCCTCCCCCAGCGCCGGCACCGGTACCCGCGGCCGCTCCCGGCGCGGCTCCGTCCTCCTCCCCGGCGGGAGCCAAGCCATGAGCCAGATCGCCGCACATCACACCCACTCGCACGACGATCATGGGCACCATCACGCGGACCTTTCGGACGCGAACGTGATGATGCCGCCCGGCGCGGCCGCCAAGTTCTCGATGCCGCTGCTCGTCATCGGACTGGTGGGCGTGGTTATCACGGTGGTCGGTGGGTTTGCGCTCGGCCTCCGACATGCACTGGCCGCCTACCACGTCGGCGCGATGACCGCGCTGGCCATGGGCCTGGGCGGGATGTTCTTCGTGCTGCTCTTCCACCTCATGGGTGCCGGCTGGGCCGTCACGCTCCGCCGCCAGTTTGAAAACTTGATGAGCCTCGCGCCGATCGCGGCCATCATGGTGCTTCCCGTGCTGGTCATCGACATCCTGGCGGGCGGGCAACTCTTCGCGTGGCTGGGCGAGGACGCACGCAAGACCGACACACTCCTCCAGGGCAAGGCGGGCTATCTCTCGCCCATGTTCTTCACGATCCGAGTCCTCTTCTACATCCTCGTCTGGGCCTATCTCGCCAAGCGGCTCCGCGGCCTTTCCATCGAGCAGGACCGCAGCGGCGACAAGTGGCTCTCCAACCGCGCACGCTTCACGTCGTCATGGGGGATGCTGATCTTCGCGCTGACGACCGCCTTCGCCGCGTTCGATTGGCTCAAATCCGTCGATTACCGATTCTTCAGCACGATGTGGGGCGTCTATTACTTCGCCGGGGCGGCGGGAACGGCCATCGCCGTCGTCATCATCATCGTGGCCATGCTCCGCGGGCAGGGGCGGCTCAAGGGACTCGTCACCGACGAGCACGCCCACGACCTCGCCAAGATCCTCTTCGCCTTTACCGTTTTCTGGGCTTACATCGCCTTCAGCCAGTACTTCCTCATTTGGTATGCCAACATCCCGGAGGAGACCGCTTTCTACAACGCCCGCAAGACCGGCGGCTGGCAGTATCTCTCGGCGTTCATCTGCTTCGGCCACTTCATCGTCCCGTTCTATCTGCTGCTCTGGCGTCGAGTCCGCCGCACCTTCGGGCTGCTCGCGTTCATGGCGATGTGGGCCATCCTCATGGAGGTGGTGGACCTCGCGTGGATCGTGCGGCCGATGGTCTATGCCGGCGCGCAATACCCAGACAAGATCATGCTGAGCGCAGTCTGGCTCGATCTCGCAGGAGCGCTCGGCCCGATCTGCCTGTTCCTGGGCCTGCTGGCCCGGAGGGTCTGCTCCGGCGTGCTCATCCCCATCCGTGATCCTCGCCTCAAGGAAGCCCTCGCTCACAAGAACTACGTCTGACCGACCAAGGAATCGCACCGATGTCGCACAAGCCCGAATACCTGCCGCATGAGCACGAGGAGCCGGATGCCTGGCACCGCCACACCGCGGACGAGGGTGCCCCGCAGACCGAGCACGCTTCCTCGGTCAACTCCGCGATCCTGCTGGTGGTCTTTGTCGCGTGCCTGCTCTTTGTCGCCGCCACGATAGCGGCCTCGATCCTCTACTTCCGCGTCTACACCAATGACCTCAAGATCGCCCGTATCGAGAACACCGAACTCTCCAAGGGCTCGCTCAACTACCGCACGCAGACCGAGCAGCGGCTGACGGGGTACATGTGGTCCGACGCCGCCGCGGCACAGGCCGGCCGCGTCTCGGTCCCCATCGACGAGGCTATGTCCAACGTCATCAACCGGTACCAGAGCAAGGGCAACTGATGCGTCGAGGGCTCGGCATCCTGGTCGGTGTTCTCGCGGCCCTCGCCTCGACGCTTGGCGCGCGCGCGCAGCAGGACAAGACACCCGAACCGCTCTCGGGCCTCGACCTCGAACCCAAACTCGGCCAGTTTGTCCCCGCTGATGTCAAACTCACCAACGCCGACGGCAAGAGCGTCGTCCTGGGCGACTATCTCAACCACGGCAAGCCCGTCCTCCTCTCGCTCGTCTACTTCCGTTGCCCCATGATGTGCCCGCTGACGCTCACGCGGCTCCAGGAGCGCCTCAACGCCGTGCCGTTCACTCTCGGCGATGATTTCCTGAGCGTCGTGGTGAGTTTCGACTCGACGGAGAACGCCGAGGCGGCGCGCCTGGCGCGAGATGTCTATATCGCGGGCTATACGCGCTCAACCTCGCCCACGGCCCGCGCGGGCTGGACGTTC
The DNA here is from genome assembly GCA_046155605.1 of Phycisphaerales bacterium. Classification (GTDB taxonomy): domain Bacteria; phylum Planctomycetota; class Phycisphaerae; order Phycisphaerales; family UBA1924; genus JAEUIZ01. The sequence goes on from JBJXFQ010000066.1 coordinate 41,145, forward strand.
CACGCCGCCGAAGCGGGCGAGTCCAAGCGGCTGGCGGACTCGATCGGTTTCAAGTATCGCTTCATCCCGGAATCAAGCCAGTTCTCGCACGGCTCGGTCATCGCCGTGCTGACGCCCGATGGCCGCGTCGCGCGATATCTCGACGGCCTGGGCAGCGATGCGAAGGAACTGCGGCTAGCGCTTCTTGAGGCGACCGAGGGCAAGATCGCGAGAACGTGGGGCGACTTCTTCCTGCACCTGTGCTACCGCTATGACCCGCACGCGGGCGCGTACACGGTGCAGGCGATGCGACTCATGCGGGCCGGGGGCGTGCTCACGATGCTCGCCATCGGTGGGCTGATTTTCGGCACGCGGCTTCGCCGACGCATCACCGGCGCTCGTGCCGCATCCAAGGCACCCGCGCTGGCGCTGGGGAGGACGGCATGACGAACACCATTCGCGCGCCCAGGCGGGCGGCGGCACATCGCACGACGGGGCGCACGCCATGATCCTCGCACATACCAACCCGCTCGATCACGCCAACCAGGTCGGGCACTCTCTGCTGCTGGGTCAATCCATGATGGACAAGTGGACAAGGCTGAACTTCGGATCGACGAGCAACTCATCGATCGGCCAGCACAGCGACTGGCTCTTCTTCTGGATCTACGCGATCAGCGCGTTCTTCTTCGTGCTGCTGATGGTCCTCATGGTCTACTTCACGGTGGTCTATCGCCGCCGTCCTGGAGTCGCCCCGAAGCGGAGCGCGGCCCACAACACCATGCTCGAACTCTCGTGGTCGGTCATCCCGACGATCCTGCTGGTCTGGATGTTCTTCGAGGGGTTCTGGGGCTTCGCCGGTGCCACGGTCGCCCCATCCCACGGGCCGGAACTGATGCTGACCGGCAAGAAATGGGCCTGGACGATGCAGTATCCGAACGGAGCCGTCAGTTCCGACACGACCTCGGCCCGCGTGATCCGCGGCGGTGCGACGGTGACGCCACCCGCTGGCGATCCAAAGGCCGCACTCGACTCGCCGATCTTTGTCGTCCCCGCCAAGACGCCAATCCGCATCAAGATGATCAGCGAGGACGTGCTGCACGCCTTCTGGATCCCCGATCTCCGCGTCAAGTTCGACGTCGTCCCGAATCGCTACACCATGCTGTGGTTCGACACGCTGGCGATCACCGGCGACAGCAAACTCCCCGACGGTACACCCTACCAGGATCACTGGGTCTTCTGCGCCGAATACTGCGGGACGAACCACTCCGAGATGTACGCCGTCATCCGTGTTGTGCCGCCCGACGCCTATGAGCGCATTATCGAGGCCTGGAACCGGCCCACGGGCACGCCCGCGGAGCGCGGCGAGAAACTCTACAAAATCAAGGGCTGCAACGCGTGCCACAGCATTGATGGCTCGAAGAACGTCGGCCCGACATGGAAGAACTTGTACGGCCATGCCGTTCGATTCACCGACGGCACGGCGATGTCGGACGAGGAGCGGACCGGGCTGACCTTCGACAACTACATCCGGGATTCGGTGAAACTGCCGGCCAAGAAGATCGTTGCCACCTTCACGAACCAGATGCAGTCGTACGAGGGCAAGATCACCGAGGAGGAACTCTCCTACATCCTCGCGTTCATGAAGAGCCCGAAACTCACGGACAGGGCCCCCGCAGAGAGCGCCCCGGCCCCCGAGGCGGCACCGGGTGCAACACCCGAGGAGCCCAAGAAGAACTGACGAGGCCCGGGAGCCTCACGCGGATGGAGCAGCGGCATGACGACGATCGATCACACCCACGCCCAGGATCACGGCCACCACGACGACGAGAGTTACCTCGCGTCCAAGGGCACGTTCTGGGCCAATGTCTGGAACTGGGCCACCACCATCGATCACAAAAAGATCGGGGTGATGTACCTGTTCGCAGTCATGTTCATGTTTTTCCTCGGCGGCGTTGCGGCGCTGCTCGTCCGTGCCGAACTATGGCAGCCAGTCCGCACCGCCATGGTCAAGGCCGCCGACGGCACGATGCAGCCCACCACCGTCGGGCAGATGTTCGGCGACAACGACATGTACAACCGCCTGTTCACGCTGCACGGCGCGATCATGGTGTTCATGTTCATCATTCCCAGCGTCCCCGCTGCGCTGGGTAACTTTCTTCTCCCGCTGATGATCGGTGCCAAGGACGTCGCTTTCCCGCGCCTCAACCTGATGAGTTGGTATATCTACGTCAGCGGCTCGATCTTTGCCGTCGGCGCGATCCTGATGGGCGGCGTCGATACCGGCTGGACCTTCTACGCCCCGTATTCGACAACGACCGACGCCGAGCACTGGCGTGTCGTCTGGATGGTGCTCGGAGTCTTTGTCCTCGGGTTCAGTTCGATCCTGACCGGTATCAACTTCGTTGTGACCGTCCACAAGTTGCGTGCGCCTGGCATGGGCTGGTTTGATATGCCGCTCTTCGTCTGGGCGATCTATGCGACCGCCGTGATCCAGGTTCTTGCGACGCCCGTGCTCGCCATCACGCTTCTCCTGCTCATCTTCGAGCGGCTCTTCAACGTCGGCGTGTTCGATCCTCGGATGGGTGGGGATCCCGTCCTCTTTCAGCACTTCTTCTGGTTCTACAGCCACCCCGCCGTGTACATCATGATCCTGCCGGGCATGGCGATCATCAACGAGACCCTGGCCGTCCACGCCCGCAAGCGCATCTTCGGCTACCGCGCCGTCGCGTTCAGTTCGCTCTCGATCGCGGCGATCAGTTTCCTCGTCTGGGGCCACCACATGTTCACGGCCCAGACGGAACTCGCCAGCACCATCTTCTCGGCGCTCACCTTCCTCGTCGCCATTCCCACCGCCGTCAAGATGTTCAACTGGGTCGCGACGCTCTACAAAGGTGCGATCTCGCTCACCACGCCCATGCTCTACACGCTTTTCTTCCTGTTCACCTTCACGATCGGCGGGCTCACTGGTCTGCCGCTGGGCACCCTGGCCACCGACCTGCACCTCCACGATTCCTACTTCGTGGTCGCCCACTTCCACTACGTGATGATGGGCGGAACGGTCATCGCGGTCCTCGCCGGGCTGCACCACTGGTGGCCCAAGATGTTCGGCAAGATGTACAACGAGAACGCCGGTCGACTCGGTTGCGTCCTCGTCTTCATCGGTTTCAACATGACCTTCTTTATCCAGTTCATCATGGGCACTCGCGGCATGCCCCGCCGATACGCCTCCTATGTCGATGACTTCCAGTGGATGCACCAAGTCAGCACCGTCGGCTCGTGGATCCTCCTCGCCGGCTTCCTCGTCCACCTCTTCACCTTCACGCACTCGCTCATCGCCGGCAAGAAGGCCTCCGCCAATCCCTGGGGCGGCCTCTCGCTCGAGTGGGAGACGGCCAGCCCGCCCATTGAGCACAACTTCCATCACGAGCCTGTCGTCAAGCACGGTCCATACGACTTTGACGACGTCGTGCCCCCGCACTGCGACCCCAAGGACTATCCGCTCGCCGCCGGCGCCCGCGTGGCCCACTGATCCGGAGCATCCATGACCACCATCGACACCAAACGCGGGCTCGCCGAAGATCGGCCCTACCACGAGCGCTACAAGCCCGCGGCTCACTTCCGCTCGAAAGAGGACGAGTTCGACGCCTGCAAACTCGGAATGTGGCTCTTCCTCGCCACCGAAATTCTCACGTTCTCCGGCATGTTCTGCGGCTATGCGGTCTTCCGCATGATGTATCCGCAGGCCTTCGCCAATGGCTCGCACTACCTCGATCCGTTCTGGGGCGGGCTCAACACGGTGATCCTCCTCTACTCCTCCTTCACGATCGCCATGAGCATCCACAACGCCCAGAAGAACCAGCAGTTCTGGCTCAAGGTGAACCTCGCACAGACCATCGTCTGTGCCCTGCTCTTCGTCATCATCAAGGTGACGTTCGAGTACACGCCCAAGTGGTCCGGCTATTTCTTTATCCTCGATCCGGCGCTCTCGCACCACGTCGATAGCGGCAAGACCGCGCTCTTCGGCCTCTTTCACTACGTCGAGGGCTACGGCGGCAAGCGGCCCGGCTCCTGGTTCACCTACGCCTATGCCGAGAACGCCCACGAGCCCATCTGGTGGAGCGTCTACTACGTCTCGACCGCCATTCACGCCTTCCACGTCATGTGCGGCGTCGTCCTCATCACCTGGCTCCTCTGGCGGGCCCAGAAGAAGCACTTCGGCCCGGGCCACTACACCGCCGTCGAGATCGTCGGCCTCTTCTGGCACATCGTCGACATCGTCTGGATCTTCCTCTTCCCCCTGCTGTACCTCATCCACTAAAGGGGCATCATCATGT
>JBJXFQ010000067.1:0-11502 GCA_046155605.1 Phycisphaerales bacterium
CTCCATCGTCGCTCCGCGACGATCACTCCATCGGACCCCGAGGCCCCGCCGTTCCACTCTTCCCGCTTCATCCCCGCCCGCGCCGTACAAGCGCCGAACAGATGATCCGTCAGACAGAACCTAGCAAGGTCCACTGGTTTCGCGTCAGCGACGCTTGCGTTCGGTCAAGATGCGTGGGAAACACGTTCGTTCTTCAAGGAGCCTCCTGCATCCCCGGTCCTGTGAGGCGTAGCGGCCGTTCGTCCGGCCGCTAGGCGGGTCGAGCAGGCTGAGAGTCAGGACCCCTACGACAGCGCGGCAACCACCACCGCCAGGCCGGACTCCGCCTGCAACTGGAATCCTGCGACCGGGACGACCGTGACATTGAGGACTTGGCCGTCAGAGTCTTCGAACTGGCCCAAAGCCTCGAAAACCGCTGGAAAACCGCAGATAATGCGTCCAAGCGGTCAATTCTGGAGCTGGTCTGCGAAACCGCCCTATCGAACCAGAAAAAGATCGAAATCCAAGCGAAAAAACCGTTCGATTTGCTATCGAACGGTCTTCTCGTCTCCGAGAGTGGAGGCAAGGGGACTCGAACCCCTGACCTCATCCATGCCATGGATGCGCTCTACCAAAACTGAGCTATGCCCCCAGGTTGTGGCCGCGACCCCGCCTTCGGGCTCTCGCGGATCGGGGCAATAGTACGGCCCGCGGGACGCCAAGGCGAGCAGATTTCGGCGAGAGACGCCGCTCATGCTTCGTCGGCTTGCGATGATCACTCGCGTCAGCCTCGTCGGCGAGGCTCGGGCTACAGACAGCGCCGAGCAGAACATACCGAAGACGTGAACAAAATCTGGAACAGAGTGTCCCGACAAGCGTCCAACCATGGTTCGGTTCGCCCGGAGGACACTCGCCGCGCGGCGAGGGCGGCTTGCCACACATGTGCGGCGAGCGAAGCGGGGCTGGAACCGAGCGAGCGCGGAGCATCCCGGAAAGGAGCAGGTCATGTGGCGTAGTGCCGTCGTCGCAGGCGTGGTGATGTTGTCGGGCTCGGCCGCTCGTGCGCAGGAGCGGGTCGTCGCGGCCCTTTCGTGGGCGCACGGACAGACCAGCGGCCCCAGCGGGACCAACTACGAGCCTCCCAATGACGCGCGAGACCTCTGGATTCTCGAGGACTTCTCGATCACGACCGAGGCCGTGCTCACGCGGTTCGAGTCGTTCGGCACGATCTTTCCCGCGCCGCAGTTCATGTATGACATGACCGTTCGCATCTACGACGCGATGCCGCCGGCGGGCAATCTCGTGCTCGCCTCGATCCCGGGCACCGGCCGGATTGTCAGCGTCGGGCTCGAGAACCGGCTCATGGTCGACTTCCAGCGCCAGGTCCTGCCGGCGGGCTCGTATTGGGTCGCCTGGAACGTCTCGACGCGGACGAACGCACCGTTCCAGCAGATCGCGATCTTCTGGGCCCAGGCCGGTGCCCACACCGTCGGCGGCGGGCAGCCCGACAACGCGTTCCTCTGGAATCCCAACGGTGGATGGGGCTATCCCAACAACCTCAACGCCGTGCCCGCCCAACTCGGCGGGGGCGGCATGATCGGCGTCCAGTTCGAGTTGTTCGGCTCGTCGTGCTACGCCAACTGCGACGGCTCGACCGCCGCGCCAACCCTCAACATCGCGGACTTCATCTGCTTCCAGAACCAGTTCGCCGCCGCACATCCCTCGGCCAACTGCGACGCCTCCACCACACCCCCGACGCTCAACGTTGCGGATTTCATCTGCTTCCTCAATCACTTCGGAGCGGGCTGCACCTAACTCCGCCCCCCCAAACGCGGCGCGGCCAGCAGCCCCTCCGTCGCCGCGACAACATCCTCATACGCGATCCGCTCGATCCGGCACCGCTCCGGGTGGTCATCCGCCACCTCGCTCTCCGGCATCGTCGGATCCGCGACGAGCATCCGCTCACGGTCAAACGGGATCGTCGTCCATCGATGATCCGTCGGCCCAAAGAGCGTCACCACCGGCACGCCAAATGCCGCCGCCAGGTGCCGCGGGCCCGTGTCATTCGTCACCATCACGCGAACTCGCCCGCTCGCCAGCACGCCCATCAGCGCGCCGAGTGTCACGCCCAGACCCGGCATAGATATCACCCGCTCGCCGCTCTGCTCCACGATCCGCGCCGCGAGTTCGGCCTCGCCAGGCGACCCATTGACGAGCACGCGCAGCCCTGCCGCGTCGAGGTGCTTCGCCAGTGCCGCGAATCGCTCCGAGGGCCATCTTTTCGCCGGGTTATTGCCGCCGGGATTGAGGATCGCCAGCGGCATGTCTTTCTCGACCCCCGCGCGTCGAAGCAACTCCTCCCCCGCCCCTCGTTGTGCTTGCGTCGCTTCGAGTCGAAGCCGCGCCGTCGTCGGAATCTCGAAGCCCGTCTCCGTCGTTTCCCGGTCGAGCAGCGCTCTCGCCGCCCGCAGGTAGTATGCCACGGCTGGGACCGGCTCCCACCTTCCATCCGCGCGCTTGGGTGCCTCCAATCGCTGCGACAGCAACATCCCGCGTCCGTCGCGCGAATACCCAACCCGCCGCGGGATTCCCGCGAGCCGCGTCACCAGCGCAGTCGAGAACGAGTTCGTCAGCAGCAGCGCCGCGTCATAGCGCCTCGGCCGAAGCGCTGCCGCCACGCGCTTCGGACCCATCATTCCTTGCGCCCGTTCAACATGCAGTTCGTCAACCAATCGCGAGCCCTCGAGCACCTCGTCGATCCCCGGTCGCACCAGTCCGCCGATGAACCACCCCGGCCAACGCTCGCGGATCAGCCCCGCCGCCGGCGTCGCCATCACAGCGTCGCCAACCCACGACGGGAACACGATCAGCAAGCGATTGGTGCGTTCGAGCGGCATGTTCACCGCAGAATAGCCGCCGCCATCGCGTCACGGCCCCATGTCACCTCAGAATGCGCTCCGCCGCCTCCGCGATGCTCCCCGCATCGCGTCCCAGCAGCAGGCAGCGCTCCGCCGCGAGCCCCCCCGCGATCCCCGCCGCGACGTCCCGCTCCATGTCACCGATGAGCCATGAACGCGACAGGTCGATGTCGTGCTCCGCCGCCGCTGCGACGATCATTCCTGGCCGAGGCTTCCGCCACGGGTGCTCGCCCGTGAACTCCGGCACCGTTCCATTCGGATGAAACGGGCAGATGTAGACCGCGTCGATCAGCGCCCCGCCCGTCGCCGGATCCCTGAGCAACTCGCGCACTCGCGCGTTCACGCTCGCCACCATCTCCAGCGTCGCGCCCCCGCGCGCCACCACGCTCTGATTGCTCACGACGATGAGTTTGAAACCCGCCATTGCCAGCCGCACGCAGCCATCAAGCGCCCCCGGCAAGAGCCGCACCAGCGCGGGATCCACCACATCGCCCACGGCCGCGGGCGGCGCCGGCCGCGGCAACGACCGCGACGGCATCAGCGTGTCGTCACGATCCAAGAACACGGCCGCCGCGCTCATCGCGGACCCCCTTCCGCCGCGCGCTCTCGCCGCTCCGGCACGGGATCAAACCCGTGCCCGCCCCACGGATGGCACCGTGCCAGCCGACGAAGCGTCAGCCACGTCCCTCGCATCGGCCCGTGCTCCCGATACGCTCCGATCGCGTACTCGCTGCACGTCGGCATGAATCGACAATGACCGCCCATTAGCGGCGACAACGCCGCCTGATACACCCGGATCGCCAGCACGAACGGCAGCGACAGCAATACCGACCAGGACCGTGCCACCGACCGCGGCTCGGAACGGTGGGTGCGCCCCGCAGCCAGTGCCGACGCTCCATCCCGACACCCCGCGTCGCAGCAAGCAGTCTTACGACCCATCGCCGCCATCCCTCCCGCCCCCTCGCCCGCACATCGACCGCGTGGTCTCCAACAGCAGCCGCTGGCAGCCCTCCAGCGTCAGACGCGTCGGCCCACGCACCGATACCACCACGTCACACCCCCCGACTTCGCCGATCGGCAACTCGTGCTGCACAAGCCGGAACGCCTCGCGCACCACCCGCTTGATCCGGTTTCGCTCCACCGCTCCGCCCGCGTTCCGCCCCACCGCCAGCCCCAGTCGCCACCGCTTCCCGCCGTTGGGCAGTACCGAAACCACCACCGGCCCACGAGTCCGCGACCGCCGTGCCGCGCGCACCGCCTGAAACTCGCGCGCGTGTTGAAGCCGCTGATCCCGGCGAAAGGTCATTCGTGCCACGCCCAACGGTAGTCGGCGTTACTCCATCGTGGCATCGGCCTCCAGACCGGTGGCTACCTGGGCCTTCCCCCTTTCTGCTTTGCCCGTTCCTTCTTCTTCTCTTCCCGCTTGCTCTTCCTCTTCCACTTCGTCCCTACGTCCCTTCGTCCCCTCTTCCATTCTTCACAACACCGGTGTCAGCAGCCGCGCTGTATTCTCCAACGCCCGCCTCCACGCCGGGCGTGATCGCCACCGCTCCTCTTCCAGTTCTTCCGACTCGCCGACATAGCCCGTCTGCAACATCCGCACCTGGCTCGCCACATCCGTGTCGTAGACGAACAGCGTCACTTCATAGTTAATGTAGAAACTCCGCATGTCGATGTTCGCCGAACCGATCATCGCCACGTCCGAATCCACCGTCAGCGTCTTGGCGTGCAGGAGCCCGGGCCGATGCCGATAGACACGCACCCCCGCCGCCAGCAGTTCCAGCAGGTGCGCCCGACCCGCCGCCCCAACGACCATCCCGTCCGACTTCTGGGGCACCACCAGGCTCACTCGCACCCCGCGCAGCGCCGCCGCGATCAACGCCTCCTTCGTCGCCTCGTCAGGGATGAAATACGGCGTCGTGAGTAGCACTTCTTCCTTCGCCGCGAAGATCGCCGACACCACGATGTCCCGGATCGCCGCCGACTCCTGCCCCGGTCCGCTCGGCACCACCTGCACGATGCTCCCCGTCTTGGGCACGGGCCGCTCGGGCAAGAACGTCTCCAAGTGGTCAGCGACCGGACTCTCCGTCTCCATCGACCAGTCGCGCAGAAACACCAGCGCCAGCGCCTGCGCCGCCGGACCCTCGATCCGCGCCGACGCATCAATCCATGGCCCCGCGCGGTCGATCGGACGATACCCGAACCGCTCGTCCGTGATGTTCTGGCTTCCCGAGTACGCGATCCACCCGTCGATCACCGCGATCTTCCGGTGATTCCGCACATCCAGCCGCGCCACCAGCGCCCGCGGCGCCGAGACCGGCAACGCCGCCACCACCTCCACGCCCGCTCGTTCCAGACGCCGCCGAAGATCGCTTCGAAGGAACTTCTTGCTCCCCACGCCATCCACCAGCACCCGGCACGCCACGCCGCGCCCCCGCGCCCGCTCTAACGCCTCCACCACTCGCGCCCCAGCCGAGTGATCCATCCAAATATAATATAACAAATGGCAGTGCGAGCGCGCCGCGTCGATGTCACGCACCAGAGAATCGATCATCCCCATGCTCCCCGCGAAGAGCGAGACGTGATTCCCCCGCAGCGGCGGCAGATCGCCCACCAACGTCGCCAGATGCGCGATCGCGCGGTATGGCTCGCACTCCGGCCCCCAATCCTGCCCGCGGGCCTTCCAAAGCACCGTCGCTTCGCCCAGCAACTCCCGCGTCGCCGCTTCCTGCCGCGCCACACGCCGGCGACCCGGCCTGATCTCCCCAACGATCGCATACGTCAGCACGCCGACCCATGGCACGGGCACCAGCAGCACCATCAGCCACGCCAACGACGTGGGCACCGGCTTCCGTGACATCACCACGCGCACCGCCAGGATTGCCCGACAGAGCCAATCCGCGATGAACAGCGCCGTGGCAATGTTCATCGACGCCGCTCCCCCTTTGCCTCGCCGCCGATCTCGCTCGTGTTGCCCGGCGTTTCCTTCTTGCCACGGGCCGCGTCTCCACTCGCTCGGTCGCTTCGATCCAGGAGCGCACGCACCGCGCCGGGCTCCACCCCGCGCACCTCCACCACCTTCTCCGCCCGACCGTGCCCCGACACCACCGCAACATCCTGCCGACGCACCCCCAGCGCGCCTGCGATCAGCGCACAGATCGCGTCGTTCGCCTTGCCTCCCTCCGGCGGCGCACAAACACGCACCTTCAGCCGATCACCCAGAGGCCCGACGATCTCGTCCGACTTCGCCCCGGGCACCGCCTTGATCGCCAGCCGAACCGCCACGCAGCCTCCTTTGCACGCGCGCTCGCCGCGCGCACGTTTCGTGTCCCTAACCCCGCGCGATCGCCGCCATGCCCGCGGCGTCCAGGTTGCCGTCGAGGTCTGATTCCACGGCCAACTCCGGCCGACCCGGGATCAGGTCCAGCCTCGTACCCGGATAGAAAATCGTCGGCATCGAGCCAAGATAATAACTCCACGCGCTGAAACTCGATCCGGCGGTCGTCAGCAGGACGCGGGCGCGCGCCATCCGCAGGATGTCCACGATTGAGGGCGCATCAGGCGACCTGGTCACTCCCGGCAGACGCAGTATCGAATCGATCTGGCCGTCGTGCGCGTCCGAAAAAATGCGCACGGGCACGTTCTCGCCGAGCGCGGCGCGCACCGACTCGATCGCGCGGATGTACCACTCATCGGCGATGGTGGTGCCCGCGTCGCCGGTGAATGGTGCGCGGTACGGCAAGGTGCGCTTGTCGCCGCGGCGCACATGGGCGGCGATCACCGGCTCGCCTGGGTCGGCGGCCAGCAGCGCGCGCACGCGAGCGCTCAGGATGTCGTCAAGCCGGCGCGCAACGAGGTCGCGGTGCGACTCGAGCCCGGCGAACCAGCCGTCCCAACCTTTGAACACGACGACATGGGTTGTGCGCGATCCCGTGCTCGTGTGTATGGCACCGCTTGCACGCGCGCCGGAGCCGTGGGCGGCCATGAACGCCTCGGCCTGATCCTGGGGCACGCGCTGCGCGCGCGCCAGGGTCCACGCACGCGAGAGGCCGCGGACATAGCCGGCGGAGCGGAAAAGCCCGGTGTAGAAGCGGAGGTCTTTCTCGCGGCGGAGGAGGGGGCCGATCTTGGGCTGGGTCCATTGCGGGGCGAGCATGGGGATGCCGTGCCGAGCGCGGAAGACCTCGGCCCGGGCCCACGGGAAGAGCATGTTGCCCAGACCGGAGCGACCGACATCGGCATGGGCGAAGACGGGCATGGAGGCTTCCAGCGGGCACGCGCCCGTCGATGAGGGTATTCGTCGAGTCTGGGAGCGGATGACGAACGAACACGGTTCACGAGGGTGCGTCACTCCGAGGCGGAACTGTGGTATAACACCCTCACGATGCCGAGGGAACAGACCATGCTGACGACGCTTGCGATTGTGGTAGCGGTGGTGGGGGGGTGCGCGCAGACGCCGACGGGGGGCGGGACCAAGGCGCCGGGCAACGCTGCAACGCGGAGCGCGTCGTCTGTAGCCGGCAGCGTGCCCGACTGGCCGACGACGACCGGGCTTGACATGGCGGAGTTTGTGCGTCGGTACACGACGGATCGCGAGGGTGTGAGCCGGTTTCACGACGTCGAGTGGTCGGAGGCGCGGTTTGATCGGATGGCGGCGCTCTATAAGGAATGGCAGGAACGGCTGGATGCGGTGCCGTTTGAATCGCTGGGGCTCGATGGAAAGGTCGACGCGACGCTGCTGCGGCTGGAGATCGGGCACGAGCGGGCGCAACTCGATCTGAGGCGTCGGCGGCTGGCGGAGATGGAGCCGCTGTTGCCGTTCCGCGGGGCGATCCAGACGCTGGAACTGTCGCGGCGGAAGATGGAACGGGTGGACGCGGCGGGAGCGGCGGGGTCGCTGGCGGCGTTGCCGGAGCAGATCAAGGCGTTGCGGAAGCGGATCAAGCGGGCCGAGGGAAAGCCGAGCGAGAAGGGGGCCGAGGCGAGTGCGTCAGGGGCGAAGGGAGCGGAGACGAAGGCCGCGGAGGGGAAGGACGCGGAGATCGCGATCTCGGCGGTGGTGGCGCAGCGGGCGTCGGGCGCGGTGCGAGAGATTCGCGGCACGATGCGGGAGTGGTTCGAGTTCTACAACGGGTATCAGCCGGAGTTCGCGTGGTGGACGCGGAAGCCGTACACCGAGGCGGGCGAGGCGCTGGACGAGTACGCGAAGTTTCTGCGCGAGGAGATCGCGGGGCTCAAGGGCAAGGAGGACGATCCGCTGGTGGGCGATCCGATCGGGGCGGCGGCGCTGGCGGAGGACCTGAAGTCCGAGGCGATCGCGCTCACGCCGGCGGAACTGGTTGCGATCGGTGAGCGAGAGTTGGCGTGGTGCGAGGCGCGGATGAGGGAGGCGTCGCGCGAGATGGGGCTGGGGGACGACTGGAAGGCGGCGCTGGCGAGAGTGAAGGCGGCGCATGTGCCGCCGGGCGAGCAGGATGATCTGGTGACGGAGCAGTCACGGTTCGCGATCGCTTTCGTGAGGGAGCGAGACCTGGTGACGGTGCCGGCGCTGTGCGACGAGACGTGGCGGCTGACGATGATCTCGCCGGAGGTGCAGAAGGTGCTGCCGTTCGCGGCCTATGGCGGTCAGAACATGATGGTGGCGTATCCGACGGACGCGATGAAGCACGACGATAAGTTGATGTCGATGCGCGGGAACAACCGGCACTTCACGCGGATCGTGACGCCGCACGAACTCATCCCGGGGCACCACTTGCAGCGGTTCGCGGCGGAGCGGTCGCGGCCGTATCGGGGGATCTTCTCGACGCCGTTTTATGTCGAGGGCTGGGCGCTGTATTGGGAGTTCCGCTTGTGGGAGTTGGGGTATGGTGCGACGCCGGAGGATCGGCTGGGGATGCTGTTCTGGCGGGCGCACCGGGCGGCGCGGATCATCGTGAGCCTGAAGTTTCACCTGGCGGAGATGGCACCGGCGGAGATGATCGAGTTTCTCGTGGCGCGGGTGGGGCACGAGCGTTGGGGCGCGACGAGCGAGGTTCGGCGGTATGTCGGGGGCGACTATTCGCCGCTGTATCAGTGCGGCTACATGATCGGCGGGCTGCAACTGATGGCGCTGCGGCGGGAACTGGTCGAGACCGGGAAGATGACGGAGAAGCAGTTCAACGACGGGGTTTTGGCGCAGAACACGATGCCGATCGAGTTGGTGCGGGCAGCGCTCTCGGGCGTAGCACCGGCGAAGGAGTTTGTGCCGACGTGGCGGTTTGATGCGGGGAAGTAAGAAGGGACGCTCACCGCAGAGGCGCAGAATGCAGAAGCGAGCGGGTCCGACCAGCAAACCTTGCGGAGTTCTCTGCTTCTCTGCGTCCATTGTGCCTCTGTGGTGAACTCTCTTTCTTGCTGGCCCGACCTCGGTCAGTGTGCCCGTCGTCGATGGGCGCGGATGTTGAGCATCTCGACCACGAGCGAGAAGGCCATCGCGAAGTAGACGTACCCCTTGCCGATGTGCTGGCCGAAGGCGTCGGCGACGAGCAGCACGCCGATGAGGATGAGGAATGCCAGGGCAAGCATTTTGATGGAGGGATTCCGCTCGACAAAGCCGCTGATCGGCCCGGCGACGACGAGCATGACGCCGACGGCGGCGATGACGGCGAGGACCATCACGCGGATGTCCTTGGCCATGCCGACCGCGGTGATCACGGAGTCGAGGGAGAAGACCATGTCGATGATGAGGATCTGGAGGATGGTCGCGCCGACGGTGGCCTGCACGAGTTTGCGGGCGGGGTCGGGGTGCTCTCCCGCGGCGGATTCGCCGCCCGCGATCTTGTGATGGATCTCCTTAGTCGCTTTTACGATGAGGAAGAGCCCGCCGACGAGGAGGATGAGGTCCTTGCCGGTGATCTGGCGGGCGCTCTGGTTGAGCATGTCACCCAGCGCGGGAATCGCGGGGAACTCAAAGAGCGGCCGGGTGAGGCCCATGATCCAGGTGATGGTGAGGAGGAGCGCGATGCGGGCGAACATGGCGACAAAGAGCCCAAGCCGCCGCGCGAACGCGCGCTGCTCGGGCGGGAGTTTGGCGGTGAGGATGGAGATGAAGACGATGTTGTCGATGCCGAGGACGATCTCGAGGGCCGCGAGGGCGATGAAGGCCAGGAGATTCTGGAGCGTGAAGAGGCCTTCGAGGGTGAAGATGGGCCCGATGGCCGGGGCGTCGGCGGCGAGGAAGAGGCACGGCATGTCGGTGAAAGTCAAGAAATCCACGGTGGGTCTCCGGGTCTGGGGCGGGTTGACAATAGCGACCGAGCGATTGAAAGGATCGGAACATTGACCGGCGTGCCGAGCGGGGCCACAATGATCGGTGCGAGTGGCTTTGAGAGGAGCGTTGATGCGGTTCCTTTTGGTTGGCATCGGCATGTGGGGGGGGGATCTTGTGGGCGGGCACCGGCGTTGCCCGTGCGACGCCGGTTCTCATGTTCGATGTCAACACTCTCTCCACCCAGGCGCTCAACTCGGCGGGTCAGCCCTCCCCCTTCGGCGGGCTAGCGCATACCGGTTCGATCCGGATCTCGACCGGGCCGTCGGTACTCAAGATGTTCATCCAGGCCGGAGCGGGGCTGCCCTTCGTCAACGCGGGACTCTCCGGCTTCCATCTCACGGAGTTCATCGGGCAGATCAACGTGGTGAGCGGCGTCTTCACCGGTGGCGGCATTACGCTCCGCATCAACAATGGCGATCAATACACATGCGACATCGTTCCGGGGAGTGGTCGAATATGCCAATTCGGGGGCGGAGGTTGGACAGTGCAGTTTCTCACGGCGCGAGGGCTGCTGGGCGATTCCCTCTTCGGCAACGTCAACGTCGCCCCGTGGCACGCGTATCAGGGCGTCAATGGGCTCATGGGTAGCAGTCTGATCTTCAACTACAGCCCCAACAGCGCCGGCGTCGCCATCTCCGATATGGATCTGTTCGCAAACGCGCTGCCATTGCCGTCCGCCGCGTGGGGTGGCTTTGTCACACTCGGTGCGTTGGCGTTCTTCCGCCTCCGAAGGGCTTGGTCGTCGTCAAAGTGATCGTGCGGGGAGGGGCGACCAGCGGATCAGCGGCAACAACCAGCCATCGGGGTCCAGTAGGATGGTGACATGCATGGCGTGCCGCCGTTCATGTTCAAACGCTACATGTTCATGCGCCAGCACCGGCGATCTTGAGTATCGGGCCTCAACTCATCTCGCTGGCCGTTTTGGGCAGGACGCACTGGTCCGTCTGGCTCTTCATGCCGGTCGGAGTGACGGCGTTCCTCCTGCTCACCCGCCGAAGCAATCAGAGGATCAGGTGTCAACTCGTCGCGGCGGGGTTCCGCGTCTGCTGGAAATGCGGGTATGACCTCTCCGGGAGCGAGGAGCGCGGGCGTTGCCCGGAATGCGGGACGAAATACACAGCCAGCGACCTGCATGTGAAGTGGTCGCACACACAGTTCTATCAACCGCTCCTTAGAGCCTCTAACAGAATGGCATCGGCTTTGCGGTGAGTCTGTCGTGCAAGGAGGCACGCCATGGCCAAGCCGCTGCTGGACGACGCGTTGTGGACGATCATCGAGCCGCACATCCCCGTGAAG
>JBJXFQ010000078.1:0-37034 GCA_046155605.1 Phycisphaerales bacterium
GTGGCACCGGTCTCCCGACCGGTGCGGGCAAAGAGGAGTACTACCTCGCCATCACCACGGACCGCAAGACCCGCCGCAACATCCTCATCGCCTCGCGCGAGGGCGGCGTCGAGATCGAAGAGGTCGCCAAACGCAACCCCGCCGCGATCATCAAGGTTCCGCTCCATCCGCTCCTCGGCCTCCAGCCCTTCCAGGCCCGCCAGACCGCCTTTGCGCTCGGCTTCACCGGCAAGCTCGTCAACCAGGCCGCGGCCATCATGCTCGCCCTCGCCAAGCTCTACGTCGAGAAGGACTGCACGCTCGCCGAGATCAATCCGCTGGTCATCAGCCCCGGTGCCGCGGGCGAGAATCGCGTCATCGCCCTCGACGCCAAGTTCAACTTCGACGACAACGCCGCCTTCCGCCACCCCGAGCTGACGGCCATGGCCGACCACGCCGAGGAGAATCCCGCCGAGGTCCGTGCCGCGACTTTCGGCCTCACCTACATCGCCCTCGACGGCACCATCGGCTGCCTCGTCAATGGCGCGGGCCTCGCCATGGCCACCATGGACACCATCAAGCTCCACGGCGGCGAGCCCGCCAACTTCCTCGACGTGGGCGGCAGCGCCAGCGAAGAGGCCGTCACCGAGGCCTTCTCGATCATCCTCTCCGACCCCCGCGTCAAGGGCGTGCTCGTCAACATCTTCGGCGGCATCATGAAGTGCGACATCATCGCCCAGGGCATCATCAACGCCGCTCGCGGATATAAGAACCGCGACGGCAGCACGGGCTTCAAGGTCCCGCTCGTCGTCCGGCTCGAGGGCACCAACGTCGAGGCCGGGCGCGATCTTCTCGCCAAGGCCCGGGCTGATATCCCGACGATGCAGCCCGCTACTGACCTCGCCGATGCGGCAAAGAAGGTCTGCGCGACGGTGGGTTGACACGCTGACCGGAGTGCAAGATGCCCGCCATAAAGGTGCGTGACATCCTCAAACTTCTCTCGAATGACGGCTGGTATCTCGTCGCTACTCGCGGCAGTCATCGTCAGTTCAAGCACAACGTCAAGCCCGGCCGCGTCACCGTCGCGGGAAAGCCGGCGGATGATCTCTCGCGAGGCACTGTGAATAGCATTCTTCGCCAGGCCGGGCTGAAGGAGGGATTATCGTGAAATATCTGATCGTCATCGAGCGCGCCGGACGCAACTTCTCCGCTTACGTCCCCGATCTTCCTGGCTGCATCGCCACCGGCACCACTCGCGCCGCCACACGCAAGTCGCTCCAGGAGGCCATCGCTTTCCATCTGGAAGGCCTGCGAGCCGACGGCCTGCCGATACCAAAGCCTTCCGCCAAAGGTGCCGAGGTTCTCATCCCGACCGCGACCAAGCGTCCGAGGCCGCGCCGATCGGCCGCGTAGCCGCATCGATCACACGGTCACCTCGCCTCTCACGCCCTGACGCTCGCTTGCATCATCGCCCGTCCAGCAGCGTCGCGTGCAACTCGTCATCGATCCCCAGAAACTCCCGCATGTGCGCGTCGTAGGTCGCCTCGTCTTCCTCGCGCGAGAGGTCGAGCCGCATCTCGTTGATGACCTTGGTCCCCTGCCGGATCCACTCCTCGAACGTCTCCTTCGAGATGTTTGCCTGGATCCATTCGCCCACGGCTCCCCGGAACGGTGGGCGCGACATTTTCGTCCCCGGTCGGCCCGTCTTGCGATCGACAAACCCACCCGTGGCCGCCGCCACGCTCGCCGCTTCACCCTCGACCCGTGGCACCTCGCGCCCGAGTCTTTCGAGCATCGCCCCCATCGCCTTGCGAGGCATCTGGTCGCCCTTGGTCGCAGCGACCTTATACCCCGCCTCAAGAACCTCCGCCGCCGTCTGCTCCTTGCCCGCCTTCAGGAGCGCCTCGGCCCCGAGTTGGTACGCCTTTGAGAACCCGGCATTGATCCCCACGCACCGGGCGTACGCATCGGCCGCGTCCTGGTGCCGACCAGCCTGGGCATAGGCCCCGCCGAGGCTGAACCAAGCCATGTCGTTGTTGGGGTCCGCGCCGTCGCGGACCATGTTCTCAAACTGCGCGATGCGGGCATTGAGGTCCATGCATGACAATAGCCGGGGCGCTTTTGGGGCACTACTCCGCGCGAGGGGCTTTCGCGCCGCCGGCTTTCGGGTCAGTGCCTCGATTCGTCCTACCAGAGGCTTCATCGCTCGACGACGCGTGTGATGCCTACTCCATCGGATGCTCTGGTGCCCGCCCGGGAACTTCCGGCGCAAGCCCTCGCGCCATCGCAGTGAACGCCGCGAACCCGAACGGCTCGGAGGCTTGCTCCGGCTTGCGGTTCGAGCGCCGGCGCGACGCCGCCGTCAGACGCTCGAGCAACTCCTGCGTCAGCGTGTGAAACGCGCGGATCTCCGAGAGCGGCAGCGTGAACACATGCCCGTCGGGCGTGCGAAACTCGAACGCCGTACACGCCACCGCCATCGCCAGGGATCTCGATACGTCTTCCGCCGGCCCGCACGAGAGGATCGGCGTGACTGCCGCCAGCGCGATCCGCTCGCCGTCGCGTGTCATGACAGCCAATCGTCCGTCGAAGAGGCTGGCATCGAAAGCGGGGTCGGGCGGCTGGCCCTCCGAAGGCCGCGACGCCGAGAGCCCGGCTAGCGAGGTGAGCAACTCGCGCATCACGTCCTGCCAGAAAAGTTCGCGTGTCGCCAGCACGCTCGCGGCATCCATCCGTAGCGCCGGCCGGGGGGATACCCGTTTGGCGACCGGCTTGGGCCTTGTGCTGATCGCGCGTGACGCGCTCGCTGGTTGTGGTCGGCCCTTGGGCCTTCGACGTGCCATCGCCTTCATGCTACGCGATCGAGCCGCGCGCCACCGTCTGCGCGAGCAGCCCATCCACCTTCGGCAGTGTCTCCATCGCCATGATCGACTTCCGCAGTTCCTCACACGCCGCGCGACCGATCACGCCCTCACCCAGCGCCATGAACTTCACCGCGATCTCATCCTCGGTCATCGGATCGCGCGGATCGCCCTTGGGCACGTCGACCCGCTTGCTGAACGCCTTGCCGGCCTTCGTCGTGATCGTCACCCGCGACGGCTGGAACTTCGGGAAGAGCGCCTCGAACTCGTCGTTCGCCACGACTTTCACCATGTCCATCACCGGGAGCAACGCCTTGTCCAGCACGCGCTCCTCCTTGAACTGCAGCGGCGTCACCATCCCATCGACCAGCCCCACCGCCATGCAATACGGCAGCGAGTGGTCAGCCGTCTCCTTGCTGTCGGGCCGATACTTGTGCGGATCGCCCAGGATGTCGGCGGCCCGCGCGATGACCTCGACCTTGATCTCCGCGACCTCCGCCGGCTTGATCCCGTTCTCCTTCACGCACTTCATCATCGCCGTCAGCGGCGCGTGGCTGAGCGCCTCGATCGGGAATGACTTCATCCCACAGTCGAGAATCCGGTAGTGATCGCCGCTCGCCTGAGGCAGACCGCCGAGCAGAACCTGCGTGTCGAACGCGGCCGGCGCGCCCTTGTAATGAACATGCCCGAACACCGCGTAGAGCCCCTCCTTCCCGTCGATCATGTGCTCCGGCCCGCTATAGCCGCGCTTGGCCAGCAGCGCGCTCTCGACGCCCATGCGCGTCGCCCACGGGTCCACCGTGTTCTTCATGTTCGTCAGTTTCCCCGCGGTGACGGCCCCGGGCGTGAACGTGCGCGACGCGCTGATCCCGATCGCCTGCACCATCTGATCGACGGTCAGTCCCAAGACCCGCCCCGCCGCGATCGGCGCCGCAAACGCCGTCAGCGTCGCGTGGTGCCAGCCATACTCCCGAATCCCCGGCAGGCCGAACTCGCACAGCCGCTGCTCGACTTCATACGCGATCACCGTCGCCAGCAGCAGGTCCGTGCCCGACGCGCCCAGATACTCACACAACGCCAGCGGCCCGGCGATGATGTCGCTGGGGTGGCACGGGTCCGCCTTCCAATAGATGTCGTTGTAGTCCATCGCACGAATCATGTGATCGTTCAGGAACGCCGCATCCACCGGATTCGTCCGAAATCCACTGACAAAGCATGTGCATGGCCCGTTCCCATTTGGCCCTTTCGCGCGTTGGCCATTTGGCGATTTCACAAGCCCCGCCATCTCCCGGTAGTGCGCCAACAGAATGTGCGCGTCCTCCTGCTGGCTGCCGCCCAGCGCGCACCCTAGCGAATCGAACCAGAAGAGTTTGGCCCGATCGATCGCTGCCCGGCTCAGGTGCTCATACCGCAGCCCGCAGGCCCACTCAGCCAACGCGTGCGAGACATACTTCTTGTTCGGATCGATCGGTGCCTTCGCCATGTCGCTTCTTCCCTCTTCGACTTGTCTTTGTCTGGGTGGCACCGGTCTCTCGACAGGTGTCCGCTTCGTCCCTGATTTCGTAACTTTTTTTGGTGGCAAAGGCGTCCCGCCCGTGCTTCTTCATGGCGCGCTTTGTTCCACGGACCTCACTTTGAAAGTCCGTAGTCCGATCGCGCGAGCGACCTGGCTTACCCCGCTGCCGCCGCCCCGGCCGCGGCCCCCGCTCCGCCTTCGTCCGATGCGGCCTGGTGCCGCAACATCGCCTGCTGTTGCACGCTTTCCGCGCCCGTCAGCGCCAGCAGCACCATCCCGGAACTCGACGCGACGCCCCGCTCCCACAGCACCGTCCCGGTGTGCCGATCCAGGCAGTAGATATAGCCGCCACGACCGACGTACAACTCCTCGTCGTGCGGCACGATCATCGCCACGTTCCCGCGGAACATCTTTGGCAACTTCACCTGCCACACGGGCCGACCCGTGTGACGATCGAGCGCGGCGACGGTGCGACCCACCGCCGCGTAGAGCAGTTCCGGCTGTTCTCCCATGACATGCCTCCAGGGGCGCCTTCACGCGCCCGGCGCATTATCCGCGAATCGCGGCCGGAACACAAGCGTCGACCCCCCTTCCGCGACGGGCTCAAAATGGAGCAAGAACCTCTCTCTGGAAGTTCTCGCTCTCGGGGTCGTCATCCGTCACCGTCGATCCCTGTCTTCGTGCCACCGGCCTCGCTTCGACGCCGGTGATCGGGAGGCACCCTGTCCCTTCGTCCCCCTGTCCCTTCGTCACTTCCTTTATGTGCATCCCGCCGCGAACGAGTTCTGGAAGCAGACGAAATCCGAGACGTTAAGCACCGGCGGCGTCGTGCTCCCATCGCAGTTCGCGTAACTGTCGCCCGCGGCAAACTTATTGAGGAAACAAATGAAGTCGTTGACGTTCGTTGCGGGCGTCGAGGTCGAGCCATCGCAATCCGCATAACACGGCACCTCCGCTCGGAACGAGCCGCCCGAGTAACCGGGGACTTCGCCGTAGCCCACGATCACGCGACCGTTCGCCGAGACGCCGGTCGCGGCGAACAGGGTCGTGTTCGTCGGGATGACCACGCCGCGGGCCGCGAGAAAGTGTGTGAGAAGGAACGGCTGGCCGTTCTTCCACACGCACGCGCGGGCGGAAGAAAAGTTGATGCTCACTACTCCCACGGCCAGCGTGCCGTCCTCCGAGACATCAAAGGCCTCGGATGTGTTGTAGCCGCTCGGGGGCAGCAGCGAGACCGGCACCTGGCCGAAGCGCCAGACAAAGCCGCGATGCACGCCCGCAGGCGCGTCCTCCCAGAAGCCGACCATGACCGAGCCGTCGGAATTCAGGGCACTTGGAATGATGACGCACAACGGCGCGTTGGGGAAGAGCGGGATAAGCACCGCCCCGGTCTCGGCCGTCCAGCGATAGCCGCGCGTAAAGCCCAATGTTGTGGACGTGCCGAAGCCCGCGATTACCCTGCCGTCGCCCGAGATCGCCTGAATCCAGCCCCCGCTGAAACCGGGAGTCGGAAGCACCTGCGTGCCGGTCGCCTCGGTCCAGACGAAGGGCCGCTCATTCGAAGCGTTGCCATGACTCCCCACGACCACCGACCCGTCGCCGGAGACGTCGTAGGCGATTCCAGGACCCGAGACGGCGGGCGGTGGCGGCGGCAAAGTCACCAGTCCCATGGTCTGCGTCCAGCGGAAGGGCTTGCCGCTCCACTGCCCGACGACCACGCTGCCATCGCTGGAGCAGCGGTAGGCGTCGCCGCTGGAATTCCCTGTGCTGAGAACAACAAGGCCCGTGGCTGCGCTCCATCGATACGGACGATAGGGTGGCCCACTCGACTCCCCGACGATCGTCGTGGAGTCGGCTGACACCCCCCATGCTCTGCTGCCGCCGACGCCGATCAAGCCAGGCTGTGCGAACGCGGCGCATGCCGACATCCCGCAGGAGATTGCCACGCACCATGCCGGCCAGTTGCGATTCACGACAACCTCCTGTTCGTTTTTTTTTTGGACGAACACTAGACTATCCGATACTAGGATCATCGCCGATTCCAGGCAACTGCCAGCCCGGCGTCGCACAGGAGGCACCATGACAAAGACCACTCTCAATGTGAAGTTGTTCGGAGCCAAGGGTGACGGCGTGACCGACGACACCCAGGCGTTTCTCAACCTTCTGAAAAGCGTTCCGAACGATACGTCGCCGCCCGACCCGCATCCGCGCAATGCCGGGCCGGTCATGTTCATTCCCGAGGGCGTGTATGTCATCTCCCAGACGCTCGAGATCAAGAAGTTCATTGGCCTGGAGATCCGCGGCAGTGGCGCGTCGTTCGCTGAGAATGTGGTAGCGGGTAGTCCGTTCGGCCCTCGCACCGTTCTCCTCTGGAAGGGCAACGACAGCAGCCCGATGTTTCTACTTGAAGACATCCAGGGCATGACCATCTCCGACATGACGTTGTTCGGGCGAGAGAGTTCCGAGGATGACCGCTGCCAGGCGCTCATCCAGTTCAAAACCTCCAGCGTCAGCTCGATGCCCACGTTCAACAACACGATCCGCAACGTCGCCTTCTGGGAGGCAGTCGTCGGAATTCAGTGCGGCACTGAGAACGAGAATGGCAACGCCTGCATGTACTACGAGATGGTCACCTTCAAAAACTGCAACACCGGCTTTCAGGTCAACAACAGCCAGAGCGTGAACCACCTCTTCAACGACCTTTTCGCCAGCGGCTGCGAGATCATTCTCGACCTCAAGAAAGGCGGGAGCGTCAACGTGCAGACCATGGGATGCACCGACTGCGGCTACGCCATCGGCAAGTATGCTATCGAGTTCCGCGAGGGTGGCCCGAACGTCGGCCCCAGCGTCATCACCGCCTTTCGATATGAGAACGTCTCGAGGTTGCTTCGCGTCACCGGCAACCATCGCCTCATCTGCGACGGCCTGGGGCAATCCGCCGGCGCGCCCGCGGTGGGCGTCGATGATGATCCGTTGATCTATCTTTCGGGCGGCGGCACCGTGTTCATCAACGGCCGCTGGCAGTTCACCCAGGCCATCGGTGCGCCAACGATCCTCGGCTTCCGTGCGCCCGGCACCGGCAACTACTGCACCGTGAGCTTCGAGCGCAGCCAGTTTCCATTTAACGAGTTTGCCGGTGAACCGCCGGCGTTCCCGGTTACTTCCGTGATCCAAAACCCCAACCAGGCCAACTGCGCGTGGGACTTCCGCCGCTGCGACGGCCCAGCGCACAAGCCGTTGCCGGATGCCACGTCGGGCGATTGGGACTGAAGGGCTGTTTCTGGCCTGCTTTGCCGGCTACCAAGGCCAAGAGTCGTCTCAGAAGGACAGGGTACCAAAGCGCACGGACTCCAAAGCGAGGGCTGTGGCACGGCGCACAGGCGGGACGCCTCTGCCACGAAAGCCAAGAGTCGCCCCGGAGGTGCGACCTACCAAAGCCCGTGACCTACCCAAGTCCGTCGTTACCGCGCCTCGCGGAGCGTTCGCTCGAACTCCGCCGCGGCGGGGCTGGGCATTCGGTCGCGTCGGCGGACGATGGCGAGGGTTCGGCGGATGGGGCCGTCGCGGCAGGGGCGGCCCTCGGCGGCATCGAGGGCGAAGCGACTGACGAGCCCGACCCCGATGCCGGCACGCACCATCTGCTTGATGCTCTCGATCGAGCGCAGTTCCATGACGACATTGAGCGTGACGCCCGCGGCGGCAGCGGCGGCATCGATGAGCGTGCGCACGCTCGAGCCGGCCTCGAAGGCGACGAAGGGCAGGCCGGCAAGATCTCGCCAGCGGAAGCCGGCCTTGGGGAGGTTTGCGAGCGGCGAGGCGGGCGGGGTGATGAGACGGAGTTCGTCCTGCACGAGGGGCGTGGTCATGAGGTCGCCCATGCCGGGGATGTGGATGGGGAGGGTGACGATGCCGAGGTCGAGTTCGCCCTGAAGGACGGCGGCTGCGACGGCGGAGGAGCCGGCCTCGCGG
This sequence comes from Phycisphaerales bacterium, assembly GCA_046155605.1. GTDB lineage: Bacteria > Planctomycetota > Phycisphaerae > Phycisphaerales > UBA1924 > JAEUIZ01. The sequence continues at coordinate 8,326 of JBJXFQ010000078.1, forward strand.
ACGTAGAAGCGCAGGCCGGGGTGCTGCTCGCGGACGCGGGAGATGACGGGCGGGAGGAGATAGTCGGTGGCGGTGGCACCTCCGCCGACGCGGATGGAGCCGGCGTGCAGACCCATGAGTTCGCGGACGGACTCGACGGCGGCGTCGGCGGCGCGGATCGATTCCTGGGCATGCGCGAGGAAGAGTTTGCCGGCGTCGGTGAGTGAGACGCCGCGGCCGGTTCGATCCAGCAGCGGCGCTCCCACTTCCGCCTCGAGTTTCTTGAGCATCGCGGAGAGCGCGGGCTGGGTGACGCCCAAGGTCTCGGCGGCGCGGGTCATTTGCCCGGCGGCGGCGATGGCCTGGAAGTAGCGGAGGGCCGTCAGTTCCACGCGTCGAGCGTATGCGGAAGCGAGCGTCGTGGCGTCGGCCGCGGCGCTCGTTGGAGGAGAGAGAGTCGGGTGCCTTTGGGCGAAACCGGGCGTTCGGGACGTTTGGCCGGACGCTCGGGGAGGAGAGAGTCGGGTGCCGTTTCCGGCGAACCGTTCGTTTGGGCGTTGGCCCAGACGTACGGGGGTGGAGGAGAGAGAGGTCGCTGCCTTTCGGCTGAAGCGAGCGTCGTGGCGTTGGCCGCGGTGCTCGCTGGAGGAGAGAGAGAGACGGGTGCCTTTCGGCGAAACCGGGCGTTCGGGGCGTTTGGCCGGACGCTCGGGGAGGAGAGAGCGTGTCAACACCCAGATTGCGTCGGCGGTTGCCGGACCTGAACGAGGGGCATCAATTTTTCTTGAAGGTGGGCGCGAGTTGCCGTGAGAGCGGGCACGCATGAGCACCGACTTCGCAAGGCCGAAGTCGGTGGGCACGAAGACCGAAGAAGTTGGTGCGCTACAGCCGGAAGCGGCCGACGGCGAGGGTGTCGTTCTGGCCGCCGAAGCCGAAACTGTTGGAGAGGCAGAGATCGACGCCGCGGGCGCGTTCGTCGCGGGCCTTGTTCGGGATGTAGTCGAGGTCGCACTCGGGGTCGGCTGTGGCGAGATTCATCGTCGGCGGGAGATAGCCGGTGAGGATCGCCTGCACGCAGGTGATGAGTTCGACCGCACCGGCGGCGGCGATGAGGTGCCCGAACATAGACTTGACCGAAGAGACAGGGATTCGCGGCGCGAGCGAGCCAAAGACGGCACGCACGCCTGCGGTCTCGATCTTGTCGTTCTCCTGGGTGCCCGTGCCGTGCGCGGAGATGTAATGAACGAGCGGCCGATCGGCGGAGTCGGTGGCTCGTGCATCAAGCCCGGCCTGGCGCATCGCCTGATTCATCGAGGCCTGTGCGCCCTTGCCCTGAGGCTGGATGTCGGTGATGCGGAAGGCGTCGGCGGATGAGCCGTAGCCGACGATCTCGGCGAGCGGCGTGGCACCGCGCGCTGTGGCGTGGTCGAGGGCTTCGAGGACGAGCATCCCGGAGCCCTCGCCCATGACGAAGCCGTCGCGCGTCTGGTCGAAGGGTCGGGCGGCGGTGAGGCAGGAGTCGGAGCGGCTGGAGAGCGCGGTAAGGCGGATGAACCCGGTGATGCCCAGCGGGTGGATCATCGAGTGCGACCCGCCGGCGAACATGGCCTCGGCGTCGCCATGGCGGATGAGTTCGAAAGCCTCGCCGATGGCCTGGGTGCTGGCGGCGCAGGCGGTGAGGCAGTTGGAGGCAGGCCCGCGGCAGCCGAACTCCGCCGCGAGGTGCGAGAGGGCCATGTTGGGCTCCTGCTCGATCTCGCGGCTGGCGGCCATGCGCTGGTGGGCCTCACGCGCCCACTTGGCGGCATCGATGGTGCGTGACTCGGCATTCCACGACGCGAGATTCGTCGCGACAAACGGAGCGAAATCGAGTTGGCCCTCGCCCGCGCCGAGATAGATGCCCATGCGGCGGCGATTGAGGCCTGGGAAGCGATCGAGGCCGGCCTGTTTCCAGGCCTGGGCCGCGGCGCCCAGCGCGAACCGCGAGTTGAGACCGGCGTGGCGGTGTGCGTCAGCGTTGGCGATGAAGGCGTCGAGGTGGTAGTCACGGACCTCGGCGGCGAAGTTGGTGGAATAGGTCGTGGCGTCGAAGCGAGTGATCGGCCCGACGCCGCTCTCGCCCTTAAGCAGCCGAGCCCATACGGAGGCGACATCGTGGCCCAGCGGCGTGACCCAGCCCATTCCCGTGATGACGACGCGACGTGGCATGGGGAGAGTCTACGCGGGGGGACACGACGCGTTCTGGGTTTGGGAGGCGAGCCGTTCGTTGTCGCGCACATCGACTGAACTGAAATGCCCCGCAGGCGGGCGCGATGCGCGACCGATGCGGGGCACATGAGAGCTGAACAAGTAGTTGGCGCGAAGGCGCGCAGTGCCGACGGCCGCGAATCAGGAAGCCGTGTAGTAGCGCTCGCTGATGACCTTGCCGTTGCGCCAGCGCCGGGATAGAACCTCGTTCCACACGATCGGCCCGTTCGGGCCGGTCATGTCGAAGGTCCACTCGGCGATGCTGACACCGTCGCCGACGGCCTGCGCGTGCAGGGTCGCGCCGTTGAAGGACTTGAGGGTCTTGAAGAACCCGCTGAGGTGTGCGCGCTGTGCGGCTCGGCCCTTGCGGGGGGGCTGGTTGCCCTCTTGGAACGTGCAGGATTCGTCGTAGAACTTCTCGAGGGCGTCGAGGATCTTGCCCTGACGAGTCATCTCGTTGAGTTGCGTGTCGAGGGCCTTGAGATCAGTGCTGTTCATTACATCATCCTTCTGATGCGCTGCTGTATGTGTACTTGAACGCGAGGCCTGCGCCTGCGGATGATGTGCGCGTGGTAATGTCCGCGCCACATCGGCGTGTCCGCGAGCGCAAGGCCGTCGAAACGTGATGGTCGGGACGCCCACCCGCACGCAACACGTCCGCGGCGGCGGCCCCGAGGGGAGCGAGGATAGGGTGCTGAGCCCGTTAGAACAGCGCCAGCCCGGTGCCATTGAGGGCCGCTTGCAGCGCATCCCTGCGGTCGCAACGGGCGCTTGGCTGGTGGCGCGGGTCGAGCATCGACTCCGTTGGATGCCGATCCCTCGGGTGTGGTTGCACCCGCCGCGCATGTTTCGGCATTCAATACGCCATGCCCCCGCGCCGCGCCGTCTCACTCTCCGTCCTCAACGAGGCCCGCGCGTGCCGCCTCTGCGAGCGCGAACTTCCGAACGAACCCCGGCCCCTGCTCGCGGCCTCGGTGTCATCACGCATCGTCATCATCGGTCAGGCACCCGGCCGCATCGCGCACGAAACCGGCGTGCTGTGGAACGACGCGAGCGGCAAACGCCTGCGCGAATGGCTCGGCGTGACCGATGCCCAGTTCTACGACGAGTCGCTCATCGCGCTCGTGCCGATGGGCTTTTGCTACCCCGGCAAGTCCAAGAGCGGCGACATGGCCCCGCGACCCGAGTGCGCCCCGCTCTGGCACCCGCGGATTCTCCCCAAACTCAAGAACATTCAACTCACGGTCTACATCGGCAACTATCCCTTCGCGCGCTACCTCGCCGACGAGGCCGAGAGCCTGACCGAGGGCGTGCACGCGGCCAAGAGGCTTCTTCCCGAGCGCATCCTGCTCCCGCATCCATCGCCGCGGAATCAGATGTGGATCACGAGAAACCCATGGTTTGAGGCCGACATCTTGCCGCGGCTTCGCAAGCGGATACATGAGATCCTTGGCTGAAGCCCTGTGCCTCATCAACCCAACGGACGTAACGCTTCGGTGGCCTTGTCAGCGGGCTCACGGCTTGCTCACCCACTTCCCCTTCCTGAACAGCACCATCGCCGGGTCGATGCCATAGGCGGGCGCGACGGCCTCGGGGTCGGGGTCGCGGAGCGGGGCGGCCTGATCGACGGTGGTCTGGGCGGCCCAGGAGTCGTGGATGCCGCTCAGGAGCGAATCTTCGAAGCGGAGTTGCCCGATGAACTCGTCATCGGAGAGCGTGGGGCCGGGGTTGCCGTTGCAGGTAGGGCAGAGTCGGACCTCTGGGCCGCGATCGCTGACGCGGATGACGAAGCGTTCGTTGTGGCACTCTTTGCAGGGCCAGGCCTGGATGTATTTGTCGAGGCGTGAGAGCGCGCCGGTCATGCCGGTGGTGCCGATGGCGCGTTCATAGCGGCGAAGGAGGCCGGCGACCTGGGGATCGTCGCGGAGTTTTTTGGCGTCGCGGCCGTCGCCCGCGCGGATGCGGCCCAGGAGCGTGGCGGCGCGATAGGCGAGTTCGTCGCTGGGGACACCCTCGGCGGAGAGGTTCCAGTCGGTGGCGGCGTAGAGCGGGGAGATGCCGCCGGCGATGGCGAGGAGCCACTGGCGGCGTGCGGCGATGGGTTCGAGGAGGGGATCGGCGAGGCCGACGACGGCGCTGGCGGCGATGGGGCCGGGCCTGCCTCGGGCGCGATCGAGTTCGAAGGCGAGGACGTAGAGGTGCTTGGCGAGGGCGAGGCGCTCGGGCTCGAGCGCGCCATCGGCGATGTCCTCGGCGGCGAGGAGATAGGCCTCGGGGTTGTCGGGCGAGAGGCGCTCAAGGCGCGCGACTTCGGCGGGCGAGATGAAGGAGGGCTCGGCGGGCGATGTCGCGGAAGGGGGTGTTGCCATCGGTGGCTTTGTGGCGGGTGCTGGTGAGGGGGCGGGAGGCTGCGTGGTCGGCTGCGTCGCCGGCGGCTGCGCGGCGGCGGGTTTCGGCGCGGCAGGTTGCTCGACGAAGCGGTGCGCGAGCGACAGAAGAATGGTAATGAGGAGCGTCACGAGGCGTCCTCCGAGAAACGAAGCACCCAGAGGTCGACGATCGCGCGCTCCGTGGCGAGGATCTGCTCAAAGATGGTCGCTGACTCGCGGCGGTCGCTGATGAGCGATTGGATGATCTCGGCGGCGCGGGGAGCGAGCACGGGGCGCTCGGCCGCAACGAGATAGCCGAGGAGTTCGGCGACGCTGACCTGTTCGGCACCGAAGCGCTGGACCGGGCCGCGGGCCTGCGCCAGGCGTCCGGCGCGGCGCTGGTCGATCTGCCGGAGCGAGAGCAGGGGCGAGACAGAAGGCGCGGCGAGGTCGGCACCGGCGCGAAGCCGGGTCCACGCGGCCGCGGCCGTGACGCTCGCGGGGGGCTGGTTGGACGCGGCACGCTGGTCGGGCGGGAGGGGTGCCGGCGCGGCGATGCTGCGGTAACTCTGCGCGAGCACGATGGCGAGGCGATCAATGGCGGCACGCGGGCTCTCGGCGGCCAGGGCTTCGAGGAGTTTCTCGACGAGCAGACGACGCGCGACGAGGCCCCACGACGAGTCTTTGGCCGCGGGGAGTTGTTGCTGCACGATGGCCTCAATGACCGCCCGCCCGCCGACGGAACCTGGGGGGATCTTGGGTAGGCGTTCGAGGACGGCGTTGATGATGGCGGGGCTGCCACGGAACTGGCGGACGATGTCGAGGGCTTTGTTGCGGACCTCGACAGGCGAGCCGGAGATGGCCTCGCCCACGAGAACCTCGGCGTCGGTGGCACCGACGTCGCCGGGGCCGAAGTTGGCGGATTCGAGTTTCTCACGGCGGAGTTTGGCGTTCTGGCGCGCGCCGAGGAACTGCTCGGCCCAGGCACCCTCGGTGAGCGCGAGTCGCGTGGCGGCACCCTCGATCCGCGTCGGCGCGAGCGCCCGATCGATCGGCGCGGCGAGTTGTCCGAGGATCGCCGCGGCCTCCTGACCGTCGCCGCGCCAGAGCCAGGAGGCGGCATCGTGGAGCCTCGCCAGCCGGGCGGAGGCGGCAAGTTCTTGAACATCGCCCGAGGCGACGCGCGAGGCGTCGATGAGTTCCCGGGCGCGGGTCAGGAGGGCGGCGGCGACCTCGTCTCGTTTGACGGAATCGTCGAGGCTCCAGGCCTTGGCGTAGCGATCACGGAGGGCGGCGCGGGCCGAGTCGGAGGCCGACGTCGAGAGGACCATGGTCACATCGACGCCCTCGGCGGAACTGCGAGTGGCGAGGGCCGTGGTGAGGGCGTTCAGATCAGCGGGGCTGATGCGGCGATCGCCAAACCAGCGGAGCGCCCAGCGGCGGCTGTCGTCTCCGGCGCGCCAGGTGAGGCTCGCGACGAGAGATGCGATGGCGTCGGCGGCGGGCTTGCTGGCGTTCGATTCGGGGCCTTCGACGAGCAGTGTTTCGAGCCCGCCAAGCAGCAGCGGAGCGCGGAGCGCTGGGGTATCGAGGCCCATGGCCTCGACGATGAGCGCCCAGCGAGACCAAGCGGCGGGATCGATCTCGACGGAGGTTCGGGCGAGACGGGAGGGCAGGCCGGAAACGAGCGCGAGCGCGGCGGCCTCAAAGCCGGCGTCCGCGGGCGTCCGGCCGTGATCGTCGAGGTCTCGCAGGGCGTACTCGGCGACGGTGCGGGCCTGGGCGGGAAGGTCTCGCTCGCGGAGGACGCGATGGAGCGTGGCGGCGGACCAGATCGACGGGGCGAGGTCGCTCTCGCGGAGCGGGGCATCGGAGGAGAGCGGGGCCGCCCACGCGGCGAAGAGGCCGACGGTGCCTTGCGCGCCCGCGGGCGAGGCACCGGCGTGGTAGAGGAAGTCGATGACGGCGTCGTTGGCGGCGGCGAGGCGGTCGCGCGGGAGATCGGGCCAGGAGTCCGCGAGGATGCGAGCAAGCCGCTCGAACTCGCGGGCGGCGTGGGCGGGATCGGTGGCGAGGCCCTCGGCGGCGCGGCCGATGGAGCGCGGCAGGTCGGCTAGGACCGTCGCTTCGGCTCGCTCGGCGGCGGGCTTGGCCGTCGGCGCGACCGTCGCGGGCTGCGGCGTGGTGGCCCGCGGGGTCGGATTCTGAATCGGCGTTGTCTGGCTCGGTGGTGTTGGCGGAAGCGTGGGAGTCGGGCGCGCGGGACGGGTCGCGACGATGATCGCGGTGATGACGACTGCCAGGCCGGTGACCGCAGCGAAGCCGAGGAGGATGGCACGACGGAGCAGCCTCTGGCCGGGGTCTTCGATGCGCGAGGGCAGGGACGATCGCGGCATGGGCCTCGCGGCAGGTGCGGCGCTCTCGGCACCGGCGATGTCGGCGGCGCGACGGAATCCGAGCGGTCCAAGGCGCGGAGCCTGCGAAGCCGGAGCGCGGCGGCGGGTCGCCATGCCACGGAGCGTTTGCGCGACCTCGGCGGTGGAAAGGCCGCGATGGTGGGCGACGGAGACGAGGCGGCGCATGGAGCGGTGGTTCCAGCCGCCGAAAAGGGCGAGGGCGAGGATGGCGTCTTGTTCGAGGATTCTGTCTGGGCCGCGGTTGGACACGGTGGCTTGTCGCGTCGGCGCGGTATGGCCGGAGCGCTCGATTGGGTCGCTGACGGTGCCGCCCCATCGCGCGATGAGGTGACGGCGGACGACGGGATCGAGGAGTTGTGCGGCAACGGCGTGGAGCGCGAGTCGCACCTCGTCGGCCTCGGGCGTGTCACGCTCGGTATGAGCGGCGATTCGTTCGATCTGCCGGTCGAGCGCGGCGAGGACGATCTCGTCGCTGACGGCCGAAGGGCTCATGCCCAGGAGCGCGAAGGGACCGCCGGCGGCCTCGGCGGGGCCGAGGAATCGCTCGACGGGGCTGACGCGAACGGGGCGAGGCGCGGTCACTGGTTACCTCCTGTCGGAGGGTCGCCGCGGGGTGCGGGCGATGGAGCGGCGTCGTCGATCTGCGCGGCGAGGTCTCTGAGTTTGCCACCCCAGGGCTCGGGGCCGAAATCAGGGTTGAGGACTTTGTGCTGGGCCATGGCGTCGCGTGCGGCGGCGGGGTCGCGGGCGAAGAGGAGGCGGAGGGATTCGTAGCGAGCCTCGTACCACGGCGGGCTGCCGGGCGAGAGGCCGGAAACGAGACGACGCCACGCATCGAGGGCGGCGGCGGGGTCGTTGGCGGCCTCGGCGAGTTCGGCAAAGCGGCGGAGCGCGGAGGCCGGGGGCGCGCCCGAGCCAATGAGCGCGCGGTCGAGTTCGAGGGCGGCGTCGCGCATGGTGTCGTCACGCTCGGCGCGCCAGACGGCTGTGGCGGCGGCGGCGACGGCGTCATAGAGCGAGGCGGTGGCGGGGTCTTTCACGCCCTCGGCGGCAAACTGGGCGACGACGCGGAGGCCATGGCGCACGATCTGGCGATTGACATCCGCCGGCGGATTGGGCTGCTTCGATCGCGCGAGCACGCGGTTGTACATTCGACGGTCGGCGGCCTGGGCATAGGTGCCGCCGAGCCGTTGGAGCGCTTCGAGTTGCTTCTCGATGGCGGAGGCATCGTCGCGTGCCAGCGCGATCTGGAACCGACGAAACGCCAGTTCGTCATTGATCTTGGCGAGGTCGAGTTTGTTCACATCGGCGACGGCCTGCATGGACTCGAGCGTGCGCGCGGCGCGATCGAGGTCGGGCGCTTTCATGGCGAGGGCGGCGTCGAGGAGCCGCCTGCCGCGCTCGATGAACGCGCCGGCGGCGTCCGCAGTGGAGATGCCATCGCGCAGTTCGAGGCGATTGGCCTCATCGGCAACCTCGACGAACCGGAGCGCGGCGTGCTCGCGGTCGTTGCCGGCGGCACGGCGGAAGAGGCGATAGAGCACATCGGCGGCGCGGCGGCGGGCCGCGAGATAGAGCGAGGAATCTCCGGGCACGGCGAGCAGAACCTCGGCGGCCTTGGCCTCGGTGACCGCGCCCTCGCTCCCGCGGCGGAGGAGGAGTTGCGTCGCGCGCTCGGACCTCGGAAAGGTCTCGAAGTAGAGCGCGGCGAGTTGCGACATGCGCTCCTTGAGCGAGGGCTTGCCCTGCTCGACGGCCTTGTCGATGGCGACGATGGCGAGCCAGAGCGCGTCATCGCCTGATGGTGTCGCGCCGGCCCGTTTGAAGAGCGCTTCGAGGCGATCGGCCGATTTCTCGAGATCGCCCGCGCCGAAGAACGCGAGGCCGGACTGGAGCGAGGCGTCGGCCTTCTCGCGCGAGAAGCGGTCGGCGTCGGGGCTGGAGACGGCGAGGTCGAGCAGCGCGGCGGCCTCGCGATAGAGGTTGATCGTTGCCGCGTCCCTGACGGGTTCCTTGAACTCCGGGTCGCCCGCGGCGTGGCCACCGCGGGCGCGCTTGTAGGCCTGAACTGCGCGGATGTAGCGTGGCATGAAACTGTCGCCGCCAAGCGTGGTCGTGCCATAACGAGCGACGAGATCGAGCACTTGTCGGCTGTCGCCCTGTGAGATGAGATCCGAGAGCGCGCCATCGGCGAGGGACTGGACGATCTCGCGGGCCGCGGGCGGGAGTTTGGGGTCTTCCTGGGCTTCGAGCGTGAGGACGGCGACGAGCCGGGCATCGCGCGCGGGCAGCGGCGTGGGCGCGGCACCATCGCCGCGAGCACGTCGGACGGCAAAGGAAAGATCGCTCCAGCGCTTCGCGTGGCCCAGGATGACGAGCCGATCGAACTGCAATCGTCCCGCGACTTTGGGATCAAGGCCCTCGGCGGTCGCGACCGCCTCGACCCAGCGCTCGGCCGTGGTATCGCGCCCGCGCAGCGATTCGCAAAGCGCCACGCCCAGCGCGGCCCGCGCCACGTGCGGGAGGCGAAGGTTGGCCGTCGGCACACGATCGACGCCGGGCGGGCGGCCGCTGGAGTTGAGCAGCCACCCGAACGCGACGATGGCATCATCGCAGGGCTGCGGCTTGCCCGTGACGAGCGCGAGGTAATAGCCCGCCCAGCCGGCGTAGTACATGCCCAGCGAGCGGAGCCGTCGCGCGTCTTCGAGTTCAGCGGTGAGGCCCACGGGCGCGTCCTCGTTGCTCTCGCGGCGTTCGAGTTGCTCGACGCGTCGGACGCTTTTGTTCGCGATGTCCTGGAACGTGGCGAGGGTGGTGCGCAAGACGCGCTCGGATTCCTGCCGCTGCTCGGGCGTCGCGCCGCGGAGTCGAAAGGCCTCGGCGAGTTCCTCGCCCTGGAAGTAGCGTGCCTTGGCGAGCGTGAGACGCAGGTCGGCGGATTCGGCCTCGGGCACGGCCCGCAAAAGGTCCTGGGCTCGGCCCTCCCAGCGCTCGCGCTGGTCCGGGGTCACCGCCGCCTCAAGCATCGCGACATAGACCCGGCTCAGCCGCTCGGCCAGACGGAGCCGCTCCGGGCCTTCGGAGGTGTGGAGGCGGCCCAGGAGATAGACCGCCGAGAGTTGGTCCAGTTTGCGGTCGGCGAGGAAGCGTTCAAGGGCCGTGGCGGCGGAATCGGTTTCGGCGGGTGGCTCCTGGGCGCGCACCGGCTCGGCGAGCGCAAGGCCGGCGAGCGCGACGACGAGGGCGCTACTTCGCCGGGACATAACTCACCTTGGTGAAGCCGCCATCGGTGCAGGCCTGGAGCGCGGCGGCGGCGGCGGCGACGTCGACGCCGGGCCGCACCTTGACGGCGACTCCTGCGTCCTTCGGGAGTTGCTTGAGGATGGCCGCGAGGGACGCGCGATCGGACATGACGCGCTCGCCGATGCGGAACTGGGCGGCGGCGGGGCCGGGCTCGACGATCAGGATCTGCGGAAGGAGATCCGACGCTTTGCCGCCGGCTTTCTCCGTACGGAGCGATGACGGGAGTTCGGATTCCTCGGGTGTGAGGCTGCCGGCGAGAACAAAGTAGATGAGCAGGAGCATGATGACATCGATGAGCGCGACGAGGGGCAGTCGCACGCGCTCGGGAGCGAATCGGCGGTCCTCGCCGCGGGTGAACTTCATGATCCGCCCCCGCCCGCTCCACCGCCACCGCCCGCGCCGCCCCCACCACCGCCGGCGGTGGCGAGTTTCCACTGACGCACGCCGACGCGCGCGAGGGATTCGGCGAGTTGGTTGAGATAGGTGGCGGGACAGGCGCGATCGGCGCGGATGGTCAGGTCCATGCGCGGGCCGAGCCGGGCGAGTTCCTGCTCGATCATCGCGGTGGCGTCGGGCAGCGTGGTCTTCATGCCCAGGATCGTGATGGCACCGTCCTTGGCGAGGTCGACGATCACCGACGCCTCGGCGGCGGCAGTTGCCTTGCGCCCCTGTTCGGCGGGCAGGTCGAGGGGTGCGAGTTGGGTGCGCGCGAAGTGCGACGTAAGCGTGAAAAAAATGATGAGGAGCAGCACGACGTCGATCATCGCCGTCAGATCGAAGGTGGCCTCGTGCTCGATCCTGGGACGGCCGAATCGCATGGGTCACTCCGCTCGCGGGCTGCGCACGACGGCCTCGGCCCGCGGCGCGGCGGGTCGGGCGGGACGTGCCGGGGCCGGCTCGGCACCGCCCGCCTGCTCGATCGAACTGGTCAGGTGCTCGATCTGGTCGGCGATCTGACTGATGAGGTGATCGACGCGGCGACGGAAGATCGAGAACGCGATCGTGCAGGGGATGGCGATCGTCAGGCCTTCGGCGGTGCAGACCAGCGCGACGGACATGAACCTCGCCAGTTCGCGCGAGCGGGCGGCACCCTCGATCTCGCCGAGCGTGGCGAAGGCACCGATCATGCCGATCACGGTGCCGAGCAGGCCGAGCATGGGCCCGACGGCAGCGATGATGCCCACGCCGTCGTTGTAGCGGTGGAGTTTGTCGGTCTCGCGCTGGCCTGCTTCCTCGATGGCCGTGCGGAGTTCGAGGAACCCAAAGGGCGAGCGCGAGCAGCGGAGCAGCGCGGCACCGAAGACGCGCGAGAGGAAGGAGGCGTTCTCTGGATCGGCGCACACGGCCATCGCGGCCTGGGTGTCGCCCTGGCGGAGGGCGGCGTCGATCCGGTCAAAGACATCCGGCGGCGCGAGTTTGTCAGCGCGGAAGATCAAAGCGTTCCGGATGAGGAGCGCGACCGCGACGAGCGAGACGAGCACGAGCACATAACTGACGATGCCGCCCGAGTGGATGTACTGCAGGAGCGATTTGGAGCCGGAGTCCGCCACCGCTTCCTGCGCGAGCACGAGCGCGATCATGAGCCGCCCTCCTTGTCTTTCGGATCGGGGCTTGCGGCGGGCTCGGTCGCCCGGCGGAAGGCCCGCATCATGTCCCAGTCGAGGGCCGGATGGCCCGGATATCGCTCGGCGAGTTCGCTCGCGAGGGTTGCGGCCCCGGTGCCATCGCCAAGCGCTTGGAGCGTTGATGCCGATTCGGCGAGCGCGAGGCCCGCGAGGTAGGGGTGCGCGGTCGAGAGTTCGGCGGGGATCGCGAGCAGTTCGATCAGCCCTTGCTGCCGACGTTCGAGTTCGGGCTCGATGAGGAGCGAACGGCCGATGGCGGCGTGGCACCACGCGCGCGCCCACGCCGGCGCGGGGCCGCCACCGGGCCAGGAGCGCCTTCGATCGCGGAGAAACTTCCGCGCGGCATCGCGCTGCTCGGCATCGCCCGCGCGGGCGGCCACGACGTTCCACACGAACTGCGCGCCGCCGTCACTGCCCGAGAAGCGCGGGAGCGTGCCTTGCCGCCCGACCTCGGCCCGCGCCGCGGCGACGTAGAGCGCGCCGAGGGTGACGGAGCGAGCGGAGGTAGGCGTCCAGAGGTCCGGGCCATTGGCCCAGGCCATGAGCGAGGGCCAGGCGACGAAGATCGGTGGCAGGCCGGGCACGAGCCCGGTGGCCTCGTCGAGGATCGGGGTGAGGCCGGCATCGGCCGCCCAGCCGGGATGAAGGCTCGGCACGCCGGAGGCGTCGCGCGAGTCGAGGAGCGCCAGCCACGGCTCAATCGCCAACACATGCGCCCCGCGGCGCATGCGGCAACGGAGCAGGCCTTCGGCGACGACCGCCGCGGTGGCCCCGGGCGTTCCGCGATGTTTGCGGAAGAGGTCTTCGAAGAGCCGCTCGGCGCTGGGGGTGTCGCCGCGTTCGAGCCGCGTGCGGGCGCGCCAGAGCGTGTCGGCGTCGGGCATGAACTGCTTGCCGCGGGCCGCCCATTCGCCCTCGAGCCGTTTCACGTGATCCCAGGTGACGACGAGAGTGGCGGTGTTGCCGGCGGTCTCGGGGCCGGTGGCGACGAAGACCCCTCCCGCCTCGACGCGCACGACGCGGCCCTGAGGGGCCGATTCGCCGCCGCGAAGTTCGACCTGCCCGAGCAACGCCAGTGCCAGCCAGCCGGCGATCATGGCATCGGCCCCGGAACATGGGTGTACGTTCCGCCGGATTCGGTGGCGATCTTCCGCATCGTCACCTCGCCTTCGCGGCTGATGAACGAGATGCAGTGGATCGGGACGCGGTAATCGGCGTTCATGCGTTCGATGGTGTTGGCGTATTCGGGATTGAACTCGCCATCGGTCATGAAATAGATGGCCTCGGGCCGTGGGCGCAGGCTGAAGACCATGCGGAAGGCGTCGAGGGGCTCGGTCGCGCCTGCGGGCATGAGCAGCGGGATGACCTTTTTGGCCCAGGCCTTGCCGGATTCGTCGGCCTTGGTCCATTCGAGCCTGGCACCAAGCGGCCGGGCGCCATCGCTGAAGAGCGCGACAAAGAATCTGGCATTCTCTTCGAGTGCCTTGATCGAGTTGGCGAGTTCGGACTTGAGGACGTCGATGCGTTGCCTCTCGCTGGTGCCGACGCCGACCTCCATTGATCCGGAGACGTCGCAGACGTAGGCAAAGCGGGTGCCGCGGGCCTCGACGCCGAAGAAACTGGCAGCCCCGCCTCCGGCACCGCCGCTGCCCAGACCCGGGCCGCTGGAGAGGTCGCCCGCACCGAGTCCTTGTGAGAGGTTGCCCAGCCCGCTCGAGAGCGCTCCGGCTTGATCGGACTCCTGCCCGAAGACATCAGCAATCGGCAACTCGGACTCGGCGGCGGACGCGGTGGCATCCGATGCCGACATGATCGCGGGTGTCTCGGAGTTAATGGCGGCTTCCTGGAGGCCGCCAAGTTCCGCCTCGGTCATCACGGCGACGCCGACGTTGCCCCCGCCCGCCTGCGCCACCCCACCTCCGCCAGCCTGGATGCCGCCGACATAGATGATCGCCGCGATGCCCCACAGCGCGAGATGGATCAGAATCGAGAGCCCCGCGGCGCTCATCGAAGCCCGCAAGACCCAGTCACTCACGCGCCGCCGTGCCGAGGCTGGCTCGGGAGAGACGGCGTCAGGCCCATCGGCCCAGTGCGGCTCGTCTGTTCCGGATTGACGCGCGTCCTGCATGACCACAATGCTATCGGCTCCATCGAGGTGCCTCGTTCGGGGTTCGTGGGCGGCCCTCTGCTTCCCCACTGATCCCCTGCCACATCCCACCGAGCCGGATTCCTGCAATCCGTCGGCCTTCGATCCCCATCCTCGCCCGGCGTCTATCCGCAACGCGGGCGCAACGGTTCTTTATACCGGGCGAGCGAAGATGGTTGCGGCGGTTGACCCTTGTCTGGCCAAGGGCTTGAATCGCCTCGATGACCAAAGCCGCCGGCACGACCCGTCCCGCTCCGCCTGATGATCGCCCGTTCGGCCGAGTGCTGCTGAAACTCAGCGGGGAATCGTTCTGCGCGCCCAATGGCTTTGGCGTCGATGCCGCGGAGTTGGGCGTGATCGCTCGCGAAGTGGCCGATGCGGCGGGAACGGGCGTCGAGTTGGCCGTCGTGGTAGGCGGCGGCAACATCATCCGCGGCTCACGGCTGGCGGACGAGGGGCATATCCATCGGGCGACGGCCGATTACATGGGCATGCTCGGGACGGTCATCAACGCGCTGGCGCTCAAGGAGAAACTCGTCTCGCTGGGCGTCGATTCGCGGGTGATGTCGGCACTCGAGATCCGCGCCGTCGCGGAGGCGTTTATCCGCGGGCGGGCGCTTCGGCACCTGGAGAAGGGGCGCGTGGTGATTTTGGCGGCGGGAACGGGCAATCCGTTCTTCACGACCGACACCTGTGCCGCGCTGCGCGCAACCGAACTCGAGTGCGACATCCTGCTCAAGGCGACGAAGGTGGACGGGGTCTACACCGCCGACCCGCGGAAGAACCCGGCCGCGGAGCGGTACGAAACCCTGACCTTTCGCGAGGCCATCGAGCGCGGGCTGGCGATCATGGACATGACGGCCCTGACGATGTGCCAGGAACACGGCATCCCCGTGCTGGTCTTTGACTTCAAGAAGGCCGGGAACATCCGCAAGGCGATCACCGGTGGCGAGGTCGGCACGCTCGTGAGCCTGGATTAGAGCGGTTTGTGCCCAAAGGCGGCGATCGCGACTCACCCTCGCCCGTCGCCGCCTCAGGATGATTCGCCGTTGGGCGCGTGATCGTCGCAGACAAGAGCGAGAGTCGCGTCCGCGCCTGTGTAACTTTTCATTGGAGCACACGCGTGGAACGCGCGTCGTGGCGATTGGTAGCGGCGGGCCGTCGTCGCTCCCGACCCGGGCGCGTCGGCTCCCACCGAGTCCGAACCCGGGTGGCCGCCACGATTGTCCTCAACGCCGCGGGTGCATGATCCACAAGCGGGGGCGAGGGAAGATGAACAACTCGCAGCGCTTGGAGTTGCCTGAAATGAAGTCGCTGAAAAGAATGACCCCCCGCGGGGTGCGGGGGGTCTCGGGGGTGTGATGAGATGATCGGTCGCGTAGAGGCCCGTCGCTCACGTTCCGGGCTCGTTGAAGAGGCTCGTTCTCGCTGCTCGCTCGCTTGCAATCACTCGTCGTTGGTCGGGCCGACGGCGATCATCCAGAGTTTGAAGAAGTTCATGACCTGCTGCTTGGTCAGTTTGTTGGCGTTGAGCGCGAAGGTGACCTTGCTGCTGCTGGGGAGGTCGCCCGAGCCCATCGAGTCAACATACGTCACGCGGCCCGCGAGGCAGGGGATCGAGTTGTCCACCGCAAAGAAGGCTTCCTCGTCGCTCATCTTCTCGAAGGCCGAAGCCTCGGAGCCGGCGGTCTTGTTCTTGGCCTCATTGAAGCGAAGGTTGAACTCGTAGAAGCCCTTGCCGTTGGCCTTGCGGTCGGCGTCCTCGACCCACTTGATGGAGCCGGTGACAACGTCCTCGATGTCCTTGCCATCGAGGTTGTAGGTGAAGCGAATGCCGTCGGTGAACCAGTTGCCGGTCTCGTAGTCGTAATCGAGGCGGCCGCTGACGGTGGTGCGCGGGTACGACTCGACCGGCCCCTTGGCGAGGATGATGTTCTCGAAGCGCATCGGGTCGGACTTCAAGACCTTGATCTCGACGGTCTTGGAACCGACGACGCGCTTGAAGGTGTAGGCGGCGAGGCCTTCCTTCTTCTCAGCCTTGCCGATGAGGCGGCCGCCGAAGTTATCAACGAAGGCGGAGGCCTTGCCCATCTGATCGACGCTCATTCGGAGGGGGCTCTCCTTGGCCTTGCCGCCGGCGAGGTCGTAGGCACCGCTTGCGGTGTCGATGGGAACGGTGCCGACCCACTTGCCGACGGTTTTCTTCTGCTTGAGATCCTTGGGATTGAAGAGGGAGAGGTCGATGCTGTAGGTGAGGAGGGCGTCCTGCTTGCGACGGCCGAGGTTCTTGGTGAAGAGGTTGGGCTGCCGCGAAACCGTGCCCGAGAACTCGGTCGTCTTGGCGACGCTGAGGGTGAACTTGTAGGTGTCCTTGGCACCGATGGCAGCGGAGCCGGCCTTGAGGTCGCCTGAGGTGTCGAGGTTGGTGCGGGTGCCGAAGTCGATATCCATGACGCCTGCGATGACGCCGTCTTCGGTGATCGTCTCGGGTGTCGTCTGGGCCAGCGTCGGCGCGACGAAGGCGTTGGCCGCCATGAACATCCCCGCCATCACGGGCATTCCGATCGAACGTGTCCAGCGCATATCACGGTCCTCCTTGAGAAGCCGCCGCGGCTCGCGGCAGTGGGGAAAGCATATGCGCGGTTGGCTCGGGATCGGCGATCCGCGGGCGTCCGGGCGGCGGAATGAGCGCCGGCCTACCTTCACCTCGCATGTTGCGTCGCGTCGATCCAGAGTTCATCGATGACCCTCGTGCCTCGCCGGGCCAACTCCGGCAGGCGATGTTCGGGATGCGTGTGGTCAACCGCACGATGGGAGGCATCTCGTCACTGCTGCGGCACCTGGAACGGTGGTCGACGAGGTGGCCCGCTGATCGCCCGGTCACGCTGCTGGATATCGGCACGGGCCTGGCGGACATCCCCAAGGCCGCGGCGACGTGGGCACGGGGGCGGGGGCTCGATCTCCGCATCACGGCGGTGGACGCGAACGATCGGGTGCTGGCGGCGGCGCGGCGTCATGTCGCGGGCGACCCGGCGATCACGATCCTGCACGCCGACGCCTTCACGCTCGAGGAGCGCTTCGGGCCGCGGAACTTTGACTACGTTCACGCGGGCATGTTCCTGCATCACTTTGACGAGGCGGGCGTCGTGCGGCTGCTGCAAAGCATCGATCGACTGGCGGCAGCGGGGATCGTGTGGAACGACCTGATGCGGACGTGGCGTGGGTATGTGCCGACGTTGCTGGTGACGCTCCCGTGCCCGAAGGCACTGCGACACGACGCGCGGGCAAGCATCCGGGCCGGATTTGTCGAGGACGAGGTTCGCAATCTGGCGAGTCGGGCGGGAATCGGTTACGCCGAGTATCGGGAGCAGTTTTTCTTTCAGCGGTTCACCCTCGCGGGCGAGCGTGAGGGAGCGTGGGCCGAGAGCGCGGCCCCGGTTTCATCGGTCGAGCGATGACGCACGCAGCACGCAACAACTCGACGGCGATTGCTGAGCGTGGCACGGGCGCGGCAGAAGTGACCGCGGCACCGGCTGAGTTCCGCGCTTGCATCGTGGCACCGACGTTCAACAACGCGAGGACACTGCGAGACGTGCTCGACCGCGCGATGGCGCTGGGGGTTCCCATCATCGCCGTCAACGACGGCTCGACCGATGGCACGGCTCAGATCCTCGAGGGGTGGCGCGCGGCAGGCCCGGATCGCCATGTATTGACACACGCGATCAATCGCGGAAAGGGCGCAGCGCTTCGGACGGGCTTTGACGAGGCGCGGGCACGGGGGCTGACGCACGCGGCAACGCTCGACACGGACGGGCAACTTGACGCGGAGTGGCTGGTGCCGCTGCTCGACGCCGCGCGCGCCGACCCGCGGGCGCTGGTGCTCGGCGCGCGTGACGAGAAGACGCCCGGGTACCCGGCGAAGAGCCTGGCGGGTCGTCGATTCTCGAACCTGGCGATCCGGATCGAATCGGGCGCGCGGATCATCGACAGCCAGTGCGGGCTGCGGGTCTATCCGCTGGGGCTCCTGGCGAGGGTGCCTTGTCGCGCGGGGCGATTCGGGTTTGAGGCGGAGATCATCACGCGAGCGGCGTGGGCGGGTTGCCCGATCGTTCAAGTGCCGGTGCCATGCCGTTATTTGCCCGAGAGCGAGCGAGTGAGCCACTATCGACCGGTGGTGGACGGGATTCGCGGGACGCGGGTGCATCTACGACTGCTGGCGCGTCGGCTGGTGCCGATCCCGCATCCGCGCTGGCCGGCGATTCGACCCGCCGGGTCGATGTGGCACCAGTTTCGGCGGTGGATCAGCCCTGTGACGGCATGGAACGAACTGCGTGCCGAGCCGGAGGCGCGCGGGGCGTATGCGGTGGCGATCGGTGTGGGCGCGTTCATCGCGAACATGCCGATCTATCCGTTCCAGACCGCGGCATGTTTCTATGTGGCGAGCCGGTGGAAACTGCACCCGCTGGCGGTGGTGGCGGGGTCGCAGATCTCGAATCCGCCGCTGAGCGCGGGGCTGATCGCGGCGGGGATCACGGTGGGGCACCTGATCCTGAACGGGAGTTGGTATCCGATGGCGGAGTTGGACCTTACGCGCGCGGGGCTGGCGGCGGCGCTGCCGAAGATCCTGGTGGATTGGGTCGTGGGGTCCGTCGTGGTAGGCGCGGCGTGCGCGGTGGTGATGTATCTGCTCGCGTCGCTGGCGCTGCGGGCGATACCGAGAAAGACGAACCTGACCACTGGCGACGGCACGGACCACATGGAGCGTTAGCGGCGCGCCGTGCCGTGGCCCGCTTCAACACTCCATCCCCGACTGGCAGGCAGAAGCCCGACGAGCAGGCAGACCGCGCCGGCGGCGATCAACCACGGCCGTGCGGATTCGGAGGTGGTCCAGCGCTGCAGGATGGAATCCACACGGCGACGCTCGGGCAGTTTGAGCGCGGGCGGCTCGAGGCCGGCGAAGACGGTCGCGCCGCGCGCCGCGTCGACGGGCTCGAGCACGAGCGAGCGGTTGTCGGGGATCTGGTGCAACTGGGCCGCGGCGAGCGCGACGACAAGCGCGGGGTCTTCGCGTTCGACGGACTCGGCATACTGCTCGTAACGCTCCAGCCGCGCCAGCCGATGCTCCTCGAGCGCCATCGCGCGGTCGCGCTCGTGGCGGACCTGCGCCAACTGGTCCATCGCGGGGATCACGACGGTGGCGGCGAGCAGTGCGAGTCCGGCGAGGAGATAGAGCCAGCCGGGATCGAAATATGCGATCGGGGCGCGAGAGACAGCGCGGCGGCGAGACGATGCCGCATTCGCTGATTCCGCGTTCATTTCGCCGCGCCCTTGGCCCCGGGCGGCTTGGCGGCGGCCTTCGCGGGCTTGGCGGTTGCCCCCGGCTTCGTCGTCGCCGCGGTCTTGGCGGCGGCTTCGGTCAGGCCGTGCAGTCCCTCGGCGAGCGCCTTGGCATTCGTCATGGCGTCGCGTTCGCGGCCGAGTTCGATCGCGAGGACGGCCTTGCCCATGTCGCGGCCCGCGAGCGATTCGAGCGACCCGGGGACGGGCTCGCTGGGATCGGGCTGGAAGCGCCACTTGGGGTCGACTCGCCGGGCGGCACTCGCGAACTCGAGCGCCCATCGCCGCACCGGCCCTTGGAACCGCACGACCGGCCCGACGACGGACGACCCGAGGACAACGACGACATCCGGCTTGAACGCGAGCATGTCTTTGTGGACCGTCGCCGTTTCCAGTTCGCTCGAGGCGCGGCGGCCATTCTTGTCGCGGGCGAAAAAGTCCTTGGTGGGCCAGTTGCGATCGAGGTCGACGCCGCGAGTGTTGGTGCGCGCTCCGGTGGCGGAGCCGTCGGGGTTCATATCTCGGATGACGCGGATCGTCGCGCCGGCGAGCCACTTCTGGGCTTCGAGCGCCTCGGGGAGGAGCGCCGCGGCCTCGCGGGCTTCGGGCTCATCGCCGTGGATGCTGCCGATGACGTAGACGCGGCGAGTGCCGTTGCCGACCGTCATGGCCTGGATGGCCTTGCCGCGAACCGAAGACCCGATTCGTTCCCACGCCCGCGGCAGCGCCTCTGGCGCAAGCGCGACGGGCTCGTGGGTCTGCGGTTCCTGGGCCTCCCAAGGCGGTGGGATGTCGGCGACGCGCTCGACGGGCGAACACGCCCACCCGACGAATATCATCGCCCCCATCGCCGACACCGGGATGAACCAATTCGGTCTCATCAACCCATACTCATCGGAGTTTGAGCGGTGAATGGCGGAGAAAAACTGCTGGCGTCAGGCCACGCCACTGTTGGATTGGCCTTCGCGGCTTCAAGTCACTGTCCCTATGTCCCAACATCCTTCACTCCATCTTATCTGCCGCCTTCGTTCGCATTTCATTCGCATTCAAAGCGGCTCGCTTGGCCTGCCGATTGTTCCATAGCCTTTGTGTGGGGATCGCAGGGCCTTTATTGCCCGTCAACTCGGGGACGCTGATGCCTTTCGACCGCCAACCTGACAGGCGAACGCCACTCCATCGACTGATGACGGCGGCGCGTTCGGGCTTCCGTCGCTACCCGCGCGCGATCGTCGGCTCGTTCGCCGCGCCCGCCTCCCATAGGCCGACGCTGCTCGGGGCTCCGGACCTGTCGGCCCATGATCTCGCGGCGGTCTGGCTCGGGCATGGCGGGCTGTGGCTCAAACTCGCCGGGCTCAACATCGTCTGCGACCCGGTTTTCTCGCACCGCATCGGCGTTCGCGTCGGCTCGCGCACGATTGGGCTGCCGCGGCTGGCACCCCCACCGCTGCATGTCAATCAACTGCCGACGCCCGACCTGATCCTCATCACGCACGCACACTTTGACCACCTTGATCGGCCGACCCTCGCCGCACTCGCCGGCGAGCGGACTCACGTCTTCACCGCGCGTCGCACGGCGCGACTGATCCCCCCAGGCTTCGCCAGCGTCACCGAACTCGACTGGGAACGCACAGTCAAGTTCGCCGATTGCTCGATTACAGCGTTGCGAGCCGAACACTGGGGCGCGCGGACGGCGCTCGACCGTCGGCGGGGGTACAACGCGTACCTGCTCGGTGCGGGCCGCAACTCGGTTTTGCTGGGCGGGGACACGTCGTACACCGAAGCGTTCAAGGGCCTGGGCGCGCTCGATCTCGCGGCGCTGGGAATCGGGGCGTACGACTCATGGGCGGACGCGCACGCCACGCCGGAGGAGGTATGGGAGATGTTCCTGCAGTCGGGAGCGAGGAGCCTGATGCCGGTGCACCATTCGACGTTTGCGCTGGGCGATGAGCATCCAACCGAGCCAATGGAGCGACTGCTGGCGGCGGCGGGGCCGAGTGGTGATCGGGTGATCCGCGTCGCGCCGGGCGCGGTGTGGGCGGCGAAATGAGCATGGCGCAACCGCGGCAAGTTACTGAAGGTCGGAGCGGGCTTCGATGGCACGAAGCAGAGTTACTTCAATTCTGTCGTGACTTTCTGGATCGCTTCGCGAGATGATTCCGCGATGCCGGCGCGCGACTTTCGCATCACCGACCGCCACATCCAGGGGATGGGGATGACAGTGATTGGGATGTACCACCACCACGTCGGGATCCAGCCCCATTCGCCGGGGATGAGTTGGTCCATGAAGTAGACGCCGGGCCAGATGGTGGCCGCGATGACGATGGCGAAGATGATCGGCAGTTTGCGGCGCATGCGGGTTTCGAACAGGAGTTTGCCGTCGCGCAGGCGTGCCACGACATCGCCGTCGAACGGGGTACCGAAAGCGTCGACGGTGAAGAGGACGTCGCCCTTGCCGCGCGCGAACCCGGCAAGCCGGCCACGCTTCGATGCCGTCGACAATCGAACGACAATCTCGTCGGCGGTGAGGTTGGTCGGCAGGTCGTTCACGTCGTCAGATTATCGACCATTCGTGCGGCGAACCGCGTTCGGCGTCGGTTCGCCCGCTCGCTCTCGGCACGCCCCGTGCTGATAGCCTTCCTGAAGTGTCCGGCGTCGTTCGCACAACCCCGGTGTTGCGTCTGGTCATCGCGGATGATGTCCGCGAGGCCGGGACGTTGCCGCGCGACCACGGCGGGCCGGTCGCGGCGGTTCGCAGGGCGAACATGGAATCGGCGGGGATCTCGGCGCTCGACGCGCGGTGGGTGCTGGCGTCACGCGCATCACGGCTGGTCGAGGGTGGACGGGCCGCGATCTTGAGCCCCGAGAGCCGCGCACGGCTGCGGGGGCTGGCAACAGACCTGGGCCTGCGGCCGTTCGACGCGGGGCTGGTGATCGCGATCGTTCAGGACGCGGCGCGGGCTGGCGAAGACCCTCTCGGCCACCAAGCGGAATCGCGGCTTCGGCTGGTGCGACCGGCAGCGGGGCCGGCGCAGACGCCGATGCGGGCGGCGCGGCTCCTGGTGCTGTCGGCGGCGATCGGGGCGCTCGCGTTCTTCCTCGTCATTCGCTGGCTGGGCTAGCGGCGGGATCGAGAAAGCGCAAGGCGAGACGCTCGAACTCGGCGTGGCGGCGCAGGTCGGTGATCCCGCCGTCGAAGTGCCCGTAGCGAGTCACGAACCGTCGCTTGAGCCCCGGATCAGTGCCGAGCGCGTTGAAGACGGCGGCCGCCGCGGGCGCGGGCACGGCATCGTCTCGCAACGCGAGTTTGCAGAGCACGGGGCACCGCA
Source organism: Phycisphaerales bacterium (assembly GCA_046155605.1). Classification (GTDB taxonomy): domain Bacteria; phylum Planctomycetota; class Phycisphaerae; order Phycisphaerales; family UBA1924; genus JAEUIZ01. Next base: position 31,075 of record JBJXFQ010000078.1, read on the forward strand.
CTCGCCGTGCCAGAACCGCTGCGTCGAAGGTGCGAAGGAGCGAGACGATCTCGTCCTCGCGTTGGCGATGGTCGGTGATGAAGCGTCGCACGAGGCCACCGATCCCGCCGGTGGGCTCGGGCCGCGCGAGGCGCCAGGACCAATCACCGAGGCTGGGCAGGCCAAGGACCATTCGCTCCGGGCTGGCCTCTCGCTCGCCGAGGGCCGCCGCCGCGAGGACGGCGAGCCCGCCGCCGAACGATTCACCCTTCAGGTAGACGGGTATCGAGGTTGCGCCGGTCGTTCCGGCGACAGCCATCGTCGAGCCGCCCGCGCCGTGCCGGGCGAGATGGTCGCGGAGGGTGCGGCAGGCGTTGGCCGCGTCCGCCACCGCGGCCGCCAGCACCCACGCGCATCCAAGCCCGTGCTCGGCGGCGGGTTCTTCAAGGCCGTCAAGGATCCACTCGCCTCCGCCGCCCGTTGAGGTGCGAGCGGCGAGCCGCGGAGTATCGACCTGCGACCCCGGATAGCCGCGCACACGAATGGCCAGCACGGCAAGCCCGCGCTCGACCAGTTCGCGCGCGTCGTCGATCGATTGCGCGATCGGCGGCACGCCCTCGTAGCCGTGCAGCAACACGACGCCCGCCAGCGGGCGCTTGGGCATCATCAGCCCGCAGCCGATGCGGACGCTGAGGGCTGACTCGAACTGGTGAGTGGCAGAGGGGTCGCTAGGGTCGGAATCGGCGGGCGAACGGGGGACGAGCCGCGGCGAGGACGTGAAAACGGCCGCCTGCCAGGCCTTCCAGACCGTCCCGTGCCGGGGCGACTTGGCTGCCTCTGCCACATGCGAGAGCGTCTCCACCTCGCTGAGGCCGAAATCCTCCGGCTCGATCATGGGGAAGTCTACGGGCAGGCGAAAGGCCTCGCGCTGACCAGTCTCTTGGTAAGCCCGGTCACAGTTTCCTTCACTTCGTCCCTTCGAGCCTTCGTCCCATGGTCCCCGCTTTCACGCCACGCCGAGGTAGGCCTTGCGGACCTCGTCGGAGGCGGCAAGGTCGGCGGCGGGGCCTTCCATTTCGATCTTGCCGACTTCCAGGACGTAAGCGCGGTGGGCGACTTTGAGCGCCATGTGGGCGTTCTGCTCGACGAGCAGGATGGTCGTTCCGGCGGCGTTGATCTCGCGGATGATCTTGAAGATGGTCTGGACGACCTGGGGCGCGAGGCCGAGCGAGGGCTCGTCGAGGAGGAGGAGCCGCGGGCGTGTCAGGATCGCGCGGCCGATGGCGAGCATCTGCTGCTCGCCGCCCGAGAGCGTGCCCGCGTTCTGCCGGAGGCGCTCGCGGAGCCTTGGGAAGAGCACGAGGGCACGCTCGTGGTCGGCGGCGATGCCGTCGTGGTCGTGGCGGGTGAAGGCACCGAGGCGAAGGTTCTCTTCCACGGTCATGTTGGCGAAGATGCCGCGGCCTTCGGGTGCCTGCGCGATGCCGAGTTTCACGATCTCGTGCGGCTTCATGCGATCGATCGACTGGCCCTCAAACGCAACGATCCCGGATGAGGCCCGGACGAGCCCCGAGACCGCGCGGAGCGTCGTGGATTTGCCGGCGCCGTTGCAACCGATGAGGGTGACGATCTCGCCGCGCTCGACGCGAAGCGAGATGCCGTGCAGCGCCCGCACGGCCCCATATGAGACGACCAGATCGCGAATCTCAAGCACGGGAGACCTCCGGTTGCGATGGTAGTGCGGCCGGGCGGAGTTGCCGCGCGCTGGCGTGGCCATGTGCGTCCCGACCTGCTTTGCAACTCTTCCATTCCATATCCTCCATCGTGATTCTTGCGATCGAGACAAGCAATCCATCTGCAGCGCTGGATGCCGCATCGGTGGCGTTGGTCGAGATGATCGGTGCCGCGTCGAGCGTTCGTGCCGTTGAGTTGCTACGTCCCATGGACCATCACGACGACGGGCTAATCGCGGCGATTGATCGAGCGTGTCGCGCGGTGAGGGTGCGGCCGCGTGACCTCACTCGCATCGCGGTCTCGATCGGGCCGGGCGGGTTCACGGCGCTCCGGATCGCTGCCGCCACGGCGAAAGTGCTCGGCGAGGCGATCGGGGCCCCGTGCGTAAGCGTGCCGACGGCGGAAATCGTGGCACGCCGCGTCGAGGCACCTAGCCCCTTTGCCGTCGCGCTGGCGTCGAAGGGTGACTCGGCGCACCTGACGCTGTTTCGAGGTGCGGGTGACGATCGCGGCACGACGCTCGGCATCGCACGAGCGGGCGATCTCGAGCGGCTTGGGATTGTCTCGCTGATCGCGGACAAGTTCCTGCCCAAGCCGATGGCGGATGAATGTGCTCGCCTTGGCATCGAGCGGCATAGGCCGATCTTTGATCCGGTGGCGTGTGCAGAAATCGCCGCCGCGCGAGATCCCATCGACCCTGTCAACCTCCTGCCGCTCTATCCGCGCGAGCCAGAGGCCGTCGCGCTGTGGCGTCAACGGCAGGGCTGACCCGCGGCCTGGCGCACGACACGGCCTGATGCATGCCACGCGAAGGGTCTGCGGCGCTGCTGCTGTCCATGTATGTTCGGCCCCAAAAAAAAGTCGGCCTCTCTCGCGCTTCCCATCGCCTTTGGGGCGGGGGCCGGGTTGGTCGTCCGCCGCTCTCGCGCAGTGGAGGGAGTGCGCGGCGCGGCTTCCCGGTCCCCCGTTGCGGACTCATGGCGGACTTTCCGCCCCTGTTCAGGCTTAGGCGTTTCACTTCCAACCAATCGGGTACCACCCGGGGAGATTCCAGATGTATCGCAGTCGAAAGTTCGTTCGAATGGCGTCGGTCGCGTCGTTGGCCTGTCTTCTTCCGGCGGTCGCGGGGATGGCGCAAAGCGTCGAAGACCCTGCCGCGGCACGAATCGCCGAAGCCGGCGCGGCCGCCAAGGCCCGTATCACGCTCCCATCGGGCGTCGTCGTTCACATGACCGACAACGCCGTGATGGGGCAGAAGTCCATCCGCGTTCCCGGCTCCGAAACGGTCGTCGCGACGTGGCAGGAGCGGGTGGATGGGCAGTGGCGCACGTACTCGGCGATCAGCCAGAACGGTCGCTCGCTCTCGGGCCGCGTCCGCGAAATCTCGCACTCCATCGACCTCGCCTATCAGGCGTTCGATCCGCTCGCGGGCGAGCCGGCGGTGGACGCACGCCTGCAAGCCGCTGCGACGAATGACCAGTACATCGTGCAGTTCGTGACGATCGCGCTCCCCGAACTTCAGAAGGCCATCGAGGCCGCGGGCGGGACGATCATCCGCTTCCTGCCTGACACGGCAGTGCTCGTGCGCATGCCCGCGGCGACCCGCGCTCGCGTCGCCGGCATGCCGCACGTTCGCTGGGTTGGCGCAAATCACGTCGCGTACAAAGTCGAGCCGGGGATCGTGGCGTCGATCCTCGCCGGCGCTGATGCCCAGGCCGAGGCTCGCTATTCGATCGAGTGCGCGACCGAAGGCCCGGCCGATCAGCAGAAGGTCGCCGACGCGATCCGGGCGCTGGGCGGCGCGGTCGATGTGCTCACGCCCGATCAATACCGCATGGAGGCGACGCTCAACGAGGCGCAACTCCTCGCGGTCGCCGCGATGAACGAGGTCCATTACATCGATCCGTGGGGCGGCCCCGCGCAGAAGGACATGAACATCGTCCGCTCCTCGGGCGGCGGCAACTTCATCGAGAGCACCCTGGGCCTCACGGGCCAGGGCGTCCGCGGCGAGGTCTTCGACTCCGAACTGCGCACCACGCACCAGGAGTTCTCGCTCATCACTCCGCTCAGCCACTCGGGCGGCTTCGGCAACCCCGCCGACCCGCACGGCACCAGCGTCTTCAGCATCGTCTTCGGGCGCGGCGCCAGCGCCAACGCCCGCGGCATGCTCCCCAACGCCGCCGAGGGGTACTACTACGACCCGTCGGCCTGCACGCAGTTCGGCGGCGCGCAGACGCGCCTGGCTGCCAATCAACAACTGGTCAATCCCGCGGGCACTTTCCGCTGCGTCTTCCAGACGTCGAGCATCGGCAGCACGCGGACCACCACATACTCGACGATCTCGGCCGAGGTTGACAACTACCTCTTCCAGACCCAGTTGCTCTCGACGCAGTCGCAGAGCAACGCCGGCTGGTTCGGCGAAGTCGCCAACAACTCACGCCCGCAGGCCTGGGCAAAGAACATCGTCTCGGTCGGCGGCATCTACCACCTCAACTCCGCCTCGCGCGCCGATGATCGCTGGATCTCCGCCGTCGCCAGTTGCGGCTCGCCCTCGGGCAATGTCAGTTCGGGTCCGGCCTCCGACGGCCGCATCAAGCCCGACCTCAGTTTCTTCAACGACTGCATCTTCTCGGCCTCGAACGGCGGCAACGCCACCTATACCGAGTTCGGCGGCACCAGCAGCGCCACCCCCATGACCGGCGGCCACTTCGGGCTCTTCTTCCAGATGTGGCACGACGGCGTTTGGGCGGGCCACGGCGGCGGCTCCGACGTCTTTGATTCGCGCTGCAAGATGACCACCGCCAAGGCCGCCTTGATCTCGACCGCCTTCCGCTACAACTGGCCCGCGGGCGGCGCCAATGGCGACCTCACTCGCGTGCGTCAAGGCTGGGGCACACCGGACCTCCAGAACCTCTACAACCTCCGCGCCAAGACCTTCATCGTCGACGAGGAAGACGTGATCGCCCCGCTGGGATCGAAGACGTATTACCTCAAGGTCGCGCCCGGCGAGGCCAACCTCAACGCCGTCATGTGCTATGTCGATCGCCAGGGCAACCCGGCCGTGCAGGCCACCCACCGCGTCAACGACCTCTCGATGCGCGTCACGGCACCCAACGGCACGTTCTACTGGGGCAACAACGGGCTCTCGACCGACAACTCGTCGAGCACCGGCGGCGTCTCCAACACGAAGGACACCGTCGAGTGCGTCTTCGTCCCGAGCCCCGCCGCGGGCATCTGGAAGATCGAGGTCTTCGGCGACGTCATCACGCAGGACACCCACACCGAGACGGTGGCCGTCGACGCCGACTTCAGCCTCTGGGTGACGGGCGGACTCCGCGCCACCGAGGTCGGGCCGTTCGCGTACAGCGTGCAATCCAACGGCAACGACCATCTCTACCGCATCGACCTCGGCACCGGCATCGCCACCGACCTCGGGCTCGTCGGCAACGGCGACATCGAGGGCCTCTCCTTCGGACCGAACGGCCGCCTCTACGGGCTCACCGGCACCGGTGCCGGCGGACAACTCTGGGATCTCTCCGTTCCGCCAGGCTCGCTCGTGGGCAACTCCGTCCGCGCCAACCTTGACGCCGGCATGGACTACTACAACGGCCAGATGTACAACATCCAGGGCAACTCCGGCGCGTCATCGCTCTACCGCGTCAACACCACGACGGGCGCACCGACGCTCCTCGGCTCCAACGCCCTCTACTTCGGCGACCTCGCCATCGACCTCCTCGGCAACGCCTTCGCCTCGGAGAATCTCTCTGCCAACACGCTCTACTCCATCAACCTCACCAATGGCGCGGCCACACTTGTCGGCGCGCTGGGCGTCAACCCCGGACAGTTCGGCACCTCCTTCGACGACACCGGCACGCTCTGGGCGCTCGACGACGGCGGCCAGATCTACACCATCGACACCGCCACCGGCGCGGCCACCACCCAGGACCACGTCACCATCAACGGCGTGGATGCCGCGGGCTTCGAGGGCCTCGCCATCGACAAGTACTCCGCCTCCGCCCGCATGGACATCCCCGCGTTCGGGTCCACATTCAGTGGCAACACCCGCGGCTACTGGTTCACGGCCCCGTACAACACCTCGATCACGGGCCTTCGCGTGCCCGACGAGACCAACACGAACTCGCAGAACGTCGAGGTCATCCGCCTCAGCGCGAATCCGCCGACGTTCCCCGCGACCACCAACAACTTCGAGTCGCTGGGCCGCTTCGTCAACGTCGCCGGCGGCAGCA
>JBJXFQ010000080.1:0-10542 GCA_046155605.1 Phycisphaerales bacterium
ACCATCATCAACGCCTCCGCCATCGACCTCGCCGCGTCCACCGTCGGCGGCAACCTCAACGCCGTCGCCTCCACCGGCAACCTCTCCGACTCCGCCACCATCTCCGTCGGCGCCAACGCCACGTTCAACACCGGCGGCGCCAACGACGACATCACCCTCAACCAACTCGCCGTCACCGGCACCATCGCCGCCAACACGACGGGTGCGACCGGGAATGCCACGATCGTCAACGCTACGGACGTAACACTCGCCACCGGCACCGTCGGCGGCAACCTCAACGTCACAGCAACCACCGGCGACATCACCGACAGCGGCATCGTGATCGTCAACGGCAACGCCACCTTCACCGCGAGCAACACCAACGACGACATCTCGCTCGACCAACTCGTGGTGACGGGCACGATCGCGGCAAACACGAATGGCGCGACCGGCGATGTCACGCTCACCAACGCGAGCGACGTGAACCTCGCCGCCAGCAGCATCGGCGGCGGCTTCGCCGTCATCGCCACGACCGGCGACATCACCGATTCCGGCGCGATCACGATCGGCGGAGACGCCATCTTCACGACGAACGCCGCTGACGCTGACATCAACCTGAACCTGCTCGATGCAGCAGGCAGCGTCGCAGTCAACACCAACGGGGCGCTCGGCGACGCCACGATCGTCAACGTCTCATCGCTAGACCTTGGGGCCTCGACCATCGGCGGCGACCTGGCCGCCACGGCGACAACGGGCAACATCACGGACTCGGGCGTGGTCACCGTCGGCGGCAACGCGGCCTTCACCGCCAGCAACGCCAACGACGACATCACCGTCAACCAACTCGCTGCCACCGGCACCGTCGCCGCCAACACGACGGGTGCGACCGGGAATGCCACGATCGTCAACGCCACCGCCCTGGACCTCGCGGCCAGCAGCGTCGGCGGCAACCTTACCGCCACCGCGACCACCGGCAACATCACCGACTCCGGAGCGGTCGCCGTGGGAGGCGACGCGACCTTCACGACGGCAGCGGATGGCGCGGACATCTCGCTCGACCTGCTCGAGGTTGACGGCTCGATCGCCGTGAACACCGCCGGCCTCGGTGGCCACGCGATCATCGTCAATGACGACGCCATCGACTTCGCCGCGTCGAACGTCGGCGGCAGCCTCACCGCCACCGCCACCGCGGGCAACATCACTGACTCCGGTACCGTCACCGTCGGTCAAACCGCACGCTTCACCACGAGCCAAGCCAACGCCGACATCGAACTCAACCAACTCGCGGCGACCAACGCCGTGGGCGTCTCGACCAACGGCACCACGGGCCACGCCACGATCACCAACGCCAGTGCCGGCAGCCTGGTCGCCTCCACGGTCGGGGGCAACTTCACCTTCACGGCCGCTGCGGGCAACATCACCAGCCTCGGGCTTGTCGATGTCGCCGGCAATGCCGTCTTCACCACCAACGCCTCGAACGCCACGATTTACCTGAGTCAACTCGACGTGGACGGCACGGTCTCCGTCAACACCACCGGGGCCTCAGGCAATGCCACGGTCATTGATGCCTCGACGCTGAACCTCGCTGCCTCGAGCATCGGCGGCAACTTCGTCGCCAGGGCCACCACAGGCAACGTGTTCGATTCGGGCACGGTCGCCGTCGGCGGCAGCGCGTCGTTCCGGGCCGTCAATGCCGACGACGACATCATCCTCGACCAACTCGCCGTCTCGGGGCCGATCTCGGTCATGACCACCGGCTCGGGCGGCATGGCGATCCTCCGCAACGCGACCGGCGTCGATCTCGCCGCCGGCTCGGTCGGCGGCAACCTCCGCGTCACCGCCACCACCGGCAACATCACCGATTCGGGCACGGTCACGATCCTCGGCAACGCCTTCTTCACGACCGAGGCCGCCAACGCGGACATCACCCTCGACCAACTCAACGCGGCCCGCAACCTCAGCCTCACCACCAACGGTGCCACAGGCCACGCCACCATCATCAACAACCTCGGGATCAACTTCGCCGCGACCACCATCGGCGGCGACCTCTCCGCCACGGCTCGCGCGGGCGGCATCGTCGACCTCCAGACCGTGACCGTCGGCCGCAACGCCTCCTTCACGACCCAGCAGGCCAACACCGACATTATCATGGATCAGGCCTCGATCACCGGCTCGGCCGCACTCAACACCCTCGGGGCGACCGGCGACGCGACCATCGTCAACTCCCGTGCCCTACTCCTCGGCACCTCCAACGTCGGAGGGGCGCTCCTGGCCCGCGCCACCATCGGAGACATCATCGACGTGGGAACCGTCCGCGTCGTCGGCATCGCCCGATTCATCGCCTCGCAACTCAACCGCGTCATCAACGTCAACCAACTCGACGTCTCCGGCACCATTTCGCTCGCCACCTCCGGCGCGAATGCTCATGCGGTCGTCGTCAACGCCCGCGCCGTGAATCTCGCCCTGTCCAACATCGGCGGCAACCTCTCGGTCTCCGCCACCACCGGCGGTATCAGCGACCTCGGCGCGGTCAACGTGGGCGGCAGCGCGACCTTCCGAATCTTCCAGGCCGGGCAGTCCTTCAACATCGATCAGGTCAACGCCGGCGGCTCCATCGTCTTCATTGGGCCCTGATCGATTCTCGGCGTGCCATGACGCGATCGCGGTGAATCCATCTGATTGACTTCCAAGGGGCTCGGCATCTCGCCGGGCCCCGTTCTCATTGCGCTGTCACGCTCGATCGCGGGCTCAAGGCCTGTACGGCGTCGGCAGAAACGTGTAGTGTGCCGTGGTGTTCTCCACCACGCACCACTCGTTCGGAATCGGCAGTGTCAGTCGAACGTGCATGTCCGCAAACAGCAGGTTCGCCTGCGTCTGGTTCGGGTGATACCACCGGAGCCCGCGGTCGCTGTCCTGCTGATACGCATAGATCGGCGCCGATCCCAGCACCCACGTCTTCGTCGGGTCCGCGATCGGCGGCATTCGTCCGCCCTGCTCGGGGATCAGCGTCCGATGCCCGTCGCCGTCGAGGTCGTGATCGTTGATGACATAACTCGTCCCATACGCGTCGTACCACGTCTCGAGCCGCTCGAATCCCGCGATCCCCAGATACGTCTCGTCGGCCCCGGCGTCGCACGGCGAGCGATACGCCGCAAGATCGACACGCCCGGGTGCCTCATCCGGCGGCCCATCCGGAAGGTCCAGGTATCCGTTCAGCGGCCGCCCGCGTGCGCCCACCTGATCGATCCCCCACATCGGCAATCGCCCCTTCGTCCCGCCAAAGAGCGGTCCGGGCACGCGCGGCCCGCCTCCTCGGGTTCCCGCCATCGGGTTCAATGCCTGCGGAAGCGTCTGGTCAAAGTCGTTCATGTACAGCGACAGCCCATGCCCAAGGCCCAGCAGCCGACTCCCGCAGAGCGTCGCCCGCGCCACTCCCCGCACCCCGGCCAGGCCCGGCGCGACCAGCGCGATCAAGACCGCGATCGTCACGAGGACGACCAGCAGTTCGAGGAGCGTAAAGGCGCGTCGCATTGCCGATAGGGTACCACCCTTGGCGGTCTGGTAACATGGTGCCCAGCCCGATCCATCGAGCCCATGACCCCCGAGCAGTTCCAGCGAGTTCAGAAGATCCTTCCCAAGGCCCGCGCCCTCGACGATGCCGCTCGCGCCGGCTTCCTCGATCAGCAGTGCCCCGACGATGCCGAGATTCGCGCCGAGATCGAATCCCTGCTGAAATCCGAGCCACCGGCATCCAAGTTCCTCGACGAGCCCGCGCTCGGGTCAGCATTTTCGCTCCAGCCGACGGTCGTCTTCGCCACCCCCGCGCCCGAGGCCATCCCCGAAGCCATCGGGCCGTATCACATCCTCAGCGTGCTGGGCGAGGGCGGTTTCGGCGTCGTCTTCCTTGCGGAGCGCCGCAAGCCGTTCATCCAGAAGGTGGCCATCAAGGTGCTCCGCCGCGGGCTCGAAGGCGGGGCCGTCGCACGTTTCGAGCACGAGCGCCAGGCTCTCGCCGTGCTCGATCATCCCAACGTCGCGAAGGTCTTTGACGCCGGTACCACCGAGCACGGCCGGCCGTTCTTCGTCATGGAATACGTCCACGGCGAGCCGCTCAATGCGTATTGCGATCGCCAGCAACTCTCGCTCCGCGATCGCCTCGAACTGTTCATCCCCGTCTGCGAGGCCATCCAGCACGCCCACAGCAAGGGCATCATCCACCGCGACCTTAAATCATCCAACATCCTCGTCGCCAGCCGCGACAACCGGACGGTACCAAAGGTCATCGACTTCGGCGTCGCCAAGGCCGTCAATCAGGCCATCACCGGGTTGCCCAACCTGACCGAGGCCGGGCAGTTTGTTGGCACCCCCGAGTACATGAGCCCCGAGCAGGCCGCCATGGGCCAGGTCGATATCGACACGCGCAGCGATGTCTATGGCCTGGGCGTCGTGCTCTACGAACTCATGTGCGGGCTGCTCCCGTTCGATTCCGAACGCCTCCGCCTTCGCGGCTATCTCGAAGCCTGTCGCATCATCCGCGAGGAACAGCCGCCCAAACCCAGCGAGCGGTTCGCCAAGGCGGACTATCGGCGCGGCGAGATCGCCGACCACCGCCGCACCACACAGGACGATCTCGAACGCGAGTTGCGCCGCGAACTCGATTGGGTGCCGCTCAAGGCCATGCGCAAGGATCGCGTTGAGCGGTACGCCACGGCCAAGCAACTCGGCGACGATCTCCGCCGCTATCTCGACGGCAAGCCGCTCGAAGCCGGGCCAGAGTCCCGCCTCTACCGCGCCCGCAAGGCGCTCGACCAACATCGCCTCGTTGCAGCGGGCGTCGCCATCGCCATCGGCTTCCTCCTCATGCCCACGGCTGCGGTCGTCGCCGAGGCCGTCAAACGCCCTGCCGATGGGGCCGACCTCACGGCGTCGCCTCTCGCCTCCCTCCTCTTCTTCATCCCCATCACGCTCATCGCCATCGGCGTCTTCCTCGTGGTTACCGAGCGCATCGCTCGCATCGCCGGCCCAGCCCACAAGAAAGTCGCCGTCGCCGGCGTGATCTGGGCCAGCGTCGCGCTCCTCATGCTCCTGAGCGCCGTTGCAGGCCGCGCCGCCAGACCTCCCACCTCCGTCGAGTCCGCCGTCCTCAGCGGCATCTGCCTCGTTGTCCACTCCGGCGTGATCCGCCGGGTGTTCGTCGTCCCCTGGATTCGTGCCATCGTCGCCTATGGGGCCAGCATCGCCCTGACCGTCATGCTCACGATCCTCGCCCTCGTCATGGCCTTCGCGCCCATCGGTTTCATGCGACAGACCTAGCCCGAGCAGAGCACCTCGCTTCCCTCCCGATAACTCCGCCATCGGCCGACCGTGCGGCCTCGGCCCGTGCTCGGCCCTCGCAATCTGGCTCGGGGGTTGCCTCCCAGCGATTTGCGGCGTAACTTGCTCCTCTAGCGGGGGCCGATTCGCCCCGGGAGACGGCTCATGTCACAGCGTTACCAGACCATCCTCCTCTTCGGCGCACCCGGCGCGGGCAAGGGAACCCAGGGCAAGATCCTCGGCTCCGTCCCGGGCTTCTTCCACCTCTCCTGCGGCGAGGTCTTTCGAACCCTCGACCTCCACTCCGAACTCGGTCGGACCTTTTACGAATACTCCTCGCGCGGCGAACTCGTCCCCGACGATGTCACCGTCAAGATGTGGCAGCAGAACATGCACGCCCAGACCGTGCTCTCACGCTTCAAGCCGCACGCCGATCTCCTCGTCCTCGACGGCATCCCGCGCAACGCCAACCAGGCGCGACTCCTCGACAAGCACCTCGCCGTGCTGTCGGTGGTCCATCTCGTCTGCGGCGACAAGGAGGAGATGATCAAGCGCCTCCGCCGCCGCGCGCTGAAAGAGAACCGCGCCGACGATGCACGCGAAGAGGTGATCCGTCGCCGCTGGGATGTCTACGAGGAAGAGACCTTCCCCGTCCTCGCGCACTATCCGTCGTCGATCATCCGCGAGGTCGATGCCATCGGCTCACCGGGCCGCGTCCTTCAGCACGTCCTCGAGGCCGTCGTGCCCGTACAGGAGTCGCACTTCAACAATCCCGTGACCGGCGAGCGCGAATAGCCGCGCCTCGCGCGGCCGATTCGTCTCCAGCACGCCGATCGAAACGCTCCCGCTGATGCGCGGTACACTCCGCTCCGCATGAGCCTCACGCTCCTCTCGATCATTGTCATGGTCGTCCTCGCCGGCGGCTACTTCCTCTACGGCTCGTTCATCGCCCGCCAGTTCCGGCTCGACGACAACACACCCACGCCCGCCACCACCAAAAATGATGGCATCGACTTCGTGCCGGCTCGCCCGTTCTACCTGCTGGCGCAGCACTTCTCCGCCATTGCCGCCGCCGGACCCATCGCCGGGCCGATCCTCGCCTGCGTCGCCTTCGGCTGGCTCCCGTGCGTCCTCTGGATCCTCATCGGCGTCGTCTTCATCGGCGCGGTGCATGATTTCTCGGCCCTCGTCGCCTCCATTCGCCACGGTGCTCACTCCATCGCCGAGATCGCCCGCGAGAACCTCGGCAAGCGCGCCTGGCTCGTCCTTATCGTTTTCATCTGGCTCGCGCTCCTCTACGTCATCGTCGCCTTCACGCAGATCACCGCGGGCTCCTTCGTCGGCAAGGCCGAGGAACTAGCCGGCCTCAACACCACATTCAACAAAGGCGGGGCCGTCGCCGCCGCCAGCACGCTGTACCTCACGCTGGCACTCGTGATGGGCCTTGTGCAGCGGTTCCTCAGGCCGCCCATGTGGCTCGTCACGCTCATCTTCGTCCCTGCCACGCTCGGCTGCGTCTACCTCGGCACGCAACTCGATTCCGTTCTCAACTTCCCGGCCCCCGCGTGGTACGCCATCATCCTCGCGTATTGCCTCGTTGCCTCCATGCTCCCTATGTGGCTCCTCCAGCAGCCCCGCGGCTACCTCGGGGGCTTCGTTCTCTACATCGCCATCGCTGTCGGCCTCTTTGGCATCCTCTTCGGCGGCTTCACCATCAACCAGCCCGCCATCTCCGATGCCGCTCGCGCTTCCCTCAACCCCGCCGCCGCCTTCCGACTCTTCGATTCCGTCAACCCCATCCAGATGACCGCCCTCGTCTTCCCCTTCCTCTTCGTCACCATCGCCTGCGGCGCGTGCTCGGGCTTCCACGGCCTCATCTGCGGCGGCACCACCAGCAAACAAGTCGCCAAGGAGTCTCACTGCCGACCTGTCGCTTTCGGGGCCATGCTGCTCGAGGGTCTCGTTGCCGTCATTGCGCTCGCCACCGTCATGATCCTGACACCAGAACAAGCCGGCGGCGCTCCACCAGCACGCATCTACGGCGACGGGCTCGCGCTCTTCCTCACCAAACTCATCGGCTCCGACGCGTTCCTCTTTTGTGCAACCTTTGGCGCGATGGCCTTCAGCACCTTCGTCTTCGACACCCTCGATGTGAGCACCCGCCTCGGCCGCTACCTCTTGCAGGAACTATTCGGCACCAAGGGCAAACTCGCCGGCTTCCTTGCCGCCGCCGCCACCGCCGGCGTCCCCCTTGTCATGCTCCTGAGCGTCGATCCAGCGGCCTATCGCCTCTTCTGGAATCTCTTCGGCACCTCCAACCAACTCCTCGCCGCCCTCACCCTGATGGGCATCACCGTCTGGCTCTATCGCAACGACCGACGCTGCTGGTACACCTTTGCTCCGATGCTCTTCGTGCTCACCATCACGCTCTGGGCGCTCGCCATTCAGATCGCCGTCGGCATCCGCGACGCCTCCAACTCGGCCTGGCGCTCGCCCAAGGGTGACCTCAACCCGACCATCCTCAATGCCGCCGTCGCCATCGCGCTACTCGCCCTGGCCATCGTCTTCGTCATTGAATCACTCCGGGCCGTCCGCGCCCATAGGAGACCCGCCCTTGCCATCTCATAACTCCCTTCTTGGTGGCACCGGTCTCCAGACCGGTGGCTCCGTCTCTACGGGCCTACCTCTCCCTTCTTCTCCTTCCCGCGTTTCTCCTCTCCCTTCGATTTCCACTTCTTCTTCTTCTTCTTCTTCTTCTTCCTCCTCTCACTTTGTTCCTTCGTCCCTTCGTCCCCTCGTCCCTCTCGTCCTCGCTCTCCCCTCCCTCGCCCAGCCCGCTCCGCCGCGCGATGGCCTCGAACACTGGCCTCCTTCCGATCGCGCCGCTTTCGCCACGATCGACCAGACGCTCCTGAGCACACCCAAGCCCGACCGCCTCCTCGCCTGGCATCAACTCCTCGGCGAAGAGCCGCACGTCGCGGGCACTGACGGCGACCGTCGCGTGATCGAGAAACTCGAAGCCGCTTTCCGCGACATGGGCCTTCAGGTCGCTCGCCACGAGTTCTGGCCGCTCCTTGCTCGCCCTGTCGCCGCCGAGGTCGAAATCCTCGGCGAGCCGCGCCTCCGCCTCCCAGTGCGCGAGGACAACCTCCCCGAAGACGCCGCCGCCAGCAACCCCAACCACAACTTCGGCTGGAACGCCTACAGCGGTTCGGGCGAGGTCACGGCCGAAGTCGTCTATGCCAACTACGGTACCAAGGCCGATTTTCAGCGCCTCCGTGACCTCGGCGTCGAAACCACAGGCAAAATCGCCATCGCCCGCTACGGCGGCAACTTCCGCGGCTACAAGGCCAAGTTCGCGCAGGACGCCGGTGCCGTCGGGCTCATCATCTACACCGATCCCGCCGACAGCGGCTACGCCAAGGGCATCCCCTATCCCGAGGGCGGCTATTCCAACTCCTCCTGCATCGAACGCGGCTCGCTCAGTACGCTCCCGTATTCCGGCGACCCGCTCACGCCCGGTATCGAGGCTACGAAGGACGCCAAACGCCTTGACCCCGCAGCCGTCGCGCTCCCGAAAATCCCGGTCCAGCCCATTGGCTACGCCGCCGCCGCCAAAATCCTCGAACGCATGAAAGGCCAAGGCGTCCCCGACGGCTGGCAGGGTGCCCTCCCGTTCGCCTATCGCCTGACAGGCGGCCCGGACCTCCGCGTCCGCCTCAAGGTCGAGCAGTCGCGCTCCATCATCCCGACCGCCAACGTCATCGCCACGCTCCCAGGCACTACCGATCCCAACTCCAAAGTCATCATCGGCTGCCACCACGACGCTTGGGGCTGCGGTGCCGCCGATCCGCTCGCCGGAACCATCGCGCTCCTCGAAACCGCCCGCGCCTTCGCCGAACTTGCCAAGGCCGGCCAGCGTCCGCGCCGCACCATCATCTTCGCCGCCTGGGGTGCCGAAGAGTTCGGCATCATCGGCTCCACGGAATGGGTCGAAGCCAACCGCGACACCCTTATCGCCCACGGCATCGCCTATTTCAACCTCGACATGGCCTCGATGGGCCCGAACTTCTCGGCCAGCGGCTCACCCTCGCTCCGCCGCGTGCTGATCGATGCCGCCCGCGTCGTTCCTCAGGCCCGCGCCAAGCAGCACCGCTTCGTCCTCGACGACTGGCTCGCTCGCGGCATCGACGATCGCTATCCCGGCTCGCCGAAAATCGGAAGCCTCGGCGGCGGGTCCGACCACATCGGCTTCCTCTGCCACGTCTCCATGGCCTCCGCCTCGCTCAGCGCCGGCGGCTCCAAGGGCAACTCCTACCACTCCACCTACGACACCTTGCCCTGGTACTGGAAAGTAGTGGGGGAGGATTACGAGCCTGCCCTCATGGTGACGCGCATGACAACCGCTGCCACCGCTCGGCTCGCCTTCGCGCCGCTCCTTCCGCTTGATCCCTCCGACTACGGTCCCGAGACCCAGCGCCACCTCAAAGACCTCGACAAACGCGCCGTCGATCTTGGCCTCTGGAAGGTCGGTGCCGCGCCCACGTCCCTCGCTCGCCTCGATTCCGATGCCGAGGCCTTCCGCGCCCGCGCGATGGCCATCCGCGGCGATCTCCTCGCTGCCATCGAATCCGGCCGCCTCGCCGGTCCCGCGCTCGCGGGAGTCAATCGCCTCCTCATGGCCGCCGACCGCGCCTTCCTCGACGATGCCGGCATTCCCGGCCGCCCGTGGTTCAAATCGCTCTTCGTCGCCAACGACGAGGACTCCGGCTACGCATCGTGGCAGTTGCCCGGCCTCCGCCGCGCCATCGAGACCAAAGACCTCGCCGCCCTCGACGCCGCCGCCGAACGCCTCCATGCTTCCTATGGCAAACTCAACGCGCTCTACACGGCGATCGAAGAGATCCTCGCCGCGCCGTAAGCCTCCTCGTGCCACCGACCATGGGCTTCCATGGTCGGTGCTCGGTATCTAGGTACATCGACTGCCCCGGTCGATCCGGTTCTTCTTCCCTCTTCACTTTGCCCTCCCACGGTGCCCACCGGCGGAGGTCGCATGAGCGAGTGCCTGTGGAGGTCCGCTTTCGCTAGAGCAGCCGCAGTCCAAATCTAGCGCCTGTACGGCACGCGTTCGGTTGCGCTTTAGGCCGGAGCGCGGTAACTTCTGGGCGCGGCGTGGTGGGCGCGCCGGACAGGAGCCAGGGATGGCATACTCGCAGGACTTGAGGGACCGGGTGCTGGGCGCGTGCGACC
>JBJXFQ010000081.1:0-4732 GCA_046155605.1 Phycisphaerales bacterium
GGTCGCACGCGCCCAGCACCCGGTCCCTCAAGTCCTGCGAGTATGCCATCCCTGGCTCCTGTCCGGCGCGCCCACCACGCCGCGCCCAGAAGTTACCGCGCTCCGGCCTAAAGCGCAACCGAACGCGCGCCGTACAGGCGCTAGATTTGGACTGCGGCTGCTCTAGAAAGCAGCACGCCCGTCGGATCGAAGTCGCGCGTGTTGCGGGTCATGATCCGCAGGCCGTGGTGGAGGGCCGTGGCGGCGATCAGGCCGTCGGCCGCGTGGAGCGTCCTCCCGGCATGGGCCGCCTAGGCGGTGATCTCTCCCCAGAGCTGCGCGATGTCGCGGTCGATGGTTAGAATCCGGTCGGCGAAGTACCGCTACCTCGGCAATCGAAACCGGATCAGCAGCGTCGTCGCCGTCGGTCCGTTGAGGCCCGAGAGGTCGTAGTCGCCCGGGATCATCATCCGCCGCATCACGCGTCGGCACGCCGAGAGCCCCTTGCTCCCCGGTTTCGGCCCCGCGACCGCCTTGAGGAGGTTGCCCGCCGTCACGTCGAGGAAACTCTCGCCCTGTGCCTGGGCCGAATCGAACATGATCCGGAGCGTGCGCTCATAATCCGTTCGCGCGGCAGGTTCCATGCGATTCCTTTCGTGAGAGCGATTCCACGCCGTGAGACGCCGATATTGTAGCGCGTGGCCACAGCCATCGCGGACGGCGTCCGTCGTTGCGTCTGCGAACTCAGGCAGCCACCGACCGTGCGCAACGATACTGGTCGCGCCCGAAGCACGTCAGACGGCCGACCTACAACACTCGCGGCCTCCGTCGATCAGGCCCGCTCTTCTTCAAACTCCTCGGCGTGGCCACCATCGCCGCCGTCTCCGCCTTCGCCGCCCTCACCCTTGAGTTCGTTGAGTTTGTCGGGGTTCAGGACCCGGACGAGGCCATCCTTGAGGCGGCGTTCGCCGAAGTTGATGATGAGGCCGAGCTCGACGTCGGCGGCCCTGAGTTGTGCCCGAAGTGCGGATCGCTCCTGCGAGCCGATCTCGCCGTGCCGTGCCATGATCTCGACGATGAAGCGATCGGCAACCCAGAGGTCGGCGACGGTCTTGCCGACGACGTGCTCGTCGAAAAAGACGTCGAAGGCGTGCCCGATCTTGTACGCGACGCTCTGGGCATCGAGCTCGATCTTGAGGGCATTGAGATAGACGGATTCGTCGTAGCCCGGCCCGAGTTCCATGTGGACCTCGATCGCGCACCCGATGACCTTGCGGCTCACCTCGGTCAGCGCGGGATCAAGTTCGGAGAGCGGCGTTCCGCGTCGCGGGCGATCGTCGCGCTGGTCGCCGCGTCGGTCATCCCTGCGGTTGTCGTCGCGGCGATTGTTGTCCCGGCGATCATCGCGGCGGGGACGGTAGGAGTCTTGGTCGTGCATGGTGGAAACTCCGAAGTCATTCGTAGAACTAGCCCTACGAAGGCAGGCCGGCTTGGCGGGGCGCCGGCCCGTGCCCCTATGACGCGGCAGGGCGCGTCGCGCGAAGAATCAGGGCGGCGTTCTGCCCGCCGATCGCCCCTGAGGCTACGAGGATATGTCGCAAGATCGCCGGGCGGGATGGAGCCGTTCCGGCGAGCAGGCCTGGAGCGGGCGCGCCGGCATGGACGCGGGCCGGGAGCCGCTGCTCCGCGAGGCATTTGGCCGCGATGGCTGTCGCGAGTCCGCCGTTGCCCGCGAGCGCGTCGCCGATGTTGGGCGAGAACGTGACGAGCGGGATGGAGGAGAGACGAGCGCCGAAGACCGCGCGCAACGCCCCGGCCTCGCCCGCATCGACCGACGGCACGCCAAGTGCGTGCGGCACGATTGCGTCGATGTCCGCCGCCGTCAGCCCAGCGTCTTCGAGCGCGTTCTCGATCGCGAACTGGAACCCGTCGTCGATCTCCAAAGCCGCCCCGCCGACGATGTCCGTGGGCGAGGAGTGGGCCGCACCGAACCCCGCGACCTCGGCATAGACCTTGGCCCCGCGGCGGGCCGCCGAGTCCCGATCCTCAAGGAGGATGATCCCGCCGGCCTCACCAAGCAGCGAGCCGGGAGCCTTCGGATCAAAGGGCCGCACGAGTTTCGAGCCGTCCTGCTCGTCGCCGGTGGGCGCAAGCCGGCCGATGATCTCCCAGCGGAGCAGGCGCATCGGGTTGATCGGCGCTTCCGCGCCGCCAGAGAAGCACAGGTCCGCGTCGCCGCGCTGAATCACGCGAACCGACTCACCGATCGAGAGCAGCCCGCTCGCCTCGGCACAGGTGATCGTGTTGCTCGGTCCCTCCGCGCCATGGATGATCGTTACATGGCACGCCAGCATGTTCGGCAGGTACTTCAGCAGCCACAGCGGCGGCAGGTTGTTCATCGCGCCCTGGCCGCCTCGCTCGCTTCCCCATGCATGGTGGTCAAGCCCCAACTCCGGCGTCGAGGCCGTCACCAGCGCCGCCGTCAGTTCGTCGGCCTCCGCGGCGATCAGCCCCGCGCCAATCTGGCAGCCCATCCGCGCGCCGGGGTACGTCGTCGCGGCCGTCGAATCCTCCGGCAGCACCCCGCGCGTGACCAGGGCGGCATCCTCGACAGCGCACTTGGCCGCGCACACCGCCAACTCGATGTCCCGAGCCATCACCTTGACTGCCTTGCGATAGGACTTGGGTACCCAGTCGCGCGCGCCGGAGAACTCGCGGGCCTCGGAGCCCAGCCGCGTCGGAAAGCCAGCGGGATCGAATCGCGTGATCGGGCCGAGGGCTGTGCGGCCAGCGCACAGCCCGCCCCACAAAGATTGGATGCCGATGCCCAGCCCGCAGACCGTGCCCAAGCCCGAGATGACGACTGTGCGATCCATGCGGGCAAGTGTACGCGACCGGGGCTGTGTTGCCGGGCACCTGCCCGCAGCGCTCTCGCGGCGCGCCGAAGCCTCGCTTCAGTCCGCCATGACTCTCAAAACGGAATCATGATGCCGCAATAGATCATTCCCGAGTCGCGCGAAGGGTTGCCGATATCGCCCTGGATGCGGGCGTTGGAAATGTGGTGCCAGCGGATGCCGGCCTGGAGCCGAGGGCCACCCTGGTCCTCGGTGAGCGCGTAGGTGATACCCAGGCCGATGCGCGGCATGAAATCGAAGCCCGTGCCCATGTCGGGGACGTTGTCGGACGCGAGCAGGAGCCCGATGCCGGGGTCGATGTAGGCCGTCCAGCGCTCTGATTGAAGGAAGTGCAGCCTGACGATCATGGCTGGGTTGATGCCGAAGGCGTTGTCGCCATCCTGGTCAAAGTACCACGCGTTGAGTTCGAGCGAGAACTCGACACGATCGATGAGAAACTGCGAGTAGGCCGCCCGCAGGTTGTAATCCGTGGCGTCGTCGAGGTTGTGCGCCACGCCCAAACCAAACGTCCACCACTCCGAGCCCTCGGTACCGAAGCGAGGAGCGGCAGCGGCCTGCAACACGGCGTCGCTCTTCGACACGTCGTTGTCGGGCTGGCCTCGCGCAGACGGTTCGTTGAGATAGCGCAACCCAAGCGGCGGGGTCTCGACCGCGACGGACGGCACGGCGTCTTGCGCGAACGCAACTGGCCCGATCAACGCAGCGACGATGGACGCAAGGGTACGGATCATGGGCCTCAGCGTATCTTGCTCATGCACCGCGGGCGAGGCAAAGTCCGGCCTTCCGCGCCCTCGGGTAATAGACTCCTCGCATGTCCGATGAGCGCCTGACCCGGCTCGAAGAAAGCGTGGCCTTCGGCGAACGCGCGGGCGAGACGCTCTCCGCCGAAGTCGCCGAGCTTGCGCGTCGCATGGAGGAACTCGCCCGGCGCCTCGGTTCGATCGAAGGCCGATTGTCCAGGCTCATCGATGCGAAAACGCAGTCGCTCGCGCCCGGCGACGAGGCATCCGGCGAGCAGTGAACCAGACGAGGAGTGATTCAGACGAGCAGTGATTCGCCCGTCATCTCCACCGGTTTGCTCAGCCTGAGCATGGCGAGCGCCGTGGGCATGATGTCCGCCAGCCGACCACGCTTAGCACGCACCGCCGGATCGAACCACCCCCGCGCGTCGAAGTCCCCGCGAAGCCGCCGCCCGCGCACGCCCTCGCCCACCACGTAGAGCGGCACGTCGTAGATCGTGTGGGCCGTGTGCGGCGAGTTCGTCGCCGGGTCGAACATCTGCTCGCAGTTGCCATGGTCCGCCGTCACGATCAGTTGCCCGCCCCGGGCCAGCGTCTCGTCCATGATGGTTCCGACGCACCAGTCCACCGCGGCGCACGCCCGGATCGCGGCCTCCAGATTCCCCGTGTGGCCCACCATGTCCCCGTTGGCGAAGTTGACGACGATGAGCGGCTCGCAGTCCGCCGCCGCTAGCCTGCGAAGCACCGCGTCGCGCACCTCTGCTGCCGCCATCTCCGGGGCCTGGTCGTACGTCGCCACGCGCGGGCTCTGTGGGTTCTCCCGCTTCTCGCCGGGAAACGGCTCGTCGCGATAGTCATTAAAGAAAAACGTCACGTGCGGGTACTTCTCCGTCTCCGCGCACCGGAACTGTCCCAGCCCCAGCCCCGACACCACCGCGCCCCCGATGTTCACCATCTTCGCCGGCCTCGGGAACGCCACGCCCTGCACATGCGGCAGCAGCGCCTCCCAATACTCCGTCATAATGACATAATGAAGCTCAAGCTTCTTGCCGCGATCAAATCCGGCCCGACCCGAATCCGGCGAGGGCTTGACCTTCG
>JBJXFQ010000082.1:0-13951 GCA_046155605.1 Phycisphaerales bacterium
ACTCGAGGATGTTGAGGCCCTCGCGGAAGTTGGCGCGGATGGGCGACTCGATGATCTCGCCGCTGGGCTTGGCCATGAGGCCTCGCATGCCGGCGAGTTGCTGCATCTGGCTGACGTTGCCGCGGGCACCGGAGTCCGACATCAGATAGACGGGATTGAGATAGGCCTTGCCCTTTTTCGAGTCGATGGGAACCTCGTTGCCGTCCTCGTCGCGGCGGTCGTTCTTGAGCGTCTCGATGAGTTTCTTGGTCACCTGCTCACGGCAGTGGGCCCAGATGTCGAGAAGTTGGTTGTACCGCTCGCGGGCGGTGATGATGCCTCGCTCGTAGTTCTTCTCGACACGATCGACTCGCTTCTGCGACTCGTCGAGCAGGGCGGGCTTGGACTCGGGGATGCGCAGGTCGGTAACGCCAAACGAAAGCCCGGCGACGGTGGACTGCTTGAACCCGATCTCCTTCATGCGATCGAGGAGGTCGATCGTGCCGGGACGACCGCAGTAGGCGTAGGTGTCGTCGATGACGCGAGCACAGCCCTTCTTGCCGAGGGCGCAGTTGTAGAACGGCATGCCCTTCTCGAGGATCTCGGCGAAGAGGATGCGGCCGACGGTCGTGATGACGCGCCCGCCCTTGATGAGCGGCTTCACAGGGCCGGTCTGATGGTCCGCGATCTGCGTGAAGCCGTCGAGGCGGACGATGATGCGCTCGTGGATCCCGATGGTCCCGTGGTCGCGTGCGAGGATCGCCTCGCGGCGGTCCTTGAAGCGTTTGAGCTGGTTCTCGGCACGCTCGTCGGGCACGCTCGTGGTGATGAAGTAGACGCCCATCACGATGTCCTGGCTGGGCGAGATGATCGGCTTGCCGTTGGCGGGCGAGAAGATGTTGTGCGTACTGAGCATCAGCACATGGGCCTCGGCCTGGGCCTCGATCGAGAGCGGGAGGTGGACGGCCATCTGGTCGCCGTCGAAGTCGGCGTTGAACCCGCCGCAGACCAGCGGGTGGATCTTGATCGCGTTGCCCTCGACGAGCACGGGCTCAAAGGCCTGGATGCCCATTCGGTGGAGCGTCGGTGCGCGGTTGAGAAGCACTGGATGCTGATCGATGACCTCTTCGAGAATGTCCCACACCTCGGGGTCGCGGCGCTCCAGCATGCGCTTGGCGCTCTTGATCGTGTCGGCGAGGCCATGCTCCTTGAGTTTGCGGATGATGAACGGCTGGTAGAGTTCGAGGGCGATCTTCTTGGGCAGGCCGCACTGGTTGAGTTTGAGTTCGGGCCCGACGACGATGACCGATCGCGCGGAGTAATCGACTCGCTTGCCGAGGAGGTTCTCGCGGAACCGGCCCTGCTTGCCCTTGATCATGTCAGTCAGCGACTTGAGCGGGCGGTTCGAGGAGCCGAGCACCGGGCGACGGCAACGGTTATTGTCGAAGAGCGCATCGACGGCCTGCTGGAGCATCCGCTTCTCGTTGCGGATGATGACCTCGGGCGCGTTGAGGTCCATGAGTTTCTTGAGGCGGTTGTTGCGGTTGATGATGCGGCGATAGAGGTCGTTAAGGTCGCTGGTCGCGAAGTTGCCGGACTCCAGCAGGACGAGCGGGCGCAGGTCCGGCGGGATGACGGGGACGACATCCATCACCAGCCAGGCCGGATCGTTCTCGCTCTTGCGCACCTGCTCGACGAGTTTGAGGCGCTTGGCGAGGTCCTTGATCTTCTGTTTGGAACGCGTGTCGCGCAGTTCCTGGCGCAGCGTGCCCTGGAGTTCGTTGAGGTCAAGTTTGTCGACGAGTTCGCGGATCGCGTCCGCGCCCATGAGGGCCTTGAACGCGTTGCCGAACTTCTCGGTGGCCTCGCGGTGCTCGTCCTCGGTCATGACCTGGCGGGGCTTGAGTTCGGTGTCGCCCGGGTCGGTGACGACATAATCCTGGTAATAGATGATCTTCTCAAGGTCGCTCGTCTTCATCCCGAGGAGCGTGCCGAGGCGGCTGGGCATGGACTTGAAGAACCAGATGTGCACCACGGGCGAGGCGAGGTTGATGTGGCCCATCCGCTTTCGGCGGACGCGGCTGTGCGTCACCTTCACGCCGCAGCGGTCGCAGATGATGCCCTTGTACTTGGTCCCGCGGAACTTGCCGCAGGCGCATTCATAATCGCGCTCCGGCCCGAAGATGCGCTCGCAGAAGAGGCCGTCCTTCTCGGGGCGGTAGGTGCGGTAGTTGATGGTCTCGGGCTTCTTAACCTCGCCATAGGACCACGCGCGGATGTCGTTGGGCGACGCCAGCGTGACCTTGACGGCGGTGAAGTCATTCACGCGATCGTAAACTGTCTCTGCCATTGATCTCTCCAGTCGTTGGAGCACATGTCTTGCTTATTCATCACCCGGATACTTCGCTCGAAGGTGGTTCCATATGCGCGGCGAGCGTCGGCGGCGCCCGCTCTGCACGCGCCGAAACTTCATCTTCGTCTACAGAAGACTGCCCCCGCCGAGTTTCTTCTTCTCCAGCGTCACATTCATCCCCAGTCCTTTGAGCTCGTTGCAGAGCACGTCGAACGCGACCGGCATCCCGGCCTCGAGTTTGTTCGTGCCCTTGACCATGCTCTCGTAGATCTTCGTCCGTCCTTCAACGTCGTCGGACTTGACCGTGAGCAGTTCCTGCAGGATGTACGCCGCGCCATAGGCCTCGAGCGCCCACACTTCCATCTCGCCGAAGCGCTGGCCGCCCGTTCGCGCCTTGCCGCCGAGGGGCTGCTGTGTGATGAGCGAGTATGGCCCGGTCGCGCGAGCGTGGATCTTGTCATCCACGAGGTGGTGGAGTTTGAGCAGATACATATAGCCCACGGTCGTTTTCTGCGTGAAGGCCTCGCCCGTTCGACCGTCGAAGAGTTGGATCTTGCCGCCCCGCGGCATCCGCGCGAGGATCTCGCGCGGGTGCGGCCACGTGCCCGTAGTTTCATAGTGCTTCAGGCGCTCAGCAACGTGGTTGTTGGCCTCCACGACTGCCGCGTGAACCTCGTCCTCGGTCGCGCCGTCGAACACAGGGGTGACGGCCTGGAATCCCAGCACCTTGGACGCCCAGCCCAGGTGCGTCTCCAGAATCTGGCCGACGTTCATGCGGCTAGGCACGCCCAGCGGGTTGAGCAGGATGTCGACCGGCGTGCCGTCCTCCATGAACGGCATCTCTTCCTCGGGCACGATTCGCGCGATCACGCCCTTGTTGCCGTGGCGGCCCGCCATCTTGTCACCCACCGAGAGTTGCCGCTTGGTGGCGAGGTAGACCTTGACCATCTCGAGGACGCCGGTTGGAAGCTCGTCGCCGCGCTTCATGTGCGAGGTCTTGCGCTGCTTCTCGGCCTCGATCGCGCTGATTCGCGGCCAGAACTGCTTGTGCAGCACTTCGGCCTTCTCGCGGGCCTCCTTCGAGCCCTTGACCCACTTCACGTCGAACGTCTTGATCTGCTCGAGAATGACCTCGGGAATGTCACTGGCACCGACCTTTTGCCGCGTGTTGGGATCGATGATCGGCGTGCCGACCGCCTCCTCCATCGCCAGCGTCATCTGCTTGAAGAGTTGGATCGCCTTCGCGTCCATCTCGGCCTCGTAAACCGAGATGTCCTTCTTCAGTTGCTTCTTCTGTTCCTCGTTCATGTGGAGCCGGCGGCTGAACTTGCGCGCGCCGATCACCACGCCCTCAACGCCCGCGGGCACTTCGAGCGAGTCGTTCTTCACATCCTCGCCGGCGCGGCCGAAGATCGCGTGCAGGAGTTTTTCTTCGGGTGTGAGTTCCGTCTTGCTCTTGGGGCTGACCTTGCCAACGAGGATGTCGCCCGGGCCGACAAACGCGCCGATGCGGATGATGCCCTGCTCGTCGAGGTTGCGGAGCATCTTCTCGGAGACGTTGGGGATATCGCGGGTGAACTCCTCGCGCCCGAGTTTGGTCTCGCGGATCTCGACGTCGAAACTGTCAATATGGATGCTTGTGAACGCGTCGTCCTTGACGAGTCGTTCGTTGATGACGATGGCGTCCTCGAAGTTGTACCCGTCGAAGGTGTTGAAAGCGACGAGCACGTTGCGACCGATCGCCAGTTCGCCGTGATGCGTCGAGGCCCCGTCGGCGATGATCTCGCCGGCCTTGACCTTCTGGTTCATCTTCACGATCGGGCGCTGGTTGAGGCAGGTCCGCTCGTTGAGCCCGACGAACTTGCGCAGGACGTACTCGTCCGAGTTGTCGATGATGATCCGCTGGCTGTCGACAAACGTGACGACGCCGGCGTTCTTCGTCTTGACCACCATGCCCGAGTGCCGTCCCAACTCGCGCTCGAGCCCCGTGCCCACGCACGCCGGATCGACCTTCAGGAGCGGCACGGCCTGCCGCTGCATGTTCGATCCCATGAGCGCGCGGTTCGCGTCGTCGTGCTCGAGGAAGGGGATGAGCGCCGCCGAGATACCGACCAACTGCTTGGGCGAGATGTCGACGTACTGGACCTCGCCCGAATCGATCTCCTGGAGTTCGCCGCTGACGCGCGCCAGCACCGAGCCCTTCTTCAGGCGACCCTCGGCGTCCATGGCGTCGCACGGCGCGAGCACGGCCTGCATCTCCTCATCGGCGCGGAGGTGGATGACCTTGCCCGTCACCTTGCCGCTCTTGGCCTCGCGATAGGGCGTGCGGAGGAAGCCGTACTCGTCGATCGTGGCATAGATGCCCATCGACGCGATGAGGCCGATGTTGGTGCCTTCGGGCGTCTCGATCGGGCAGATTCGCCCGTAGTGCGAGATGTGGACGTCGCGAACCTCGAAGCCGGCGCGCTTGCGGTTGAGGCCGCCCGGACCGAGGGCCGAGAGCCGCCGCTCATGCACGAGCGTCGACAGCGGATTCGTCTGGTCCACAACCTGCGAGAGTTCGGAGCGCCCGAAGAAGAAGTCGATCGCGCTCGAGATGCTCTTCGAGTTCACCAGGTCGGCGATCTTCGTGATCTCTTCCGGGTCCTTGACGCTCATGCGCTCCTGCACTGTTCGCCGCAGTTTGAGGAAGCCCTTGCGGAGTTCCTCGACCGCCAACTCGTCGAGCGTGCGGAGGCGGCGGTTGCCCAGGTGGTCGATGTCGTCCACGCTCGCCACCGGGCGACCGGTTTCGGCATCCGAGCGGTTCGAGCGGAGATCGAGGATATACTGCACCACTCGCAGGAAATCCTCGCCGCGGATGAACATCATGTCTTCGGGGGTGTCGAGGTTGAACTTGCGGTTGATGCGGAAGCGGCCCACGCGCCCGAGCCGGTATCGCGTGTCATCGAAGAACTTCTCGAAGAAGAGTTGCTTGGCCTTGTCCACCTGCGGCGGATTGCCGGGACGCAGTTTGGTGTAGACGCGGAGCAACGCGCGCTCGTAGTCGGACGAGCCGGCGAAGATCTCGCTGTGCTTGTCCTCGAGTTGCCGCTTCTCTTCCTCCGCCGCGATCGTGTTGAGGATCAGCACGTCCGACGGATTCTGGATGACCTTGACGGACTTGAGGTTGCTCTTGACGACCGCCGCGGCCCCCTCGTCCCCGAACTGCCGACCGACGACGATGATCTCCTCGCCCGTCTCCTTGTCGACGATGTTCTCGGCGGCCCACATGTCAGCCGTCACGGCCTCGGCCTTGACCGTGCTGATCTCGTAGAAAAGGCTCAGGATCGCGTCCGTCCCCGCCACCGACTCATCGAGGCAGCGGAGGAACGTCGTCGCGGCCAACTTGGTGCTCTGGTCGATCCGCATCGCCAGAACGTCCTTCTTCGTCACTTCGAGTTCGATCCAGGACCCTCGCTCGGGGATGATGCGTGTCGAGTGCAGCGGGCGATCGCCCTCGCTCGACACGATCGAGAAGTCCACGCCCGGCGAGCGGTGCAACTGGCTCACGATCACACGCTCGGCACCGTTGACGATGAACTCGCCACCGCCCAGCATGATCGGGAACTCACCGAGGTAGATCTCCTCCTCGGGAAGTTCCGGCTTGCCCTCGCGGTGCAGGCGCACGCCCAGCCGGAACGGCCGCCCGTACGTCAGCCGCAACTCGCGGCACTCATCCGGCGTGTACCTCGGCTCCTCCAATGTGTAATGGAGGTACTCGAGCTTCATCGTCCCGTCGTAACTCTCGATCGGGTAGACCTCCCGCAGCAGCGCCTCGAGGCCGATGGCGGTGTTCCGCTCCTCATGCCTCTTGGTCAACTGCAGGAATCGCTCGTATGCCTCGGACTGTGTGAGCGTGAGGTCCGGAACCGAGATCCCGTCGCCACGCTTGGAAAAACTGCGCACCTTGGTCGCTGCCATCGAAATCCTCACGATGGTTGAACAACCGCGTTCAACTCAGTCAAACGCTGGTCACCCACTGCCTGTGTGTCCGCCCGTGCCCGTGTGTCTGCATCGCCGCCCGCTGCGCGCATCGCCAAATTTGGGAGCCCAACAGTATAGCCAACTCTTCACAAAGCCGGAAGACTGAAAGCAATAAGGCACTTTCCCTATTTTCTACCGCGCGCTTGGCATCATTACCACCAAAAGTGGTACCGAGTCAAGTCGTGAGTCTGTTCGTTTTTTTTTTTGGGACTTGGCGGCAATGCCCGAAACCCGTGGCATAGTTGCATGTCGAGACTCCGATTTGCGTCCGCAGAGGTACCCACTCCCGAAGGGGGAACCCGATGACGAGCAAGAGGATGTCCGTTGCGCCCGGGGCCGTTGCCACGCTGGTGCTCCTGGGCGCGATGACGGCCGACCTGTCGGCTCAACCAGCGGGACCAGTGGTCGCCTGGGGCACGGGCACGAGCGGGCAACTGATGGTCCCGCAGGGTGTGAACTTCAAGGCCATCTCCGGCGATTTCACCAATAGCGCCGGCATCCGCGAAGACGGCACGATCCAGATGTGGGGTGACTTCTGGGGGGGCTTCGGCACGCCCGTCCCCAGTGGGCGATTCACCGCCATCGACGGCGGACGCGACAACTTCGTTGCGGTTCGCGAGGATGGAGCGCTCGCGGCATGGGGCGTCAACGCCCACGGCCTGCTTCAGACGCCGTCCGGCACGTTCAGGGCCGCCTCGCTGGGCAGCAATGTTGGTGCGGCGGTCCGAACCGATGGAACGTTGGCGGGATGGGGCGTGCTTTCCACCACGCCCGTCCCGGCAGGAAACGACTTCGTCGCTTGCACGGCGGGCGAGGGTTCCGCGCTCGCCCTTCGCGCGGATGGAACCGTCGCCGGTTGGGGGGCCAACTTTTGGAACGAGTTCGCAGTCCCGGCGGGCACATACAAGGACGTTTCGATCACCTTCGGGTGGGCCGCGGGAGTCCGGAGCGACGGCTCCATCGTCTTCTGGGGCACCATGCGCCCGACATCGATCGGAGCGATGACGGGTGAGTTCGACCAGATTGACCAAGGCTCACAAGGGGGATCTCCGATCGGTCTTCGCACAAACGGAACGCTCGCCATGACCGTAATGTTTCCGGGGACGCCACCCGCGGGAACTTACATAGGCATCGGTGCCGGCGTGTCCCACGCGCTCGCGATCGTGCCTTCGCCCGGATTGCTATCGATTGGGATCGCCGCGATCGGCCTGTGCGCCGGTCGCAGAAGCCGTTCGATTTGACAGGAAAAGGAGAATTCAATGAATCTCGCTCGCTCGGTGTTCGTTATCCCTGCGCTCGCATCGACTGCGTGCGCCCAGCCAACGCTGCTTTACATGTGGCCCTCGGAGCCGCCCCCAATGTCCGTGGCCCGCGTGATCGACGTGTCGCCCGGTTACGGTGCCAACCTCGATGTTCGCGAAGGCGGGACGCTCTTGGCCTGGGGCCAGAACAACAGCTCTGGGCAGCAGGGTTTCCTCCCCGGGCCGTTCCCTCCGAACGGGAACAACTACCCGCCAACGAGTGCGTGCGCCGCGAATCCGTTGGAGTGCGTCGCGCCGCCCGTTCAAATGCCGTTGCTTCGGCGCGCCTCGGTCGGATTCGACCACACTCTGGCGCTCGTCATGGACCCGGCCAGCTATCCCGCGTACCCCTTCGGACTGCTCGGCTGGGGCCACAGCAACTACGGGCAGGCCGAAATCCCCAACCTGACGGGCGTCCCGTGGCTGATCGAGCCAACCGCCAAGGTCGCCGATCTCCAGGTCGGGGAGTACATCAACATCGTGCTCTTCGATAACGGCCAGATCGCCGCATGGGGAGATGACCGGTACGGCGTCCATCCGATTGAGCGACCCAATGGGCCGCTGCAACCAGATCTCTACCGTCCCTACCTACCCCCAGCTGACTGGCGATTCAAGGAGATCGTCTGCGGCGGGCATGCAGTCGGGGCGCTCCGCTACGACCCGCAGAACTCCACGAACGACGGGCAGATCATCTGCTGGGGCTCCTTTGACGAACAGGCCGTGCCGCAATCGTGGGGGCCCAACTACCGCGGGACCATTCCCGCCCAGGATCCGCCGGGGATCCCCGCTTGGTTCGCGCCGTACTCACCGCCGTACGTCCACATCGCGGCCGGGCACTGGATCATCATCGGCGTCAATGCCGACGGCACGCCGCACATCTGGGGTAGCAACGAATCCTGGAACCGCACCGACCAGCCGCGGGACCAGACGATTCACCAGCAACCGCCGCCGATCAAGATGGGCGACATCGTGGCCGGCTACGCCCAGTGGGAGCTGGCCCGACGCCTCGACACAGGCGAGATCGTGGGCTGGGGGAGCGTCGGTACGCAAGGGCCTCCTGCCGGAGCGCCCTCGGGCCCGCTTTCCGACCTCTTCATCATGGTGCGCGGCAACGCGAACCTCACGCAAGCGTTCGCCCGCTGCTACGACGCCAACTGCGACGGGAGCACCACCACACCGCTCCTCTCTGTCAACGACTTCATCTGCTTCGGCAACGCGTTCGCCGCCGCGCAGAACCTGCCCTATGAGCAGCACGTCGTGAGCTATGCCAACTGCGACGGGAGCATCTGGCCCCCTGTGCTCACGGTCAACGACTACCAGTGCTTCAACAACGCGTTCGTCTCGCCGTGCCCGACGGGATCGATGCCGTAAGGCGTTCCTGGTCTCCGCGTGATCTAAGAATCCGAAAAATGAAAGCGGGGCCACGTCAGGCCCCGTTTCGTTCATGCGGTGATGGGCTCTCAGGCCAACTCGACCGTTGCGCCGTTCTCTTCGAGGGTCTTCTTGAGTTTGTCGGCGTCTTCCTTCGAGAGGCCGGTCTTGACCGCCTTGGGCGCGCCATCGACGAGGTCCTTGGCCTCCTTCAGGCCCAGCCCGGTCGCCTCGCGGACGACCTTGATGACCTGGATCTTCTTGTCGCCAGCGGCCTTGAGGATCACGTCGAAACTCGACTTCTCCTCGGCCTTGGCCGCGCCGCCGCCCGCTGCTGGGGCCGCCATCATCACGCCGCCGCCCGCCGCGGCCTCAATCCCGTACTTGTCCTTCAGATACTTCCCGAGTTCGACGGCGTCCTTCAAGGTCAGGCCCGCCAGCATGTCACCGAGTTCAGTCACGCTTGCCATGTCAAAGTCCTCACTTCTGCTCGCCTCGTCGGACACTCGCGTCCGCCGAAGCCGCTTGCACACGCCCGAGGGCGTCGTTCCACTTCACCCGAGAGGGGCCGAACAGTTCGGCCTTTAACCCGCGAGGGGCCAGTCAGATGCGAGAGTTTGCTTCCGTCCTGCACTTGGTCGCTATGCCACCGCCGCGATCGTCTCGCCCTTCTCCAGTTTCGTCTCGATGGCCTTGACGAGTCCGGCGACGGCCGATCCCGGACCCAGCACCTGGGCCGCCAGGTTGCGACCGGCGCTCACGATCAGCGTGACCGCCTGCCCGATGGCCTCGTCCTTGGTCGGGAACTTCGACAGTTCCGTCACGCCTTTCTTGCCCTCGAAGAGTTGGCCGTCGAGGACCGCACCCTTGAGTTCAAGTTCCGGCATGGTCGCCAGCAACTTGACGATTTCGCGGGCCACCTCGACGACCGACGACCCGCCGAAGGCGATGGCGCTCGGGCCTTCGAGCAGTTTGCCCAGCGGCTCGAGGGCCGTGCCGGTGATTGCCTTCCGCGCCAGCGCGTTGCGAACGACGGAAATCTTGATCTGCTTGGCGCCGAGGTCCTTGCGCATCTTGGTCGTGGGGATCGCCTTCACGCCGCGGATACTGATCACCATCGCGTCGGCGGCACCTTCGAACCGCGCCTTGTAGTCGCGGATCATCATTTCTTTGATGGGCTTGCTCATGGGGCGTTACTCCGCGGCCTCAGCGGCCACGTGCTTGATCTGCACGCCGGGGGTCATCGCCCCGCTCACCGTGACCTTCTTGATGTATGTGCCCTTGGCCGTCGGCGGCCGGGCCTTTTCGATCGTCTGGACAAAGAACTGGAGGTTCTCGACGAGATCCTTCTCGGGGAACGACATCTTGCCGATCACCGCATGGACGTTCCCGCTCTTGTCGGCACGATACTCGACCTTGCCCGCCGAATACTCCTTCACCGCATCGGCGACGTTCGGCGTCACCGTGCCGGCCTTCGGAGACGGCATCAGCCCCTTCGGCCCGAGCACCTTGCCCAGTTTGCTGATGACGCGCATCATGTCCGGCGAGGCGACCGCGACGTCGAACTCCATCCAGCCCTTCTCGATCTCGGCAACGAGTTCCTCACCGCCGGCCTTGATCGCGCCGGCCGCCATCGCCTTGGGCGCGACGTCCATCTGGCAGAACGCGATCACTCGCTTGGTCTTGCCGATGCCCCGAGGAAGGCTGATCGAGCCGCGCATCGCCTGGTCGGCCTGCGCGGGATCAATCCCCAGGTGCATGCAGATGTTCACCGTCTGATCGAACTTCGGGCCCTTGAACTTCTTGAGCGCCGAAACCGCGGCTGGTGCGTCGAGCGCGCTCTGCGGCATCGCCCCGAGGTTCTCACGATGCCGCCTGGAACCAATCTTCTTTGGCATCGCTTAGCCCTCCACCGTCACGCCCATCGACCGGGCCTGGCCTGCCACAATCCGCATCGCCGCCTCCATCGAGCCCGCGTTGAGGTCCGCCATCTTTTCCTTGGCGATCTTCTCGCACTGGGCCTTGGTAATCTTGCCGACCTTGTCCTTGTTCGGAACGCCCGAGCCCTTCTCGATCCCCGCCGCTTCGCGGATCAGCACCGATGCCGGCGAACTCTTCACCTCAAAGTCGAACGAGCGGTCGTTATACACCGTCACGATGCAACCCACGACCTTGCCCTTAAGCGCGGCCGTCGCGGCATTGAACTTCTGGATGAACTGCCCGGGATTGACGCCCTTGGCACCCAAGACCGGTCCCAGCGGTGGTGCCGGCGTCGCCGACCCTCCGGGGGCCATGATCTTGAACTTGTCGATGACTTCTTTTTTGGCCATTTTTTCCTACCTCCCACGCGGCCCCGGGATCGCCCCGGCGTGCCCGTCCCGGCCTGGGACAAGCGGCTTGGTGGTGCTTGCGGTCTCAGATGTCGCCCGAGGGCAATCCCCGGGGGCTCCAAGTATTGACGCCATCATGCAGCAAAGCAAGCCCAACTCGTCGCCCAGCGAGTTACGGCTACGTTCATCGCACGTTTGACCGATCCGTGCGGCTCACGCGCTCACGAGCGAGCGACGCACCTGCGAGAGGGCGTAGACCGCGGCCTCGGCCTCGGACCGCCCCACCACCGCGCCCATCGCCACATCGGCGCTATCACGCCATTCCGCTCGGTAGCAGTCAAAGAGTTGGACGTGCCGAATCGTGAACCCAAATCCGGCGGCACGAAACTCCTGGCCCACGCGCTCGACGCCGGGAAAGGCCCGGCCATCGGCGTGATGCTTGCAGCCGACGCTATCGAGCGCCGTCCATCCCGTGGCATACAACTCGTCGATCGCGAAATCCAGACCCATGCGCCGCCCTTCCGCGAGAAGCCCAGCACCGGGTTCGGTGTGCTCGCCGCACACCGGCCGGCCCGGCCGAACAACTCGCCGTGCCGAACTCAATCTTCATAATACACAGGTGCTGCCGTACTCGTCCAACTCGTCACCTTGATATCGGGCTGGGGCGGCTTCCTGCTCAACCTCGATCAAGACCTATCAGAACCCAAATATCATAGAGCGCATGCACCATCGCCACGATCCCGAAACCGCGGTACACGAAGACGACGCCGAAGAACACGCCCGCCACGCCTAGCGCCACCAGTTCGGCCCAGCGCACATGCCCGCCTCCCGCGGCAACATCGTGATACAACGCGAACGCGATGCCTGCCGCCACGATCGACATCGGCGTTGCCCATGAGTTCGGCAGCCGCAGCAGATCGAGCAGAATCGCGTGACAGAGCGTCAGGCCCACCAGGCGGAACAGGAACTCCTCGTAAAGCCCGGCACCGATGGAGATCGTCGCTCGCGCTTGCCACGGGAACGCGGCCAGGTCCACTCCCCCCGCTGCCGTTGGCATGGTTCCCCACGCCGGCCCGATCGCCGCAGGCGCGGAGGCGCGTCCGAGCATCAGCACCAGCGCAATGAGCACGAGCAGCGGCACGGTCCACGCGGCGGCCTCGAGCACCATGCCTCCAAGCACCGCCGGCTTGATGCGCCACCTCGCTCCGGACATCACATGCCACGACAGCAACGTAGCCACGATCACGCACGACGGCACAGCCCGGCCGACCACGCCAAAATCCCGGAAAAAACTCAGCAGGAGACTGTGCGCGCGGATCGTCTCCACCTGTCCGCCCGCCCGCGCCAGATACATCCCCGACCCGATTTCATAGAGCACGATCAGCGGCAGCACGACCGCCAGCACATACAGCGGCTTGACCGACGCCGAGGCGTATCGTTCGCCGCCCAGCGCGGCGCGCGACCTTGGAATCGGCCGATGCCCCACACGCCAGGGTGTGCTCGCCCGGGGCATCGCCTGTCCCTGTAGTCGCCGTCCCCGTGATTACTTCGTCGCGCCCGCGAGCTTCTTCGTCTTGAGCGCCGCCGACATGCGGCTCTTGCGACGCGCGGCCTGATTCTTGTGGATCACGCCCTTCTGGGCCGTCCGATCCACGATCTTGGCGCACGACCGCATCGCCTCGGCGGCCTCATCGACCGTCCCATGTACGAGCCTGTCGCGGAACGACTTGATCGCCTCGCGCATCGTCCGCAGCCGCCAACGATTGCGGGCCCGTTCGGTAGCGTTCTGTCGGACGCGCTTGCGCGCAGAGAGCGAATGTGCCATCGGTGCGTGATCCTTCTGTCTGTCTAT
Organism: Phycisphaerales bacterium; assembly: GCA_046155605.1. GTDB lineage: Bacteria > Planctomycetota > Phycisphaerae > Phycisphaerales > UBA1924 > JAEUIZ01. The sequence goes on from JBJXFQ010000082.1 coordinate 13,213, forward strand.
CCGTCGGCTCACACCGTCGGGTCTGTAGTATCGCGCCCATCCGAACCAGAATCAAGGCAATCGTGCTTCCGACTTGCCGTGCCGCCTCGGATGGTTTACCCTTGCTTCGAGAGCGGGCATAGCTCAACTGGATAGAGCACCTGACTACGGATCAGGAGGTTGTGGGTTCGACTCCTACTGCCCGTGTTCGAGTCCGACGGCGTGACTGGCGTTGACGCCTCGGGACTCATCGCGACATTCTGGCGGGAATCTGGCCCTTTCGGGCGCCGAGGTTGGTCGCGCGCGGGCGATCTGTTGGCCTCGGTTTCGGTGCCTTTGTCATCGCCAGTCAACGCCAGTTCACGCCGTGCGCGCCGACAAATGCGCTGCGCGCTGCGCTCGGGAACAGGCGCCAGGGCGTCCGTGCCGGTCATCGCCAACGGCGCGGCGTGCGGGGTGGATTTCGCCGCGGGCGGATCAATCGTCGCGCCAAACGCCTGCTCCAGCGCCGCCCGCTCGTCGGCGAGCGTGAGATGCGTATAAACATTGAGTGTCAAACGCGAGTCGGAGTGCCGCGCCAGCCGCTGCGCTGCCTTGACCGATACGCCCGCACGGACGAGGGTTGTGACGTACCCGTGGCGGAAACTGTGGAAGTCAACGACGCCCTCGCTGGGTTTGCCCGGATCGATGCCAGCGCACTTGAGATCCGGAACCAGAATCTTCAAACGGGCCTTGTCGGGGAGACCCCAAAGTCGAACGC
>JBJXFQ010000089.1:0-27527 GCA_046155605.1 Phycisphaerales bacterium
GGATGGTTCGCGGCTATGCGCCGCCCAACTCCGTCGATGACGGCTGGTATGAGGACACCTATCTCAACACCGGGCCGCTGGTCGTGCGGTCGGGCAACTGGGTCTTCCCCGAGACCGGCTTCTTCGATCCGGCCGTGGGCGACGACGGCCAACATCGGCAGACGTTCATGGTCCGTTTCCGAGGCGGCACGGGCGCCATCATCACGGGCGACGCGACGCCCATCCTCGTGCTCGTTCCCGGCTCCTCCGCCAGTTTCCGCAACAGCCCGCCGTGGTCCGAGTTCAATCCGTCGCAAGAGGTCGATCAGGACCGCTACGTCCGCCGCGTGCTGATCGGTCGGCGTCCCAACAACCCCACCGGTATCCTCACCGCCGCGCAGAAGCGGCAACTGCTGGGCGACATCGCCTCCGACACCGTGCTCGCCAAGCCCGTGACGCAGGTGGCGGTCTATAGCGAGAAGCGCCTTGCCGCCGCCGCGGGCTATCGAATCGACCGCGTGACGGGGTGCGGCTATGTCGATCCGTCCAAGGCGAGCCCGCCCAACTCGCCGGAGTTCGTCCCGATCACCGAGCGATTCCCGCAGGTGAGCGATCAGCAACTCATCGACAAGATCAACCAGTGGATCGAGGGTCGTCTGACGGCGGCGGGCGGGCAGCCGATCGATTCCGATTGCCGCGTCTATGCGGTGCAGCGTTTCCTGGGGAGCCCCATCGAGATCACGGGCACTCGCAACGGGCAGGGGGTAAGCCAATGACTTGCGGCCATTTCAGTTCGGATCGGCGTGCAAGTCGTCGCTTCGGAGAGGCGACGTGCTCTCGCGCGTTCACGCTTATCGAAGTTCTCATCGGCATCCTTGTGCTGGCGCTGGGTCTGCTGGGGCTCGGTGCCGTCATCCCCGTCGTCGTCCGCGAGCAGCGGCTCGCCACCGACGCCACGCTGGGCGTCGCCGTCGCGCAACACGCCGAGGGCGTTCTCCGCGCTCGGCCCACGCTCGACCCCGACGCGCCGCCGACCACGCAGACGCTCTGGGACGCGCTCGTCCACGATCCCAACTGGTCGCGCGACCTGCTGTGGGACAACTTCCCGACTTCGTCCTACTCGCGCCAAGCCCAGATCATCTATTCCGCCACGCGCCGGGATGTCTTCCAGGCCATCGAGTATGATTTCAACCTCCAGACCGGGCAACTCCGCTGGCGGCAGACCATCGATGAGCAGGATCGCTCGGGATGCACCGGGCAATGGATGTCCAAATTCCTGCAACGCCCCCTCACGCCCAAGTGGGACGCGATCGATCTGGGCGAGCGGCTGTGGCCCAACAAGGGCGCGCAGACCTCGCGCATCCTTCCCGCCAACGCCGATCCCAACCGGCCGCAGTTTGTCTGGGATGTCGTGGCTCGGCGAGCCAAGTTCGGCAGCCGCTCTCTTGCTCCGTTCCTGCCCGCCGGCAACCTCTCCGCGTGCTATTACCCGCAGGTCAACTCGTGCCCGCCCTTCAACAACCCGCAGCCGCCGATCCGGCTCTGCGATCAGCCCGATGAGGTGCAGGTCGCGCTCTTCGTCCGCCGCATCGACCTCAACATCAAGTCGCCCAAGCGCCCGATCTCGGCACGTCAGCCCACGACGCTCTACGACCTGCTCACCGGCGCGCCGGGTGTCCCCGCCGTTGATCGCCGGCTCCCCGTCGCGGTTGATCCGGTCACGAAACGGCCCACGGGTAACGGCATCGGCGACTATTCAACCCCCGAGGTGCTCAACGTCCGGCTGTCGAAGACCGGGCTCAATCAGATCAATCGCTCGCGGCTCATTCTCGATTCCCGCTCCCCGGGCGCGACCAATCTCCTCCCGCTCGCCTCGCAGATCGGGCAGAAACTCGTAGACAACCTCGGCAACGTCTACACCTGTCGCGGCGTCGTCGAGCCCTCGGGTGGCCCGGTCATCGGGAGCGCCGCGGGTGACCGCGAGATCGAGATCGATCCGCCCATCCCGCAGTGGGTTCCCGCGCTCGACCGCATCGACGTCCCGCCGGGAGGCGCGAACGCTCCCGAGCCGCTCATTTATCAGGTCGTGTTCACGCCCCAGATTCCCGCGGCGGTCCGCGTCTTCACCATCACCCGCCCCGTGTGGGCGCGCTAGGAGGCCGCGATGCGCAGCACCATTCAATCCATCGTGAGCCGTGCGGGATGTGTCGTGGGCCTCGCCGACAAGACCGGCCGTCGATCGGGCTTCACGCTCATCGAGTTGCTGATCGCGGTGGGGGCGTTGGCGCTCGTCGCCGTCGGCGTCGCCGCGATCTTTGATGCCACGGGCAAGACGATCTCGGCCGGTCGGCGGGTCAGCACGTTCAACAGTTACGCGAACCTGATCGAGCAGCAGATGCGGGCCGACTTCTCGGCGATGACGCGCAAGGGCTTCCTCGTCATCCGCAACCAGTACGCCGACCCGAACCTCGACGGCGCGGTGAACCCGAACAACCTGACGACCTCGAACCCCGACGCGGTGCAACTCTTCGACGCCGACGAGCGTCCGCGACTCCGCCGCGTCGATGAGGTGATGTTCTTCGGCACGGGGCGATACACCTCGGCCCGCGTCCCGCTCGATCCGTCGCTGGTGGCGCAGGCCGATGCCGCCCGCATCTATTACGGGCATGGGCAGCAGGCGTTCCGCTCGGCCTCGCTGACGGCGACGGACCGGTTCCTCCAGCCGCGGCTCGACGAGGCCAACAACAACAACTCCGAAGTCCGCAACTCGGCGCTGGGCTTCGCGCCCAACGCCAACCTGGGGACCAATCCGAACCGCTACGCGTCCGATTGGGTGCTGATGCGGCACGCGACGCTGCTCGCCCCTCCTCGCACCGCGCATCAGCAGATCAACAACGTGGGTCAGAACTCGCCGGGCCAGTTCCTGGGCAACGGCAACCTCGATCGGGTCCGCGACAACGACATCCAGATCGCCGCCCAGCCCGCCGCGTCGAGCATCTTCCGCGCGCTGGCCACCCGTTTTCCGATCGCCAACGCCTCGCGCCTCTCGGCCGTCCGCTTCGGTAACGTCGCGGCCGCGTTCGAGAGCCAGCGCCCCGGCTTCGACGCGGGCCTCGTTGATATCGCCACCTGCGACCTGACCGAGATCGCGGCGATCGTGATGACCGCCGACGTCCAGCCCAACATGATCACTGATGATTTCTACAACCCGGTGCGCAATCGCGCCCGCGACGGCTCGCTCGCAAACGCCAACGTCGGCGTCGACGGCCGCTTCCGCAACTACGGCCTGGGCACCACCGGCGACCCGCAGGTCATCAGTTACATGCAGGCCTGGATGGAGGACGCCTGGCCGACTTTCAACCCCGGCGGGCCCGGCTCGCGACAACTCCCGCGCCGCATGCGCGCCGAAGTCGCGCCCACCAACTTCCTCGGCATCCTCGACCCCGCCACCAGCGGCACCTACGCCACCAACGACCTCGAGCGCGCCCTCGCTCGCGCTGACCAGGCCATGCTTGCCGCGTCGTCCTTCCTCCCGCGCTGCTCCGAGTTCGTCGTCGAGTGGACCTTCGGCAACACGTATCCCTCCGATCCGACGGCCACGGGCTACGTCGCCGGCCGCGCGGGGCAGATCGTCTGGCATGGCCTCGAGCGCGCCACCGGCGCACAGCAGGTCTCGCCGACGAATCCACCGCTCGCCGAGCCCTACATCGATACCCGCGTCCTGCATAAGTTCGGCACGCCGTATCTCCGCCAGGTCGAGCCGCCCGCGCCGCCCAAGGTAGGCTGCACAGCGACCGCCAACACGCTCCCCATTGTCGCCACGCACACCGCGCAGACGCTGCTCATCCACGGGTTCCCGGCCACCACCACTCCCCAGCCCGGTGCGCCCGTCTCCAGTTTCTTCGGCTTCCTCGACCCCACCTTCGATCCCGAGTCCGATCCGCGCACGGGCACCAACTGCCGCAACGAGCCCAACGGCGTGCTCGACGCCGAGAACGACGCCCGCTCCGCGACCATCCCCTGGGCCTGGCCCAAACTCATCCGCGTGACGCTGAGCCTTGCCGACCCCAACGACGCCAGTTTCGAGCGCACATACCAGTTCGTGTTCGACGTCCCCACGGCGCGCTAGCGCCCGGGAGGCCAAGCCATGACCATGCCAGCACCCACACTCCGTCCCGACCGCAAAGCCCGCCCCGCGTGGATCGTCCGCGCCCTCGCCGGCATCGCCGCGTCCTCGCGTCAGACACGCCGCGGCACGGTGCTCATCCTCGTGCTCGGCGCGCTCGCGCTCATCGCGGTCATCACCATCGTCTATGTCACGGTGGGCCAGGGCGATCGCCGGACCTCCGATGTCACCACTCGCCGCGACAGCGTCGATCAGATGGTCGAGCGCATCGGCGAGCACCTGGCAGGGGTCATCGGCGACGACACCTTCGCCACCGGCACCGCGGGCTCCGAACTCGATCCGACCTCGAGCGTGGCTGGTGCCCGTTCTCCCATCCTCGTGCGCGAGGCGGCGGACTTCCCCTTTACCGATCCCTTCTGCAACTCGATCCTCGCGCCATTCACCGCGGGCACCGCCGCGCCCACTCCCCACCTCCGTCCCGATGACGCCGGGCGCCGATTCGTGACCGAGGGCTCGTTCGGCTCGGTGCTGCGCGACATGGCGAATCAGCCGCTCTACGCCGATCCGCGTCTGCCCTCTGATCCGTGGCTCGCCGCCACCATGCCCACCGCTCTCTTCCGCGCCACCGGCAACCCCAATGTTGACGACATCACCAACTACACCGACTGGTTCCACATCTCCAACATCAGCCCCGACGGACGCTACGTCAACCTCTGGAATCTCCGCGGCAACTTCGATGCCACCTCCACGATGACCATCCGCCGCCTCAACATCAACGGCCAGATGCGCCTCGTCGGCGACCCCCAGCCCGGCTCGCTCTCCTACGGCCTGACGCTCCTCGATCCCAACGGCCGTCCTACGCAGAAACTCCCTTTCGCCGCCAACTTCAACGGCCCGCCCACCGGCCTCACCGACCCCGAGCGCGCCGACCCCAACATCCCCGCGCACTGGTCCACTTGGCAGCAGCGGATGTTCTTCTCGGCACGCGGGCCGATCTTCTATCCACCGCCCTTCCTGGCCTCCGCGCCGCCCGGCCCGGGCTACACCCAAGACCCCAACCGCCCCGACGACCCGCGCTACGCGCCGTACATCTACGCCGACGCCGACGGCGACACCTTCATGGACTCCCGCTGGCAGGAACTCGTCGATGCCAGTGACCCGTGGGGCCTCTCGTCCGTGCTCCCGCGTGACGGCCGCTATCGCTGGTTTGTCGCCGCCCGCGTGATGGACCTCTCGGCACTGGTGAATCTCAACACCGCGACGGAATATCGCACGCCGGCCCGCGCCACGATTCCCGCCGCCAGCGCCACCGTCCCGCGTTCGGTGCTCCCCGCCGGCCTCACCGCCGCCGATGTCGATCTTCGCCGCCTGCTGATGATGATCGACAACTACTCGCTCGTCCCGGCGCTCTCCAACGCCAACCTGCCGGCTCCATATGCCTCGCCACCCGGCGGCGACCTGGGCTACCAACTCCTCGTACGCGGCGTGCCGCCGATTCCCACCACCGACCAGGGCGACCTGAGCCAGTACACCGCCGCCAACGCCCGTGCCGTCGGCTCGCGCGCCTACAACGCACTTCGCCGCGTCATGCGTCCCGAGCAGGTGCTCGTCCCCTCGGCGGGGACGAACGTCACGGCCGGGCCGGTCAACGACCCCATCACGATTCCGACGGCCGACGAACGCTACGCCAACGCCGCGCGATTCGGCGCGCCCCAGGAGGCCAGCGTCACGTTCACGCAGATCCCGAACTCCAATCCGCCGCGATTCATTCGCGAGATGATCGCCGCCAGCCCCCTTGACCACGACGACCTCCTCGAACTGCTGACCTACTGGACCTGCAACGATCCGAACACGCTCTCCCGCCTCGAGCAGATCCTCGACGGACGCTTCGATGCCAACAACACCGGCAATAACGCCACGTCCCGCTACGGCCCGATGCGATCCAATCGCCCCGCCTCCCTCGAGCGCGACAGCAACGACAAGTATCGCAAGCAGGGCAACTCCTTCATCCTCGGTGCCAACAACGAGCCCAGCCCCGACGGCCTGGCCGACCCCATGGACCTCGCGCGCACGCACCTCGGCGTGCGCCAACTCATTACCACCGACGGCGGTGCCCGCCCGATCCGCTCGTCCGTCATCTCCTCCGCCGATCAGTTCTCGCTCTCCGACTCCGTCGATCGCGCCATCAACGCACCCGCCGCCCTCCGCGCGGCCCGCGGCAACCCGCTCCAGCAACCCTTCGATACCCCGACGCTCTGGCCCGATCGCGATCATCGGCAGGTCTTCGCGGGCTATGCCCAGGCGCTCCTGCCCTATTCCTGGCGATTCGGTGCGTGGACCTATCCCCTCCCCGGCGCGACCTCCCCGACCAACCCCTGGCTCGGGCCGCTGAACTATGGCAAGCGCGCCGAACTCGCGCTGCGCACCGCCGCGAGCATCACGGCCAATGCGATCGATTCCTTCGATCGTGACGACCAGCCCAGCGCCTTCACCTTGTTGATCACCGGCACCCCCGCCGACCTCGCCGCGGTTGATGCCAACTCCGTCGCCTTCCCGTGGTGGAAGCCGCGGCCCGCCCCGGCCTCGTCCGTCACGCAGCGGCCTGTGCGCCCCGGCTCGCTCGACCTCGACTATGACCTCGGCGTCCGCCGGACCAACAACGATCCGGGCGGCGTCTCGCTCCCCGCCTCGCGCCTCGCGCCGGGCACCGCCAATCTCGGCACCGACCGTTCCGGCATCGCCGTCAACATCTTCGGCATCGAGGCCCAGCCCTTCGTCACCCAGGCCATGAGCATGGTCTTCTACACCGACAGCCCCAACGCCGGCAACGAGCCCGAGATCACCACCTGGATCCAGATCGAGGGTGCTTATGACGGCGGTGCCGCCAGCGGCACGCCCCCCAACCCCGACTACCTCGGCGAGATCGTCGCCTTCCAACTCACCAACCCCTTCGATCAGCCGGTCTATCTCACCACGCCCAGCGACGGCGTCGATCCCGCCACGTCCTCGCGCAGCCCCACCTTCTGCGACGGTCGTTATTCCCAGTTCTATCTCGAGTTCAACAGGAAACTCTTCAAGATCGCTGAGCAGGTCGACGACACCGGCACCAACCTCAACGCCATCATCCTCCAGCCGGGCGAGACTGTCGTCCTCTATTCCACAAGCCACCCGCTCGCCGAACTCCAGACCCGCTGGCGCGACGCGGCCAGGAACAACGTGCTCCCGACACCCGTCGCCCCGGTTGCCTGCACGGGCCTTTCGCAGGCCGCGCCCATGACCATCGTCGAGTCCATCATCCAGAACCAGTTGAGCACCTTCACGCTCAACAGCATGGGCACGCCCGTCGCCAACGGTTGCGGCCGCCGCGCTATCCGCATCCCGCGCATGGACCCCGTCACTGGACGCTCTGACATCGCTGCCGACGAGATCACCGGCGGTCCGGACTCCGACAAGCAGGACGTTCGCTTGTGGCGCACCATGCGCTCCGCCGCCGACGCCTCGCCTGATATCCAGGCTCCGGTCGCCGGCAACGTCCCGCGCATCCCGCTCCCCTGCCCACGCGCCGGCAACGAGACCAACCTCCGCTTCAACGACATGCTCGCCGATCGCCTTCGCGATCCGGTCTTCCTCGGCAATGCCCAACGCCCGCGCGCCACGCTGGATCGTCGCCTCCCGCCCGGTTCCAACGACGTCACCGGTGCCCAGCCGAACTCGCCCGACGACGACGGCTTCTCCATCGTCTTCTGGGGCTCCATCAAGCGCTCCGACGATCCCCATCCGCCCCAGCCGCCCAACTCCACCGGTGCGCGCGAGCGTGAGCCGCTCCCGCGCGGCGCCCTTCCCGCCTATTGCCTCGAGGCCAAGTGGGGCTCCAACAGCCTCGACAACCGCGACTTCCCCGCCCGCGTTGCCTCGCTCAACGACACCCTCTTCCGCGCTCAGCCCAACGCTGCCGACACCGATCTCAATGCCTTCGCGGCCAAACTCGCCAACCCAAACACCGGCGTCATCCCCAACCTTCGCATCAATCGCCTCCCGCAGCAGAAGAACGCCTTCATTCCGCCGCCCAATCCACCCCACTCGCTCGGCAACAACAACGACGCGCCCCCTCGGCCCTATCACCTGCTCTACCCCGAGATCACCCTCAACAACGGCGAGTTCACCTCGACCTTCATCGAGCCGTCGACCTATCCGCCCACGCCGGGCAACCCCATCGCTCGTCGAACCATCTCCGTGCTGCGAGTCTCCGACTTGCTGCTGCCGCTGGGCATCGCGCCGCTCTATCTGCCCAACATCGCGTCGGTCTCGGGATCGAGTCCAAACACCAGCACGCCCGCGCCCGATCCCGACCGCTGCCTCACCCTCAGCGAAGCGCTCGGCCTCGCCCTCAACTACAGCAACCCGCCCGCCGGCGACCAGGCCTGGGGCATCTATGCCAACATCGGCAACCGCTACACCGGTGCGCTCGACCGCGGCCAACTCGTCCTTGACCGCTTCGCACCCTATGAAGAAACCACGCCCACCGGCCGCTCCGCCACCCTCTTCGATCCCGAGGCGCTGCCCGCCGCGCGCGGCAGCGACGACATCCGTCGTTTCCCAGGCATCCCCCTCGGCCTTCACATCATGAACGTCTTCTCCGCCTCCGAAGAAGGCGGGATCGATCGTCTCGTCCCCGGCCTCATCAACGCCAACACCGCGCCGCCCGCCGTGGCCCGCGTCATCCCCATGCTCACGCCCACGCCCGAGATCGACCCCGTCAACGGTCCGCTCTGGGACACCTTCGCCACCAACTCCGGCATCGTCAACCCGTACCTCGGCACGCCACGCCCAAGTTCGACCCTTCCCCAGCGACCGCAAGGCACCAACCCCGGCAGCGACATCGCCGCCACGCTCCAGGCCTATCGCGACAAGATCCCGCTCATCAACCGCAACGGCACGATCATCAGTTTCTTCGACTTCCCCGCCAATGCACCGCTCACCCCGCGCTATTCCTTCGACCCCGACACCTGGATCGGCCGCCTCGGCACCACCTCCATCGGCGGCATCCGCGAGACCCCCGGCTTCGGCTCCCCGGCTGAAATCATGGCCGCCATCGACCGCACAGCCGACGGCAGCACCGCGTCCTCGATCCAAGGCCCCTTCTCGCAGCGCCGCGGCGTTCAGGAAGATAAAAAGCCTACGCCCGGCCAGGTTGCCGTCCCCTTCCGCTCACAGATCGACCACCTCGCCTACGAGAACTCGTACGTCTTCTCCGCACAGCCCTTTGGCCTGCCCAGCGGCGTCCCCGGGACCAACGCCACGCTCTACAAGGGCCTTTACGCCCCCATCGCCGGACAGCGATTCCAGCAGCCGGGCAACATCCCGGCCAATGTGCCTCCGCCCGCCAACAGCGGCCTGACCATCCAGGGCGCGTGCTCGCTCGTCGATGCTCAGGGCGTCCAGACCTGCACCGCCATGTCACGCGACAGGTGCGTCTCGCTCCGCGGCGTCTATCACGGCGACAATACCACCTGCACCGCCGGTGCCCCGGGAACCACCTTCAGCCCGCCCCTGGTCATCAGCGAAGTCCCCGACGCCTTTGCCGACAAACTCGTCGTCGCTTCAGCCGCTTCGGGATCGATCTCCGTCCGCAGCGACGTCTACGCTGTCTGGTTCATCATCCACGGCTACCAGCGAGGCGATACGCTCGACCTCGGGCCGGACGATCCGCTCGTCCCGTCGATCGCGCGGCGATTCCTCATGATCGTCGATCGCTCGAACGTCACCCGCAAGGGCGACAAGCCCAAGGTGCTGCTCTTCAAGGAACTGCCGCTGTAGCGCTTGGGTAGGTCGCACCTCCGGGGCGACATCTCTTGGGTAGGTCGCACCTCCGGGGCGACATCTGAGTCTCTCCGTGTTTCTTTTGGCGCGCGCTGCCACATCGGCGTGGACCCTCCAGAAGGGTCCGTGCCGCGATCCGCCTGCCCGCGTATCCTCCGCTCCCAGGAGCCCCGCCATGGCCGACGCAGCCTCCGAGCCCAAGCCTCAAATCACCTATGAGGAGTTTGCCAAACTCGACCTGCGCGTTGCGCGTGTCGTCAAGGCCGAGAACCATCCCGGTGCCGACCGCCTCCTCAAACTCCAACTCGACGACGGCACCGGCACGGCGCGGCAGATCTGCTCGGGCATCCGCGACAACTACACCGCAGACGAGATGGTCGGCCGGCTTGTCATCCTCGTCGCCAATCTCGCGCCGCGAATGATCCGGGGCGAAGAGTCCCGCGGCATGCTTCTTGCCGCCTCCGAGCCCGCCGCTGTCGAAGGCGGCACGCGCCGTGTCGTCGTGCTCGCGCCCGCCGCCGATCTGCCTCCCGGCTCGATCGTTTCCTGACTCAAGCCGACGCGTCCGGTCGGTGCGATCACGTCACGGCTTTGGCGGCTCGCTCGGCCTCTCCAACGGCCTCCGCTCCGGCTCCTTCGTCGCGTTCTGCTCGATCTGCTGCAGCCGGCCCTCCACCATCTCGTCCCGCTTCCCGCCCATCTGCTGCTTCTCGTCGCGGAGTCTGTTGACCCGTGCCTCGAGCCGTGCGAGTTCGTGCTCTTGCCGCCGCAGCCGTAGATCAAACTGCTCGCGGAGGATCTCTCGCACCGTGCCTCGCGCCGCCTCCATGTCGGCCTCCGCCGCGCCACGCCGCAGCGACGCCGCCAGCACACGCGTCGCCTCCAGCAGCCGCCATTGCCCCCGCGCCTCGGCGATCTTGATCTCCTTCAGTTCCGGGTCCTGCTCGGCCTGGATGTCCCGCACCTGCCGCTCGATCCGCGCCAGCAGCCGCTCCGCGCCCGCGGGCTCCCGTTGCAGAGCCTCCTCAAGCCGTCGGCCCATCTCCGGGTTGATCCTTCGCACGAACGCCATCAATCGCTCGCGATCCATCGGCGGCGGTGGAGGCTCGGCCGCGCGCGCCCCTTCGCCGACCGCCCACGCGCCAGGCCTCCGAGCCCCAGGTTCGGTCATCGCCGCGATCTCGGCCGCGGACGCACCGGCGTCCAGCGCGGCGATCGCGCGCTTCATGCGATCGGCAATCTGCGAGGCGTCTGTCAGCCGTCTCTGAAGCCGCTCACGAAGTGTCGCTTGATCCTGCCGATTCTCGCGGATCGGCACCTGTTGCATGGCCCGAGCAGGTTCCTGTTGCGACGTGTCGGCAGACGGCCGCGCATCCTGCGCGAGCGCCGGCAACGCCGACGCCACGACCACCGCCGCAACTCGCCCGAGCCGTGCGCTCATCACATCGCTCCGTCGTCGAAGACCGTCTCACTCCACGCGTCGAGCCACTCGGCATCCTCCTTGGCGTCGCTGATCGCCATGTCGAGGGCCGTCCACTCGCGGTCCTCAACCTGGGCCCACGCACGCTCCAGTTCCGCGACCGACACCACCTCCGCCGTCGGCTGCTGCGGCATCACCGGCGTCCCGCTCTGCCGCGCCATCCACGCCGCCGTCACCCCGCCGACGATCGCCACGGCCGCGGCCATCCGCATCGCCCACGTTCCGAAGCGGCCTGGCATCCGAGCCGGCAGGCGAACGTCACCCGAGACGCGCATCCGCGCCGCCTGTTCGTGATTCGCGGCGAGCAATCCCGCGGTCCGCGCCACCACGCGATCCTCAAAGCCAGCGCCAGCCGACGCACGCTCCCGTTCCGCCAAGCGCTCCAGCAGCGCGTCCGTGCCGAGGATGTCGTGCTCTGGCAACTCGTTCATGGCTCCTCCCCCTTCATCAGATCGCGCAACTTCCGCAGTGCCCGGTGGTGCCGCGCCAAGAGCGTCCCCAGCGGCTCGTTCAGCAGCGCCGCCATCTCGCGGAAGCCCATGCCCGCGTGGTGTCGCATCTCGATGATCTCCCGATCCGCCTCGCTCAGACGTTCCATCGCGCTCCGCAGCCCGGCCAACTCAGCCGGCATCGCCTGGGCTTTCGCCTCCGCGTTCAGCGCCGCCTCCGAGCCCCCCATCGGCCCGCGCCGCGCCACGCGCCGAACCTCGTCTCGGATCCGGTTCATCGCCACGCGAAACAACCAAGCCTCGAAGCGCCCCTGCTCCGAATACCCGCCCCGGCCCAGTTTGGTTGCCACCGTCGCGAACACGGATTGTGTTACCTCCTCGGCCACCTCGCTGCTCCGACACCGGCTCTTGGCCAGTGCGAAGACCCGCCTCGAATACCGCTCCACCAGCCGCCGCCACGCCTCGGGCCGTCCCGAGGCTGCATCGGCCAGCAGCGCCGCTACCTCGCGTGCGTCGTCGGGCTGAGGGTCGTGTGCCTGAGCCACCGGACGCATCCTTACCGTCTAACGATCAACCCGCCACCCCTATTGCCGATCATCCTATCGTCACCCATGTCCGCTATCGCCTATACCGTCATCGCGTCGTTCCCGGACGCCCCGACCCGCGACGAGTACATCGCCTGGCTCGAGGACGGGCATATCGACCTCGTCATCCGCCACGGTGCCCACGCCGCGTCCATCATTCGCGTTATCGATCCTGCGCAGCCGATCCAGGTTGAAGTTCGGTACACGTTCTCCACACGCGACCTCTTCGACACCTACATCCGCGACCACGCCCCCGCCCTTCGCGCCGACGGCCTCCGCCGGTTCCCACCCGATCGCGGGATCACGTTCGTGCGCCGCGTCGGCCAGATCGTCTAACCTATGCCGCACTGATTATCGATTCGACCCTCATTCTGCCGTGGGGGACGATCCCAGGCCCGCCACAGGCGTATTTCACCCATTCCATGCCGCACAGACCCTGACCGTGTCCCAACGATCCGACGAGCAACTCCTGGAGGCCTTTCGCGGTGGCGACGCGGTGGCCTTTCGCACGCTCATCGAGCGGCATCAGGACGACCTGCTCCGATTTCTGGTTCGGCTCACCGGCGATCGCGCCTCCGCCGAGGATGTCTTTCAGGAGACCTTTCTCCAGGTTCACCTTTCGATCGACTCCTTCGACCCCACCCGACGCTTCAAACCCTGGATGTTCACGATTGCCGCGAACAAGGCCAGGGACCTGCTGCGTAAGAGGGTACGACGGCAGGAAGTGGACCTGTCCGCCCCGGTGCCGGGCCAATCTGGGGAATCCGGCCCCGCGTTTGTGGACCTGATGGAAATCGACATCCCTCCCCCGGATCGCCGCCTCGAATCCGCCGACCAGGACCGACTTGTGCAACAGGCCGTTGATCGAATGCCCCTTGTCCTCCGCGAGATCCTCCTCCTCGCCTATTTCCAGAAACTCAGTTACGCCCAGATCGCCGACGAACTCCACATCCCGCTGGGCACCGTCAAGTCCCGGCTCCATGCCGCCGTCGCCGCCTTCGCCAAGCATTGGCGCGGCGTGAGCAAGCCCGAAGACAGCACCACCAACAGTTGAACACAACCTCCGATGACCCCCACCGATCCCAACTGGAACGACGGCCTCTCGCACCTCGATGCCGCCGCGCTCGACCGACTGGCCGACGCCGATTTCGCGTCCCGCACCGGCGACCCGCGGGCCGAGAGAGTCGCGTCGCTCCTTTCTCTCCTCAACTCCAACATCTCCGCCAGCGCCACGCTCGTCGATGTCACCATGGCCCGAGTTCTGCGCGCCGCCGATGACGCCGGCCCGCGGCTGCATCCGCTCGACGATGACGCGCTCGACGCCTGGATCATGGCCGGGGGGGATCCCGCGCACGTCCCCGCCTCGCTCCGCGAGCGCGCCCATCGTCACGACGCTTTGGCGCGCCTCGTCACGTCTTCGGGCGCTTCCAATCCTCACACCACCGCCTCGCTCGCGGACCGCACGCTGGCTCGAGTTCAGGCCGAGATCGATCGCCGCGACGCTGCCCTCGACCTCGACCAGATCCGCCGTCGCCGCTCCGGCATGCGACTCTCCGATCTCTTCTCCGTTGCCGCCGTCCTGCTCATCGGCATGAGCATCGTCCTGCCCGTGCTCTCCGCTGTCCGCGAGCAAAGCCGCCGCGCCATGTGTCTGGGCAACCTCGGCACTACCGCTACTGCGCTCGCCACCTACGCCCACGCCAACCGCGATTCGATGCCCGTCGCCTCGGCCGCGATGGGCGGCGAGAACTGGTGGAGCGTCGGCCACGGTGCCGATCGCTCCAACTCCGCCAACCTCTTCACCCTCACCCGCGCCGGCTACGTCCCGCTCTCTTCGCTCGCCTGCCCCGGCAATCCGCTCGCACCCACATCGCCCGCTCCCGTCGGAGCCACCGATTGGCGCCGCCTCGACGAGGTCTCGTATAGTTACCAGATCATGTTCGGCCCCGTCCGCCCCTCGTGGCAGGGCAACGCCGTCGTCCTCGCCGATCGCTCGCCCGTCGTGCTCCGCGCCGTCGCCGGCAAGCCCGTCAACCCGCTCGAAAACGCCCCGAACCACCTCTCCGCGGGCCAGCACCTCTTGCACACCGACGCCTCCGTCGCCTGGGCCGGCTCCCCCGTGCTCAAGAACGGCGACAACATCTGGCTCCCCCGCGCCATCGAGATCCGCCTCGACTTCGGCCCGGGTCGTAATCGCCCGGCCACCTCGCTCCGCGGCAATGAACTGCCCTCAGCCGCGGATGACACGTTCCTGGGGCCGTGACGATCGATCGACGCGACCTCACGCTTCCGTTTCATCGGGCACGAGCGGACGAATCTGCTCGCTGAGCGCCGGAATGTGAACGGTCGCGACCCGCCAGATCAGGTCGTCTTCGATCTCGCCATATTCGTGCGCGAGGATGTGCCGCTGCGCGATCACAGGCCTCCACGGAATCTCAGGATGTGCGGAGCGAAACGCGTCCGTCAGCCGACGCGCCGCTTCGCCAACGATCTCGATTTGACGCTCGACGGCGGATCTCAGCAGGTCGTCGGCGTGGTAATCGTCAAACGTCTTGCCCTTCACGAACCGGCCGATTCGGTCGCACGCGTCAAGCATGTCGCGCAAGTACGCCAAATCCCGCTGAGGCGATGCCGCCTCATGCGGCATAGAGCAGCCTCCGTGAGGCGAGGATCGCGCGCCGTCGGAACGGGTTGCGCAACACCCCGGTCGACAGCAAATCGATCTCGCGACCGAATATGGCCCGCAACTCATCTTGCATCCGCGGCCAATCCCACGTCGATGTCTCGGCCTGCGGCAGGAACTCGATCAGCACGTCAGCATCGCTGCTCGCGCCCGCCGTGCCCGTCGCGAGCGAGCCGAACAGCCACAAACGAGCCACGCCCCAACGGCGGCAGAAACCGGCAATGGCCTCGATGCTCGCATCGGCAGGTTTCATGGAATAATCCTAGCCAAGGAAAGGGCCGCGAAATATGACGACTCGACTTGGCAGACGATCCGTCCTTTCCCGACGTGAAGGCCCGGCCCAAGTTGATCCGCCTCCACAACGTTCGCGACGAACTCATCGCGGCATGAAGCTTCCGCGCGATATCTCGGGGATCGAACTTGCCAAGGCCTGCTCGGTTACAGGTACGCCATAGTTCTGTTGAGGCTCCTTGGTCCCCGACGGCCCAGCGAATCTGTGTCAGGGCCGCCTCATACGACGAGTTTCCGGGGCCACAAACGGAAACTGCCCGTTGAACACCCGCCGTAGGTGTGACGCCGCTGCTTTGTCCTGGCCTTTCCGACAGAGCGCCGCCGCAGACCTCGTGTGGTCCCGCGCTCGACGGATTTCACGCAGCGCCCGCTCCTGCGCAGCCCGGGACGTGGCCATCGGAGTGCCGCCAACCCGGCGGGATGGGTCTCGCAGCGCGAGCCCCCGCTGCGACGCCATCAGCTGAAACACGCTCGCGAGGATCGAGCAGTAACTCTTTCGTCCGCTGGCCAGGCCCGACTTGGTAAGCAGGAGTTCTAGGTAGTACGAGCGCACGGGAATCCGGCGAACGCGGCAGCACTTCCAGAACTTGAGAAGTTGCAGAGTTCGGCTGAGCTTCTGCTGGCTCGCTCGGTTCATCCGGCGGAACCGGCGCAGCTCTGCTTTCGGAGCTGTACGCATCCAGCCGCCGCGCCCATCGGGAATCAAGTAGATACTCGCGCTTCGTCGCTTTCCCGCCGGGATCGCCGGCACCACGTCGAGCGCCACGCCGGAGCGAGAGAAGTGGACGGCCACCGCGTGGCCGTCGCGCCGGATCTTCGAAGATGCATACCGCCGGGCGATGGCGCGGCTCACCCGATCGAGAACGCGTGCCGACGATACCAGAGTCCCGTTACGAGTAACGCCGCGGGGGTCGAGCACAAACAGCATGTCCACATCGGTCTGGCCTCGAATCCCGGTACGCTTCGTCTGACTTCCGAAACGAACCTCCTCGAGAATGCCGATCGACAGGTGCCTTTTGAGGGTCACGCGTAGAGCCGTGGATGCGCGCCTTGCGTGACAGAACTCTCGGTCCGACGGCTGGAGATCCTTGATCACCGAACTGAAGGCGGAAGCCACGGCACGACCCGGAGCTTCCGCGTGGTCAGCGGCCGGGGTGCGTTCCGGCTTGGGCCGCGTCCGCTGCGTACTTGTCTTCACCCTGTTCAATCCCACGTCGCGCTCTCTCAAATGCTTTGTTCGGAATCCCCGGGCTAGCCCGGTTCAACTCGTCACGCCGTTTGAAAAGCTCTTTCAGCCTCGTCTGCACCTGCTCGAAGTCATTGGAACTAGCGAGCTCGATCTCACGGAAGTGCCTCGCCTCGTTCTTCAGTGCCGAGTAACTGTCTCCCGCGGCTTTGTGCTCCGCCGAGCGCTTTTCAGCGTTCACGAATGTCACCACGGCGGCCAGCGCGGCGGAGAGGAACGCCAAAGCTCCCGCCAGCTCCTTTTGATCCGCTAGTGCCGACCCGCCGGACACGGCCGCAAGGACCGCGGCGGGGAGGCCGAGCCAGTAGTGAAGTGCGCCGGTCGATGCTGCGGCGTTCCAATGGCCTTTTGATGAATGACTCGCGTCTTCGATGACGTTCGAGGCCTCCGTCCGCATCGTTTGTCTGAGCATCTCTTCTGGTTCAGGCATCTGGTCACCTGCGGTGTGAGAGTCGGAACCGTTCGGACCATCTAGAGCTTCATGAAATGGGCTTAGCGCTGCAGTCGCCAATAGAAAAGGCCGGCGGCGATCGTGTGGAGCCGCCGCGGCGAATCGGCACCGCATGAAAGCGGGCGTGACATCCTACCAGATTCTTAAGGCGGTGCCCAGCCCCACCGCGCCCGCTCCACCGGTCCGATCGCTGCGGCCCATCGCCGGGTGCCCTCCATCAACCGCTTCGGCTGGCTGATGCCAACTTCCCCAGACTCTGCTTTTCTCATCCCTCCGTCCCTCCGTCCCCTCGTCCCTTCTGCGCGCCCCGCCCGCGCCGCGCCGATACCATGTGGGCCTTCCGGGATTCGTCCGCGGAATGATGGAGCATTCCCATGCGTCGTCTCGTGATCGTCCTTGCCCTTCTCCCCTTCCTCGCCGCCTGCAACACCACGCGGCCTCTCCCCACGGTGCGCGAACACGGCGAGCGCGCGTTCAACCGCGGCCAGTTCGAAGTCGCCCGCGCGGACTTCGCCGAGTACGTCGAGCGCAACCCCGGCGAGCCCGAAATGCGGCTGTTTTTGGCCAAGAGCCTCCTCGCGCTGGGCAACGCTGCCGAGGCCGTTGAGCAC
This sequence comes from Phycisphaerales bacterium, assembly GCA_046155605.1. GTDB lineage: Bacteria > Planctomycetota > Phycisphaerae > Phycisphaerales > UBA1924 > JAEUIZ01. Next base: position 17,721 of record JBJXFQ010000089.1, read on the forward strand.
GGCTCCGCCGCGGTGCATCTGCGGCCGACCAATCAGGATGCCGTCGAGACCTACGCCCGCGCCCTCTTCGAATCCAAGCAGATGACCGAACTCGATCGCTTCCTCCGCGCCCAGACCGAGAGCGCAGGCACGACCGGCTCGTTCCTCCGCTGGGGCCGCTATCTCGCCAAGGCCGGCGACGCCGACGGTGCCGAGCACGCCTTCCTCCAGGCCGCTCAGGTCGATGGCGGCAAGACCATCGAGCCGCAGGTCGCCCTCGCCGAGTTCTACCGCTCGATCGGCGACACCAAGAACGAACTCCGCCGCCTCCGCATGGCGCTCTCGTTCAACACCACCGACAACGCCATCAACGCCCGCATCCGTGAACTGGGCGAAGTGCCCGGCCCCAGCCTCGCCCTGCCACCCGAATCCAATCAGCCCTAATCACGGCTCATGCTCGCCGTCATCACCTGCCTTTGAGGGGCAGCGCGGACAGGGCTTGACCTTCGCCGCGGCGCTATTACACTTCATCCGGATATACGGATGAAGGCCCAAGAAAGAAGACCAAGTACGGAGGCGCTGCTCAGTTCCCTGGCGGAACCCACGAGGCTGCGGGTTGCGCGCATACTTGAGGTCGAAGAGTTATCGGTCGGTGAGTTGGCACGGGTCGTTCAGTTGCCGCAATCGACTGTCAGTCGGCAACTTCGGGTGCTGAGCGATGCTGGTTGGCTGGTGCGGCGGTCAGCAGGCCCGGCAACGCTGTACCAGATGGTATTGGATGACCTCAGACAACCGGCGCGTGCGCTGTGGATGGTGGTGCGCGATCAGTCCGATAACTCGGCACAGCGAACGGACGACACGCGAAGGCTGCGCGAGGTTTTGGCCGAGCGGAAACTCGACAGCGAGACGTTTTTCAACCAGGTGGCGGGCGAGTGGAGCCAGGTGCGCGAGCGGCTGTTCGGGTCAGGAGGAGGGGGGTTCACGGCCCGCGGACTGCTGGGGCTGTTGCCGGCGCACTGGACGGTGGCCGACCTGGGCTGCGGGACGGGTGAGGCGAGCGAGCACATCGCGCCGCATGTGGAGCGGGTGATCGCGGTGGATCAGTCGGAGGCGATGCTGGAGGCAGCGCGGGCGCGGCTTGCGGGGATGCGGAATGTCGAGTTTGTGGCGGGGCGGATGGACGCGCTGCCGCTGGAGGATGAATCGGTCGATGCGGCGGTGTGCGTGCTCGTGTTGCACCACATGGCGGACCCGGTGATCGCGCTGCGGGAGATGCGGCGGGTGTTGCGGGCGGGCCGGGGCGGAGGGACGGCGCTGGTGCTGGAGATGCTGGAGCATGATCGGGAGGAGTACCGGCGGACGATGGGCCATGTGCATCTGGGGTTCTCGATGGAGCGATTGGGCGGCATGATGGAGCGGTCGGGGCTTCAAAGGGTTCGGGTGAAGGCGCTGGCGGGCGAGGCGGATGCGAAGGGGCCGGGGTTGGTGCTGGGAGTGGGGAGCAAGATGCCGGCGCGGGGGCGGGCGCTGGAGCACAACTTCATGTAGCAAAGGGCCAAGGCAGCACCAACTTCGCGACCAAAGGAGCGGAGAGTTCCGCCCCGGAGGGGCGGGGTACCCAAAGCGGGGTACCCAAAGCGGGGTACCCAAAGCGAGAGACCAAGAGCAAAGAAGCAAGGCTTCGCGGAATAGAGAACGTAGAACGAGGAGCGACCGGTCAGTAGGCCGGTGCCACCAAACTCAGGAGACGCAGATGACGACGATGACGAGTAAGCCGAAGGGGACGAAAGGCGTGGCGGGCGGGCTGGTGGCGGAGGTGGATTTCAAGGTCCGCGATCTGTCTCTGGCGGAGTTGGGTCGCAAAGAGATCCGACTGGCCGAGGACGAGATGCCGGGCTTGATGGCGCTTCGGGCGCGGTACAAGGGCCAGCGGCCGCTGGCGGGCGCGCGGATCGCGGGCTCGCTCCACATGACGGTGCAGACGGCGGTGCTGATCGAGACGCTCGTCGAACTCGGTGCCGAGGTGCGCTGGGCGTCGTGCAACATCTTCTCGACGCAGGACACGGCGGCGGCGGCGGTGGCGGTCGGTCGGTCCGAGACGGGCGGCACGCCGGAGAGCCCCCGCGGCACGCCCGTGTTTGCCTGGAAGGGCGAGACGCTCGACGAGTATTGGTGGTGTACCTACCAGATTCTCAAGTTCGCGGACAACAAGGGTCCGACGTTGATCCTGGACGACGGCGGCGACGCGACGATGCTCGTGCATAAGGGCGCGGAGTTCGAGAAGGCCGGGAGCATCCCGAAGTTCAACCCGCACGAGCACTCGGAGGAGTGGGGGTGCTTCCTGTCGTTGCTCAAGGCCGTGGAAAAGGCGTCTCCGGGGCAGTGGGCGCGGCTCGCGTCGGGGGTCAAGGGCGTGAGCGAGGAGACGACGACGGGGGTGAAGCGGCTGTACGACATGTCCAAGGCCGGGACGCTGCTCTTCCCGGCGATCAACGTCAACGACAGCGCGACCAAGAGCAAGTTTGACAATCTCTACGGTTGCCGGCACTCGCTGCTCGACGGCCTGAACCGCGCGACGGACGTGATGCTCAGCGGGAAGGTCGCGGTGGTGTTCGGCTATGGCGACGTGGGCAAGGGCTGCTGCCAGGCGCTGAAGGGGCAAGGCTGCCGCGTGATGGTCACCGAGATCGACCCGATCTGCGCGCTGCAGGCGGCGATGGAGGGGTACCAGGTGGTGCGCGTCGAGGACGTGCTGGATACGGCGGATGTCTTTATCACCGCGACGGGCAACAAGGACATTATCACCGCGGAGCACATGTCGCGGATGAAGGACAAGGCGATCGTCGGGAACATCGGGCACTTTGACAACGAGATCGATATGGCGGGGCTCAAGAAGTGGCCCGGGATCAAGCATGTGAACATCAAGCCGCAGTACGACGAGTGGGTCTTCCCGGCGGCCAAGGGCAAGGCGGAGCGCTCGGTGCTGGTGCTGGCGGAGGGGCGGCTGCTGAACCTGGGGTGCGCGACGGGGCACCCGTCGTTCGTGATGTCGGCGAGTTTCACGAACCAGGTGATGGCGCAACTCGACCTGCACTTCAACGCGACCGGCAAGCCGACGATCTCGGGCTTTGGCTTTGAGACGGGCAAGGTCTACACACTGCCCAAGCGGCTCGACGAGGAGGTCGCACGGCTGCACCTCGATAAGTTGGGCGTGCGGCTGACGACGCTGAGCAAGGACCAAGCGTCGTACATCGGCGTGGCGCTGGAGGGGCCGTATAAGCCGGAACACTACAGGTACTAGGGACGGAGGGACGAGGGGACAAAGGCACCAAGTGAAGAAAGAAACCCCCGGCGAAGGCTGGGGGTTTCTCATGGGTCATGACTAGATGAGCCTGTTCGGATCATCCGGGATAGGCTGATTTGCAGTGCGAAACCGCTATGTCGTCCGTGCATGAGTTTCGGAGGCTGTGTTCCGCCGGTTCCTGCGGCATGTGGCCGCCGATCTCACGGCCGTTCAGACCGCCCAACTCACCGGCCTCAACCGCAACACCGTCAACCGACTGCTGGCCTGCCTGCGCGAGCGCATGGCCGAGGTCTGCGAGTCGGACTCGCCCTTCCGCGGCACGGTCGAGGTGGACGAATCGTACTTCGGACCACGCCGCGTCAGGGGCCGCCGTGGACGCGGCGCGGCGAACAAGACGCCCGTCTTCGGTGTCTTCAAGCGGCAGGGCAAGGTCTACACCGAGGTCGTGCCCGACTGCTCGAAGGCCACGCTTTGGGCCGCGATTCGGTGCAGAGTTGATATCCGCAGCATCATCCACTCCGACGGCTGGGCGGGCTATGACGGCCTGGTGGACAAGGGCTACCAGAAGCATCTTCGGGTGGACACTCGAAGAGCGAGTTCAGCAGCGGACGCGTCCGCTGCAACCACATCAACGGCCCCGAGTTATGGTTGTGGGGCTTCTGGGGTTACGCCAGGACCAGGACGGCGCGATCCCGCGGCATGCACCCACACGCCGTCCTCTTCCACCTCAAGGAGGCTCTAAATCACCGTTCGCTAATGCCGCAAGTGCCCGTACTGTGCTGCCCAATCCCGTGTTCAGAGAGGACCAAGCCGAACCGTTCCAGCGCGCTCCCCAGTGGTGTCGCTAAAATACCCGCCCGGGATTAAGTCACCGTTGGTGAGCATGGCCAGCGCGAGAACGCTCTTATTCAATCCTGTGCCCAGGGGGCCCCAGGATGTTCCATTCCAGCGAGCGACGTAGTTAGCCGCAACGCCCCCCGCGAATTTGAAGCCCGACGGCGACTAAATCACCGCTGGGGAGTACGGCTAGGCTTGGACCAAATTGTTCATGCCCGCACCCAGCGTGGTCCAAACCGACCCGTCCCAGACGGCTATGTTGGACGCGAGAGCGGTCCCGGCAACTGTGAAGGATCCGCCCACCACAACCACCGGCGGCAGCGGGCCAGAGCCGTCCGGATCCCAGTTCACCAGGGCATAGATATGACCGTTGAGGCCCTCGAGCCCTTCGCCAGGCAGCCACCGCCCGCCACATTGGGCACGCGCCGGGCTCGCGAGGAGGAAAACGGCTACGGCGATAGGCACGAGACTCAGGATGTCAAGGAGTTTCATCGCCGCATCCCCGATGTACTGACCCGAGCCAACCCGCGAACGGAGTGACCGCTACCCCGGCTCCGCTGACATGGAATCTGTGCTTCAGGCAAGTCGCTCACAACTCCTTCGCCCGCGTCAGCAGTTCCTTGACCGCCGCCTCGAGTTGCGGATCGCGGCCGGCGGCCTCGTCGGCGGGCGTCTGGGGCACGGCGATGTCGGGCACGCACCCGTTGTTCTCCATGTCCGTGCCGTCGGGGAGGTACCAGCCTCGGAAGGGCGTGCGCATGGTCGTGCCGTCAATGAGCCCGTAGGCACCGGTGGAGATGACCGCGCCGAACGTTTCGGTGCCGACAACCTTGCCACGCTTGATGGTTTTGATGGCGTGGGAAAAGATCTCGGCGTTGGAATAGGAGTGCTGGTTGCAGAGGACGGAGATCTCGCGGTTGTAGGCATAGATGAGGCGGCGGTCGCGCGGGTAGGCGTCCTTGGGCACCTTCGTCGGATCGACGCCGCGGCTGGCGGTGAAGGCGTGGCGCGGGGCCGCGAGCGAGGCGAGCAGGATGTCGTTGGTGAAGCCCCCGCCGTTGTCGCGGACGTCGATGATGAGCCCGAGTTTGCCGTCGGCTGCGGCGAAGAGGTCTCGCTCAAAGGTTCGGACGGAGGCGAGGTCCATCGAGCGGATGTGGAGGTAGCCGAGTTTGCCGCCGGAGAGACGCTCGACTTCGGCCCGGCGGAAAAGCACTTCGTCCTGATATCGAAGGTTGGTGTCCGCGCCGGAACTGATGGGCGTGATGAGCACGAATCGCGGCTCGCCTTCGGCCTTGCGGCGCAAGTCGAGGAGCGTCTCCTGTCCGGAGGTGCCGATCATCGCCGCGGCGAAATCGAGCGCGGGCAAGGCCTGGCCGTCGGCAACGGGCTTGCCGTTGATGGCGACGATGACATCGCCGACGTCGAGGCGAGAACTCGGGCGATCTGCCGGGCCGTTGGCGACGACGCGAGTGATCTCGTAGCCGCCGATGACGGGCCTGGCGTCGGTGCCGAGGTAGCCGACCGACGGGCCATCGCCCGCGGTCGAGCGTCCGCCGCTGATTCCCATGTGGGAGCCTTCGAGTTCGCCGAGGAGGTTGGCGAAGACGCGATTGAACTCCTGGTCGGTGCGGGTCTGAAGGGCGAGGGAGAGGTAGCGGGCCATCATCGACTTCCAATCGAGGCCCTTGAGCGTCGGGTGGTAAAAGCGCTGGCCCATGAGCCGCGCCGCATCGATGAACTTCTGCTTCTGCTGGGACGCGATGCTGACAACGAGGGGTCCGTCAACGGGAAGGCGCTCGGCCTCGCCGCCCGCGGGCTTGCCGAGGTAGGCATCGCCGCCAGTGGGGCGTGGTGGGCCATCGGCGGCTGGCTCACCGCGCGGGGCCGCGCCGGAAGAGGTGAAGAGCACTTTGTCGCCCGTGAGCGAGACGGAGAGGCCTCCCGCGCCGCCGGCGAACACAGTCTTTTTGTCCTTGCCGAGATAGTCCACCGACGAGAGCGACGGCGTGCCGTCGGTGCTGGAGGTAAAGATCACGCGGTCGCCGCCGGGCGTGATGACGATCGCACCGACATTCGAAGGCAACGAGGGGACACGGCGGACACGCAGGAACGCGTCGTCAGCGTCGAAGGTCAGCGGGTTGTCGGGCGAGGGTTCTCTCGCGGGCTTGGCGTCCTCTTTGGGTTTGTCGTCGCCGGCATCGGGCTTGGCCCCTCCCCCTCCACCGGCTGCCGCGACACCGCCCGCACCTCCGCGTGCGCCCGTGGCACCGACCGCGCTCGCCGGCGCGCCGAGCGGCTTGCGCTTCTTTGCCGCTTCGCCGGTCTCCTTGAAATAGTCCGCCAGTTCGTAAGGCCGCAGTCCGTCCAGTTTTTTGTCGAGGTTGACGACGAACACATCATCCTGCCCGTTCGTGTCCGAGTCGCGGTCGGAGAGGAAATAGAGCACCTTGCCATCGGCTGAGAGTCGCGGCGAGTTATCGACGTCCGGGTGCCGAGTCAGGTTCACAGGCTTGCCCCCGTCGGCAAGCACGTCGAGCAGCCAGATATCTGAGTTGAACCAGACATCCTCGACGGCGTACACGATGTGCCGCGAGTCCGCCGCCCACTGTGCCTCGGGATCGTTCCACGACGGCACGACGACACGACCGTCGCCGGCGACCTTCGCCGAATCCTGCGCGTCGACATCGAAAGCCACCAGATCGCCCAGATCGCGCGTCACCAGCAATCGCTTGCCGTCGGGAGAGGGGAGTGGCGAACGCTGCTCGCGATCGCTCACAAGCACCGGCGTCACCGTAAAGGTCAGCGACTCGGCCCACCGCTTGCCGTGGTCCGGCTTCTTCGACTTCTTCTCAGCCTCGGTTTTTTTTTCGCCGTCCTTTGTGGCATCGGCCTTCTCTCCCTCGTTCGCGGGGTCAGCGGGCTTGTCGTCGGCGGGCTTCGCTTCCTTCGCCGGTTCTTCTTTCTTGGGCTTCTCAAGTTCCTCGCGCGTCAGCGCCACCGTTGCCGCATAGATTCCAGAGACCCCCGTCGGGTCCGACGAAAAATACAGCACGCGGCCGTCGGGCGACCACGCCAGATCGCGGCATCGACCCCACGGGCTCATCGCGCCGGTCACCGTCACATGCCGCGTCGGCCTGTCCTTGTCGATGCTGCGGACGAAGACCTCCCCGCGTGCGATGACCGCCAGCGTCTTGCCGTCAGGGCTCAGCGCCGTCTCGCTGATCTGCCGGCCCGCGTTGAGCCGCAACGTGTCGGCCTGCGCAAAGTCGCCATCCGCGACCACGCTCACCGCCTTCGGCTCGCCCTGCCGCGCGTCCATCACATACAGCGTGTCCCACACCGCGAACACGGCGTTCCAGCCCGTCACCGAGAGATCTCGCACGCCGTGAGCAATTGTCGTCTGGTTCGGCCCGCTGCCCGGCCCGGCCACCGCGAACTTTGTCAGTTGCGCCGGCTTGCTGCCCGGCTCCGTCGCGCCCGCGGCCAGTCGATACACGTTGTTCTCGCCGTCCCGCGAAGAAGCAAAGATGATCCCACCGTCGGGCAGCGCGAAGGCATCGGCGTCGTGGCGCTCGTCCGTCGTGATGCGCGTGAACGTGCCGTCATTGCTCATGCGATAGACATCGCTGGCGGCGGGGCCGGCGTATTTCGTGCGCACGGCCTCGTATCGCTCGCGATTGAAAAGGATGGCGTCGCCCGCGGCGTGGGGCGCGCCGCCAAAGGCCGCGCTGAGGCGTACGACCGGGCTCCCGCCGCCTGGGGGCGCGTCGAGGCGCGCCGAATACATCCGCGTCATGCGATAGATCGTGGGTTCGAGCGAGGCCGCGAAGAGCACCGACGCGCCATCTGACGAGAAGCCCGAGAGCGTCACGGGCTTATCGAGGAGCGTGATTCGACGAACCGCGCCAAGCCCGAGGACGCCGCCGCCGATCGTCACCGGAGCGACATAGATGCCCCGCGCGCCGTCGCGCTCGGATTCGAACGCGAGCAGTTTGCCGTCGGGACTGAAGGCGGAACGATCCTCGTCGGAAGGGCTGGAGGTGAGCCGCGTCGCGGTGCCGCCCGCCGCGGGCACGGCCCAGAGGTCGCCCGCAAAGGCGAAGACGATCATCGAGCCGTCGGGCGAGATGCTGGGATACTGCGGGAAACCCAGTCGCGTCGCGGGGCCGGGGCCAGCGGGAGCCGACGAAGCGCGAGCGGCGAGAGCGGGCGTGGCCGAACCCGGCTGCTGCCGGGCCGACCCGGTCTGACAGCCTGCGAGTTGCGCGACGAGGAGCGGGAGGACGAACGCGGATCGTGCGGTCATTGGGTTTTCCTCGGGAGGCAAGCCGCGAGCGTACCGCGCCCCCGCCTCCCGGGCAACGTTCGGCCCACCCGAACGCGACGCACCCTTGACACCCGCCGACCCTCCTCGTAGCGTCCCGGACCATTGGGCCGGGTGCCAGAGTGGACAAATGGAGCGGATTGCAAATCCGCTGCGCAAGCTTCGTGGGTTCGAATCCCACCCCGGCCTCGTTCTTCAAACGTGATCGCCATCGGGTCAGTCGCGGCCGGGACTGCGGCGAGTCACATTCGGCGTGAACCCGGCGACGATGCGGCTACGGGCATCCGCCCGCAAAGGCGTTCAGGAAGCACACGAAGTCGTTGACGTTCAGCACCGGCGGGGTCGTGCTTCCGTCGCAGTTGGCGTAGGTGTCGCCCGCCGCGTACTTGTTCAGGAAGCAGGTGAAGTCGTTGACGTTGAGCACCGGCGGCGTCACGCTCGCGTCGCAGTTGGCGTAGCACGGCACGGCGATTGTCGCGAAATCCATCTCGACCGGAGCGCTCTTGCCCTGCGCGACCCACTGGTCATACGCGATCTGGCCCGCGGCATTGGTCGTGTTCGCGTCACGCAGGAACTCGATGTACTCCTTCGAGGTGGTCTGAAAGAACACGCGAACCTCGACGCTCGCCGTGCCGGGAACGATCGTGAACTCCGTGTCGTCCCAGTGCTGCCCGTCGGCGTAGGTCGCCGCCACCGGTGCCGCCTGCACCTCGGCAAACCCGGCGTTCGTGAAGCCGCGCGGCGGGATGCGGTTGTCCTTGTACCACGTGTTGTTCAGCGCGAAATGGAAACTCGGGCCGACCGGCACGCCCGTCGCCGCCGACACCTCGGCGTCCACGCCGATCTTCGCCTCGTAGACCTCTGTGTTGTAGCCGTGCAGGACCGCCGTGGTGTTGTCGTACTGGCCGTACTCGTACACCAACTGCGAGTCGCCGTCGAAGCAGCGGACGTTGATCCACATCCGCCGGCCTTCTGGATAGCCCGTCGGCAGTTTGTGGCCCGATTGATTGATGACGCGAACCCGCAGGCGATCCGGTGCCACCAACGACAACTCCATGTCCGACGCCTTCTGGAGCATGTCGGTCGTACGGGCGATCGAATCCGCCACGCTCTGCTCCGAGAGGCCCGTCTCCATGTCAGGGTAGAGCGAGCGTACGGCCTTGAGCACCCAGGTGTTCCCGCCGTTGAAGTAGTGCGGGCGGAGGTCCGTCCGCTCCTCGCCAAAGAAGCACGAGCGGCCTTCGGTCGGGGGCATGTGGCAATCCTGGCATGAGCTGACCGCGGGAAGGATGCCCCCGAAGCGACCGCCGACATCGACCGGTCCCTGCGCGAAGAGGCTCTTGGACCACTCGCCATAGGT
>JBJXFQ010000091.1:0-17237 GCA_046155605.1 Phycisphaerales bacterium
GTTCAACGAAAACTACGCCGCAGGCTCCTCGGGCGCGGACATCAACGGCGACGGCGAGACCGCCCCGCCCGATTGGGTCCAATACATGGCCCAGTGGGCCGCGGCCTGCGCCGGCGGGTGCCCGTAGAGCCCGCGAAAGCCCTCGGGCGCTGAACTCGGTGCCTCTCCATCCGTACCATTGGCCACGATGGACCGTGCATGGCGTAGCTCTGTTCTTTATCGTGCGTGCAAGGCCGATCGCCGCCCCGGTGGTCGCGGATGAAACCCACGCTCTCGACAGCCACGAGTCCCGCGAGCGCGATCGCGCCCGCGGTCGGACACGCGAAGGCCCGGCTGGTGATGACGTGCGTGGCGCACGCTGGGGTGGACTTTTTCTCGTGCATCGTGATCCCTCTCCTCTCGGTGCTCGAAGGCCGCGTCTCGATCAGCACGGGGCAGGGGGCGATGCTGATCGGGCTGGGCTCGCTGGCGAGCGGACTGATCCAGCCGATCGTGGCGTGGCTGGGCGATCGCTTCAACACGCGGCTGCTGGCCACGCTCGGATTCCTCGTCGCGGCGGTGGCGATCGGGCTGGTCGGCTATGCCCACACCTTCCCGCAACTCATCCTCGTGCAGGTGCTCGGGCAGATGGGCGTGGGCGCGTTCCATCCCGTCGCCGCGGCAGCGGTCGGGCATCTTTCGGGCCGGCGGCGAGCGATGGGCGTCTCGTGGTTCTTCACCGCGGGCATGGTCGGGGGCGTGGCTGGGAGCCTGCTCGCGCCGCCCTTCAACGCGCGCTTCGGCCTCGAACCCTTCGCCTGGACGATCCTCCCCGCACTCGTGCTCGTCGCGATGCTCGCGTGGGCGATCCATGGGCCGTCGCACCGTCGGCATGACGCGCATGCGCGGCACGGAGCCGCAACGCCTGGCCAGCGTCGGCAGCGGTGGCGTGCGATCTGGGTGCTCTATGTCGGCAACGCGCTGCGATTCACGGTCAATATGGCGCTCGTGCAACTGCTCGTGCGCTGGTCCGAGACTATCGCGCTGGCGCGGAGCGGGGCCGCGACCCTCGACCAGACCATCCGCACGCAGGCGGCGACGATCAACGGCCCGATGCAGGCGGCGATGGCCGTGGGCATGGGCGTCAGCGGGCTGCTCGCGGGCATGGTGATCCCGCCACGGCACGAACGGCGGGCGCTGGTGCTCGTGCCGTGCCTTGGTGCGATCGCGGTGGCCCTCGTGCCGCGCTCGACGGAGGCCGCGGCGATGGCGCTGGCGGTGGGATGCGGGATCGGTTACGCGGGCGTGATCCCGCTGACGATTGCGATGGCGCAGCGGCTGTTGCCGCATCGCACGGGGCTGGCGTCGGGGTTGATGATGGGCGGGGCGTGGGCGGTGGCGGCGGTCGGGCCGCCGTTGGCGCAGGGGCTGCTCCACGCGGTCGGGCTGGCCTGGTCGTTCGTCGCGGTGGCGGTGATGCTGGTGGCCTCGGGGCTGGTCTCGCTCGCGCTGCCGGGCGCGGCGCTGCGCGACACGGCAAATCACTGAAATCGCCCCGACGAAGGCGCTCATGCCGATCGCGTGGCGACGATGACAAGGCGCGTGGCGGCGGAGTCATAGGGCGCGCCCCCGAGCGAGCCGAGCACTCGAAGATCGCCAAAGCCCACATCGCGGAGGAGGGCGGAGAGGTCGGCGGCACCGTAGACCCGCAGCCAGAACGAGAGTTCGCGGCGATCGGCACCCATGATGAGCACCCAGCAGTTGTCGATCCACGACCAATCGGGAGCGAGCGTGCGTTCTTCGAGGAGGATGGTGCCGTCGATCTCGCGCCAGTCGCGCGGGCGGAACTGCCGGGAAAGGACCTCACGCCCCATGATGTCCATCACGAGCCGGCCTCCGGGCCTGAGGGCGTCGTGGAGCGTGCGCGCGGCGCGGCGATCGTCCGTGGGGTCCTTGAAGTAGCCGAAGGAGGTGTAGAGATTGACGACGGCATCGAACTCGCCGGGTGGGCGGAAGTCGCGCATATCGCCCTGGAGGAACTCGGTGCGCACGCCGGCGCTCGCGGCGTGGGCACGAGCGCGGTCGAGGTAAGCGGCGGTGCGATCGACGCCGGTGACGATCATGCCGCGGCGTGCGAGTTCGACCGCGTGTCGCCCCGGGCCGCAGGGGAGGTCGAGGACGCGATCGCCGGGCTTGACGCGGGCCAGCGTGATGGCCTGCTCGGCCTCGAGGGGCGCGGCCTGGAACATCTTCTCGGGAAAGATGAACGGCGCGATGTCGGCCCAGATCGCGTCGCTCTCGTGCCATTCGGCCATGCGGCGAGCATACCTAGTCCGCACGATCCGCGTCGAGCATGATCGCGCACGCGACCACCGCCGCGGTTTCGATGCGCATGACATGCGGGCCGAATCGGCAGACGCGAGCGCCGGCGGCGCGCGCACGCCGCAGTTCGTCCGCGGTCCACCCGCCTTCGGCACCGATGAGCAGACGGAGATCGTCGGAGCCGGGAGCAGGTGAGAACGAGCCGGGTGGCCGGGCTCGGGTATATGGCTCTCCCGAAGCATCAGCGACGATGACGCCCGTGGCGCGGAGTGACTCTTCAAAAGTGATGGGGGGTTCGATGCGCATGGTCCACGCGCGGCCGCTCTGTTTGCTGGCCTCGCGGGCGACGCGTTCGAGGCGTTCGACGGGACAGCGTTCGCGTTCGCCGCGATCGGTGAGCAGGGGTCGCCACGCGGCAGCGCCGGCCTGACTCAGGCCGTCGATGAGTTCGGCGAGCCGGGGGCCCTTGGGCATGGCGGAGGCGACGTTGACGATCGGGCGCACAGGCTCGGCGCGCGCCACGCTCTCGACGGCGACGACGAGTTGCCAGCCGTCGCGGCCGGTCTTGCCGAGCGACACGATGCGCGCGCGCGCGACGCCGCCCTCGCCGTCGAGGAGATCGACGGCATCGCCCTGGGCGAGGCGTCTGACTCGAGCGGCGTGGTGGGCCTCGTCGCCGGTGATGGTGATCTCGCCGGGGGCGAGTGGGGCGGAGAGGTCTGGGTATAAGCGGTGCATAGGGTGATTCATACGCGGGCTGTGCGGGGTGTAGGGGGATTGTGCGGACAACCGAGGCCCGGAGGCCCGATAGCCCTTGAGTTTCCGGCGCGGGCCGCCGATCATGCGCCCACGGAGTCTGCATGCCCCAGGCGGTCCATGATCGGCAGGACAGCGAACCGCTCGACCAGGGTGTCGACGCGCTGATCGACCAGATGGCCGGGGCCGCACCCGCGCTGGAGAAGATCGGGCCCAAAGAGGGGAACGCGACGCTGCCGACGGATGTCATCGCCTCGGCACCGAGCACGGAGGCGGCGCTGGCGTCGGCGGCGGAACAACTCGCGGCGACGCCTGAAGCATCTGACCTCGAGGCGGCGCAGGTGGAACCAACAACAGCAGATTCGGCGACGGCCGAGCCAGTGCCCCCGACGAGCGTGGCCGAGGCACGCGCCTCGTCTGCACCGATCAGCGAGCAGTCGATCGCCGAGCAGTCGCTTGCCGTGCCCCCGTCGGTGGAATCCGCCGAGGCGGACCCGATGGCCGAGCCGACGGCGTCTGAGCCCCGATCGAGCGAGCGGCCTGGAGCGGCGGTGGCAACGCCAATGGAGGCGACCGCCGCAGCCGCCCCTGTAGATGACTCGGGCGCGGCGACCGGGCTCGCGAGCGAGGCAGCGCAGATTACGGAGTCGGGAGCATCGAGCACGGAGGCCGACCTTGCGGGTGCCGTCTCACAACTGATCGACAGCACGAAAGCGGCACCGGAATCGCCGTCCAAGGCGTCCGTGCCAGCGACGCCGGAGCGAATCGATTCGCTGGATGCGGCGCTCGCGGGCAAGGGCGACGAACTGATTGCGGGCGAGTTTGCCGACGAGAACTCGGTCTTGAGCCAGGCTGAAGCGCCCGAGCCGGATGAGCCAGCGCCGGGGGTTGCCGAGGAGCGGATTGAGTCGCCAGTTGAAGCCAAGCCCGAGCGAGCACCTTCTGCCGCGGTCAAGCCGTCAGGCGCGCCGAGCGAAGCGATACAAACGGCGGTGCCTTGGGCTGACACCGCGCCACCGGAACCGATCGCGGCCAAGCCCAGCAAGCCGGCGTTCAGCGCGATCGCGGTCGGACTGCTTCGGCCGATCGGTCAGCGGGCCGGGTCGTTGGTGAAGGCGGCACTGTATTCGATGTCGGCCCCGCTGCACGGGAAACCCAAGCACGTTCGCGACGCGATCGCATGGGTCGCGCTGGTGCAGGGATTTTTCGCGGTGTGCGTGTGGGGGTACATCGCGTTTCGACCCAAAGAGGCGCGGCCGCCCGATGGCCCGATCGCAAAGGCTGATGGGCACGGGACCGACGGGCACGGTGCCGGCGCGGGCCACGGGAAAGACGATGGCCACGGCGCTGCAAAGAAGGATGCCCACGGGAAGCCGAGCGCGAAGAAGGACTCGCACGGCGCGGCGAAGAAGGATGACCACGGTGCCGCAAAGAAGGATGCCCACGGGAAGCCGAGCGCAAAAAAGGACTCGCACGGCGCCGCGAAGAAGAAGGACTCGCACGGCGCTGCGAAGAAGGACTCGCATGGCGCTGCGAAGAAAGAACCCGCGAGCAAGTCGAAGAAGGCCGCGAAGGACTCGCACGGCGGGCACTGACGATGCGCGCGATCCGACACGACGGGCAACGCGTCTGGCTCGACATGGGTGCCGCGGTCCCCGCGCCCGCGAGCGGATGGGTGCTGCTGAAGCCGATTCGCGTCGCGGTCGGTCGCGCCGAGGCGGCAATCGCACGCTCGTCGGTCGTTCGCCCGGCACATGCGCCGATCACGCTCGGCGCCGAGTTTGTCGCGGAGGTCGTCGGAGGCGGCGCGGGTGTCGAGGCGGGGCTGCGCGGCAAGCGTGTCGTCGGCTCGCCTGAGATCGTGTGCGGCGTGTGCGAGTTCTGCCGGGGCGGACTGTCGGGGCATTGCCGAGAGCGACGGGTGCTCGGCATGACCATCGACGGCTGCATGGCGGATGCGTTCGCGTATCCCGTGAGGAATCTCATGGAGGTGCCGGCGTCGGTGCATGATGATGACGCGGCGTTCGCATGGTCGGTGTCGCGGGCGCTGCGCGTGGCTCAGGTCGTCGGGGCGGAGGGCAAGCGGTTTGTGACGATCATCGGGGATTCGTGCGACGCGATGCTGGCGGGGCAGGCGTTGGCGCGGACGAGTTCGGCGGTTCGGATCGCCGGGGAGGACGCGGATCGGCTCGCGCGGTGCGAGCGCTGGGGCATCAAGCATCGCGCCATCGCGGATGCCGGCCGACGGGGCGATCAGGACGCCGTGGTTGAAACACTTGGGAGCGCGGCGGGGTTGCACCTGGCCCTCGAGATGGTTCGGCCGCGCGGGGTGGTGGTGCTCGCGGCACCGACCATGGACGCAACGCTGCTCGCCGCGGCCCACGAGAAGGAAGTATCGCTGGTGGGCGTGCGCGGCGGTTCGATCCCCGAGGCCCTGGCAGCCTTGGGCCGGCGCACCATCGACGCCGCGGGGCTGATCACGCGGCGGTATCGGTTGGCCGAGGGGATAGAGGCGTTCGGGGCGGCGAGGACCGAGTTGGCGGTGGTGATCGACCCGTAAAGAACCCGTCGCCAAGGGCGGCGAAGCGAACAGGGCGGCGACGGAAATCGCGGTCCGGCGCATCTATAACAGAGGGATTCAGCGGGGACTATCGCATGAGTGATGCATCTTTGCGCGGGGCCGACGCGGCTCAGCACGAGGCCGAACAGGCCTCGGACATGATCGCCAAACTGGTAGCCGCGGTCGAGGCGGTGGTCGTCGGCCAGCGGGCGATGGTTGAGGGCTTGATCGTCGGGTTGCTGACAGGCGGGCATGTATTGCTCGAGGGCGTGCCGGGGCTGGCCAAGACGCTGACGGTCCACACGCTGGCGCACGCGATCAAGGCGAAGTTTTCGCGGATCCAGTTCACGCCGGATTTGTTGCCTGCGGACCTGATCGGGACGCTGATCTATAACCCTCGGGATGGGACGTTCGCGCCGCGAAAGGGTCCGGTGTTTGCGAACATCGTGCTGGCGGATGAGATCAATCGCGCCCCGGCCAAGGTGCAGAGCGCGCTTTTGGAGGCGATGCAGGAGCGGCGCGTGACGATCGGCGACCACACCTATGTGCTCGACGACCCGTTCCTGGTGCTGGCGACGCAGAACCCGATCGAGCAGGAGGGGACGTACCCGCTGCCGGAGGCCCAGGTCGATCGCTTCATGCTGAAACTGACGATCAGGTATCCGACGCGCGAGCAGGAGCGAGAGATCGTGGACCGGATGGGGACGAGCCATCCGACGGTGCGCGTCGAGCCGGTGGTGGACCTTGGGCAGATCGCCTCGGCCCGCGCGGCGGTGGATCGTGTTCGGCTTGATGTCCGGATTCGAGACTACATCGTCGAGTTGGTTCACGCGACGCGCGAGCCGGCCGAGCACGGGCTGGATATGGCGCGACTGATCGAGTTTGGGGCCTCGCCGCGGGCGAGCATCAACCTCGCGCTGGCGTCGCGGGCGCACGCGCTGCTCCGCGGACGGGCGTATGTGCTGCCGGCGGACGTGAAGTCGATCGCGGCGGACGTGCTGCGGCATCGCGTGATCGCGAGTTATGAGGCACAGGCGGAAGGGGTGGCGTCGGAGCAGATCGTTCAGCGGATCTTGGACCATGTGCCGACGCCGTGAGGGAGGCACGCAAGGCACGGATTCTCAACACAGAGGCACAGAAACACAGAGAAGCAGGAATGGTGAAGAGGGAAGTGACGGGTCACGGTAGCAACAAGCGTCGCTTGTTCACGAGAAGGAGATTCGCTGTTCGACACCCGAACAAGCGGTCGGCATCGGTTTGTTCCACCCTTTCCTTCTTCTCTATGTTTCTGTGCGTCTGTGTTGAACCTTCCCGGATGAACGAATGCTGACCGACGAACTGATGCGCGAGGTTCGGCGATTGCAGGTTCGGACGCGCCGCCGTGTCGAGGGGCTTTTCGCGGGGCGATATCACTCGGCCTTCAAGGGCCGCGGGATCGAGTTCTCGGAGGTTCGCGAGTATGAGCCGGGGGACGACGTCCGCGCGATCGATTGGAACGTGACGGCGCGGGCCGGGCGGCCATTCATCAAGCGATTCGTCGAGGAGCGGGAACTCACGGTCGTGCTCGCGGTGGACGTATCGGCGTCGGAGACCTTCGGCTCGGCGGGACGGCCCAAGCGGAGGCTCGCGGCCGAGGCCGCGGCGGTGATCGCGCTGGCCGCGGCGCGGAACAACGACCGCGTCGGGCTGCTGCTTTTCAGCGATCACACGGAGTTGTTCGTGCCGCCGCGCAAGGGGCGGACGCACCTGCTGCGGGTGCTGCGTGAGTTGCTGAGTTTTGAGCCGACGGGGCGCGGGACGGACCTGGCCGGCGCGGCTGCGTTCCTGGGCGGGGTGCTGTCGCGGCACGCGCTGGTGTTTGTCGTCTCGGACTTTCAGGCGGTGGGATGGGAGACGCGGCTGCGGATCCTGCGGCGGAAGCACGAGGTCATCGCGCTGACGCTCTCGGACCCGCGCGAGCGCTCGCTGCCCGCGGGTAGGCTCGTCGAGACGATCGACCCGGAGAGCGGGGAGCGTGCGCTCGTCGATTGCGCTTCGAGCTCGACCCGGCGGCGTTTCGAGGAAGCGTGGCGGGAGGCGGACTCGGCGCTCAAGCAGTCGCTCGATCGCGCGCGGGTGGGCCGCGTCGCCCTGTCGACCGATCGCCCGTTTGTGCCGGATCTGGTGCGCCATTTCTCGGCGAAGGAGCGCCGGCGCGGATGAACGGCGATTGGACCATGCCGCCAGCGCTCCAGGCGATCGAGTCTCGCCGGTGCCCGAACGTTGCTTCGGTTTCGTCACCTCGCGGCGTGGCTTTGTCGCTTCGCTACATCGCTACTTTGCCGCTTCTTGGCCTCGTTGTCGTTCCCGCTCTCGCCATCGACCGTACGACGACCGGCGGGCAGTTCGCCGTCCGACTCATGACGGAGCGCGATGAGATGACTGTTGCCGATCGGCTTCGGCTTGAAGTTCGCGTTTCGACGCCGCCCGGCGCTCGCGCCGAGATCGCCGACCCTGGCCCTCGGCTCGGCGGATTCACGATCGTGTCGCGCGAGCCACTGACGCCCTCGCCGTCAGGCACCGGCGGGCTGACCACGGGCCTCGTCTTCACGCTCGAGCCGTTCCTCGCGGGCGATTACGAGATTCCCGGCTTCAGCGTCGCGTGTACCGATGCCTCGGGCGCGACCACCATGCTCGTGACCGAGCCGGTGCTGATCCCAGTTCGCTCGGTTGTCGGCGATGACGAGGCAACGCAGCCCGCGCCAATCCGCGGCATCGTTGAACCGCCCCAGCGCCGCTCGACCCCATGGCTGTGGATCGCGGTGTCGACGGCCATCGCGACCGCGCTGGGGGGCGCGATCGTGAGCCGCAACCGCAAGCTGCGCAAGGAGGCCGCGCCGCTCGCCACGGCGCTCGCGCGCCTCGAGCCGCATCGCGCAGTCGCTGCGTCGCTCAATGCCGAGCAGGCGGACACAATCATCGAGGCGCTGCGCGCGGCCCTTCGCGCGCGCGCTGGCTCGGGCATTGACTCGTTCGATTCGGACGCCATTTTCACGGTCGCGGAGCGGTCGCGCGTGCTGACGGCCACCGAACTCGGCACGCTGCGCACGCTTCTCGCAGGCTGCGATGCCCTTCGCTTCGGCGGCGAATCCGTCGGGGGCTCCGCGCGTGGAGACGTGACCGCCGCGATCGCCATCTGCAAGGCACTCTCCCAAACGAGCGGAGGTGCCGCGTGAACCACCTCGCGTTTCCGCAGGCGTTGGCGCTGCTGGCGCTGTTGCCGATTGCCGCGTGGGCGCTCGCGCGTCGCCGCAGGGCGTCAGGGATCAGTTTCTCGGCCGCGCCGCGCGCCGCCGCGTTGCCCCGCTCGTGGCGAGTCCGCGTTCGCTGGCTTCCCAGCGCCATGCGCCTCGCGTCGCTCGCGCTGCTGATCGTGGCGATCGCGCGTCCGCAGGAGACCAGCGGCCAGCGAAAGACCAGCACCGAGGGCGTGGCGCTGCAGATCGTGATGGACCGTTCGGGCTCGATGCGCGAGCCGATCGAGTACGAGGGTGCCGAGGCCACGAAGTTGGAGGTCGTGCAGCGCGTGCTCGCGGCGTTTGTGCTGGGCGACGGCAAGGCGCTCAAGGGCCGGCCTGGCGACATGATCGGGCTGATCGCCTTTGCGCGCTTCGCCGACACAATCAGCCCGCTGGCGCGTGTCCATCAGCCGCTCGCGGAGGCCGTCAAACAGGTGCAGACTGCGTCAACGCGGGCGGAAGATGGCACGGCGATCGGCGATGCACTCTCGCTCGCTGCCGCGCGGCTGAGGCGCGCCGAGGAAGAGGTTGCACGTTCGCGTGCCGCGGCCGGCGACTCAAAGGCCAAGCCGGACTTCACGATCAAGAGCAAGGCGATCGTGCTGCTGACGGATGGGCAGAACAACGCGGGCGAGGCGTCGGTCGAAGAGGCGGCGACGCTCTGCAAGCAATGGGGCATCCGTATCTACGCGATCGGCGTGGGCGCGGGCGAGCGATTCGCCGTCATGCGCGGGCTCTTCGGTGATCAGCGCGTGCCGGTCGGCAGCGGAATCGACGAGCGGACGCTGACGGCGTCGGCCGAGGCCACCGGCGGCAAATACTGGCCCGCGGAGGACGGGGAGTCGCTGCGGCAGGCATATGCCGAGATCGACGCGCTCGAGAAGACCCGCATCGACGTGCAGGAGTTCACGAGTTATCACGAGCGGTTCGTGCCGCTGGCCGCCGCGGCGCTCGGGCTTCTGTTGTTCGAGGCGTTTGTGAGCGCGACGTTCCTGCGGAGGTCGCCATGAGCCTGCCGACCGTGCATTGGGGTGCGCCGATGTGGGCGCACACGCTCTGGGCGGCCGGCGCGGTCTCGCTGGTGCTGGCGTGGATGTGGCGTCGACGCGCCGCGGAGGCTCGGCGCTTCGCGGGGCCCGGCGTGCCGCGGATCGCGGCATGGCGACGGTGGACGCGCTCGGTGCTGTTCGTTGGTGCCGCGGCGTGCATCGCGGTCGCGCTCGCCCGCCCACAGACCGACCCGCGCGAGCGTGAAGTCACCGTGCGCGGGCGTGACGTGGTGTTCCTCATTGACGTCTCTCGCTCGATGCTCGCGGCCGACCTCGCTCCCAGCCGCCTCGAACGCGCGCGGCTTTGGGTGAAGGACGTGGCCGCCAATCTCAAGGGCGATCGCGTGGGGCTCGTGGCCTTTGCTGGAGCGAGCGTCGTCGCGTGCCCGCTCACGCTCGACTATGGCTTCTTCACGCTGGCGCTCGACGAACTCTCGCCGCGGAGCGTGCCTCGGGGCGGCTCGCTGATCGGCGACGCGATCCGCAAGACGCTGACGCAGGTCTTTGATCCAGCCGCACGCTATCGCGACATCATCCTGATCACGGACGGTGAGGATCAGGAGAGTTTCCCGGTCGAGGCGGCGGACGAGGCCGGGAAGCAGGGCGTCCGCATCATCGCAATCGGCGTGGGGAGCGAGGCGGGCGCGACGGTGCCCGCGGAAGGCGGGGGCGCGACACGGGAGGGCGGCGCGGAGGTGCGATCGCGGCTTGAATCCGGCACGCTCGCCAAGGTCGCGGCGGCCACGCCCGGCGGCGTCTACTTCAATGTCGGGACTGGGACGATCGATTTGGAGCGCGTCTACGCCGATCTCGTTGCCGCGTCAGAGAAGGCGGAGATCAAGGGCTCCGCGGCCGTCGAATACGCGGAACGATTCCCTGTGTTGCTCGCGCTGGCCTTGGCGTGCCTATTCCTGGAGGGATTCATCCGTGACCGCACATGAGCCTGATCACAGGCTGCGCCGGATCATCGCGGTCGTTGCCGTGCTTCTCGCAGCGTCTGCGTTGGCCCAACCCGCCAGGATGATCCGCGAGGGCAACGCGCTCTTTGCGGCGAGCAAGCACGCCGAAGCCGCCGAGGCGTTCTCGCGTGCAGCGGCAGCCGATCCGAACCGCGCCGAGGCCGTGTTCAACCATGCGTGCGCGCTGCTCGCCGATCAGAAGCCCGCCGAGGCCATCGCGCGGTTTCGGGACGCCGACCGGCTGGCTCGTGATCCGAAACTCTCGGCACGAGCCCGGTACAACCTCGGCCGCGCACTCTTTGATCTGGCACAGGCCGACAAGCAGCCGAGTGAAGCGACGATTGAGAGGCTGGCCGAGTCCGCCGCGGCGTTTCGGTCCGTGCTTGATGCAGATCCCGCGGACCCCGACGCGGCCAAGGCCGTCGAGATCGCGCGCCGCGCGATGAGAAAAGCCCAGGACACGCGTGAGCAGGCCAAGCAACAGCAGGAACAACAGCAACAGCAACAGCAGCAGGAGCGGCGGGCGGACAACCTGGAGCACCTCGCCAACGAGCAGCAGAAGCAAGCGGACCAGAGCGAACAAGCAGCCGGGAAGCCAGACACGACGGAGCAGCGGCAGCAGAACGAGGCGCTCAACAAGCAGCAGCAGGACCTGAGCAAGCAGACCGAACAGGCCCACGAGCAGGAGCGGCAGCAAGAGGACAAGCAGGAGGCCACGACGCTCGATGAGGCGCGCACCGAACAGCAGGCCGCCGAGAAGGCGTTGAAGCAGAACGACCCCAAGTCAGCGGCTGAGCACCAGCAGAAGGCAGCCGAATGGCTGCGCGAGGCGGCGCGGGAAGCACGCGAGAAGGCACGGGAATCGCGCGAGCAGCAGCAAAGAGAACAGCAGCAGGCCGACAAGGACGGCCGGCCGCAGAATCAGCCGGCCAGGGAACAGCACGCGAGCGAGAAGGAGAAGCAGGAGCGCGCGCAGGCCGAACAGGTGAAAGACCGTCAGAGGCCCAACTACGACCAGAAAGCCTCCGCCCTCCTCGACCGTGAGAAGCAGCAGCGCGAGCAGCGGCAGGCTGTGCGAGCCGTGCGAGGCACGCGCGAACCCGTCGCGAAGGATTGGTAGTCATGTTGACATCGTTCATAGCACTCTTGGCGGGCGCGGATCGGCTCCACCGGCACCTCGTCTACGCCCGCCGCGCCTTCCCCATCTTCGGCATTCTCTTGCGTGCCGTCGCTGCGCCGGCGCTTGGCCTGCGCACGATTCCGCCAAGCCTTCTCGTCGCTTTGCTGTTGGTTCTCCTCACGTCTCCCGCCCTTGCGCAGAACGTCTCCGTGTCCGCGCAACTCTCGACTAGCCGGGCCTATGTCGGCGATTCCGTGACCCTGCAACTCTCCGTCGCCGGCGCGTCCGAGGCGCTCGCCCCGGACCTCTCAACGCTCGACGGCCTGCGCGCCGAGTACGTCGGCAGCCAAAGATTCTCCAGCCAAGGCATTTCCATCGGCAATGGCCCACGAACTCAGAACTCCGCGCGATCTTATATCATGCAATATCGCCTCACGCCGACTCGTGCGGGCACCCTCACCATTCCCCCCATCGCCGTCACGGTCGGCGGAACGTCGTACTCGACGCAAGCCCTCACGCTCACCGCACTCGAGCCCGGCGACAGCGACGACTTCTCGCTCAAGATCGGCCTCGACAAGCCCTCCGCCTATGTCGGCGAGCCCGTGAAACTCACGCTCACGTGGTATCTCGGCAAGAACGCCCGTGGCCCGCAACTCAATGGCCCGGACGGCGGCGACGAGTTCGACATCTTCCCGGGCCCAGATCCACGACCGCCCGGCACCGCCCAGGACGACCAGCGATTCACGGCGATCAACTTCCTTGGAGGCCAGGTCATCGCGCGCATCGGGGCCGGCACGATGAACGGCCAGCGCGTCACCACCGTCACCGTTGAGCGCATCATCATCCCGCGCCGCGCCGGCAGTCTCGTGATCGGGCCGTACACCGTCGCCTTCGATGCCGTGACGGGGCAGCGCGCTCCGACGTTCTTTGACTCGCCGTTTGATGATCGATCGATCACGGAGCGAACCGTCATCGCTTCGAACACGATAAGCCTCGATGTCGCCGAACTGCCCACCGAAGGCCGCCCCGACAACTTTGAGAACCTCGTCGGCGTGTTCGGCCTCGCCGCGTCGGCCGGCGCGACCGAGGCAAGCGTGGGCGACCCGATTGCGCTCACGCTCCGCATCACCGGGCCGGAGCCGCTCGACCGTGTGAAGCCGCCCGACCTTGAGCGTCAGGCCGCGTTCGACGACTTCAAACTCTCGCCCGAGGGCTGGCAGCCGGAGAAGGAATCTCCCCCGGGAGAGCGCACCTTTACCACCACGATTCGCGCGCGGCATGACCGCGTCACACAGGTGCCGCCGATCGCGTTGCCGTACTTTGACACCGTGGCAGGCGCGTATTCCATCGCAACCTCAAAGGCGCTGCCGCTCACGGTGCGCGCTTCGCGCGAGGTGACGACGGCCGATGCCGTGGGCGCGGTGCCCGCCGCTCCGATCTCGGCAGCACAGGCGACGATCACGAGCCTCGCGCCCGGCATCCGCGCCAACTACGAGGGCACGGGCGTGATCCGCGGCGACCAGACGCACATACTCGCGATGCTCCGCGAGCCCGCGTGGCTCGCGATCGTCGTTGGCCCGCCCGTGCTCTGCGCCGGCATCGCGATCGCTCGTTGGCGCGCTCCGGAGACACCTGCCCGGCGACGCGCCCGCGCGCTCGCCCACGCCTGCCGATCGCTGCGACGCGGCGGAGAGCCGGCGCGAATCGCGGCAGCCCTCCGCGGCTATGTCGCGGTCGTCGCGGGCATTCGCCCCGAGGCTGTCACCTCCGCCGACATCCGCCGGCTTGTTCCCACCGCGGTGCCGAGCGGCTCTGTCAGGGGCTCCTCTGCCGACACGAGCGCCTCGCGCACCGAGGCCATCCTGTTCGCGTGCGAGCGCAGCGGCTTTGCGTCGGACGGTCCGCCACCGAACGCGGATGAGGCGCTCGGCGCGCTCCGAGCACTCGATGCCTCGCTCCGGGGGAGGACGGCATGAGATCGCTTGGTTGTTTCGTCGCCTCGTCGCTCTTGCTGTCCTTCCTCTTTGCCACGCGCGCATTGGCCGCGGACCCCGGCCCGATGCATCGGCTGGGCCTTGATCGCTTCGAGCAGGCGCTCTCCCTGGCCAGATCGGACCCGCCGCGGGCGCAATCGCTCTTTCGCGAAGCCGCCGTGCTCTGGCGAACCGTGGCGCACGATCACGGGGTCCGCTTGTCGCGGCTCGAAGCGAACATCGGCAACGCCTTCGCGCTGGCGCAGGACGACGCGCGCGCCATTGCCTCCTACCGCCGCGCGCTGCGACTCGATCCGGCTGACCGCACCGCTGCGGCCGGGCTCAAGGCCATGCTTGCCCGCGCCGGCATTTCTGAGTCCGATGCGCGCGCGTCGCGGCTTGAGCAAGCGCTCCTCTGGATTGCCGTGCAACAGCGCCGATGGCTGCTCTGGGGATTTGCGGCGTGCCACGCCTTGGGCTGGTCGATCGTCGCGGCTCGGCTGGCCGGCGCTACATGGCCCACGAGGAGGCTCGCTGTCACGTTCGTCTTCGTCTCCGTCACGCTCGTTGCTCCCATCGTCGTTCACGATGTGGTGCTTGACGACCGCGGCGAGGCCGTCATCGTCGCGCCCGGCACGATCGCCCGCCAAGGCCCCAGCGATGGGGCGTATGAGCCGGCGTTCAAGGAACCGCTGCCCGCGGGGCTGACGGTGCAGGTGCGGGAGCGGCGCGGCGCGTGGTCGCGCGTGGCGCTGCCGGATGGGCGCGGCGCGTGGCTGCCGGAAGCCTCGCTCGAGACGATCTCGCCGTGAGCGCGTCGATCGCGGTGACGGATTGATCGCACACGCCGCGGCCCTCACCTCGATATGCTCGCGGGGCTTGAAGTCACAGTTTGTGAGTTCAAGATGGAAGCCCTCCATGGCCCGCCGCGTCGCATCACCCGTTGCCAAGGTCCGCCGAGTCCCCCCCGCCCGCCGCATGCCCGGGACGCTTGCCGTACCCCTGTTGAGCCTCGCATCCTGCTCGTCAGGGGTCAGCGAGTGCTGCTCGACGCCGACCTCGCCAAGATGTACGGCGTGCCGACCAAGGTGCTCAATCAGGCCGTCGCTCGAAATATCGAGCGCTTTCCGGAGGACTTTCTCTTCCGGCTGACGCGCGAGGAGGCCGATTCTCTAAGGTCACAAACTGTGACCTTGAACGAGCTGACGCCTGAAAATACCGCACAAGCAGCGGAAAACGCGCCGTCTTTAAGATCACAGTCTGTGATTTCAAAGCGGGGACGGCACTCAAAGTACCTCCCCCTCGCCTTCACCGAGCAGGGCGTGGCGATGCTCTCGAGCGTCCTGCGCAGCCCGCGGGCCGTCACCGTCAACGTCGAGATCATGCGAGCCTTCGTCCGTCTGCGGCAACTGCTCGCGTCGAACGACGACCTCCGCCGCAAACTCGACTCGCTCGAATCGAAGTACGACGAGCACTTCCGCATCGTCTTTGACGCGATCCGCGCGCTCATGGAGCCGCCGGAGGACGAGGAGAAGAAGCCGCGGATCGGGTTCAAGGCGGGATGAGCGCGCCCACCCATCGCCCGATTGCCTCTGCGACTCTGGTGCGTCGGATGCCTCCCCGCGGTCCTACACGTTGAACAAGAAGTGACACACGTCCGCGTCGTGCATGACGTACGCCTTCCCTTCCATCCGCATTTTGCCCGCTTCCTTGATCGCCTTCTCCGAGTGCAGCGCCTCCAGATCCCCTACCGAATAGACCTCGACGCGAATGAACCCGCGCTCGAAATCCGTGTGGATCGCGCCAGCCGCCTGCGGTGCCGTCGCCCCCGCGGGGATCGTCCACGCCCGCACTTCCTTCTCGCCCGCCGTGTAGAACGATTGCAGCCCCAGCAGCCGATACGCCGCCCGTGCCAGCGCGTGCAGCGCCGGCTCGGCGATGCCCAGCGAGCCCAGCATCTCGGTCCGATCCGCCGTCGAAAGCTCGGCCAGTTCCGCCTCGATCCGCGCGCACACCGGCACGAACCCCGAGCCCACCTTCGCCGCGTGCTCGCGCACCTGCGACGCCATCGCTCCCTTGCCGAGCAGGTCGTCCTCGTCCACGTTGGCGACATAGAGCACGGGCTTGCTCGAGACCAGCGAGAGGCCCTTCATCGCCTTTTTCTCTTCCGCGTCGGTGAGTTTCAGTTCCAGCGCCGGCTTGCCGTCGGAGAGAATCGGGAGCACTTTCTGGAGCACGGCGAGGCGTGCCGAGGCCTCGGCCGACTTCTGCCGGACCGCCCTTTCAGCACGCGGGATCGCGCCCTCGACCTGCTGGAGGTCGGCGAGGATGAGTTCGAGTTCGACGGTTTGGATGTCACGCGTGGGATTGAGCGAGCCGTCCACATGCGGCACGTCCTCGCCGCCGGGTGACTTGGTGAAGCACCGCACGACGTGCAAGACGGCATCGACCTCGCGGATGTGGGAGAGGAAGGCGTTGCCCTGGCCCGCGCCCTCGGACGAGCCGCGGACGAGGCCGGGAATATCGACGATCTTGAGTTGAGCGTGTGTGACTTTCTTGGTCGGGATGTGCTTGGCCAGGATCTCAAGCCGCGGGTCGGGGATGTGGACGACGCCGACGTTGGGCTTGACGCCGCCTCCCATTTCCACGGCCTGCCCTGTCAGCGCCGTGAACAGCGTGGTCTTCCCGGTATACGGCAGCCCGACAATTCCTGCTTCCATCGCTCGACTCCAATCATGTGCCACGGATCTCGTCTTGGAGGTCCGTGCTTTCTTCTTTCCTCACGGGCACCCAAGGCCGGGTCCGAGCCACGAACCGAACGATCGGCACGTCGATCCTAAACACAAAGAGCCCCGAGCATCGGCCCGGGGCTCTATTGGTCACTCTGAGCCATCAACCGCTTACGGGAAGATCCCGCGGATCTCGTACGCCTTGGCGATCTGGTCCATGGCGGCGATGTAGGCCGCGGTCCGCATGTCGCACCCGTAGCGTTCGCGGGCCTTTATGGTGCGCTTGGCGGCGGCGACCATGTGCTCGTTGAGCTTGCGATCGACGGTCTCAAGGTTCCAGGTCGTGGACGTCTTGTTCTGGACCCACTCGAAGTACGAGACGGTCACGCCGCCCGCGTTGGCGAGGATCGCCGGGATGACCTCGATCCCGCGATCGGTCAGCACGCGGTCGCCGGCGGGGGTCGTCGGGGCGTTGGCCCCTTCGGCCACGACCTTCGCGTCGATCCACTTGG
>JBJXFQ010000105.1:0-24831 GCA_046155605.1 Phycisphaerales bacterium
GAGGCAGTTGCATCTGCATGCCTGTCACATGCGATGTCCGCTTCCCAAACCCGCCGTACTCGGACCGCTACCCCGTCTGCCGCCCGTCGTCTGCACTCGCTGCGGCAAACCGGCCATCCGCATCGTCATCGCCTACGACAAGGTGCCGACGCCGCCGAAATCCGGCCAAACCGCCTCATCCTGGTAGCAATCTTTCAGCGGAACGTAGTGGGGATGAAAAACGGGTTCTGCGATCGGATCGCAACGTGTCACAGTCCCAATAGCCGCTTCTGCCTGTCTAACTCGGCGCGGAACTGGCCGCGCCGCCCAGTGTGTGGCATTGTGTTCCAGACGCATAGGGGGTACTGTCAATGAATACCAGGACCTGCGGTCCGATCATCTGCACCATTGCTTCTTTGCTCGCCCTTGTGGCGGACGCAATCGCTCAGCCGCTCGACGACCCGTACTACACAGATGCCCAGGTCCAGAAGAATTTCTATGTCGCTCCGTGGGGAAGCGACGCCATCACATGGTCCATGAACTCTCCGTCGGCTCCTTTCGCTACGATCGACCATGCAAGACTTCAGGTACGCGCGTTCGTAGTCACTCTCCCGCACGGGCCGCATCGCATCCGTGTGAACATCGCGGGCGGCGAATATCTCATCACCCAGCCCATCGTGTTTGATGAGCTGGATAGTGGTTGGGCGGACAACAAAATTGTTTACCAGGCTTGGGACCCTGATGGCCAGCTCTCGCTCTTCAACAAGGACGCCCTCATCACCGGCGGCGTGAAACTAACGAACTGGACGCTCGGGACAACGCCGCAAGGCGTCTCGGCGTGGTATTGCACGGTCCCCAGCGCGATCGAAGACATTCGCGACCTATGGGTCAACAACTACCGGATGGTTCGCGCGCGGTTCCCCAACGTTCCGGCACCATGCGGCAACACGCAGACCAATCCCGTCGTGCCGCCTTGCCCGAACTCGGGATTTCTGGTTGCCGAGTTCGTGGAGGCTCGCGGATCAGAGACGGCTCCAGAGCAATGGATCAGAGTTCGGACTGGGGACGGAACTTCGTTCCCAACGGGCGTCAACTGGGAGCAGGTCGAAGCTACCGCGCAACACCTCTGGGTCAGCCCCATCCAGCGCGTGACGAGCGCGGCCCCAGTGTCAGGCTCGCCCAACAAAGTGACACTCAAGTTCGACGTCACGGAGTGGGACATTCCCGGGACCACGCTTTCGATGGATCTCGGTGCTCTCGGCATCTTCAACTGGAGCGACTGGGAGCAGTATCCGATGACGGGCGAGTTCGACTATAACCGTGCGTTCCTGTATGTCTATGGAGAACAGAACAGCGCCAACCCACCGCCGTCCGGTGCGATCGCGAGCCAAGTCATCCTCTCGAATGACCTCGCGTTTCTCAACCAAGACAACGAGTGGTACTTTGACAAGACGCAGAATCGTCTGTGGCTGAAGGTCTGCAGCGGAACGAGCCCCAACAACCTAACCGTCGTGGCGCCGGTGGCAACCCAACTCGTGGTCCTGGACGGCGCGCAGGATCTCGACTTCTTCGAGATCAGCTTTGCGCACACCTTTCAGCCGCTTCCGCTTCAGGCGGGCAGCGACATCGAGGGCTACACGACCGTGCAAGGCGGGCGGCAATGGCACGATGCCGATTACATCGCCACCAATCGTTACAACAACGTCGTGGCGGCGGCAATCGAGATGCGGGGGGCGCAGCGTTGCCACCTGCGCCGATCGCCGGTCGCTCACACCGGCGGCAGCGGCGTGGTCGTGACCACGAAGATCAGGACCAATGTTGATCCCACCGAGTTCATCGAGAGCAACGGCTGCCGGGTGTCAAGTTGCGAGATCTTCGACATCGGCGCGCATGGCGTCTTCATCGGCGATGAACTGGCCGTCTTCGACGCCGTATGGGCCGCGCAGCAAACCAACGGGACGGATCCAAGCTGCGACAACCTCGTCCTCGGAAACCGGATCGAGGGGTACGGCGTGACTTTTAGAGACTCGGTTGGCGTCTTCCTCGGTCATGGGCGTGACACGCAGATCACTGACAACGAAATCTCGTATGGAAACTGGTCGGGCATGTCCTTGGGGACATTTCAGCGTCAACGGGTCGCAACACCGCCAACCTCGGAGTGTGGAACCGTCCCTGCGTGGTCCCAGAACACGGATGGTTCGCAGGTCTTCCGCAACAACATCCATCACGTCATGTTGCGACTGATCGATGGAGGCGGAATCTATGTCCAGGGCTCGCATGTGGCCTCCTCCGTTGCGCCGTCCCGGCTCTCAAGCAACTACATTCACGACCTCGTCCTCAACCCGTACTGGAACTTCAACCACGACAACATCGTGGGCTTCTACTTCGACGGCGGGTCGTCGGGCTGGTACATGGTCCGCAACTACACCGAGCGCGTGCAGACAATGTTCAAGTTCGGGTACTCGTACCGGTTGGTCGGATCGTCGTGCGATGACCTGCCCACAATCCGTGCATGCACTTACAACCCACAGACCATGCAATACTACGCCGCGACACCTGTCTTCGGCCGATCGGCCTATCCGGTCGCTTGGTCGGACTCCTGCGTCACGAGCGGCACGATGTATAACTTCGAAGGTCTACTCTGGTCAGGCGCGAGCGCTGACGTAAACAAATGGTACAACCCCAGCACGGGCTCGTACCGCCCGTACACGGCCAGCTACGGCGCGACCGGGATGCCCGCGGCCTCGAACAGCGTGCTCACGAGCGCCTTGCCCTCGAACCAGGAGCCCATACTGTCCGCTGGGCCGGACGACCTCACGATCTTCTACCCGACCACCGTACGCCGCATCCACCGGGTACCATTCTGCGGCAATCCCGCTGATGAGCCGGCGTGGGGTATGAACTAGGGAGGCTCCGCCATGCGAGTTCGAGTGGCAGCTGCAGTAGCAATTCTAGCCGGATCAATCGCTAGCGCGCAGTGCAATCCCACGTGGAGTCGCTACGCGGGTCCCGACCTCGACAATGGCCCGCGGTCGGTCACGGTGTGGGATCCGGATGGTGGTGGGCCGCAACTCCCGGTCGTAGTGGCAGGGGGCAACTTCAGCGCGGCCGGCTCTCTGCCGCTCACGCAGGCGGGGCTTCTTGACGAGCTTGGATGGAGGCCGATGGGGAACGGCGTGATCGGCACTTCAGTCAGCGCCGCGACGGGAAGTGCCGCCGGTCCTGCCATGCTTCTGAACAAACCGATTTTGGCGGGTAGCATCCTTGGTCTTATCCGCTCCTTTGATGGCGTCTCGTGGTCCGCCGTCGGTGGCGGCTTCATCGGTTCTTCTGTCGAGTCTTTAGTCGAGTTCAACTCTGAGCTCATCGCGGGTGGGTCGTTTTATGAGGCCGGCGGCTTCGCGGTCGAGGGCTTGGCTCGCTTCGACGGCACGGCCTGGCGTCCGTTCCCCGACCAGCGCGCCGGCGGGGCCGAGGATTTGATTGTCCACAAAGGCGAGCTTTATGCCGGCGGCTCTTGGTACGCCCGCGGGCCAAACGACCAGAAGACGAACTACGCGATCACCGGCGTGCTCCGCTGGACGGGCCAGCAATGGGTCAACGTCGGCGTGAACTTCCCGAGCGACACGGTCTTCACCCTGGCGTCCTATCAGGGTCGCCTGTACGCGGGCGGGTTCTTTCGCGGCCCGAACCAGCCAGGTGACTTTATCGCATCCTATGACGGTACAAGCTGGCAGAGTGTGGGCGGGGGCATGGCGGGCACGGTGTGGGCGATGCGCCCATTCGATCCCGACGGGCCGGGACCAATGCCGCAGCAACTGATCGTCGGCGGGAGCTTCTCGATGGCGGGATCCGTGCTGGCCAACCGCATCGCGGCGTGGAATGGGTCGCAGTGGAGCGCCATGGGTGCGGGCGTCGGCGGAACGGTTCGTGCGCTGACGGAATGGAAAGGGCGGCTGGTGGTGGCGGGTCAGTTCTTTTCCGCCGGAGGCATCGACTCGCCCGGGCTGGCCTTCTGGTCGTGCCCAAACGCTGTTCCCTGCTACGCCAACTGCGACGCGAGCACGGTGATGCCGACGCTGAACGTGGCGGATTTTGTGTGCTTCATGAACCGCTTCGCGGCGAGCGACCCAGGGGCGAATTGCGACTCGAGCACGACGCCGCCGGCGCTAAACGTCGCGGATTTCATCTGCTATGTGAATAGGTTTGCGGCGGGCTGCAGCTAGGCCACATCCCAGTAGCGCTTTCCAGGAGGAACGCAGGCAGAATGATCCGCGTGACGACGATCGTCCCTAGGTACATCCTGCGGCGAAGGCATTCAGATAGCAGATGAAGTCTCCGACGTTGAGCGAAGGCGCGACCGTCGAGTGATCACAGTTTGCGTACGCGTCGCCAGCGGCATATCTGTTTGTGAAGCAGACAAAATCGGCGACGTTGAGGATGGGTGGGGTTGATGAAGCGTCGCAGTTCGCATAGCAGGCCGTCGAGCCGGACGGCGGGACGACCGCAAATCCGGTGAGATTCACCGTGCCGATCAGCGTCGGGTCGATCTGCGGTTGAAGGGTCGCGATCGAAGTCAGCACGCGCGTCGTCATGTTGAGCCGCCATACGGATTCGGGGCCAAAGGTCGCAACGAATGCCATGTCGGTAGCCGACGCGCGTTGAAGCGCCGTGGGCGCGGTCGGCAACGCAGCGGTCGAACCCGCGCCGGGATCGACGACGATACGGCTTGTTCCAACGATCCCCTCGCCAACAACGAGCGTCCGATTGCCGGTCACGAGGTTGATCTCGACGATCGAACCGGCGAAGGGGTTGGTGAGGCTCAACGCCACGAACAACCGACCATCAATGACGGTTGCGCCGCGCCCAGCCCCGTTAGATACCGGGCCGTCGCCTCGACTTGGGACCAACTGGGGTGTGGAAGTCACCACACCTCCCATGGCCGAGAGGCGTAGGGCCGTCTGTGTCCCGAGCGACGAAAGCACGGTTCTGTTTCCGGTGAGGAGGTCGATGAGGTAGACGAGCGTGCCCGGCAACGACGAGCCCGCGCCCTGACCGAACTCAAGGACGGCGGCTGTGCTGGAATCAACCAGCGCCAATGAGCGTGGCCGATGCATAACGATGCCGTCGCCGAGTGCGCCGCCGCTGACCAGCGATGTCTGCCCCGTCGAGATGGAGTACCGCAGCAGCTTGCCGTTTCCGGACATTCCTGAGTCCCAATCGTCCGCGAGCGCGAGGAACGTATCGCTGTCGAGCGCGACCATGTCCCCCGACTGATTCCAGAGCGCCGCGTCCGTGCCGGGCAGCAGCGTTCGATCGCCAGTCAAGAGATTCACGGTGTACACACCGAGTGGCGCCGGGCTCGCTCCTCTGGCAAGCACGCGTTCGCTGCTCATCGCGAGCACCGCAAGTTGAGCGCTGCCACGCAGTTCGGGCCCGGCGCCACGCAGGGGCAGAGCAGCGGTACCGAGATCACGCCCAGTGAGAAGCGAATAGGGCACTTGGCCGCGAAGTGGACCATACACAGAGCCGTATGTACGTGAACCCACGAGCACGTCACCAGGCACGAGCTGGATCTGGGCCGACGCAACCGATGGGAGTATCGCCGCAGCTGTCAGAAATGTCCCTCGGTTCATGTTCGCCTCCTACGTGCAACCATTGACCTTCCCCCGTGGGACACTCTACATCGTATCAGAGAATCCCATGCACCTCCTCCCGCTGCATGGCCGTCCTCCGTTGCGCTCCGGTTGGCGCTGCTGCCGGGGATCACCGTGCTCGGACTCACATAGACTTTGGTACGCGAAGCCGCGGGAAGGTCAATCACCATCCGGTCATGGCGCTCATGCTGTAGACTCCCCATCCAGAGCCCACGACGGTCGTGGGCGGAGAATCAAATGGGAAATCCCGGAAGCATTGACATATGTTGATGCTTGGACCCGGCTTATTTCTCGCGCATTCGAGACGGGATATGACGATGATGCACGCACAACTCACAGCTCGCCGCTCGCCGTTGGTTCGCGGAGTGAGCCTGCTGCTCGCGATCGTTGGGCTGTGTGAACTGGCAGCCGGGACGGCGCGGGGGCAGGCGCTTGAATGGAATCTGCTTGCGGCGACCGGGCCGTCACCACGGGCGGCGAGCGCGATGGCCTGTGACTCGGCTCGCGGCGTGACGGTCCTCTTCGGCGGCGTCGGCGGAACGCTTGCTAATCCCGTTCTCAACAGCGAGACGTGGGAATGGAACGGGACCGCGTGGACGTTGCGGACAAACATCGGTCCTTCGCCCCGCGGCGACCACGCGATGGCCTACGACTCGCTCCGCGGAAAGACCGTTCTCTTCGGCGGCTACAACGACCTCACCGGCATCGACAACAACGAGACGTGGGAATGGGACGGAACCGCATGGACCCAGCGGATGGTCAGTGGCCCATCGCGCCGGGGCGGCCACAACATGGCGTACGACACGCTCCGCCATGTGACCGTTCTTTTCGGAGGGTGGATCAACGGCGGCACCGCCAACAGTGGCGAGACCTGGGAATGGAATGGGTCCGCGTGGACCCTGCGTTCGATCGCTGGTCCCTCACCGCGACGCGCCCACGAAATGGCCTATGACTTGATCAACCAGGTGACCGTGCTATTCGGAGGGAATCTCGGCAACAGCCAGAACATCGTGCCCAACGGCGAGACCTGGGAATGGAACGGTACTGCATGGACTCAGCGACTGGTCACCGGCCCCTCGCCGCGAAGCGGGGCCGCGATGGCGTTTGACTCCGCCCTCGGCAGGACCGTCCTCTTCGGGGGCAACCTCAGCAACAACCAGAATGTCGCGCCCAACGGGGAGACCTGGGAATGGAACGCCGTCGGCGCGGGGGCTTGGACCCAGCTCATGGTCAGCGGGCCATCGCCGAGGGCCTGGCATGTGATGGACTACGACACACCGCGCGGCATGAGCGTGCTGTTCGGAGGGTGGAACGGCACCGTGGGCAACGGTGAGACCTGGGGGCTGAGCGTGACGTGCTACGCCAACTGTGACGCGTCCACCACCGCGCCGGCGCTCAACATCGCTGACTTCATCTGCTTCCTGAATAAGTTCGCCGCCCAGGCCGCCTCCGCGAACTGCGATCACTCAACGACGCAACCCACGCTCAACATCGCCGATTTCATCTGCTTCCTGAACGCTTTCGCGGCGGGCTGCCCGTAAGGCCCTCCATTCTCGGCCCGGTCGAGCGAAAGTTCGGCCTTGCCGATTTCACGACGCTTAGCCTCATCCCAGCTACGTTCCGACGCCGACTCGTAGTCCGGATGACGCTTGCATCGGTGTCCTGGGTCGGCACATGGCGAACCTTGGTAGACTGCTCCGCATGGAGCACTGGGACCTGGAGCGCGTGCTCGCTTTGGCGCCGGATTCGGATTCGGCCGCCGCGGGCCAGGCGTTGGCATCGGCTCGGAAGTGGTCTGGCCTGGGACGGAGCGATCGCGCGATCTGGGGACTTTGCCAGGGCTCTGGCAAGAACCCCTATCAGACGCGTGTTGACCTCACCGAGCCGGCCTTTAAATGTAGCTGCCCCAGCCGCAAGTTCCCGTGCAAGCACGGTCTCGGGCTTTTCATGCTTTACGCTAAGGACGCCGGCGAGTTGAAGGCGCAGGCCGAGCCGGACTGGGTGAGTGAGTGGCTCGCCGGGCGAGCAAACCGCGTCGACAAAAAGGCGGAGCGGGAAAAGGCCGGGGCGGAGCAGCTGGTTGATCTCGAGGCGGCGTCGAAGCGTGTCTCGCAGCGTGAATCGCGGGTGATGGAAGGCATCGCCGGCTGCCGGGTGTGGCTGGACGATCTGGTGCGGCGCGGGCTTGCGGCGGCGCAGAGTGAGAGCGCGGCGGATTGGGAGCGCGCAGCAGCGCGGATGGTCGATGCGCAGGCACCGGGGCTGGCGGGGATGGTGCGGCGGATTCCCGAAGCGATCGCGTCGGGCGAGGGATGGGATGCGCGGACGCTCGATCTGATGGGGCGCATCCACCTGCTCCTGTGCGCGGCCCAGCGGCTGGATTCGCTGCCGGCGGACCTGGGCGGGGACGTGCGCACGGCGCTGGGATGGGCGCAGTCGAAGGAAGATGCGATGGCGGGGGAGGCAGTGCCGGATCGCTGGGCCGCGATGGGGCAGATCGTGGAAGATGAGGACCGTTTACGCGTGTGCCGGACTTGGCTGGTGGGCCGCAAGACCGGCAGGCGGGCGCTGCTGCTGGACTTTGCGGCGGGCGGGCAGTCGCTGCAACTGTCGGCGGCGGCGGGCACGGAGTTCGAGGGAGAGCTTGCGTTCTACCCCGGACGTGCGCCGCTGCGGGCGATGGTGAAGTCCCGGGGTGACGCCTGGGCGCTCAGCGCGCCGCTGGGCGCCGCCGCTGATAGGAGCGCTATCGCCGGGCTTGCGAAGTACGGCGAGGCACTGGGGGCGAATCCGTGGGTTGTCAGGTGGCCGCTGGTGGTGGCCGGCGCTCGGCCCGCCCCTGAGGGCGACCGGTGGTTCCTTGTCGACGAGGGCGGGCACGCGTTGCCCGTCAAGCCGTCATTCGCGGACGGACTTCAGATGTGGCGGCTGATCTCGGCGAGCGGGGGCGCGCCGCTCACGGTCGTGGCGGAGTGGGATGGCGAGTGGGCGCTGCCCGTGGCGGCGATCGGCGCGGATGCGTTCCACGACCTGGCGCCGAGGTGGGCGGCATGAGCACGTCATCTCCACGCCAGATGCTTCGCACCCTGGCCGCGTCCGCGACGATCGGCACCGATCGCACTGGCGGGAAGACGACGCCCGAAAAGCTGCTCACGGAGGCGGCAGCGCTCGGCCTGCGGGCCCGGGCCGGGTGGCGTCCGAGGACTGTTCAGGCCCGTGTGTTGCTCTGCCCGCCCGACCCGCGCCCGGTGGCGACTACCGCGGCGATGGGAACGCTGCGGCGGGTCCTGGCCGAGCCGGATGCAGCGCTGATCGAGGAATGGGCGGAGCTTGCCTCGGCCGCGGGGGCGCGGGTCGCGGATGCAATGGTGCCCGCGGTCTTGGATTGGTGGTCGCGCCAGCCGCGGAAGTCGGTGGCGGTCTTCGCGGTGCTGGGAAAGCGAGGCGAGTGGCTCGCGGGGTTGAACGCGGATTGGTACAAGCCCGTGACCACGGCGGACATCCCGGCGAACGCGGACGAGATCTGGAATACCGGCAGCGGGCCGGAGCGGGCAGCGCTGCTCGCCGCGGTGCGCCGACATGATGCGGCGCGGGGCCTGGCGCTCGTCGAATCGACGTGGAGTGCGGACGGGGCCGACGAGCGGCGTCGATTCGTGGACCAGCTCGCCAACGGGCTCTCGATGTCGGATGAGCCTTTCCTTGAGAGCGCCCTGGAAGATCGCAGCAAACAGGTCCGGGCCTCCGCTGCGCGACTCCTGTCCCGGCTCGCGGAGTCGGGTTTCGCACAGCGCATGTTGGAGCGATCGCTGTCGCTGCTCGGCGTGAAGAGGGGCGGAGAGTTGCTGGCTCGGCGCGCCAAGGTCTGGGTGGAGCCTCCGCTTGAGTTTGATTCGGCTTGGGCGCGCGACGGGATCGAGGAGAATGCGCCGGAGAAGGTGGGTAAGCGGGCGTGGTGGTTGCGGCAGATCGTGGGGAGCACGCATCCGTCGGCTCTTGCGGCGCGGTTGCAGCTCTCGCCTGGTGACTTGCTGAAGGGCATCAGGGGTCAGGACTATGCCGACGACGTACTCTGCGGCCTCAATCAGAGTGCCGCGGAAGCCAGGGACGCCGCGTGGTGCGAGGCGCTTGTAACGGATGATGATGCAACAAGGGTCGGCCCGCTCAGCGTCCATGATCGTTTGCCGTTGTGGACACCTCTTTCGCCGGAGACTCGTGAGCGTCTTCTGGGTGAGGTAGCCGCCCAGAGTGCGCTTGCTCGAACAACGCGCTGGGCATTTCTCACACTTGCTCAGCACGCCTGGAGCTCCGACTTCAGCCGACGAACGATGGAATCGCTCGGTGGGAAGGCGCCCGTCAAGGCAGCGGACATCTTCACGGCCGGCGCGCCCCTCGAGGTGGTGTCGCGCCACATCCATACTTCCGCGTGTGACTTGTTCGAGGCTGCGATGGTGCCACTGTTTGGGGACGGGATTCCGCCCGTTGTCCGCAAGCTAGTCGACCGCGTCCGCCTTCGCGCGGACATGCACAAGGAGTTCGCTTCGTGAGCAAAGCCACCCCCGCCCCCCGTACGAGCGGCAGCCCGGACGTCCTCCGCGAGCCGGCGGAGATGCAGTTCGCGTCGGAGCTTGTGGCGTTGGCCAAGAACGACGACCGCGAGCGCCCCACGCGCTGGAAGCTCTCGCCGTGGGCCGCCGTGACGTACCTCATGGGCGGCAAGCTCAAGGACGGCACGGTGATCTCGCCCAAGTATGTGGGGAACCGGCGGCTGATCGAGATCGCGGTGGCGACGCTGGCGACGGACCGGGCGCTCCTGCTGCTGGGCGTCCCCGGCACGGCCAAGAGCTGGGTGAGCGAGCACCTCGCGGCGGCGGTCAGCGGGGATTCGACGCTCCTGGTCCAGGGCACGGCGGGCACGCCCGAGGAAGCGATCCGCTATGGGTGGAACTACGCGCTCCTCCTGGCCAAGGGACCGTCGCGCGAGGCGGTGGTGCACAGCCCGGTGATGCGCGGCATGACCGAGGGGAAGATCGTCCGCGTCGAGGAGCTCACGCGCGTGCCCAGCGACGTGCAGGACTCGCTCATCACGATCCTCTCCGAGAAAACGCTGCCGGTGCCGGAGCTGAACCAGGAGATCAGGGCCGTCAAGGGCTTCAACATC
The DNA here is from genome assembly GCA_046155605.1 of Phycisphaerales bacterium. GTDB lineage: Bacteria > Planctomycetota > Phycisphaerae > Phycisphaerales > UBA1924 > JAEUIZ01. The sequence continues at coordinate 10,795 of JBJXFQ010000105.1, forward strand.
ATCGCGACGGCCAACGACCGCGACAAGGGCGTGAACGAGCTCTCCAGCGCGCTCAAGCGGCGGTTCAACACGGTGGTGCTGCCGGTGCCGGACACGATGGAGGAGGAGGTAGCGATCGTGCAGCGGCGCGTCATGCAGCTCGGACGGGCGCTGGAGCTGCCAGCGGAAAGCCCGGCGATCGAGGAGATCCGGCGGGTGGTCACGGTCTTTCGCGAGCTGCGGGAGGGCAAGACCGCCGACGGCAAGAGCAAGCTCAAGCAGCCCTCCGGTACGCTGTCGGCCGCGGAAGCGATCAGCGTGATCACCAGCGGGATCGCGCTGGCGGCGCACTTCGGGGATGGAACGCTGAGGGCGGGGGATGTGGCGAGCGGGATGATCGGGGCGATCGTGAAGGACCCGGTGCAGGACAAGATTGTGATGCAGGAGTACCTCGAGACGGTCGTAAAGGACCGGGACGGCTGGAAAGACCTGTACCGAGCGTGCAAGGAAGTGCTCTAGGCCGTGTCTGGCAAAGTGACCGCCCTCGGGATTCGCCACCATGGGCCGGGGTCGGCTCGGATGGTGGCCCGCGCGCTCAAGGAACTGAAGCCCGACGCGGTACTCATCGAAGGCCCGCCGGATGCCGCCGAACTCCTCCCTCTCGCCGGTCTTAAAGGCATGAAGCCGCCGGTCGCGCTGCTGGTCTACGAGCCCGACACGCCGAGCAACGCCGCGTACTACCCCTTTGCAGAGTTCTCCCCGGAATGGCAGGCGATCCGCTGGGGGTTGGCGAGCAAAGCGGAAGTGCGGTTCATTGATCTGCCGTGTGCGAACCAAGCGCTGGGGACTGACAAGTCCGAACTGAGTGAAGAGGCGGATGACCCAAGCCAGGAATCCGACGCTCATTCCTCCGTTCTGAATCCTCCGTCCGCTCCCGCCGACCCCCTTGACGCCCTCGCTCTCGCCGCGGGCTTCTCTGACGGCGAGGCTTGGTGGGGCAAGCTGATCGAGGAGCGCCACGCCGACGATGATCCGATCGGGCTCTTTGATGCCATCCGCGAGGCGATGGCTCAGGCGCGGGAGAGCATGGCCGCACGCAGTCCTCAGCCCTCAGACCGCAGTCCCGCCGCCAACCCCGCACGCGAGGCCCACATGCGCCGCTGCATCCGCGCGGCCGTCAAGGAGGGCTTCGAGCGGATCGCCGTCGTCTGCGGCGCCTGGCACGCCCCGGTGCTGACCGCCGAGGCGCTCAAGAAACATCCCGCCAAGGCCGACGACGAGCTGCTCAAGGGACTGCCGAGGCGCAAGATCGCGGCGACCTGGGTCCCGTGGACCTACGACCGCCTGTGCCTGGATTCCGGCTACGGCGCGGGCGTCGCCAGCCCCGGCTGGTACGACCACCTGTGGGTCCACCACGAACGCGTCGCCGAGCGCTGGCTCACCCGTGTTGCACGCCTCTTGCGCGACGAGGACCTGGACGCCTCGCCCGCGAGCGTGATCGAGTCCGTGCGGCTGGCCGATTCACTCGCCGCCCTCCGCGGCCGCAAGATCGCGGGCCTGGAGGAACTGGGCGAAGCGACCCTCTCGATCCTCTGCCACGGCAACCCGCTGCCGATGCGGATCATCGAGCGCAACCTCATCGTGGGCCAGCGGCTGGGCGAGGTTCCGGAGGACGCGCCGACCGTGCCCCTCCAGCGTGACCTCGCCGCGCAGCAGAAATCGCTGCGGATGAAGGTGTCGGCGGATGACGCACTGCTCGACCTGGACCAGCGCAAGGACACGGATCTTGCCCGCAGCCGGCTGCTGCACCGCCTCACCATCCTTGCGATCCCCTGGGGCGTGCTCGAGCAGAACCAGCGCCAGCGCGACAGCACGTTCCACGAGATCTGGAAGCTCCAGTGGAAGCCCGAGCTTGCGGTGGCCGTGATCGAGGCGGCGCGATGGGGGAACACGGTCGCCGCGGCCGCGGCGGCGTGCGTCGCGGACAAGGCTGCGAGCGCGAGCAACCTCGTCGAGCTCACCGCGATGCTGGATGACGTGATGCTCGCGGACCTGCCCCGCGCGGTCGAGCGGCTGGTGTCGCGGATCCAGGCGATGTCGGCGGTCTCGGCGGACGTCGGGCACCTGATGGAGGCCCTGCCGCCGCTGGCGCGCGTGCTCCGCTACGGAAACGTCCGCAAGACGGACGCGGCGCTGGTCGAGCCCTTGGTCGCCGGCCTCCTGGCACGCATCTGCGCCGGGCTCCTGCCCGCCTGCGGATCGCTGGACGACGATGCCGCGGGCCAGATGCGTCAGCGCATCGACGGCGTCCACGGCGCGCTGGCGAACCTCGACAGGACGGACTTCTCAGACGCGTGGACGGACGCGCTCCGAAAGGTCGGTGATGCCGACATCAATGGCCTGCTCGCCGGGCGCGCGTGGCGATTGCTCCTGGACACGGGCGCGGAGGCGCCGGAGGCGGCCGCGGGGCGGCTCTCGCTCGCGCTCTCCGCGGGCAACGATCCGGAGAAGGCCTCGGCGTGGCTGGAAGGCTTCCTGGCAGGGTCGGGCCTCGTGCTCGTCCACGACGATCGGCTCCTTGGCATCGTCGATCAGTGGGTGGCGGGGCTCTCGCACGAGACCTTCGAGCGAGTCTGCCCCATCGCCCGCCGCACGTTCTCGACCTTCGAGAAGCCGGCGCGCCGCCAGATCGGGGAGAATCTCAAGCGCGGCACCTCCGTGCCCGCGACGCCCGAAGCCGCCAGCGACGACTACGACCCGGCCCGCGGCGCTCTGGTCGAGCCCGTCCTCCGCCTCATTCTCGGGGAACACCTGTCATGACGACCATCGACCCCAAGGAAAGGCTCGAGCGCTGGCGGCTGCTCCTCGGCGGCGACGACGCCGACGGCACGGGCATGAGCCTGGAAGGGCGCGCCCTGGCGATGGACAAGGCGATGGCGGCGCTCTACGACGTGGGCGGCGATGGTGCCGGCGGTGCGCGCCGCGCCGGCCTCGGGTCCTCGGCCCCGAACGCCGCGCGCTGGCTCGGCGACATACGCGAGTACTTCCCCAGCTCGGTCGTCCGCGTCATGCAGAAGGACGCCATCGAGCGGCTGGGCATGCAGCGGCTGCTCCTGGAGCCGGAGATGCTCCAGGCCGTCGTGCCCGACATCAACCTGGTCACGACGCTCATGTCGCTCTCGGGCGTCATCCCGCTGAAGGCTAAAGCGACGGCGCGCCTGATCGTCCAGCGGGTCGTACGCGATCTGCAGCGGCGGCTCGAGGCGCCGATGCGCCAGGCGGTGATCGGGGCGCTCAAGCGATCGACCCGCACGCGACGCCCTCGCCACAGCGAGATCGACTGGAACCGCACGATCCGCGCCAATCTCAAGCACTATCAGCCTGAGTACAAGACGATCGTGCCCGAGACGCGGATCGGCTGCGGCCGCAAACGTCACGAGCTGCGGACCATCATCGTCTGCATCGACCAATCCGGCTCCATGGGGCAGTCTGTCGTCTACTCGGGCATCTTCGGCGCGGTGCTCGCCTCGATCCCCGCGATCCGCTCGCACACCGTCGCCTTCGACACCAGCGTCGTGGACCTCACCGAGAAGATGTCCGACTCGGTCGATGTCCTCATGGGCGTTCAACTCGGCGGCGGCACGGACATCAACCAGGCGCTCAAGTACTGCCAGGGACTCATCACCAAGCCGCGCGACACCATCTTCGTGCTCATCACCGACCTCTACGAGGGCGGGAACAACGCCGAGATGCTCAAGCGCGCCGCGGCCATTGTCGGTGCCGGGGTGCGTTTCGTCACACTCCTCGCGCTGGGCGACAGCGGCGCACCGGGCTTCGACGTGAACAACGCCGCGGCGATGGCCGGCATGGGCATCCCAAGCTTCGCATGCACGCCGGACAAGTTTCCCGAACTCATGGCAGCGGCCATTCAAGGCCGGGACTTGGGCCAGTGGGCAGCCCAAGAGGGGATCGCGACGAAGCGCGCCATCGGGTGCTGACGACCAGACAAGAAGACGGACGAACGCTGCATGTGGTGGGGCAGCGCGGCGAATGATCGCTGGCGCAGGGTCGTCGTTGAGCGCACCGCTCGAGGATGCACGGAAGGCATGTGTCGGCAGATCCCGACGCTTAACTCCAATGATCGCTTGGGCACGGCAGTCTAATTCCGGTAGCGCTTTCGTGCAAACTCGTGGCCGGGATGAGGCTCGGGAGGGGCGGGGCGGTTGCGCCGGATTGCGCCCGTTGGCAGGTCCCCGTGGCAGAGAATGGCAGACTTTGGCATACTTTTGGGGGGCAGGTACTGCGCCAAACGGCGCTGGATGGCAGGTCCCCGTGGCAGAGAATGGCGTACTTTGGCAGACTTTTAGGGGAGGCGCGGCGCCAAACGGCGCTGGATGGCAGTCGTTTGGCCCCCGACCAATGTCAGCCAATGTCCGGGAATGTCCGGTTTTTTGGCGCTCCCCACGCGCGGCATCATGCCAGAACGACGCGACCCGTTGCGACTCTTTGCGACCCAACGCGCCTGGGTGCGACAGATTCCCCTTGATTGATGCGACGGCGTTGTGGTAAGGATGGACACGGGGGGTTGGAGCCCTGCCATGCTCGCCACCGCCCCTCGTCCGTACCCCGAAACCCACCCTGTTCAGGGGGGATCGCGCCGCCGCAAGCCCCGCCGCCGCCTCCCGCCCGAGGTTCTGACCGACGCCGAGGTGCGGGCGCTCATGAACGCCTGCGGCCATTCGGCTACCGGTCTTAGGAATCGCGCCTTGATCGCGCTGCTCTATCGGTCTGGCCTCCGCATCCACGAGGCGCTGGAGCTGCGGCCCAAGGACCTGGACCTCGCCGCCGGTGCCGTCCGCGTGCTGTGGGGCAAGGGCGGGTCGTCCCGCGTGTCGGGTCTGGACGGCGGCGCTGCCGCCATCGTCGCCCGCTGGCTCGACGTGCGGGCCTGCCACGGCGCAACCGGCCTCGCGCCGGTTTTCTGCACTCTGCGTGGCCGCCGCCTCACCGAGGCGTACGTCCGCGTGCTCCTCCCGCGCCTGGCCCGTCGCGCCAGCATCGAGAAGCGCGTCCACGCCCACGGGCTGCGACACACCCACGCGGCCCAGCTCCGGACCGAGGGCCTCGACATCGGGCTGATCAGCAAGCAGCTCGGGCACCGTTCGATCGCAACGACAGCCCGGTACCTCGACCACATCGCACCGGTGGCGGTGGTGGAGGCGATCGGGGCGAGGGTGTGGGGAGACGAACGACTGAAGGCCCAGCGCGGCAGCACCAGTTGCCGGCGAGGATCCCCCAGATCGGACGACTGACGGCAATGTAGAGCACTTGCGAACATGACCGCCGCACGGTCTACTGTGGTTCCGGTTCTGGACCCACCTCATGCCGTACACCGTCTGCATTGAGATCGCGGGCCCTCTGGCCATGTTTGCTCGCCCGGACACGGGCGGGACGCCGACGTCGTATCCGGTGCCAACATGGTCGGCGTGCAAGGGCATCTTCGAGTCGGTCCTGCTGTTCCGCAGCGGCGACGCCTGGGCGAGACCTACCCGGGTGGAGGTGTGCCGACCCATCGGCGCCCAGGGTGGCGAGGTGCGGTTCCAGCGATACACCACGAACTACGGCGGGCCGTTACGAAAGGGGAGCCAGCTCTCGCAGGGATCATCGTTCCAGTTGTTTGCGACGGTGCTCGCCAACGTCTGCTATCGCATCCACGGCGTAGTGGAGGGGCGGGCACGCGCGACGCTGGACAGCAAGAACGGGAACAACCCGCGGCACGAGTACCAGGAGCGGTTCGCCCGGTATTTGGAGCAGGGTCGCTGTCATCGCACACCCTGCCTCGGGTGGTCTGAGTTCACGGCATGGTACTGGGGGCCATTTCGTGATGGGCGAGACGGGCGTCCGGCCGTGACCGAGCTGGACGCCGAGTTGAGCCTGCGCCTCCCATCGTTGCTGCGGACGGTGTTCGAGCAGCCAGTGAGCCCGGATGGGGGCGGCAAGTATCAGCCGAGGTTCGACTACGAGATGGCGGTCATCGGGGGCACCCTCAAGTTCGAGCCGAACGCGGAGGTGTCGCCTGCTTCTTGAACTACTGCAAGCCGAACGGGCCCTGCGCGCGGCGAATGTCGATGTGGCGGTACGCCACCCCGACATCAAGCGGCTGGCAAGACGGCCGGTCCTTCGGGCGGTTCTATCCGATGATGCGCGGGCGGTCCGCGTCGAGGTGCTCGCGAAGGAAGACGCCCCGAAGTTCTGGACGATTCGTGACGGCAATCACAATAGCTTTCCGCTCCTGCCGATCGGCGCTGGGCCCACGCCGATCCCACTTCGGCGCGGAGGCGGCGCCGCGGATCGGCAGTTGCTCGCGGACGGAAAGAAGCCCATCGCAGATCGCGCCGGCGCTCTTCGCCGGTTGATTGCAACATCTGAGTCGCACGTAGAGCCTCTTGCCCCTTGGCCGACCTACCGGTCGCGGTTGAGCGAGCGGCGCCACCAGCTCGCGTCCCTCGCGGGCGGTCCGGCCGAAGCCCTGCTCAAGCTGCTCGACTACCTACTCAACGATCCCAACGGACTCAAGGTCTTGAGCAAGATCGAAGCCGCGACTCGTGCGCTCGCCAAGACCCCTCTCGACGAGCCCACCCTTGAGCTTGTTCGGGAGGTTCTGTTCGTGGGTGGTGGGGAGATACTTCTCGATCTTGAGGGGACGAAGGCGCGGGCGGATGACCCGAGCAACGTCCCGGCGGTAAGCGAGGCGCTGCGTGGCGGTCATGCTCCGATGGCGCACTCCTCGAGCCAGCGTCTGTGCGCGCTCACCGGGAGTGTGGAGTTCGTGGAGGACGACAAGTTTCCACAGGCGGCCCTGCCGGTGCTCGGCCCGACGTACCTATTCGCCAAGAACGCAGACTTGCCGTGCGCGAAACGCTATCGACGATCCGGGCCCGACGGGTTCCCCGTGTCACGAGCGCTGGCTTCACAACTTGCGGCGGCTGCCGAGGCGCTGACGACTCCTGATCGGGAAGGGAAAACCTGGGCCCGACTTGTCCCCGAGCGTGGAACCCAACCCGACCTGCTCCTGAGCTACGTGCCCGCGGCCCCAGACCTCGGTCTGGCGCAGGCGATCACGACCGACCCCGCCGTGCTCGAGAGCCTGTCATCCGACATTCAGGCTCTCGCGAAAGGCCGGGCCGTACCCGTAAGCGAGCATGCAGAGCTGGTCGTGCTGCGAAAGGTCGATCCCGGCAATCGGAAGGTCGTGTCCCGGACCACCGCCAGCCTCGATCATCTCCGTCGCGCCGCAGATTCGTGGACGGCTGGGTGCCGAAACGTCCCTGACGCGATCGGGCTGCACGTGCCCCAGGGGAAGGGCAAGCCTGCCGATCTTCGCGGGCCACGGCTGATCGTCCCCGCGGCGATCGTCGCGCTTGGCAAGCAAGTGTACATCCGGGGCGGAACCCAACGACAGGAGGCCCCGGGCCCGACGTTCGGCGACGCCATGAGTCTGTTCCTTGGAGCGGGCGAGAGGCGGCAGAGTATCGCCCGGAATCTGTTGTCTGTGTTTCTCTCGCGTCGAGGGCTGCTGCTGGCAGGCATCGCGCACGCGGCCCGACTCAGAGACTCCAAAAGATTCGACAGCGCCGCCGCGCTAGACACGGTGAGCGCTCTCGGCCTGCTGCTGTCAGTGTTGGGCCGCCCGAAGGAGGCATACATGAACGACGCCGCATTCAGGCTGGGCCAGCTCTTGGCCGCCGCAGACGTGCTGCACCTGGGTTACTGCCACGATGTGCGGGGCGGCTCGATCCCGTCGTCGCTGATTGGCAACCAGTTGCTCGCGACCGCTCGGTCATCCCCGCTACGTGCTCTCGACCAACTGACCACGCGCTGGAAGTTCTACCAAGGCTGGGCGACCAAGCGACGGGCGACCGCCGTGAAGCCTCAGCAGCAGGGCTGGACGCCCGCGAGGGCCGTTTGGAGCGCCGTTTGGGTGCCTCTCAACCTGCGAGAATGCGCTGACAAGTTGAGGACCACGCTGCCCGAGAACCTGGACGACCGAGGACGGGCCGAGTTGCTCCTGGGGTACATGGCAGGCCCACCAGGCAAACCGCTTACCGACATGTCGCCCCGTGGCCCCGCCGCCGATGACGACATGGACCAGTGATCACACTGTTTCGGAGTGCAAAGACATGCCCAGCAAGACGGCGACCGCCGCCCCCTTCAACCGCCACACCGGTCTCCTCGTTATCGAGGTCCGTAACTCCAATCCCAACGGTGATCCAGATCAGGAGAGCGATCCGCGCACGCTCGAAGCCGACGGCCGCGGCCTCATCTCGCCCGTGTCTCTGAAGCGCAAGGTTCGTGATCTGGTCCTTCGGGACGGAGATGTGATGGCCGAGGCCCACCACCGACTCAAACTGGAACAGGACGGCGACAGGAACAACTACGGCGTCCTCGAGGCCCGCGACCGCGACCTCAAGGAGATCTGCAAGCTCGAAAAGGACGAGTTCAAGAAGCGATACTGGGATGCCCGCTTGTTCGGCAACACCATGCTGGAGGCCATGAAACAGGCCAAAGTCGCGGCCAAGAGTTCAAGCGAGCACGACCACTTCATATCCACAGGCGTCGTGCAGATGGGCGTAGGGGTGTCCATTGCCCCGGTCCGCATCATCAGGTGGACGCAGACCAACGTGTCCTCCGTCGAGATGGCCAAGGAGGGGGAGAAGGAGAAGAGCAGGGGCATGGCGCCGCTCTCGTTCCGTGTGGTGGACCACGCCGTGTACACGATGCCGTTCTTCGTGAACCCCGAACTCGCGCGCAAAACAGGTGCTACTGCCAACGATCTAGAGCTTCTCAAGTTCATGCTGCCCAAGGCCTATCCGCTCACCGCCTCCGGCAGCCGCGCCAGCGTGTTCCCGATTCACTGTTGGCTTGCTGAGCACACCAGCGCGTGGGGCTCGTGTCCTGACCCGCTGATCCTCGACGCGCTCACGCCGCGACGAAAGGACCCCAAGGGTGAGCCTTCCACCACGCTGGCCGATTACGAGATTCCGAAGAAACTCGAAGAGGACCTCCGGAAGCGCCTCAAGTCCTTCGTGGACCTTTGCGCGGCGGAGCCGTGAGCGAGATCTCCCCATCCACAACCGCCCCGGAACCGCTGGCCCATTCTGCGCCAAAGAACGACCCAGCGCGACCACAAACGTACCGGGAACACGTCGAGAACGTGCGGCGTAGTGCGATGGTGCGAGCGACGGGAATGTTGCGATTCGCGCCGACGGAGCTTCAAGGTCTCGCGCGGTCGATCGAACGCGCCGCGATCTTTCACGACCTTGGGAAGTTGGCGAAGGGCAACCAAGACGTGCTTCGCGGCGGACGCGGTGGGCGGCTGCCGGGGCACCTCGACCACGTTGACGCCGGAGTAGCCCATGCCGTCGCGGGCAGGGACGATCTGGCAGCGTGGCTGATACGCGCCCACCATTCGCCGGGGCTGCCGTCCCGACCAAATGAGGAGGCCAATCGCGCACGCGCCGGGTGCAGAGCGCCCCTGCGCGGCTTGCGCAGACCTGACGCGTACAGCGACGATCACGCCAAGCTCATCGCCATCACCGACAGGAACTTGCCGGCCTTCGTCGAGCGTCACCGCGCGGCCGCCGGGGACTGCCTCCTTCAACCAGCCCCGCCCGTGCATGGGCTGGCGATGCGTCTCGCGCTCTCTTGTCTTGTTGATGCCGACCATGAGGACTCGGCGCACCACGACACGCTCGCCGATCCGCCGACACCCCCCGAGCCGCGCTGGGCCGAGCGCATCGCGGTGCTCGATCTCTACGTCGCCGCGCTCGGCGGGCGGGACCCGACACGCGATGCCCAGAGGTGTGCCCTTTACGAGGGTTGTTGCGACGCCGATTACCTCGAGCGCATCGTCTCCTGCCAGGCAGCGGTGGGCCTCGGCAAGACGACCGCGGTCACCAGGTACCTGCTCGGGCAGGCGGCAAGGGCACAGCCGCCTCTGCGCCGGCTCTTCGTCGTCGCTCCATTCACGAACATCATCACGCAGACGGCCCGGGCTCTCCGAAAAGCCTTGGTCCTGCCCGGCGAAGACCCCCACGAGGTCGTGGCCGAGCATCACCACCGTGTGGATTTCGCGGACCAGGACCATCGCACGCTCGCGACGCTCTGGCGTGCCCCCGTCGTCGTCACGACCGCCGTCCAGTTCTTTGAGACACTCGGCGCCAACCAGCCCGCGGACCTGCGCAAGTTCCACGAGGTCCCCGGTTCCGCGATCTACATCGACGAGGCCCACGCCGCGATCCCGGTACACCTGTGGCCGCAGTGCTGGCGCTGGCTGCGGGAGCTCGCGGATCAGTGGTCGTGCCGCATCGTCCTGGCCTCGGGCTCACTGGTGCGTTTCTGGCAAGAGGAGCGAGTTATCGCGCCGACATGCGTCCTGCCCGAGCTGACGCCGGAGCCGTTGCTACGCGAGACTCAGAACACCGAACTGGCACGGGTGTCGCTCGGCGACGCGAGACCGGCCGACCCAGAACGCTATTCACTTACGCGCTCGGAACTGGTCGAGCGCCTGGCCGATGCGACGCGGACCAATGGTCCGGTCCTGGCCATCCTCAACACGGTGCAGTCCGCAGCTGTCATCGCACGCGACTTGGCCGAGCGGCTCGAAGGGATCAAGTCCGATCAACACCCCCACCCGCGACCCCTGCGAGACCGACAGGTCCTGCACCTCTCCACGGCTCTCACGCCGCGGGACCGGCAAGCGATCCTGGAGGAAATCGAGAGGCGGCAGGGCGCCGCCGCGGCCGACTACATTCTGGTGGCCACATCAATAGTCGAGGCCGGCGTCGATCTGGACTTCCAGTCCGCGTTCCGCGAACGTGCGAGCGTCGCGGCGTTCATCCAGACTTCCGGGCGGGTAAACCGGCATGGCCTCCGAACCGGCGCAGCGCTTCACACGTTCCAGCTCGAACACGACGATCTTCTCAAGGCCCATCCGGCGTTTCGTGAGAGTGCCAGCGTCTTTGACCAGTTCTGGCCGCAGCTTCTCGCAGGGCATTGTCCCGGCGACCTCGCGACCAACGCGATGTCTCACGAACTAGACCGGCACGGCGGCATCCACGAACAGCTCTCGGCCGCTGAGGTGGCCGCCGATTACCCGAGAGTCGCCAAACTGTGCCGCGTCATCGATTCGGACACATGTGTCGTTGTCGTTGACGACGACTTGAGGCGGAGGCTGGAGCTGTATGAACACGTTCCATTCAAAAACCTTCAGGCAGGCTCCGTTCAACTCTGGGCGGCGAAGATCGACAAACTGGCCCTCCCCGCCTCGCCTCTCTTCACCGACGTGTATCTGTGGAACGACGCCTACGACCGGTTCCTGCTCGGCATCATGGCCGGGTTGCTCCGCACGGAAGCGGGTGGAGCGAGTGGCGCATTCTTGGGTTAGCCATGCCCGACCCCCTCCCCATCTCCGCCCTCCAACACCTCATCTTTTGCGAGCGGCAGTGCGCCCTCATCCACATCGAAGGTCTCTGGGCCGAGAACCGTCTCACCGTCGAGGGACGGATCCTCCACCGTCGCGCCCATGCCGAGGATGCCGGGCCACGGGGCGGTGGACGGGCCGAGTCGCGCCCGGGGGTCCGCATCGTTCGCGGCCTCGCCCTGCAATCCGAGCGGCTGGGGCTGATCGGCAAGGCGGACGTGGTCGAGTTCCGATCTCCACCCGGTGCGACTCGCCTCCCGCCTGTGCCCTTCCCCGTCGAGTACAAACGCGGCCGCCCGAAAAAGCACGACGCCGACCTCGTCCAGCTCTGCGCCCAGGCCCTGTGTCTGGAGGAAATGCTCGGGCTGGCTCCCGGCGGCGTGCCCGCGGGCGCCCTGTACTACGGGCGCACACGTCACCGGCTCGACGTACCTTTCGACCGCGCCCTGCGAGAGCGCACCGAAGCCGCCGGCGCCCGCCTGCACGAACTCATCGCCTCCGGCGTCACGCCCCGCGCCAGACGCGAGAAGAAGTGCGACCGCTGCTCCCTGCTGAACCTCTGCCTGCCCGACGCCACGGGTCCGGGCAAGTCCGCAGCCCGATACCTTGAACGCGCCCTGGGCGCCCTGACCGAACCGTGAAGCACCACCTCAACACCCTCTTCGTCTTCACCCAGGACTCGTACCTCTCGAAGGATGGCGAGGCGGTAGCGGTCCGCGTGGAGAAAGAGGTCAGGCTCCGCGTCCCTATCCACAACCTCGGCGGCATCGTCTGCTTCGGCCGCGTCGGCGCCAGCCCCCACCTCATGGCCATGTGCGCCGAGAAGGGGGTCGCCGTCACGTTCTGCAGCGAGCACGGCCGGTTCATGGCCCGGTTCAGCGGGTTCACGCCGGGCAACGTCCTGCTCCGCCGGGAGCAGTACCGATGGGCGGACAGCCCCGAGCGCGCGACGGGCATCGTCCGCTCGATCCTGCTCGGCAAGCTCGCCAACAGCCGAACGGTCCTCCTGCGCGGGGCGCGAGAGAATGCCGGGCCCGACGCGGCGCAACCTCTGACCGCCGCGGCGGGGCGGCTCGCGGCGTCGATCGACGCGGCCAAGAACGCCGTGGGTGTTGACACCCTCCGCGGCATTGAGGGCGACGGGGCGAACGTCTACTTCGGGGTCTTCCAGAACCTCATCCGGTCGGCGGAACCGGAGTTCCTCTTCTCGGGGCGCACACGCCGGCCCCCAATGGACCGGGTGAACTCGCTGCTTTCGTTCCTGTACGCGATGCTGGCGCACGATTCCCGGGCTGCCTGCGAGTCCTGCGGCCTCGACCCGGCCGTCGGTTTCCTTCATGTGGACCGCCCGGGTCGCCCGGGGCTGGCGCTCGACCTCATGGAAGAGTTCCGGGCGTTCCTGGCGGACCGACTTGCCGTGTCGCTCATCAACCTCGGTCAGGTCAAGCCGAGCGGGTTCAAGGTGACCGAGTCCGGCGCGGTTGAGATGACCGAGGCCACACGCAAGGAAGTCGTCGCGGCATACCAGCGACGGAAGCAGGAGTCGATGGTGCATCCCTTCTTAGACGAGCGGACGACGGTGGGCCTGCTGATTCACCTGCAGGCGCGACTGCTGGCACGGCACATTCGCGGCGACCTCGACGCCTATCCACCGCTGCTATGGAAGTGAGGCCGACATGTACGTTCTCGTGACCTACGACGTCTCGACAGTCACCAAGGAGGGGCGCCGGCGTTTGTCGCGCGTTGCCAGAGCGTGCGAGGACCGCGGTCAGCGGGTGCAGAACTCGGTCTTCGAGTGCAAGCTGGACCCGGGCCAACTCGCCGACCTGAAAGGACGGTTGCTGGAAATCATCGACCCGAAGACGGATAGCATCCGCTTCTACTTCCTCGGGGCGAACTGGCATCATCGGGTCGAGCACCACGGCGCCAAGCCCACCTACGACGTGGAAGGGCCGCTCATCGCATGACCGCCGAGTCGGAGCGCGCACGATTTGGCTAGAGGATCCGCGGAGCGCGCAACTCGTTCCTTGACAACCTCATACGGCTTGAAGACTGGTCACCGCAGACGCCAGGTCGAGTGTATCGTTGCCGGTTCGCGGATCGATGTACGCAACACCCTAATCTGCATAGACTTACAACGTCGGCAGTCGCCCGCCTACGGGCGGGCGCGGATTGAAACTGGACCTGATCGACGCGCCGCGCAATCAACTCTTGTCGCCCGCCTACGGGCGGGCGCGGATTGAAACTGCTCCCGCAACTTGTCTTGGACTCTGTAGATGTCGCCCGCCTACGGGCGGGCGCGGATTGAAACGCCTTGTTGATCCTGTAGTACCGATCGACGCAACGTCGCCCGCCTACGGGCGGGCGCGGATTGAAACATCGATCGCTTCCACGACGCCTGCGATGCCGTGTCGCCCGCCTACGGGCGGGCGCGGATTGAAACGGCAGCACCGCCAGCAGCCGCTCGTGGGCTGTGGTCGCCCGCCTACGGGCGGGCGCGGATTGAAACGAGGAGTTCGCGGCCGACGCCAGCGCCTTCCGCGTCGCCCGCCTACGGGCGGGCGCGGATTGAAACA